>NZ_JBEXHC010000001.1:513121-711180 GCF_040607655.1 Streptomyces sp. NPDC005266
CCGGCGGACGGGGGAACACGGCGGGACGTGACAGCGCTGTGCTGGACGGAGGTGTCCCACGATGACCGACGAGAGCTACCGCACCGAGCACGACTCCATGGGCGAGGTGCGGGTCCCCGCGTACGCCAAGTGGCGGGCCCAGACCCAGCGGGCGGTGGAGAACTTCCCCGTCAGCGGCGAGCGGCTGGAGCGGGCGCACATCGAGGCGCTGGCCCGGATCAAGGCCGCGGCCGCCATGGTCAACGCCGAGCTGGGGGTGGTCGACAAGGACATCGCCGGGGCGATCGCGGAGGCGGCGGCCGAGGTCGCCGCGGGCCGCTGGGACGACCACTTCCCGGTGGACGTCTTCCAGACCGGCTCCGGCACCTCCTCCAACATGAACACCAATGAGGTGCTGGCCACCCTCGCGAGCGAGCGTCTGGGCCGCGAGGTGCACCCCAATGACCACGTCAACGCCAGCCAGTCGTCCAACGATGTCTTCCCGTCCTCCATCCACATCGCGGCGACCGCCGCCGTCACCGCCGATCTGATCCCGGCGCTCGGCCATCTCGCCGAGGCGCTGGAGCGCAAGGCCGACGCGTTCGCGGACGTGGTCAAGGCGGGGCGCACGCATCTGATGGACGCGACGCCGGTGACGCTGGGTCAGGAGTTCGGCGGCTACGCGGCGCAGGTGCGGTACGGGATCGAGCGGCTGCGCGCCGCGCTGCCGCGGCTGGCCGAACTGCCGCTGGGCGGTACCGCCGTGGGCACCGGGATCAACACCCCGCCCGGCTTCCCCGCCGCCGTCATCGCCGAGCTGGCCCGTACCACCGGGCTGCCGCTGACGGAGGCCCGGAACCACTTCGAGGCGCAGGGCGCGCGGGACGGCCTAGTCGAGACCTCGGGGCAGCTGCGGACGATCGCGGTCGGCCTCACCAAGATCGCCAACGATCTGCGCTGGATGGCGTCGGGCCCGCGCACCGGGCTCGCCGAGATCGCCCTGCCCGATCTGCAGCCGGGCTCGTCGATCATGCCGGGGAAGGTCAATCCGGTGATCCCCGAGGCCGTGCTGATGGTCGCGGCGCAGGTCGCCGGCAATGACACCACCGTCGCCACGGCCGGGGCCGCCGGCAACTTCGAGCTCAATGTGATGCTCCCGGTGATCGCCAAGAATCTGCTGGAGTCGATCCGGCTGCTGACCAATGTCTCCCGGCTGCTGGCGGACCGTACCGTCGACGGGATCACCGCCAACGTGGAGCGGGCCCGCGAGTACGCGGAGTCCTCGCCGTCAGTCGTCACCCCGCTCAACCGCTATCTGGGCTACGAGGAGGCGGCCAAGGTCGCCAAGAAGTCGCTGGCCGAGCGGAAGACCATCCGCGAGGTGGTGCTGGAGTCCGGCTATGTGGAGCGCGGTCTGCTGACGCGGGAACAGCTGGACGAGGCGCTGGACGTGCTGCGCATGACGCATCCTTGACGTGCTCCCCCGGCCTGAAGGCGAGGGATTCCCGCCACGGTCGTCCGACCGTCCGGGTGGCTTCCTGTTTCATCACGCTGTGCCGGGCCAGGTCCCGGTCTTACCCGCGCTCCGCAGGCGTTCAGCCTGTCCGCCCGTCCGGCGGCCAGGGTGTTCGTCGACGCGTTCAAGTGACCGTCAGGGAGGTGGGGGCGGCCGCAAGGGGCCCGGGACCACCTGACCTTGAGGTCCCCGGCCTTGGCCACATACACGGCACCGCTGCCTCTGACGCTGAAGGCATTGGTGTTCAGGCGGATCGACTGCCGCGTGTCCTCCTTCAGTGACCGTCAGGGAGGTGGGGGCGGCCACAAGGGGCCCGGGACCACCTGACCTTGAGGTCCCCGGCCTTGGCCACCTGCACTGCCTTGGCCACATACACGGCACCGTTGTCTCTGACGCCGGAGGCATTGGTGTTCAGGCGGATCGACTGCCGCGTGTCCTCCTTGGACTTGTACCGGGGCACTCGCGGGCTCGCAAGCAGTCGTTCCACACCACATGGGCGCACCCGAACGCACGGGCCAACGCATGACGCCGGGCCGCTTTCGGATACATACGGTAGTTGTATCGTAACTGCCGATTGCAAGCTTACTGCGCTTGGCCTCATAGCGGCGGCGAACGAGTTCAGACGGGCAGGCATCTCAGCCCCGGCCTGAAGACCTGGGCTTTGACGCGAGAGAATCCGTAACCTGGCGGGCGGCATTCGTTGCGGCATAGGTCACGGCACGGCGGCCCCGTCGCACCTAAGATCTGCTCATGACAGCGGACATCGTGGAGACGACGGGGACGGCGGACACGCCCCGATGGGCGGCCGGGGAGCACATCCTGTGGCGTTATCGCGCCAACGCCTCCGACCTCATCCACATCTGCCGTCCCGTGACCGTGGTCCGGGACACCGCTGAGCTGCTCGCCGTCTGGCTGGCTCCGGGCACCGCCTGCGTCAAGCCGCAGCTGACCGACGGCACGCCGGTGCACCTCGAGCCGCTGTCCACCCGCTACACGAAGCCCCGCACGACGGCGCTGTCGCAGTGGTTCGGCACCGGGGTACTGAAGCTCGCCCGGCCCGGTGAGCCCTGGTCGGTGTGGCTGTTCTGGGACCAGGGCTGGCGGTTCAAGAACTGGTACGTGAACCTGGAGGAGCCGCTGGTCCGCTGGGCCGGCGGGGTCGACTCCGAGGACCACTTCCTGGACATCGCGGTCTACCCGGACCACACCTGGGAATGGAAGGACGAGGACGAGTTCGACCAGGCGCAGCGAGCCGGGCTGATGGCCGCCGGACAGGGGCGGCGGGTCCGGGCCGCGGGCCGGGCCGCCGTCCGGCTCATCGAGTGCTGGGGGACGCCGTTCGGGGACGGCTGGGAGGACTGGCGGCCGGACCCGGCGTGGCCGGTCCCCGCCCTTCCGGCGGACTGGGGCCGTACGGGCCGGGGGCATACGTCCGCACACTCGAGGTCCTGAACCTCTTGCTGTGTCCCGGTGTTTCAAACGTAGGATCGTCGTCCGGAACACTGCACCTGCGGGAAACCAGACACTGGCGCAACTCACGGACGATGCACAGGAGCTGACGCGATGTCACAGGAGGGGCGGAGTCGTGAGCGGTGAGGACGACTACGGCGACGGCTATGAGGGGTACGAGGACTTCGACCGCTTGGCGCTGGATCGCAGCGGTCAGGCGGAGGCATTCGACGCGATAGGCGACCGCTACGCCGAGGCCTTCCCCTGCAAAGAGGGTCAGGTCGCGGCCGGTCAATGGCTGGCCGAAACGCTTCCGCCCGGCTCCCGGGTGCTCGATGTCGGCTGTGGTACGGGCCTGCCCACGGCCCGTCAGCTGGTGGAGGCGGGACACGAGGTCATCGGGATCGACATCTCCCCGGGCATGCTCAAGCTCGCCCGGGACAATGTGCCCGGCGCCACCTTCCAGCAGGTGGACATCGTGGATCTGCGGGTGGGCGGCCGGTACGGCCCCGGGGGATCCCGGGAACTCGGCCCCTTCGACGGCATCGCGGCCTACTTCTCGCTGCTGCTGCTGCCCCGCCCGGAGATCCCCTACGCGCTGCGGGCGCTGCACGCCGTGCTCAGACCCGGCGGGTTGCTGGGACTCGGCATGGTCGAGGCCGACGTCGACGACTTCCCCATCCCGTTCCTCGGCAACTCGGTGCGGGTATCCGGTTATCTGCGGGACGAGCTGCGACAGGTCGTGGACGATGCGGGCTTCGAGATCGTCGGGGAGGACTCGCACGCGTACGCCCCGGCCAGCACGGACGTACCACCCGAGATCCAGCTCTATCTGAACTGCCGACGACGTGCCTGACACCCGGTGCGCCCTCGACCACAGGGCGCACGGCCCCGGACGGATGGAAACCCACGCGTGACGGAGCACCCCACCTCCCCCAACAGGCGGCAGGCTGCCACCCCTGCCGCCCCGGGCGCGCCCGCGCCCGAGGACGCGCACGGCGCGGTCCCGGACCCGCGGACCGCCGCGCGGCAGGCGGCTGCCCCCGGCCAGGAGCCGGACGGCGGCCGTCCGCGCCCGGCCTTCCCCGCGGACGGCCCGGCTGCGCAGGCCGCCCATGGCGGCGCCGCGGGCCCCGGCGAGGAGCCGGCCCGGCGCGCCGCGGGGGGCGGTCCGGCCCCGGAGCCGGGCAGCGGGACCGGCCGGCCACGGTCCGGGCTCCGTGGCCGCGGCGCGGCGAACGCGGCGAACGGCGCAGGCGCGGGGAGCGCCAAGGCCGCAGCGCGCGGTGGCGGAGGTACGGAGCGCCGGAAGACGGCGGAGAGCGAGCACCCGGCGCAGCCGGAGCACGGCACACCGGAGGGCGAGCCTGTGTGGGACGCGGACCGCAATGCGGCCAGAGGCGCGGCGCGCCGACCCGGATCGCGGGACGGCGGACCGGGCCGCGACGATCAGCCCCCGGCCGCCGGGGGCGGCGGGCGGGGCCGGGGATCCGGGCGGCGGGGCACCGACGCGGGTGAGCATCCGGCGCAGCCCAGCGAGGCCGCCTCGGCGGTGGGCGCGGCGGGTGAGGTCGGATACACGACCCCCGACGGCGCGGTGCCCGCGGTGCCCGTGGTCGAGCCCGGCGCCGCCGAGGCGGCGGCCGCCCGGGACCGGGGCGGTGACCGGCTGCGGTTCGTCGGGGCGGCGACGCGGCGGATCGCGCGCGGTATCGACCTCGATGAGATCGTGCTCGGTCTGTGCCGTGCCACCGTGCCCACCTTCGCCGACGCGATCCTGGTCTATCTGCGCGATCCGTTGCCGGTCGGCGACGAGCGCCCGGTGGGCCCGGTGGTGCTGCGGCTGCGCCGCACCGACCGGATCCCGCTGGATCCGGACACCGAGAGCGGCCGACTGCCGCTGATGCCCTCTCAGCCGGATCTGTCGCCCGCCGTGGGCGGCGGCCCGGCCGCCGAGCTGTGTGAGGTGGAGGCGGGCGGTCCGCTGGCCGAGGTGTTGCGCGGGGTGCGGCCGGTGTTCGGCGACTCGCAGGCCGCGCGCGCCGCGCTCCCCGAACTCCTCGGCGACGGGCCCTCGGTGGCGACCGGTCAGCGCACGGTGCTGGCGCCGCTGCGCGGGCGCCGCCGGGTGATCGGTGCGGCCGTGTTCGTACGCCGGCCGGACCGTCCGCCGTTCGAACCGGACGATCTGCTGGTGGCGGCCCAGCTGGCCACCCACACCGCGCTCGGCGTCGACAAGGCGGTGCTCTACGGGCGCGAGGTCTACATCGCGGACGAGCTCCAGCGCACCATGCTGCCCGACTCGCTGCCCCAGCCCACCGGCGTCCGGCTGGCCAGCCGCTATCTGCCCGCGGCCGAGACCGCGCGGGTCGGCGGCGACTGGTACGACGCGATCCCGCTGCCGGGCAACCGGGTGGCGCTCGTGGTCGGCGACGTCATGGGCCACTCCATGACCTCCGCCGCGATCATGGGCCAGCTGCGGACCACCGCGCAGACCCTCGCCGGTCTGGATCTGCCGCCGCAGGAGGTGCTGCACCACCTCGACGAGCAGGCCCAGCGGCTCGGTACGGACCGCATGGCCACCTGCCTGTACGCGGTCTACGACCCGGTCGCACACCGCATCGTGGTCGCCAACGCGGGCCATCCGCCGCCCCTTCTGCTGCACCGGGGCGGCCGTGCCGAAGTGCTGCGGGTGCCGCCGGGGGCGCCGATCGGGGTCGGCGGCGTCGACTTCGAGGCGGTCGAGCTGGACGCGCCCGCCGGGGCCACCCTGATGCTCTACACCGACGGGCTGGTCGAGTCGCGCATGCGCGACGTGTGGACCGGGATCGAGCAGCTGCGCGAGCGGCTGTCCGCCACCGCCCGGCTCACCGGCCCCAACCCGCCACCGCTGGAGCCGCTGTGCGACGAGGTCCTGGACATGCTGGGCCCCGGCGACCGGGATGACGACGTGGCGCTGCTCGCGGCCCGCTTCGAGGGGATCGCGCCCAGCGATGTCGCGTACTGGTTCCTGGACCCGAAGGCCGAGACGGCCGGGCAGGCCCGCCGGCTGGCCCGCCGAGCGCTCGCCCGCTGGGACCTGGACGATCTGACGGACGCGGTCGAGCTGCTGGTCAGCGAGGTGGTCACCAACGCCGTGCGATACGCGGAGCGGCCGATCACGCTACGGCTGCTGCGGACCGATGTGCTGCGCTGCGAGGTCGGGGACGACGTCCCGCAGCTGCCGAGGCTGCGCCAGGCCCGGCCGTCCGACGAGGGTGGGCGCGGGCTGTACCTGGTCAACCGGATGGCCCAGCGCTGGGGCGCGACCCGGCTGTCCACGGGCAAGGTCGTCTGGTTCGAGCTGGCGATGCCGTAACCGGCGGCGGCCGGAACGGGGCTCTTCGCCTCGTTCCGGCCGCCGTGGTGCCTGATCGGCCGCGCTACTGCCCCTGCTTCGGCTGCTTTTGACGGTCGGTGCCGTCTCCGGGCGGGGGCGTGGTGGTCGGGATCGGGAAGGACGGGGTCGACTGGTCCGGCGGCGTCGACGGAGGAGACGTGGACGGGGTCGGGCTGGTGGACGACTCGGAGGGCGTCGGGCTCGGCGACGACGACTCGCTCTCCGACTCGCTCGGCGTCGGGGAGGGCGAGGTGGACGAGGGGGCGTCGCTCGGGGTCGTCGGCGGGGGCGGCTTGATGGCCGCGCCCATGTCGGTGTCCAGATCGAACTCGGAGGCCGCCTTGTCGCCCAGCGCGGCGCCCATGTAGGCGGCCCAGATCTCGGCCGGGTAGCCACCGCCGTTGACGCGGCCGCCGCCGCCCGTGCCCTTGAGGGTGACCTGCTTGCCGTCCTTGGCCTCGCCGAACATGCCGACCGAGGTCACCAGGCCGGGGGTGTAGCCGGTGAACCAGGCGGACTTGTTGTCGTCCGAGGTACCCGTCTTGCCGGCCATGTCCATGCCCTTGCGCTGCACCGCCGAACCCGTGCCGTCGTCGACCACGCCGGTGAGGACGGAGGTGACGGAGTCGGCCGCGCCACGGCTGATCGCCTGGCCGTTGGTCGGGTCGGGCAGCTGGGCCCGCTCGTCGCCCTTCTCGGCGGACTTCACGATCGCCG
Source organism: Streptomyces sp. NPDC005266 (assembly GCF_040607655.1). Lineage (NCBI taxonomy): Bacteria > Bacillati > Actinomycetota > Actinomycetes > Kitasatosporales > Streptomycetaceae > Streptomyces > Streptomyces sp. NPDC005266. The sequence continues at coordinate 520,162 of NZ_JBEXHC010000001.1, forward strand.
GGGTGACCTTCTTGCCGTGGTTGTCGAGGGTCGCGTAGACCCCCGCCATCTGGTACGGGCTGGCGCCCATCACGCCCAGCGACATCGCGGGGCGCACATCGAAGCCGTTGCCGTCCTTGCCGTCCATGCCGAGGTCGATGGCGGTGTCCTTGACCTTGGCCAGGCCCACGTCCACCGCCATCTGCGCGAAGGCGGAGTTGATGGACCTGTTCATCGCCTTCTGGACGGTGACCGGGCCATAGGACTTGTTGTCCTCGTTCGGCGGGGCGAAGGCGGTGTCACTGCCCTTGACGGGCCGCTTGCTGGTGCCGTCGTACAGGGTGTTGGCCGTGATCGGCGTGCCGTCCTGCGTGGTGGAGCCGTTCTCCAGCGCGGAGGCGAGGATGATCGGCTTGAAGGTGGAGGCGGGCTGGTAGTCCGCGCGGGTGGCGTTGTTGGTGTAGTGCTCGGTGTAGCCCGCGCCGCCGTACATGGCCACGACGCCGCCGCTCTTCGGGTCCACCGAGACGGCGCCGACCTGGGCGTGCTTGTCGACCGTGCGCTTCTTCGGGTCGAGCTTGTCGGTCAGCTGGGTGCGGACCGCCTTCTCCAGCGCCTTCTGCTTCTTCCGGTCGATGTTGAGGGTGACCGTCCAGCCGCCGTGCCCGAACTCGTTCTCGTTCACCCCGGCCTTGAACAGCTCCTTCTTGGCCGCCTCGATGAAGTAGCCGGTCTGGCCGTCGAGGCCGGGGATCGGCCGGGGCTTGACCGGGTTGTCGAACCTCATGCCCTGGCGCTCATCCTTGGTCAACCAGTGCTTGTCCACCATGTTGTTGAGGATGTAGTTCCAGCGGTTCTTGGCCAGCCGCTTGCCGTTGGGGCCCGCGGTGGCCATGTCGTACTGGCTGGGGGCCTGGAGCAGCGCCGCGAGATACGCGCCCTGCTCGGTGGTGAGGTCCTCGACGTCCTTGTCGTAGTACGCGCGGGCCGCGGCCTGGATGCCGTAGGCACCGCGGCCGTAGTAGCTGGTGTTGATGTAGCCCTCGAGGATGTAGTCCTTGGACTTCTGCTGGTCGACCTTGAGGGAGATCACCAGCTCCTTCAGCTTGCGGCTGACGGTCTGTTCCTGGCTGAGGTAGTAGTTCTTGACGTACTGCTGGGTGATGGTGGAGCCACCCTGCTTGCCCCTGCCGAGGGCGGTGTTGATCAGACCGCGGGCGGTGCCGGTGAGGGAGACGCCGGAGTCGGTGTAGAAGTCCTTGTTCTCGGCCGCGACAAAGGTGCGCTGCACCTGCTTGGGGATCTTGGACAGCGGTACGGACTCGCGGTTGACGTCACCGTCCTTGGCCATGATCGTGCCGTCGCTGTACTTGAAGATGTTGGCCTGCGCCTTGGCCTTGGCGTTGGCACCGGGCACGGGTACGAGCAAATAGAGCACGAAGAACCCGCCGACGACCAGCGCACAGAGCGAGACGAAGTACGCCAGCACCCTCTTCCAGGTGAAGAAACGGCGTATGCCCCCCTTTTTCGCGGCCTTCTCGGCCCTACGAGCGCCCTGCTGCCGCGCGCGCCGCTCTTCCGCTCTGCCCATCTCTCCCGCCGCTTCAGTCGTTAGCCCCCAGCCCAGCTCATGAAGCTAACACCGCAACTACCGTCAAATACTCATCGATCAAGCTTTTTCCGAAGGTGACAAAAAGCACCTGCTCCATGGGAACTGACGCTCAGCAGGCGCTAAGGGTTGTCGCAGGGGTTAAAGTGCTATCACTTTGCTAGATGACGGCACCACCGACAGGAAACGCGGAACCTCCATGGCCGACGCGACGCCCACTACAGACATCACCGGCATAGCGGATGTACCGGCCCCCCCCCCGGAGCCCCGGGCCCGGGAGCGGCCCGCGCGGAGCGTCAGCGGCGGGCCGGCCCTGCCGCTCGGCCCGGCCGGCATCGTCGGCGGCGTCGGGCCGTCCGGGGGCGGGGCCGGCCGGCCGAAGCAGCGCCCCGCCCGGCAGCCGCGGCAGCGCAAGCAGATGCTGCTGCGGCTCGACCCCGCCGTCCATGACGCGATCGCGCGCTGGGCGGGTGACGAGTTGCGCAGCACCAACGCGCAGATCGAGTTCCTGCTGCGCAAGGCGCTCGCGGAGGCCGGCCGGCTACCTGGTGCGGTGCGGCCGATCCCGCGCCGCGGCCGCCCGCCGCGCGCTCCCTCCGAGGACACCGACGAGATGCCCGAGTAGCAAGCGACCTTGACGAAATGCCGCTGACCTGCGGGGACACACTATTCGACGCGGCTATACACACTGCGTATACGCATGGTGTAGAGTGCGCGCATGTCAATCGGCCACACCCTGCTCGGACTCCTGGAGTCCGGCCCGCGCCATGGGTACGACCTCAAGCGGGCCTTCGATGAAAGATTCGGACACGACCGTCCGCTCCACTACGGGCAGGTTTACTCCACCATGTCCCGGCTGCTGAAGAACGGCCTCGTCGAGGTCGACGGCATCGAGCACGGCGGTGGCCCCGAGCGCAAGCGCTACGCCATCACCGACGCGGGCATCACCGATGTGGAGCACTGGCTCACCCAGCCCGAAAAGCCCGAGCCCTACCTCCAGTCGGTCCTCTACACCAAGGTCGTGCTCGCGCTGCTCACCGGGCGCGACGCCGCCGATCTGCTGGACGTCCAGCGCGCCGAACATCTGCGGCTGATGCGCGAGCTCACCCAGCGCAAGCGCGGCGGTGACCTCACCGACCAACTCATCTGCGACCACGCCCTCTTCCACCTCGAGGCCGATCTGCGCTGGCTGGAGCTCACCGCGGCCCGCCTCGGCCAACTCGCCAAGGCGGTACGTCCATGACCCCGGCAGGCTCTCTGCTCATAGCCCATGGCCTCCACAAGTCGTACGGCCACACCCCCGCACTCGACGGCGCGGACTTCTCCATCCACCCCGGCGAGGTCGTCGCCGTCATGGGGCCCTCCGGCTCCGGCAAATCGACGCTGCTGCACTGCCTCGCGGGGATCGTCCGGCCGGACTCGGGCTCCGTCCACTACAACGGGCGCGAGCTGTCCGCGATGTCGGACGCCGAGCGCAGCAGCCTGCGGCGCGGCGAGTTCGGCTTCGTCTTCCAGTTCGGCCAGCTCGTCCCGGAGCTGAACTGCGTGGAGAACGTGGCACTGCCGCTGCGGCTGAACGGCGTCAAGCGCAAGGAGGCCGAGGCCCGCGCGCTGTCGTGGCTGGAGCGGCTGGAGGTCGCGGACGTACGCGACAAGCGGCCCGGCGAGGTCTCCGGCGGCCAGGGGCAGCGCGTCGCCGTCGCCCGCTCACTGGTCACCGGCCCGCGGGTGCTCTTCGCCGACGAGCCGACCGGCGCGCTCGACTCCCTCAACGGCGAGCGGGTGATGGAGCTGCTCACCGAGGCCGCCCGGGACACCCGCGCCGCCGTCGTCCTCGTCACCCATGAGGCCCGGGTCGCCGCCTACTCCGACCGCGAGGTCGTCGTACGCGACGGCAAGGCCCGGGACATGGCGGGGGTCCGATGAACGGCCCGGACGGCGAGCGCGCCGCCCAGGCACCCGTTCCGGCGCCCGCCGCGCCCGCGCCTTCCGACCCCGGGCCCCGCCGCCGCGTCTCCCGCGCCCGCTGGGCCGCCGACCTGGTCATGGGCGGGCGCTTCGCGGTCACCGGCGGCCGGGAGAGCTGGGCCCGGACGATCATGACGGCGGTCGGCGTGGGCCTCGGCGTGGCGCTGCTGCTCCTGGCCTCCTCCGCGCCCACCGCGTACTCCCTGCGCAGCGAGCGGTCCGACGCACGCGCCGCGCTGGGCTTCCAGACCGAACCCGCGCCGGGCCCCGGCACGATCCACCTCGGCCGGGCCGACACCACCTACCGGGACGCGGACATCGAGGGCCTGGTGATGGCGCCGGACGGCGCGCACCCGCCCCAGCCGCCGGGCATCAGCCATATCCCGGCCCCCGGTCAGATGTGGGTCTCGCCCGCTCTGAAGAAGCTGCTCGACTCGGACGACGGAAAGCTGCTCCGCGAGCGCATCCCGTACCGCGTCATCGGCACCATCGACGACAGCGGACTGTCCGGCCCGGCCGAGCTGCGCTACTACGCGGGGATCACCCAGAAGGCGTTCGAGCACGTCAACAGCGAATACCACATCGAGCGCTGGGGCACGAAGGACGCCGGCAAGCCCAGGCCCATCGACCCCGCGCTGCTGCTGCTGGTCATCGTCGGCTGTGTGGTCCTGCTGCTGCCGGTGCTCATCTTCATCGCCACCGCCGCGCGCTTCGGCGGCGAGCGGCGCGACCGCCGCCTGGCCGCGCTGCGGCTGGTCGGCGCCGACAGCCATATGACCCGGCGGATCGCCGCCGGTGAGTCGCTCTTCGGCTCGCTGCTCGGGCTCGCCGTCGGTGGTGCGCTCTTCCTGGCGGTCCGGGAATTCATCAGCGGCGTCACGCTGTGGGACGTCAGCTTCTTCGCCTCCGACATCCGGCCCTCCGGGCCGCTCGCCCTGCTGATCGCGGTGACCGTGCCCACCTCGGCCGTGATCGTCACCCTGGTCGCCCTGCGCGGGATCACCATCGAGCCGCTGGGTGTCGTACGGAACGCCACCCCCAAGCGACGCCGTCTGTGGTGGCGGCTGCTGCTGCCGGTCCTCGGCATCGGGCTGCTGCTGCCGCTCGCGGGCGGCTTCGGGCCGAGCGGCGGAGGCGACAACAAGGCGTACCAGGCGGCCCTCGGCGCCATCCTGCTGCTCATCGGCCTCACCGCGCTGCTGCCCTGGCTTGTCGAGGCCGTCGTCGAGCGCTTCGGCAAGGGGCCGGTGCCCTGGCAGCTCGCCACCCGCCGGCTCCAGCTCAGCAGCGGCACGGCGGCGCGCGCGGTCAGCGGCATCACGGTCGCGGTCGCCGGGGCGATCGCCATCCAGATGCTCTTCACCACCGTGCAGGACACCCACACCAAGGAGACCGGCCAGGACCCGCACCGCGCCCAGATGCTCGCGCACGTCCGGGTCGAGACCGGCGCCCAGGCCCGCGACGTCCTCGACCGGTTCCGCAAGACCAAGGGCGTCAAGGATGTGCTCGGCGTCACCGAGGCGTATGTCTCCGACGCCACGAGCAAGGAGAAGGGCCGGGCCGACATCCCGACCGACTCCCTCACCGTCGCCGACTGCCCCACGCTGCGCGAGGTTGCCCGCGTCACCAGCTGCAAGGAGGGCGATGTCTTCGTCGTCAACCCCCGCTCCACCGACTACTACGACCCCGAGAGGGCCTTCGCCAAGCCCGGCGCCCAGGTCAACCTCAACATGGACGACACCGGGTACACGCCGAGTGCGACGAAGAAGCTGTGGACGATCCCCCGCTCGGCCAAGGTGGTGGGCAGCCGCACGGACCCGATCGGCCGTGAGCGCACCGGCATCCTCGCCACCCCCGGCGCGTTCGATGTCGCGGACCTGGACCAGCCCGAGGCGGTGGCCATGCTGCGGCTGGACCCGAAGGTGCCGGACGTCGCCGAGTACCCGCGCAACACCAGCGCGGCGCTCGACCCCACGCTGGATGTGATGACGCTCTCCAGCACCGCGGAGTCCGACCAGTTCGCGACGATCCGCCGCGGCCTGTTCATCGGCGCCACCGGAACCCTGCTGCTCATCGGCGCCAGCATGATCGTGACGACCCTGGAGCAGCTGCGCGAGCGTAAGAAGCTGCTGTCCGTCCTGGTCGCCTTCGGCACCCGGCGCACCACCCTGAGCTGGTCCATCCTGTGGCAGACCGCGGTCCCGGTGGTGCTGGGGCTCGGGCTCTCGATCGCGGGCGGACTGGCGCTCGGCGCGATCCTGCTGAAGATGGTCGACCAGCCGCTGGCCATCGACTGGTCCGGCCTCGGCGCCATGGCCGGCATCGGCGCGGGCGTCATCCTGCTGGTGACGTTCGTCAGCCTGCCGCCCCTGTGGCGCATGATGCGGCCGGAGGGCCTGCGGACGGAGTGAGGCCGCGGCGCGTCCCCGGCTCCGGGGCCGTTCCCCTCTCCATGGGAGCGGCCCCGCAGCTCTCCATGGGAGCGCCCCCGCAGCTCCCCATGGGAGCGCCCCCACAGCTCCCCATAGGAGCGCCCCCACAGCTCTCCAAGGGAGCGCCCCCACAGCCCCGCAGCTCTCCAAGGGAGCGGCCCCGCAGCCCCGCAGCTCTCCAAGGGAGCGACCCCGCAGCCGTGCCCGGGCCGCTCCGGCTCACCCGCCCACGATGCGCACCGGAAGCGGCCGCAGCGCCTCCCGCAGCGCCGCCGCGAACTCCTCGAACTCCCCCTGGCGCGCGGCGCCCGCGCGCATGGCCAGGGCGATCCGGCGGGCGGGCGCCGGGTCGGCGAAGTCGCCGGTGGCCAGGTGGTCGCCCCGGCCGGTCTCGACCCGTAGCGCGGTGCGCGGGAGCAGCGTCACCCCGAGCCCGCCCGCGACGAGCTGCACCAGCGTGGAGAGCCCGGCGGCGCTCGTCGTCACCGGCGCGCCCTCGGGCCGGCCCGCCTCGCGGCAGACGTCCAGGGCCTGGTCGCGCAGGCAGTGTCCCTCGTCGAGCAGCAGCAGATCCAGCTCCTTCAACGCCTCGCGCGGAATGTCGGCGCGCCCGCCCAGCCAGTGGTCCTGCGGCGTGACCAGGACGAAGTCCTCGTCGAAGAGCGGCAGCTCGACGACGCCGGGGACGCCGAGCGGAACCGCGAGCAGCAGCAGATCGAGCCGGCCCTGGGCGAGCCCGTCCAGGAGGGAGGCGGTCTGCTCCTCGTGCACCTGGAGGTCCAGCAGCGGATAGTTCTGCCGCACCAGCCGCAGCACGGCCGGCAGCAGATACGGTGCCACGGTCGGTATCACCCCGAGCCGCAGCACCCCCGTGAAGGGCGCCCGCGCCGCCTCGGCCTCCTCCTGCAGGGCGGCGACCGCCTCCAGCACCGTGCGGGCCCGGACCGCGAGCCGCTCCCCCGCCGGGCTGAGCAGGACCTTCCGCGTCGTACGCTCCAGGAGCTGGACGCCCAGCGCCTCCTCCAGGGCGGCGACGGCGCCCGAGAGCGCGGGCTGACTCATTCCGATGGCGGCGGCGGCATCGCGGAAGTGCAGATGCTCCGCGACCGCGGCGAAGGCTCTGAGCTGGGACAGGCTGGGCTGCCGGGACTTTCCGGGCGGGGTGGACGATGCGACCACTGATAACCACATCCAATCAACGCCACCGAGTCTAGCTATTTCACTGATCAATGCCCGATGTGCCAGGGTAGGGACCGTCCATCCCCCAGGAAACCTGATCAAACCCGATCAAGAGGGTTTCCCATGCGAAAGCTGCAAGGAGAGCGCGTGCTCACTGTCGGTGACAAGTTCCCCGATTACGACCTGACCGCCTGCGTGTCGCTGGAGAGCGGCAAGGAGTTCGAGCAGATCAACCACAAGTCCTACGAGGGCAAGTGGCGCGTCGTGTTCTTCTGGCCGAAGGACTTCACCTTCGTCTGTCCGACCGAGATCGCCGCGTTCGGCAAGCTGAACGACGAGTTCGCCGACCGCGACGCGCAGATCCTGGGCGTCTCCGGCGACTCCGAGTTCGTCCACCACGCCTGGCGCAAGGACCACGCCGACCTGCGTGACCTGCCCTTCCCGATGCTGGCCGACTCCAAGCACGAGCTGATGCGCGACTGCGGCGTCGAGGGCGAGGACGGCTTCGCGCAGCGTGCCGTCTTCATCGTGGACCAGAACAACGAGATCCAGTTCACCATGGTGACGGCCGGCTCCGTGGGCCGTAACCCCAAGGAGGTCCTGCGGGTGCTGGACGCCCTGCAGACCGACGAGCTGTGCCCGTGCAACTGGAGCAAGGGCGAGGACACCCTCGACCCGGTCACGCTCCTGTCCGGTGAGTGAACGGAGCTGATATGGCACTCGACGAGCTGAAGTCCGCGCTTCCGGACTACGCCAAGGACCTCAAGCTGAACCTCGGTTCGGTGATCGGCAACTCGGACCTCCCCCAGCAGCAGCTGTGGGGCACCGTGCTCGCCTGCGCGATCGCCTCGCGTTCGCCGCGCGTCCTGACGGAGCTGGAGCCGGAGGCCAAGGCCAACCTCTCGCCGGAGGCGTACACCGCCGCCAAGTCGGCGGCCGCCATCATGGCGATGAACAACGTCTACTACCGGACCCGGCATCTGCTGTCCGACCCGGAGTACGGCAACCTGCGCGCGGGCCTGCGGATGAACGTCATCGGCAACCCGGGCGTCGAGAAGGTCGACTTCGAGCTGTGGTCGCTGGCCGTGTCCGCGATCAACGGCTGCGGGATGTGCCTCGACTCGCACGAGCAGGTGCTCCGCAAGGCGGGCGTGGACCGCGAGACGATCCACGAGGCCTTCAAGATCGCTGCCGTTGTGCAGGCGGTCGGCGCCACCCTGGACGCCGAGGGCGTCCTGGGCGCCTGAGCCTGACACGAGACGCCGAAGGGGCGCCCCACCGATCATCCGGTGGGGCGCCCCTTCGCGTACGGGCCGCCGAAGTCAGCCCCGCGCCTCGCCCTCGCCGGGCGGCGTGGCCGGCGGCTGGGTCGGGGCGGCGGCGGTCGCGCCATGGGGGCCGGTGGTGGCGCGCAGGGCGCTTTCATGGCTGTACGCGCGCAGATAACCGACGGCCGTATTGGCGACCGCCACCAGCGGTACGGCCACCACCGCGCCGCCCACGCCGCCGATCAGCGAGCCGGCCGCCACCGAGAGCACCACGGCCAGCGGATGGACCCGGACCGCCCGGCCGAGGATGAACGGCTGCAGCACATGGCCCTCGAGCTGCTGCACGGCGAGCACCACCAACAGCACCATCGCCGCCGTGAACACGCCCTGGGTGACCAGCGCGACAATCACCGCGAGCGCGCCGGAGACCACCGCACCGACGAGCGGGATGAAGGCGAAGAGGAAGATGAAGACGGCAAGCGGCACGGCCATGGGGACATCGAGGATGAAGAGCCCCACGCCGATGAAGATCGCGTCGATCAGCGCCACTATCACCGTGCCGCGCACATAGGCGGTCAGCGTCGCCCACACGCGCGGCCCCGCTCCCGCCACGCCCTCGCGGGCCGCGGCCGGGACGAGCCCCAGCGTCCAGTCCCAGATCCTCGGGCCGTCGTACAGCAGGAAGAGCGTGGAGAACATCGTCAGCAGAATGCCGGTCATCACCTCGACGACGACCGTGACGCCTTCGAGCCCGGCCGAGGTGATCTCGTCGGTATTGGCGCCGACCGCCTGGCGCAGGCTCTTGGCGACATGGTTGATCTGCTTCTCGGTCACATGGAACGGGCTGTGCAGCAGCCAGCGCCGCAGATCGTCGATACCGTCCTGGAGTTTGCTGGAGAGGTCGTCGATGTTCTCCATGACCTGCCAGACCACGAACCAGACGACCAGACCCATGAGGACGAAGCCGGCGATGAAGGTGAGGGCGGTGGCCAGGCCGCGCGGCACCCCGCGCCGACGCAGCCGGGTGACGGTGGGCTCCAGCAGCGCGGTGATGAGCAGGGCGACCGTGAAGGACAGCACGACCAGTTGGACGGAGCTGATGACCTGCATCAGCACCCAGACCGTCCCGGCGAGCACCAGCAGTCGCCAGCCCGCCTCGGCGGCGACCCGGACGCCCCACGGAACGGCGGCGACCGGATCGGGTTTGGCGGCGACAGCGGGGGCGTAGGCGGGCGGTGCGGGCACGCTGGGCGGCTCCGGCCGGCCGGCCTCGCCCTGCCCGGCCTCCGAACCGGCGTCCCCAGCCGCGCCGTTGCGGGCGCCCTCGGCTCCCTCGGCGCCCTCGGCTCCCTCGGCGCCCTCGGGAGCACTCGCGTCGGCGCTCCCGCGGGCCCGCTCAGGGGCACCCTCCGCGCCGCCCTCACCGCCCTCACCGGCGGCACCGGCAGCCCCGCCCGCACCGGCGCTCTCGTGCGGAGGGGACGCCCCGTGGGGCTCGGTCGCGTCCTCCCCGTGGCCTTCCGTGGCCCGCATCCGGGCTTCCTGGGATTCGAGCCGGTGGGCGAGCCGGGTCAGGCCGGCTCCCAGCCTGCCAACCCACTGTGGCAATCTGGACATTTTCTCTTTCCCTACCCCCAGTTTCCCCCTCGGCCGTCGGGAAGACGTTACCGGCTGAGGACACACGGAACCCCCGACCGGGTGCGGTCGGGGGTTTCGCGAAGCTCGATCTTCTGTGTCGGCCGGCTGAGCCGGGCCCGATCAGTACCAGCTGTTGGCCTGCCAGAAGTCCCAGGCGCCACAGGGGCTGCCGTAGCGGTCGTTCATGTAGTTCAGGCCCCACTTGATCTGGGTGGCCGGGTTGGTCTGCCAGTCGGCACCGGCCGAGGCCATCTTGGAGCCCGGCAGTGCCTGCACCAGACCGTAGGCGCCCGACCCGGCGTTGGTGGCCTTGTAGTTCCAGCCGCTCTCATGGTCCACGATGTTGCTGAAGCACTGGAACTGATCGCTCGCCATCATCTGGCGCGCCATGGCCTGGGTCTCGGCGATGGTGTACGAGGCCTTCTGTAGGAAGTCGCCGGCGTCACGCTTGGCCGAACGGCTCGCGATCTCCTGCTTCTTCTTTGCCTCGCGCTCCTTGGCCAGCTTCTCGGCGGCTGCCTTGTCCGCGGCGGCCTTCTTGGCCTGCGCGTCCTTGGCCGCCTGCTTGCGGGCGGCTTCCTCGGCGGACTTCTTCGCCTCCGCGTCTGCCGCGGTGGACTGAACATCCGCCTGCTGCGTCAGGGATGCGGTCTGCGCCACGGCCTGCTGCCCGGCGGGTATGTCCGCGAGGAGCGTCGAGTCGGCGGCCGTCGCCTCGACCGGGTCGGACGAGCCTTGCTGCTCGCCACCCGCGGCGACACCGACGACAGCGCCCACAGTGGTGACCGCGGTGGCCGAGGCCACTGCGAATCCCCGGACCGAAATCCGGCTCACTCGGTTTCCTTCCAGCATCGCCCGCTTAGGTGACCTCGCGGGCGCAATCGTGCCCCTGACGCTGGCTTCCCCTTGTTCCTCCCCCGCAAGGCGGGGTCGGCTGGTCACGGGAGGCACTGGCCCGGTGCGTCCTCCCGCAGGAGGTCCGCGAGTTGCTCGGGCGGCATACGACGAACGCTCTTCAGTTCTGGTACTGCTGTGGTTCTGTACCGCTGGGGGTACTGGTGGGCCGTATGCGGGGCCTGACAGGACCCACACACTGCCGGAACCGGAGCCGTCTAGGCAATTCCCCGCCGGGTGTGAAAGCTCACATCCCGTTTACCCCCTGCGATTTCTGGAAATCCCGGCGCAGCAAGACGCCGCGCGGCTAAGCTCGTTGGCCTTTCCGCGCGGCGCCCTCAGCACCTCATACCGGACTCAACCGGATCAGACGTGGCCGTCCTCCAGCATTTCGGTCACCAGCGCCGCGATCGGCGAACGCTCGGACCGGGTGAGGGTGACATGCGCGAACAGCGGATGCCCCTTCAGCTTTTCGACGACCGCCACCACCCCGTCGTACCGCCCGACGCGGAGGTTGTCCCGCTGCGCCACATCATGGGTCAGCACAACCCGGGAGTTGGCGCCGATTCGGGACAGAACGGTCAGCAGCACATTCCGTTCGAGCGACTGCGCCTCGTCCACGATCACAAAGGCGTCATGGAGCGAACGGCCGCGGATGTGGGTGAGCGGCAGGACCTCCAGCATCCCGCGCCCCACCACCTCCTCGATGACCTCGGAGGTGGTCACCGCGGACAGCGTGTCGAAGACCGCCTGAGCCCAGGGGCTCATCTTCTCGGCCTCGCTGCCGGGCAGATAGCCCAATTCCTGCCCGCCCACCGCGTACAGCGGACGGAAAATCATCACCTTGCGGTGCTGACGCCGCTCCAGCACTGCCTCCAGACCCGCGCACAGCGCGAGCGCCGACTTTCCGGTGCCGGCCCGGCCGCCCATCGAGAGGATCCCGACCTCCGGGTCGAGCAGCAGATCCAGCGCGATGCGCTGCTCCGCGCTCCGCCCGTGGATGCCGAACGCCTCCCGGTCGCCGCGCACCAGCCGCACCTGCCCGTCCGGGGTGACCCGGCCCAGCGCCTTGCCGCGCCCGGACTGGAGCACCAGACCCGTGTGCACCGGCAGTTCGGCCGCCTCGGGGATGCAGGCCGTCTCGGCGGCGAACAAATCGTCCACCTGTTCGGCGGAGACGGCGAGCTCCGCCATCCCCGTCCAGCCCGAGTCGGTGATCGCCAGCTCCGCGCGGTACTCCTCGGCGAGCAGCCCCACCGAGGACGCCTTGATGCGCAGCGGCAGGTCCTTGGAGACGACGGTGACGTCATACCCCTCGGCCTGCAGGTTTCTGGCGACCGCGAGGATCCGCGAGTCGTTGTCCGGCATGCGGCCGTGGTTCAGGAAGGCCGCGGGCAGTACGCCCGTGTCGGAGTGGTTGAGCTCGACACGCAAGGTGCCGCCCAGATCGCCGATCGGGATCGGAGCGTCAAGACGGCCGTACCGGATGCGGTACTCGTCCAGCAGGCGCAGCGCCTGCCGGGCGAAGTACCCGAGCTCCGGGTGGTGCCGCTTGGCCTCCAGCTCCGTGACCACGACAACCGGCAGCACGACTTCGTGCTCCTCGAAGCGGGCCATGGCGTTCGGGTCGGCCAGCAGGACGCTGGTGTCGAGGACATAGGTGCGCCGGTCGTGCTCGCGGCGTTTCTTGCTGTTCACCACGGGTGGACGAACCCCCTCGGGAGAGGTCGGGGTGCGACGGCGTCGCGGGAGTGAGCCCCCGCCGTGGGCGGGGGGCGGACCGGGCTCAGGCCCTGCCGGGAGGGCCGAGCGCCGGCCCTCCGCGTCATACGCACGATCCGCACAGTCGTCCGTGTGCAAAGGGCCTCCCGGGCGAACGACCCGATGCCGTCCGCTGGCAATCCGACGATGCCCAGCCCCTCCGTACGGTGGGGCAGAGCGTCGACCTGCAAGGGATATTCCCTCGAACGTGCGGAGCCATGCAACGGCATATGACGGCACGTATATGAACGTTGTGGAACCGCCGTGCTACACGAGGCCGGGGCCGGACGCCGTGCGGCGTCCGGCCCCGGCCGGTGAACTGCCGTGCGCGATAGGGGACTAGTTGCCGTACCGGCGGTGGCGCGCGGCGTAGTCGCGCAGCGCGCGGAGGAAGTCCACCTTACGGAAGGCGGGCCAGAAAACCTCGCAGAAGTAGTACTCCGAATGAGCGCTCTGCCACAGCATGAAGCCGGAGAGCCGCTGCTCACCGCTGGTGCGGATGACCAGGTCCGGATCGGGCTGACCGCGGGTGTACAGGTGTTCGGAGATGAGGTCGATGTCGACGACCTCGGCAAGCTCCTCGAAGGACGTGCCCTTGGTCGCGTGGTCGAGCAGCAGCGACCGCACCGCGTCGGCGATCTCCTGGCGGCCGCCGTAGCCCACGGCGACGTTGACCAGTATTCCGCCGATGTGGTCGGTGGCCTGCTCGGCCTCCTTGAGGACCGTCTGGGTGCGGGAGGGCAGCAGATCGCGGTTCCCCACGTGGTGCACCCGCCAGCGGCCGTCGGCGGCCAGGTCGCGCACCGCGCCCTCGATGATGCTGAGGAGCGGTACCAGCTCCTCCTCGGGGCGGTCCAGATTGTCGGTGGAGAGCAGCCAGAGCGTGACGACCTCGACGTCCGTCTCGTTGCACCAGCCGAGCAGCTCCTGGATCTTGCTGGCGCCCGCCTTGTGCCCCTGCTCGGCGGTGCCGCCGGCCGCACGGGCCCAGCGGCGGTTGCCGTCGAGGATGACGCCGATGTGCTTGGGCACCTGGGCGTGGTCGAGGCGGCCTTCCACCCGGCGTGCGTAGAGCCCGTACACCAGGTCGCGCAACTTCACGTCTTCCAGCCCCTCAGTGCCTCGCATGGCTCGCCATGGCAGTCCGCCCCAAGGCCGACACCCTACTGCGGGCCGGAAGGACTGGCGAACCGGGGCCGCCGGGCGGGGCCCCGGCCACCGCGGTGACCACCGCGACGGCCCATCCGGCGTGACGCTTCGTAATCGGCCGTGCGGCCTACGTACCGGCCCCTGCGGCCCGACTCCCCCCGAATAGAGCGGGCCGGTCCGTGGGGGGGAGTACGGACCGGCCCGAGGGGGGGTTTCCACCATAACCCTTCGTGAGCGGATGTCCATGCATCGACATGGGTGACAATCGGCGCGGCGCTGACGTCACCCGGCCCCGAGCGCCCCCAGCACCAGCCCGGCGCACGCCCCGAGGATCATGAACGGCCCGAACGCCATGGCGGTCTTACGCCCAGCTCGCCGGGTCAGCACCAGGGCCGCGGCGTAGCAGGAGCCCAGCAGCAGCCCGGCGAAGGCGCCCACGAAGAGCACGTCCCAGCCGTACCAGCCGAGCACGACCCCCAGCGTCAACGCCAGCTTGACGTCGCCGAACCCCATACCGCTCGGGCTGATGAGAAAGAGCACCAGGTACCCGCCGCCCAGCACCGCCCCGCCCAGCAGCGCCCGCGTCCAGGAGCCCGCGCTGTGCGGCAGCAGCGCCGCCGCACCGAGCAGCACTGCGGCCCCGGCAGCCATCGGCAAGGTCAGTACGTCCGGCAGCCGGTTCACCGCCAGATCCACCGCCGCGAGCAGCACCCCCAGCGGGGCGAGCAGCAGCCACACCGCCAGCTCGGGGCGTGCGCCCACGGCCGCCGCGAGACCCGCGCACACCAGCGCGGTCAGCGCCATGGCGCACACCGGGCCCGCCCCATACGTCTGTGCGCCGTCCCCACAGCCGGGGCAGCGGGCGGGGCCGAGCCAGCCGCGGGCCGGGCCGGTGAGGGCGTGCCCCCGCGGACAGGCGGCGCGCCAGGGTTCCTCGGGCTCGACGGCCAGCCGGTAGAGCGGGCGGGGCACAAGCAGCCCGGCGGCCGCTCCGTACGCGGCGGCCAGGGCGATCAGCAGCGGATCCACGGCCCGAGCCTACGGAAGGGGCCGGGCGGTGGAACACTGCGCCAAGGGGCGGAAAGGGGCGCGGACATGGGGCGCTGGCGCGACGGCACGGCGACGCTGCGCGTGCTCGGCGACGAAACGGGCGCCGGAGACCCGGAGGGTGGAATTCCGCTCATCGTCGCGGCCTCCTACCGCGCCCGCGCCCGCGGGCTGCTCGGCCGGGCCGGGCTGACCGGCGCGATCCTGCTCACCCCCGCGAGCGGCGTGCACACCTTCCGGATGCGGTTCGCCATCGACGTCGCCTATCTCGACCGCCGGCTGACCGTTCTGGCCGTCCGCACCATGCCCCCCGGCCGGCTCGGGCGCCCCCGGCTGCGGGCACGCCATGTCCTGGAGGCCGAGGCCGGCGCGTGGGAGCGCTGGGGGGTGCGTCGGGGCGTACGCGTCGCGATCGGGCCCGGCGCTTCTGCGCCGCCTCCGCCTTCGCTAGGCTGATTTCCCGGTGCCATGGTTGGGGCACCCCTCGACCGCGGTCGAGGTCGTTGAGGTAGAGGTACAGGGGTAGGGGTGGCACGTTGACGACAACGGGCAAGATTCTGCGGTTCGACGAATTTCGCGGCTACGGCTTCATCGCGCCGGACGACGGCGGCGAGGACGTCTTCATGCACGCGAACGACCTTCTGGACGAGAAGCACCTGTTCCAGCCCGGATCCAAGGTGCGGTTCGTCCCCGAGTACGGCGACAAGGGCCCCAAGGCATCCGAGGTCCGCATTGTCGAGCGCGCCGCCATGGTCCTACGGGCCCCCGGGCCGGACGCGGGCGACGACACCATGTGCGATGTCCTGTCGGTCACCGAGTTCCGGCAGGAACTGACCGAGGCACTGGTCGAGATGGGCGGCAGCCTGACCGCCGACCAGATCAAGCAGGTGCGCCGGCGCGTCATCGAGCTGGCCCAGGCCCACAACTGGATCGAGTCCTGACCCTGGGTCCCCGGGGTCAACTCCACGGCCCATGGTGTGGCGGCGGGGCGGGCAGGGAGTCGATCCCGGGCGCCGCCGCCGGCCAGACCAGCAGCACATCGCAGGGCGCGGTCGACCACGAAGCGGGTGGCGGGCCCCAGGCTGTGCGGAGCCAGCCGGGTACGGTCCCCGTCCCGGGAACAGATCAGCAGATCGACACCGTCCGCCGCGCGCACCACCTCGCGTGCGATACGGCCGTGCCGGTGCGGCCGGTGCAGCCGGTGCAGCCGGTGCAGCCGGTGCAGCCGGTGCAGCCGGTGCAGCCGGTGCAGCCGGTGCAGCCGGGCGGCCCAGCCGCCCGGCTGCCGCCGTCAGCAGCTCGGCGGCCGCCTCCTTCGACCAGATGGTCAGCAGCCAGGCGGGGCCCATGAGAACGGCGAAGCGGGCGAAGGAGACGCCGCCGGCCTCCAGTGCGAGGAGGTTCGTGAGGTTCCAGACCGGAAGGAGCAGGGTCGTGGAGTTCGCCAGATGGGTACAGGCGTAGACATGCGGCGAGGATCTCGGCGGCGGTGCTCAGGGCAGACTCCCACGCAGGGTGCGACGCACCCGACCATCATGCCCGCCGGCATGTCCGTCACGCTGGCGGGCCGGTGTCACCCGGAGCGGGCGAAGCTGACCTCCACGCGCCGGTTCTTCTCGCGGCCCTCCTCCGTCGCGTTGTCCGCGATCGGGTACTGCTCGCCGTAGCCGCGGATCTGGTAGTTCACGGACGCGTCGAGGTCCTCGGAGAGCGCCTGCTGCACCGCGTTGGCCCGCTTCTTCGACAGGTTGATGCCGTGCCCCGCCGAGCCGAGGTCGTCCGTGAAGCCGAAGACCCGCACATTCTTCGCGCCCTGCCGCTCGATCTCCCCGGCGATCTCCTTGATACGGGCGCTCGCCGCGCCCCCGAGCTTGGCGCTGTCCTTGTCGAAGAGCACCTCGGCCTGCAGGGCGAACTTCACCTTCGCGTTGGTGTCCTCGCGCCGCTCGTCGCCGTCGTCCGTCTCGACGACCGACTTGATGTCCAGGACCCGGCCGGGCGCGAGCTTGGCGCCCTCCGGCATCCGCAGATCGGGGTCCTTGGGGTCGATCTTCACGGGCGGGGTGGTGTCGGCGGGCGCACCGGGGCCGCTGTCGGCGTGGGCGGCCGGGGCGGTCATCCACAGCGCGGTGGAGGCGAGCGCGGCCAGGAGGACACCGCACCGCGCGCCGCGGGCTGTCGTCCGTGCCGGTGGACGCTTCGGCCGTGTCGTCATCGCGTCGCTCACCCGGAGAGCTTGACGCTGACGGACGGCATCGTCGGGATCTGGAAGTCGACCTCCGTGACGCTCTTCGGCGGGGCCGGGAACTGCGCGAACAGCGGGCGGCTCTCGTCCGGCCTGATCCCGGAGAGCCCCGTCGTGCACAGACACTGGCCATCGGTGTCCCGCAACACCAGATACCGCTTCTTGCCGCCCTCATCGACCAGGGAGGCACCCGACACCGACGACGGCGACTTCACCTCGGTCTCCTTCGAGCGCCAGTCGATCGCGTTGAACAACTTGTCGCCGTGGTTGGTGACGGTCCCGCTCACCGTGACGAAGCCGCCGCCGTCGCGCACCGCGGAGTGCAGGGTGACGACGATCCCGCCGGGTCCCTTGATCTCGCCGATGGTCTTGGAGGAATCGGCCGCGGGCTCCTGCCGTCCGCCGTCGTCCTCCTTGGCCGCGGTGGACTTCTGCGGCGAGCCGTCGTCCGGCTTCCTCCCGCCGTTGTCGCCGCTGCCGCACCCGGCCACGCCGAGGGCCAGGGCCGCGGCGAGCGCCGTCGCGGCGGCCCCCCTCCGGGCCTTCGTCGTGTGCCGCATACTCATCGCTCGCTGTCCTTTACTCTTCGTTCGCTCGTCAGTCGGCAAGGTGCACGGAGAAGAGGTCTTTGGCGTCCGGGAAGAGATCGAGATGCGCCGGGTCGATGGTCAGATCCCTGCCGTCGCAGAGGAGGCCGATGGGCGGCTTCTTGCCCTTGCCGTCGTCGCCCTTGCCGTCGTCGCCCTTGCCACCGTCGCCCTTGCCACCGTCGCCCTTGCCGTCGTCGGCGGACGGGCTGGGCGTGGGCTCGGCCGAGGGCACCGTACAGCGCGGCGTGACGACCGCCCTGGCCTTCGCCGTCGCGTGCTTGCTCTCCGTGCCGGGGATGACGGAATCGCCGACGGGCTTGTCGGTCCGGACGGTCACGGTGAAGGACGTCGGCAGATAGCCCGGTACGCATCCCTCTCCGGTGAGCGCCGCGTCATTCCGCGCGGCGAACCACTGGGCCTGGTCACACGCGTCCCCCGGGCCGAGCCCGCGCCCGTTCAGCAGATCGTCCCAGACGCTGCCGCTCGCGATCGCCTCGATGAACCCCTTGCGCAGCTGATCGCGGTAGTCCTGCGCCGCCGCGAGGGCCGCCGCGTCGGCGGCGGTCTGTCCGCCGTTGCGGGTGGCGCCCGCCTGGCCGACGGCGAAGAAGGCGAGCGCGAGGAAGAGCAGGCCCGCCACGGCGGTGATATAGATCGGAAAAGCCTGCCCGGTATCGCTTCTGATGTCCTTGCGGACTGTCACGGAGCCGGTCGTCAGATGCCGACGACCTCTGCGATCTTGTCCGAGATCGCATTTGCGATCATGCTGCCGAAGTCGGTGGTCGACAGCACCAGGACGATGGCCACCACCACGGCGATGATGCCCAGATACTCGATCGAGGTCTGCCCCCGGTCGTTCCCCGTAACGCGCTTCCCCATTGTGTTCCCCTCCATGGGCTGCCGTCCCGCTCCGGTCCGGCGACTCAACCCCCGTGGTGTCGCTCGCGACACGAGCAAAGTACGCCGAAACACCGGTTTGGGAACAGTGCCCCAGGGAGCATTGCCTTCCCCATGCACGGCGTTCGAACCGAGGACGCATGCCCCGCCCACCGCGGCCCATCCGTCTCACCCCCTCCCGAACCCGAGGAGTCCTCAATCAACGACTGTGCCACATTCAATTGCAACCGCGAAGGAAATTCACAAAAGAGACCATCAGTCCCCGGTCACCGACCCGAAGTCCGTGCCCGAGCCGATGAAGAACCCCGCGACGAGCAGCACCATCGTTCCCGGCACCATGAAGCTCGTGATGACCACGGTCGCCTTGGGCACCGCGCGCGCCGCGCGCCGCCGGGCGTTCTGCGCGTCGGTGCGACGCATATCGTTCGCAATGGCGATCAGGGTCTCGACGATCGGCGCGCCCAGCTCCTCGCCCTGCTGCAACGCGGTGACGAACCGCGCGACCTGCTCCGAGTCATTGCGTTTCCGCAGTTCCTCGAACGCCTGCCGTCTGCCGACCCCCATGTCCATTTGCCGAAGCGTGATGCGAAGTTCATCCGCCCAGGGCCCCTCGTACTTCTCCGCCACCCGGTCCAGCGCCTGACGGAAGCTCAGCCCGGCACTCACCACGACCGCCAGCACATCGAGAAAGTCCGGCAGCGTCCGCTCGATCGCGTCCTTGCGCTCGCGCACCGCCGCCCAGATGCCGACCTCGATCCAGAACAGACCGAACGCCACCAGCAGCAGCGCCATCAGGACCTGGCCCTTCATCAGCATCACCAGCGCGCCGCCGAATCCGAGGGCGCCGTACACCGCCCTCCGGGCCGCGTAGCGGTCGACCGTCAGCCCGCCCGGGTTGCCCGCCAGATCGATCCGGCGCCGCACCCTGGCCACCCGCTTCTCGCCCATCAGCCGCAGCACCAGCGGGGCCCAGCGCATGCCCATCCGGTCGACGGCCGAGCCGACCACGGTCGTCCGGGTCGACCCGACCTCCAGGGCGACGGCCAGATCGCTCGGCAGCTTGGCCTCTCTGCGGTACAGGGCGATGCCGTAGGCGACGCCCGCCACCGACAGACCCGCGGCCAGCGCCAGCAGCACTCCCCTTGCCATACCGTCCGCCTCTCAGACGTCGATCCTGGACATGCGGCGGATGAGGAAGAAGCCGATCCCGTACAGGACGAAGGCCACCACCACCGCGGCCTGGCCCCAGAAGGACGAGGTCATCCGGTCCAGCGAGCCCGCCGAGATCCTGTTCATCAGCAGCAGCGTCCCGATCCCCATCAGCGGGACGACATACGCGGTGACCGTCACCTGGGAGAGCTGGGTGCGGACCTCGCGCCGCGTCTCCTTGCGCTCCTCCAGCGTCTGGGTGAGATTGCGCAGCGAGCTGACGACCGTCCCGCCCGCCCGGTTGGACAACACGAGCGTGGTGACCAGCACCACCAGCTCCCGGGACGGCAGCCGCTCCGCGAGCTCCTCCAGCGTGTCGTCGATCGAGTGGCCCACCGCCAGCTTGGCGGCGACCTTGGCCAGCTCCTCGCCCGCCGGCGCCTCCATCTCGTCCGCCGCCATGCTCAGCGCCGTGCGCAGCGCCAGCCCCGCCTGGGTGGCGTTGGCCAGGATCCGGGACAGCTCGGGCAGCTGATTGATGAAGCGCTCGATCCGCTTGTGCCGCTGCCAGTTGAGGAAGCCGTAGGAGCCCCAGACGGCGATCACGGCCGCTATCGGCCCGAAGAAGGCCGCGAGGAAGGACGCCGCGGCCAGCCACAGCCCGGCCGCCGCCGTGACCGTGTAGACGAAGAACTCCCCGGGCGTCAGGTCCAGCCCCGTAGCCGCCAGCCGCAACTCCAGCCTGCGGCCCAGCGAGGTCGACCGCAGCCGCCGGTCCACCCGGGCGAAACGGCGCGGGCGGCCGGAGTGCGGCAGCGGGCCGGAGTCCGACAGCCGGTCGATCAACGCGCGCTGCTGCTCCTTGCCCCGGGCGTAGTTGTGCACGCCCGCCACGCCCAGCGCGCCGCACACCAGCGTCGCGCCCAGGGCCGCCGTCGCAAGATGGTCCATGCGCCCTGCTACCTCCGGTCCCTCGGGCCGAACGCCGGCCGGTCGTACGCGGCGGAGGCGGCGCCACGGGTGGTCAGCTGCGCCGGAAAGGCGGCCACCCCGAACGCCGGCGGCACCGACTCGTTCGCCAGCCGCAGCCGCTCCCCGACCCGCTCCGGGAGCGGGAAGTACGCGAACCGCCCGTGCACCACCCGGTCAGCGCCCATGGGCAGGGCGTCGAAACGGCAGACGGTGGCGATGCGGTACTCCTCATGACCATGGCTGTCCAGCAGCGCGATCTCGCTGATCCGCCGCGAGCCGTCGGCGTGCCGGACGAGCTGGACGACGCAGTCCACGGCGCTGTTGATCTGGTCCCGCAGCGCCTCGTACGGAATCGCCACATCCGACATCGAGGCCAGCGTCTGCAGCCGCATCAGCGCGTCCTCGGCGCTGTTGGCGTGAACGGTGGCCAGCGAACCGTCATGGCCGGTGGACATGGCCTGCAGCATGTCGAGCGTCTCACCGCCGCGCACCTCGCCCACGATGATGCGGTCGGGGCGCATGCGCAGGGAATTGCGGACCAGATCGCGGATGGTGATCCGGCCCCTGCCCTCCACGTTCGGCGGCCGGGATTCCAGCCGGATCACATGGGTCTGCTGAAGCTGAAGCTCGGCGGCGTCCTCCACCGTGATGATGCGCTCGCCGTCGGGGATCAGCCCGGAGAGGGCATTGAGCAGCGTGGTCTTGCCGGAGCCGGTCGGCCCGGAGACCACCACATTGCACTTGGCCCGCACGAGGGCCGCCAGCAGCATCAGCATCTGCTCGTCCAGCGTCCCCATGCCGATCAGCTCATGCAGGGTGTACGCGCGGGGGAAGCGGCGGATGGTGAGCGTGGCCCCGGTGAGGGCGAGCGGCGGAATGATGACGTTGACCCGCTCCCCGGACGGAAGGCGGGCGTCGACCATCGGATTCGACTCGTCCACGCGGCGGTTGACCGTCGAGACGATCCGCTCGATCGTCTGCATCAGCTGCTCCTCGGACGCGAAGCGGACGGGGACCAGCTCCACCCGGCCCGCACGCTCCACGAAGATCTGGTCCGGGCCGTTGACCATGATCTCGGTGATGGAGGCGTCCTCCAGAAGCGGTTCCAGTACCCCGAGGCCGAGCGCCTCGTCCACCACCCGGCGGATCAGCTGAGAGCGCTCGCTGGTCGACAGGACCGGGCCCTCACGGCTGATGATGTGTCCGAGCACCCGCTCCAGCCGGGAGCGGCGCTCGGCGGCGGCGAGCGAGGACATCTCCGCGAGGTCGATCTCCTCCAGGAGCTTGGCCCGGTAGACGGAGACCAGATGTCCGTCCTGACGCCCCTCGCTGGGCCCCTCGGGCACGGTGATACGGGCCCGCAGGCTCATCGCTGTCCTCCCATCGCCGCCGGTCCCGCCGCGTCTCCCCGGTCACAGGGCATCGTGGCGCTCTTCTCCGCGCTGCCGAAGTCGAAGCCCGGGATGACCGAGGGGATCTCCACGATCGCGGTGGCGTGCGCCTCGCCGTCCCCGCAGCCGCCACCACTGATGCTCGCCCCGTCGGCCAGCCAGCCGCTGATCGCCTCCAGCCCGGCGGCGGCCGGGCTGGTGCGCGGCTCGTCCAGCGAGCCCGTACGCGCCGCCGCGCGTGCCGCGGTACCGGCCTGCTGCAGGGCGTACGCGGCGATCCCGAGCTGAACGGCGGCCAATGCGACGAGGAGCAGGATCGGCAGAAAACCGATGAACTCGATCGACGCCGACCCCCGCTCCCCACCCCGCCGCCTCCCATGGAGCCCACGGCAGGCCGCGCCCCGCCGGGCGCCCGGACAGGCGGCCGACGCGGGCTGACGGCGCCGTGGCCCCGCGTCCGGGGCGCGGGACCGGGGGGTGCCGGCCCGGGCGATGCCACGAGGGGCCACGCCGAAGCGGACGACGCGCGGGGCCGTCCCGGGAGAGGCCGCACCAGGCAGGAAGCTGCCCGACGGGACGGCACCCGGACCCGTCCCGGAAGGGGCGTCGCCGGGCCCGGCGACGCCCGGCAGGGCCGCACGAAGACCCGCGCCCCGCAGGGCCGCACGAAGACCCGTGCCCCGCAGGGCCGCACGAAGACCCGCGCCCCGCAGGGCGGTGGGAACGCCCGTGCCCCGCAGGGCCACGTGAAGACCCGCGCCCCGCAGGGCCACGCGAACACCCGTGCCCCGCAGGGCGGTGCGAACACCCGCGCCCCGCAGGGCCGCACGAAGACCCGTGCCCCGCAGGGCCGCACGAAGACCCGCGCCCCGCAGGGCGGTGCGAACGCCCGTGCCCCGCAGGGCCGCGCGCGGGGGCCTGCGGCGCCGGGCGCTCGGACGGGCGATGCCGGTCGACGCCGCGGCCGCGGGCGGAGACGTGGGGTACCCGGGGCGGTGGTTCGTCATGTCACTGCCCTCCGCCCGCCGCGTCCGTCTCGTCCGCCGCGCCCGCCGTGCCCGTCACCGTCCACGGGAAGTCGGCGGCGCCGGGGAAGAGCACCGGGACCCGCAGGCGCACCGTCGCCTTGTAGACGGCGCCGCCGCCCTGGCCGGGGCAGGTGATGTCGGCGCTCCAGGAGCCGGGGATGTCCTTCTGGGCCGCCTCCTGGCAGGCGCCCGCCCCTCCGGACGCGCCCGCGCGTGCGCCCTTGTCGGCCGCGTTGCCCGCCAGCGAGTACGTGTAGCCGACCAGCACCAGCTGCCAGATGACCGCGAGCACGATGAGGGCCAGCGGCAGCACGCCCAGGAACTCGACCGTCACCTGACCCCGGTCGCCACCCCGTTTCCGCAGGAAGTCGCCACCCCGTTTCCGCAGGAAGCGGCCACCGGCCGGCGGGCCGATCTCGTTGAGCGCGTCCGTGCCGTCGCCCACGCTGCCCTCCCCCGCCGCGTCGCCGCCCGCCGCCTCTATGGCACGGCGCCGCCGCAGCCCGGGCAGTACGCGGTCGCCGCCCGCGGCATGAGCCGCCCGGCGGCCACCGCCGCCGCCGGGCGCCGCGTCCACCAGTCCCAGTTCGCCGGCCAGCCCCCACAGCGCCTGCCTGACAGCCGACTTGGCGTCCAGGTCCTGCATCCGGCCGGAGTCGACGGCGGGCTGGAGCTCCTTGAAGCCGGCCGGGATCGCGGTGCGCGCCACCGTCGTACCGGTCGCGCGCCCGACCAGCTGTGGCTGGATCTCGGCGTCGCGCGCATGCCGGTTGACGACGGTCACGGTCTCCTCAGCCTTGCGGATCTGGAGCCGGTCCCACAGCCGGACCATGCGCTTGGCGGCGCGCACCGCGACCACGTCGGGGGTGGTCACCAGCAGCGCGATGTCCGCGAGTTCGACGGCGGCGGCGCCCGCCGAGGTCATCTGGGTGCCGCAGTCGACGACGACCAGTTCGAAGCGGGACCGCAGTGCCGCGATGACCTGCCGGGCCGTGCGGTCGGTCACCTCCTCGCCGCGTTCGCCCTCGCCCGGTGCGAGCAGCAGCCCGAGGCCGGTCTGGTGGGTGAAGACCGCGTCCTGGAGGACCCGCGGGGAGATGTCGCTGATCTGCGCCAGATCGGCGATCGACCGCCGGAACTGGACATCGAGGTAGGAGGCGACGTCCCCGGACTGGAGGTCCATGTCGACGAGCGCGACCTTGCGGCCCGCGGCCCGTGCCGCGAGCGCCAGCTGAACGGCGGTGACCGTGGTCCCCACCCCGCCCTTGGCGCCCGCGACCGCGACCAGCTTTCCGCCGGGCCCGGTGGCCGGCGCGTCACCGCCGCCGCCCAGATGGCGCCGTACGCCCGTCGCCCACTGGGCGGCGGCCTGGACGCGGGCCGCCAACTCTTCGTACGAGAGCGGTATTCCGGCGATGCCGCGCGCCCCGGCGTCCATGGCGGCCGAGTACAGCGCGGGCCCCGCGTCCCCGGTGACCAGCACCACGCCCACCGCCGGGAAGCGGAGCGCGATCTCGCGGATCAGCTCCAGGGCGGGCGCCGGGCCGATCCGCTCATGGACGAGGACGACCTCCGGCAACTCCTCCAGGGAAGCGGCCGCCAGGACGGCGAGGGTGTCGAGCAGCAGGGTCGAATCGCCCATCGGCGCCGACGGTTCGACACCGGGCAGCTGTCCGAGCAGCCCACTGAGGGAGCGGGCGGCGTCGGGGTCGCCGACGGCCGGCAGAATTCTGATCGTCATCGCGGCACCTCCTCACTCATTTGTCGCCGTCGAGGGTGTAGGTGCGTTCGCCGGGGGCTGTCGAGCCGTCGCCGCCGGGGGCGACCAGCGCCAGGCGCACATGGGAGGCGAAGGACTCGGCGTAGGCCACGCGCTGTGCGTTCCGGGTGTCGAGCGCGAAGGTGATCGGCACGGCCTTGTCGATCCGCCGGGAGTCGTCCTGGTCCGGCTTCAGGGCAGTGATCCTGCCGAGGTCGAGGACCTCCGCGCCCGCGACGATCAGCTTGGAGACCGGCTCGTCACCCTGGGCCTTGGCATCGAAGGTCGCGTAGATGTTGACCTTCGCCCCCGGAGTGATCTTGCCGGCCACCCCGGTCGAGGCGTCGATCATGATGGCGATCTCCTGCTGCCCGGCCTTGAGCGCGGGCCGGTCCACGATCATGTCCTCCTGGAGCAGCGACCCCTTGCGGAGCGTGGTCACCGCTATCTTGCCGCGCAGCGCGGCAAGGTCGGTGACGGCGGTGGAGGGCACATAACGCTTGGGTATGGAGACCTTGGTGAAGTCCCCCGCGTCCAGCGCCTTGTAGGGCTCGACGTCCGAGGTGAGCTTGTACGCGGTGGTCTCGGGGCCGACCTTCGACTCCACGTCGTCGATGACGGACAGCACCCCGGCGAAGGCGCCGACGGCGCACAGGACCGACAGGAGCAGCAGGATGACTCCGCGGCGCTGGCGTGAATTCATGGGGCGGACAACCTCGTTCGGGGGACGTTACCGGCTGGTCAGAGCGGGGCGGTGGGCCTGGCGGAGGGCGGGGATGTCATCGCCGCGGGCCACCGGGCAGGAGCAGAAGGCACAGCGGTCCCCGATGAGTTCGAAGCCGCACCAGTGGCACTCCTCTCTCCGTACGGAAGCCACGAGCTGGTAGAGGACGGAGAGGTCGGGGATGGCCGCCGCGAACTCGATCAGCTTCGGGGTGCCCCACCAGCGCGCCGACTCCTCGGGCAGCGGCACCTCCTCCACGCCCCGCACGCCCCACGCGGGCGCGAGCGCTCCGGTGACCCAGTCGTCGCGCCCCGGTGCCCCGCCCCCGTAACCGTGGCTGTTCAGCTGCCCTCGGCCGACGGTCAGCACGGTGGCGTAACCGGGCGAGGGCAGCGCCGTCGCGCCGCCGACCTTGACGAGCTGGGGGGCGGGGTGGGCGAGCACGCCGAAGTGGGCGCCCGGCATCCAGGACTTGATGTGCGAGGTGAGGCTGACCGGCACCCGGTCCAGCCGGGCGACGCTGCCGAGCAGCGCGCCCGCGTGGATGTAGTGCGTCAGCAGCCGGGCGGCGCAGGCCAGGACGCCGGGGCTGAAGTCGGAGACGGACAACTGGCGCAGCTGGCGGGCGAGCACGGCGACGGCCAGCGGGGGCAGGTCGAGGGGCATCAGCGCCATCCGGTCGCTCTCCAGGACCGCGCGCACGGTGTGCAGTCTGCGGACGACGGGCGGCGGGGCCGCGGCGGGGTAGAGCACGACGAGATAGCCCTGCTGGTCGAGGAGGGCCCCGACCTCGGCGAGCGCGTCGTCGAGTGACTGTGCGTCCGGCGGCCGGAGCACCACGCCGGATGGGGTCTGCCCGTCAGGCGGCGGAAGCACCAGCTCGCGGCCGGTGACTGCTATCGCGGTGGGCACGTCGGCTACCCCGTCTCACATCGGCGCCGAGCGGCGTCGGCCGCAGGTCGTTACTCCTCCTGGGTCTGGTGCATCGTCACTTTATCCACGAAAGCCGCGTGAGAGAACAGTTCCCCAGAGTTGCGGTCCGCAGGCCCGAACGGGCTGCGCATTCCCTTGACAACCTTATTGGTCTGGACCATTTTACGTTTACGCGGTGGCCACCGTCCCCATACCCCTGCTTCTCATCACCATCCTCATGGATTCCCCCACGGAGGCAGTCATGGACCGTGTCCCCCGCACCCCGACCACCCGGCTCAGACGCCGGTTCGGCCGGCTGACCGGCATGCTCGCGGCGGCCGCGCTCGCCGCCACCGGCCTCACCCTGGCAGGCGGCTCCACCGCCGGCGCGGCCGAGGCCAACCTCGCCCGGAACCCCGGCTTCGAATCCGGGGGCTTTCTGTAAGAGTCCCGGTAACCCTCCTCGGGCGGACTTCCCCCCCCACCCCCACTCCACCCCTCCTCGCAACCGAGAGGGGTGGAGCCCATGACCAGCTTCTCCGTCGCCTGGGCTTGACAAGCCTATTGGTCTGGACCACCTTGTATCCACCGCCTCAGGGGCCCCTGGACGCGCACTGGCACCACCTCCCCCCCACCTCCCCCCACGCACGGAGGCTGTCGTGGTACGCGCACAGTTCACACAGAGGCTGCTCGGAGCCGCAGCGGTGATCGCCCTCGCCGCCGGCGGGCTGATATCCGCCGGCAGCGCGAACGCCACCGAGGATCACGCCACCGCGGCCGCCGCCGTACCGGCGCACGCCGTCACCGGCTACTGGCAGAACTTCGACAACGGCGCCACCGTCCAGAAGCTCGCCGACGTCCCCGACGACTACGACATCATCGCCGTCGCCTTCGCGGACGCGACCGGCACGCCCGGCGGCGTCGACTTCACCCTCGACCCGGCCGTCGGCTACGGCAGCGAGCAGCAGTTCAAGGACGACATCAAGGCCAAGCAGGCGGCGGGCAAGTCCGTCATCGTCTCGGTCGGCGGCCAGAACGGCACGGTCTCGGTGAGCGATGACGCGTCCGCGGACGCCTTCGCCTCGTCCGTCACCGGACTGATGGACGAGTACGGCTTCGACGGCGTCGACATCGACCTCGAGAACGGCCTCAACGCCACCTACATGACCAAGGCGCTGAAGGCGGTCCACGACAAGAAGAGCGATGTCGTGGTGACGATGGCCCCGCAGACCATCGACATGCAGTCCACGTCCACCGAGTACTTCAAGACCGCGCTGGCCATCAAGGACTTCCTGACGGTGGTCAACATGCAGTACTACAACAGCGGCTCGATGCTGGGCTGCGACGGCAAGGTCTACTCCCAGGGCTCGGTGGACTTCCTCACCGCCCTGGCCTGCATCCAGCTGGAAGGCGGCCTCGACCCGTCGCAGGTCGGCCTCGGCGTCCCCGCCTCCACCAGCGGCGCGGGCTCCGGCTATGTCGAGCCGTCCGTCGTCAGCGCGGCCCTGGACTGTCTCGCCAAGGGCACCGGCTGCGGCAGCTTCAAGCCGTCGAAGACCTACCCCGCCATCCGGGGCGCGATGACCTGGTCCACCAACTGGGACGCGGCGAGCGGCAACGCCTGGTCGAAGGCGGTCGGGCCGCACGTCCACGGGATGTAGGGACGCGTCAAGCCCCGGCCGCACCACCCGAATGGCCCAACGGTGGTGCGGCCGGCTCATTCCGTCCGGCGGGGGCCGGCCCCGGAGGAGGCGGGCTCTACGTCCGTGTCACGGCTTGGGCAGCTCGCACCCGGGCAGGGTGAGGTCGATCCTGTTGCCGGTGGTCAGGCATCGGGTGATCCCGTACGTCTGCTGGGCGTAGTTGATGCCCTGACGGACCGTTGTCGCGCCGGTCTCATCGACCTCGCACGGATTGTTGAGGGTGCACCGGCCGCCGTCCTCGTTGCCCGTGTTGTTCACGGCCACGACCTTGCCGGAGGCGGGGTCGACGACGGGCGAGCCCGAGGTTCCGCCGATCGTGTTACAGGCGGAGGTGTAGCGGACCGAGTCCTTCCAGGTCCATTCCCCTTCCTTAAGACGATAGGCAAATCCGTCGATGTCGCAGGAGTAGATCTTCTTCCAGTAGCCGGAGACCACATTGATGGCGGAGCCCTGGACCGGGCGGGTGTCGGACAGCGACAGCGCCTTGATGCCGTACGTCGACTGGATCTGGGCGTATGTCGAGCTCAGCCGGTACACCGATATGTCGGTGTCGGTCATCGTCGCGTACGCGACCTTGGTGGCCCTGACCGTGCCGGCGCGGCTGCCCGAGCCGGTCAGCAGAGTGAAGCTCCGGGTGGACGGCTGGTCGACGATCACTTCGCCCGCGCTCGGGAAGCCGCTCTCCAGGCAGTGCCCGTTGGAGAGGACGAGCGCGGGGTCGGTGTCGGCGGAGCCCGGTGCCCGGACGACGGAGCCGGAGCAGTTGCTGAGCGCCACCGTGCCCGCGAAGGTGACCGCCTTCGGGGTCTTGGCGTGGGGCGCGGCGGTCGCGGGGGCCGCGCCCGCGCTCACGAGGGTCGCGCCACCCAGTAACAGGGCCGAGAGCGCGCCGACGAGAGGTCTGTTCATGGGGGGTGATCCTTCCCTCGGTGAGAAGTTCCTTCGGCTTCGACCATTTCCCACTCTTGACCGTGTCATGCACATGGTCGAACACTGGCGCAGCAGTCGCTCGCCTCTCCCCACCCCCCAGGAGCATTCATGCGACTTCGCATCCGCGGCAGACGGGTTACCGCCCTCGCCGCCCTGCTGGCCCTCGCCCTCGCCGCCCCCATCGCGGCTCAGGCAGATGATCCGGCCCCACGGCCGGGCTCCGGACGCACCGCCCCCCAGGCCGCCTCCTCGGCCACCACGCCCCAGGTCGCGACCGACGTCGAGGTCGAGGCCGACGTCGAGGTCGAGGCCGACGTCGAGGTCGAGGCCGACGAAAAGGTGAAGCAGTACCGGATCGACGGCCCCGCCACCCCCGCCGACCGCACCGCCGTCGCCGCCACCGGGGTCTCCATCGACGAGGTGGACGCCCGGTCCGTGGTCGTCACCGCCGACGCCGCGCAGGCCAGGGCCCTGCGCGCGCTCGGCTACCGGCTCACCGAACTCCCCGCTCCACCCGGCGCCGAGGAGGGCCGGGCCACGAGGCCGTTCGACTTCCCCTCGGCCGACGCGAAGTACCACAACTACGCGGAGATGAACGCCGAGATCGACGCCGCGATCGCCAAGTACCCCGCCATTCTCAGCAAGCGCGTCATCGGAAAGTCGTACGAGGGCCGCTCCATCGTCGCCCTCAAAATCAGTGACAACGTGGCCACCGACGAGAACGAGCCCGAGGTGCTCTTCACCCACCACCAGCACGCGCGCGAGCATCTGACGGTGGAGATGGCCCTGTATCTGATGCACCAGCTCACCGACGGCTACGGCACCGACTCCCGGATCACCGGCGCGGTCAACGGCCGGGAAATCTGGATCATCCCGGATGTGAACCCCGACGGCGGCGAATACGACATCGCCACCGGCTCCTACCGCAGCTGGCGCAAGAACCGCCAGCCCAACTCCGGCTCCTCGTACGTCGGCACCGACCTCAACCGCAACTGGGACTTCAAATGGGGCTGCTGCGGCGGCTCCTCCGGCTCCCCCGGCTCCGAGACCTACCGCGGCCCCCGCGCCGAATCCGCCCCCGAGGTGAAGGTCGTCGCCGACTTCGCCCGCAGCCGCATGGTCGGCGGCAAGCAGCAGCTCAAGGCCGCCATCGACTTCCACACCTACAGCGAACTGGTGCTGTGGCCCTTCGGCTGGACGACCAGCGACACGGCGACCGGCATGACCAAGGACGACCGCGACGCCTTCGCCGCGGTGGGCAAGAAGATGGCCGCCAGCAACGGCTACACGCCCGAGCAGTCCAGCGACCTCTACATCACCGACGGCACGATCGACGACTGGCTGTGGGGCACGCAGAAGGTCTTCGCGTACACCTTCGAGATGTACCCGGCCTCGGCCGGCGCGGGCGGCTTCTACCCACCCGACGAGGTCATCGACCGTGAGACCAGCCGCAACCGGGACGCGGTGCTCCAACTCCTGGAAAACGCGGACTGCATGTACCGGTCGATCGGCAAGGAGGCCCAGTACTGCTCCTGAGCCGAGGCCGTAGGGCACGCCGCGGGCGCCGTCCCGGCGGGGAAACCCGCCGGGACGGCGCCTCGTCAATCGCCCTGGCAACCGCCGTACGCAGGCAGGCGGGCGCCCCTGCTCTCAGCGACCCGCAACACGTCGCGCAGCGCCTCACACAGCCGATCCGCGAGGAAGCGGAGTTCCCGCGCGTCTGCCTTGGGCTCGCCCAGCAGCTCCCGGGCGTGCCGGAGGAGTTCCTCGCCCATGGACATCTGCACGGCCTCGATCGCGTCCGCACGTCGGCTCAACGGGCTGTCCCCGTCGTCCGACGCCAGGTAACACGGCTTGCCGTCGGGGTTTGACCACGGCAGCAGGCGCAGCCCGGTACTCATGTTCATCAGCTCCATTGAGTTACTTCACGCTGTGTGGCGATTTCCTCACAGATTGGTGGTTGTTCTGGCTACGCTGCCAGCAGGGCGAGCCTGACCACGCACCTTTCAACTCGGGGAGTCAGCCCATGAAGATGGACCGAAGGCCACGCACCCCCAGGGAGAAGTACGGGGAGGAGCTGAGGATCCGCCGCACAGCGGCCGACATGACACAGGAGGCGCTGAGCGAGATCGTGGTGTGCTCGCCCACGCTGATCAGTCACTTCGAGGCGGGACGCCGGTTGCCGAGGCCGGACGACGCGACGCGGATCGACCAGGCGCTGGGGACGGACGGGTTCTTCGCGCGGTGGCTGGAGGACCTGGAGACGAAGTGGACCGACCACTTCGCGGCCGTGGCCGAGCTGGAACAGCAGGCCACGCTGATCCAGCAATTTGCGCTCACCCTTGTTCCTGGCGTGCTCCAGACTCCCGCCTACGCACGCGCCCTGTTCAGCGCCTATCGACCCAACCACACAGCCGAGAAACTTGACCGGGAAGTCGTCATCCGAACGGAGCGCGCCCGGCTTCTGGATAGCCCGTCGCCTGTCGTGTGGACGCTCCTCGACGAAGCCGTCCTTCGACGCCACGTCGGTGGCTCCCAGGTCATGGCCGAACAGCTGAACAAGATCGCGGACATGGGGGAAGCGGGACGCCTGCGGCTGCACGTACTGCCCTACAGTGCTGGGGCTCACGCACTCCAACAGAGTCTGCTCACGCTCATGAGCTTCAAGGACTCCGCCCCCGTGGGTTACGTCGAAGGCTTCCTCACCGGCAACTTGATGGATGATCCATCTCTGGTGAACGCCTGCCACACCGCCTACGCTCTGGCCCTGAGCGACGCGTTGTCGCAACAGGAGTCACTGGCCCTCGTCAGGGCGGCAGCAGAGGAACACGCGCATGGTCAGTAGTGAGCACACCGTCTCCGACGCGTCCGCCCTCACCGGGTGGTACAAGTCCAGCTACAGCGGCGGCGATCAGGGTGAATGCCTTGAGGTCGCGCGTGGCCACTCCGCCATACCCGTTCGCGACAGCAAAAACCCGTACGGCCCGGCGCTCGTATTCGAGCCGTCCGCGTGGTCGGCGTTCGTCTCCACCGTCAGGCGCGGGGAGTTTCGCACCACCTGATCCAGGGTGCGGGGCCACACCGCAGGTGGGCCCCTGACCGGCGATGATCCCGACCAGGGGCCACCCGAAACGTGAGCCTGCGTCAGCCGTCGTTCTCCGCCGACGGGATGTAGGCGCCCGGCACGTCCTTGGGAGCGTAGATCTTCTTCTCGCCCGGGTACGGCTTCGCCCAGTTGTGCGTCTCGTACCACGTGAGGTGGTTCATCTGGGCGGGGGGAGCGTAGTCCGGAACGGCGTTGGGACCGGTCAGCCGCTGCTTCGACTTCCACTGGTCCCACTGGGCGGCGACGTTCTTCATGTCCGCCGGCACCGAGGCCGACGGCACGGCCGCCGCCTTCGGGCTCTGCGCCGCGGGAGTGTCGAGACCGCAGGAGGGCGGGGTCTTCACCCCGTCGGTCAGCGAGGTCCGGTTGGGCAGCGCCTTGAACGGCGTGAAGTCCGGGCGCTGGGTGAACGCCGAGGCCATCGGGGTGGCCGCGGTGTCCTTCTGGTTCATCGGCTGGATCCCGAGGATCTGCTCGATGGTCCGCATCATGTTGATCTGCGAGTAGTAGTGGCTGTCCACCGTGGAGTGCTTGGCCCAGGGGCTGATGATCTGGACCGGGGCGCGGTGGCCGTCGACGTGGTCGAGGCCGGCCTGGGAGTCGTCCTCGACGACGAAGATCGCCGAGTCCTTCCAGTACTTACTGTGCGAGATCTTGTCGACGATCTGGCCCACGGCGAGGTCGTTGTCCGCGACCTGGGAGGCAGGGCTCACCGGGCCACCGGTGTGGTCGCTGGAGAGCCAGAACATGTTCAGGTTCGCCGGACCGTTCTTCTCGAAGTCCTTCTTCCAGATCTGTGCCCGGTAGACGTCCGGGACGCTGGTGTCGAACTTCGGGAAGCCGTGCACCGAGACGTCGTTGAGCGACGGGATCGGCGAGGTCGAGTTCAGCGGGTAGGCGGTGTCCTGACCGGTCGCCGCCATGTTCTTGCTGTCGCAGTACAGGTTCTGCCAGCTGGCGCCCGACGGCTTGGTCAGGAACTGCTGGAACTCACCGAAGTTGCGGACGGACTTGCGGGCCGCCTGCGCACCGGTCCAGATGAAGCCGGTCTTCTGGTGGCCGAGGGCGTCGTCCTCGGTGTCGTAGCTGCGGGTGTACTCACCGGCCGAGGACTCGGTGTACTCCGGGTTGTCGGACTGCATCAGCCAGTTGTGACCCTCGGCGGAGTTGGTGCCGATGTCGTACGTGTTGTCGAACAGGCCGAACTGCTTGGCCAGGGCGTGCTGGTTCGGCGTGACGTTCTCGCCGAACTGGGTCAGCGACGGGTCGCCGTTGCCCTGCGGCATGTCACCGAAGACCTGGTCGTAGGTCCGGTTCTCCTTGACGAGCAGGAAGACGTGCTTGATCGTCGAGGGGTCGCCGAGCTTGACCGGGACCGGCACCGGCTTGGCCGGGGAGCCGTCGGACTTCTTGAGGGACTCGCCGTTCCAGCCGTTCTGCTTGAAGACCTTGCCGGTGTAGGACCTGATCACGCTGTCGTCGGGCAGCGTGAACTTCTGCACGCTCGACGTCGTGTCGTGGGTGCCGTGACCGCCGGTGGCCTTACGGCGGGCGTCGATGCCACGGGTGTTGGAGACGTACACCTCGTTGCCGGAGGTGGTGATCTCCGAGGGGAAGTAGTCCGTGGGGAGCAGGCCGACGTAGCTGACCGGCTCCTGCGCGGAGGTGAACTTGTAGACGGCGACGGCGTTGGCGCGGCCGAGGGTCACCAGCAGATGACCGTCGTCGGTGAGGGTCACCGCGTCGGGCTCGTAGCCCACGTGGGCCTTGGCCCACGGCTGGGTGGAGATGGTCTGGACGACCTTGTCCTTCGCCGTGTCGATGACCGACACGTTGTTGTCGGCGGTGTCGGTGACGAACACCACGCCGTTCTTGGCGTACATGGCGGTCGGGTGCAGACCGACCTCGATGCTGGAGACCGCGGCGTCCTGGTTCGCCAGGTCGATGACGCTGACCGTGCCGCTGGTGGTGGCAGCGGTCTTCTGATCGGCGAGTACCTGCGTACCGTACGAGTTGATCGTGGGCTCGCCGGGCTTGGCCGGGCGGCCGCCCTCGTTGCTCACGTAGAGCTTGTCGCCGACGACGACCATGCCGCGCGGGGCGTTGCCCACGTTCCAGCTCTGCTTGACGGTCCCGGTCGCGGCGTCGATGGCGACGACCCGGTTCTGGCCGTTGACCGCGGAGTACACGGTCTTGCCGTCGGCCGAGAACGCCGCCGCGGCCACCAGTGCGTGCTTGGAGCCCTGCGCCGGGATGCTGACGGTCCGCGGGCTGGAGACGCCGCCGTCCGCGTTCACGGTGAACACGGTGTAGCCGTCCGGCTGGCCCAGCCACAGCTGCTTGCCGTCGGGCGAGTACGTCGGGCCTTCCTGGCCCACGTTGTTGCTGCTGATGCGGGGGTTCGACGACGCGGCGTTGCTGACGAGCTGCTGCGTCTTCCAGTTCTTCAGGTCCACGATGGCCAGGGCCGCGCCACCGTCGGTGACCGAGGCGGCCATGTGCGTACCGTCCGGGCTGACCGAGGACGACATGATCTTGCCCTGGTTGATGACAAGACGGTCGCCGTACGGGGCGATGTACTGGTTGCTGGAGACGACCTGGCCATTCTCGGTGACCTGACCGACCTGGTCCGTGCCGAACTGCTGGGTCTGCGCGAGCGCCGTGCCGGCGGCCACGAGGGCAACAGCGGTGGTGCCCGCCGTCAACAGCGGTATGCGGCGGCCGATGCGTCTGCTGATGAGGCTGATCCGAGCTTCCTCGACGAGTTTCCGGCGGCGAGTTACCTGCATTGAGGGTTATCCCTTCGGGGTGGTGTCGAGCAGTTCGACGTTGCCGTCGAACTGCCACAGCGGGTTCGGTGCGTCCCCATCGGGGGTCCGCACCAGGAAGTAGCCGTTCACTTCCTTCGGTCCATCGCCATCGGCCATGAACCGCCCGTCCGGAGTGACGTCAAGTTGGTAGATGGCCTGTCCTGTGGCCTCGACGCCGGGAAGATGCCAGGTCACGACGCAGCGCCAGTCGTTGCCCGGGCCTTGTGCCGCGACCCTGGCGCTTCCCTTGTTGCACGACGCCGTGGCCTGCAACTGGGCCTCGGTGACGGCGGATCGGTTGAGTTGGTCGGTCTGCATGCGGTACAGGTGCGCGAACGCCGTGGCGAGCGAGCGCTGCACCTTGTCCTGCTCGATCCCGGAGCCCGTCGCCGGGGTCGTCGCGGCGACGACCGCGAACGACGCGGCGGCCACCCCGACGAGCGGCAGGACTCCGACGGTGATCGCGCGGCGGCCCGAACCGTCGTGGGCCAGGTTGGTGAAGTCGCGCCGTACGAAGAGCACATACGCCAGTGCCGTCGCGACCACGGCCCACACGAGGCTGACGACGATGCCAATCAGCAGCGGGCCGAGTTGCCGGGGGCTGGTGAACAGACCGTTCCAGGAGATGAGGGCGTAGCTCGGCAGGGCGACGCGCACGGCCACCGGAAGCGGCAGCATCTGGGCGACCGCCATCGCGAGCGAGACGAGCACGGGCACCAGCAGCCCCATCGGGGACCGTCCCAGCGTGACCGACCCAAGGAAGCCGAGTGCGGCGAGCGCCAGGGTCGGAGCGAGGACGCAGACCCAGGAGAGCAGGACCGAGACGGCGGCGTCCGACGGTGCCAGGAGATGGCCGTCGAGACCGACCAGCGGCTGGTTGCCGACCACGAGGAGGCCGCCGACGGTGCTGGAGATGGCGAGCCCGGCCACGAGCAGCAGCAGGACGGTGAGACTGGCCACCGCCTTCGCCACGAAGATCCGCCGAGGCGAGCGGACCGCGACGAGCAGATGGCGCCAGGTGCCGAGCCGGTCCTCGGAGGCGAACACATCACCGGCCACGACCGAGGTCAGCAGCGGGAGCGCCCAGGTCCCCGCGAAACCGAGCATCACCAGCGGCCCGGCCCACCCGGAGGCGAGCATCCAGCGCCCGAAGAGGGTGTCGACGGGAAGCGTGCTCTGCTGGCTCACCCCGGCGACGAAGAGGGCGGGAGCGATCCAGCAGGCGAGGACCAGCAGGCGGATCCGCCACTGGGAGACGAGCTTGACGAGCTCGAAGCGACAGGCGCGGGTGACGGGGACGCGACGGCCCCCGGTCACCTGCTCGTGTTCCTGTTCCCGGCTCTGGGTGAGGGTCGCGGTCATCTGCCCGCCTCCTGCTGCTCGGTGAGGGCGAGAAACGCGGCTTCGAGCGGCGACACCACGGGAGTGAGTTCGCGCAGCGCGACGCCCCTCTCCACGAGCCGCACCACGAGTTGGTCGAGGGCGGGCACCAGGGCGCGTACGACCAGCAGTTCGGCGTGCTGCCGTACCCCGGCGTCGTCGACGACCTGGATCCCCGGCGCGTCGTCCGCCAGCCGGCGCGCGGCCTGCGGCTCGGAGGTGAGCAGCCGGTAGTCGAGTTCACGGTTCTCGGTGGCCAGCTTGGACAGCGGGCCGGAGAAGACGACGCGTCCGGCGGCGAGGATGGTCACCTCGGAGCACAGCGCCTCGAGGTCGTCCATGTTGTGGCTGGAGAGCACGACGGCGGTTCCGTCGGCCGCGAGCCGGTTGAGGACACCGTGCACGTGCTTCTTGCCCGCCGGGTCGAGGCCGTTGGACGGTTCGTCGAGCACGAGCAGCCGGGGCTTGGTCAGCAGGGCGGCGGCGAGCCCGAGCCGCTGGCGCATGCCGAGGGAGAAGCCGCGGGTACGGTCGTCGGCGACATCAGTGAGACCGACCTCGGCGAGTACGTCGTCGATCCCCGCCGTGCGCGCGTCGTGGCCGCGGAGTGCGGCCAGCGCGGCGAGGTTCTGCCGTGGGGTGAGCGAGGGGTAGAGAGCGGGGCCGTCCACGAAGCCGGCGACACCGTCGGGAGCGTCGAGTGCCCGCTCGACCGGTGTACCCAGGACCTCCAGGCGACCGCTGTCGGCCACCGCGAGCCCCAGCAGAAGGCCGAGCAACGTCGTTTTTCCGGCGCCGTTCGGTCCGACCAGGCCGTGGATCCGACCCTGCGTCACATCGAGATCGATGCCGTCCAGGGCGACGACATCACCGAAGCTCTTCGTGATATCGCGAGCCCGGATTGCGCGGAGTTCTTCCATGGGTCCCTTCCTTCAAATGCCTCAAGGACCCTATGGATTGATCATGCCGCTCATGGGGATGGAGAGTTGAATGTACGTAGAACATGAAACGACTTGGCATTCGCGACGTCACCGCCGAGCGGGAGCCGTTCCTGTTTCGACCAGCATTATTTGCCAATATTTGAGCAAAATTAGATGCTCCCATGAATGAGTTGCAATGGTGAATGTTGCGGTGAATGCCAACTGGACACGAAGCGGAATTGCTTGCTTCGGCGTTGTCGTGGCGAACGCGGCTTCTTCCGCACCTCTGACGGGGCGGTCGTGGACCCCGACGTCAGGATCGACACGCCGCGGCCCGTTGGCACCACGGTCACGATGCAGCGGACCGGTAGTGCTCACCCGCCGGCGGCTACGGACCGTAGTCCCCTCCACGGCCCGACCAGTCCCATTGAGCAGTTCCTTCCGCTTGGAGGGTCACTTGGTAGCCGAGTTGATGGAGCCGGCTCACCAGGCGTCGGGGCTGCCTGGCCCGGCCGGTGCGTTCGCGGAGTTCGCGCACCCGCCACCCCACTCCCCACCGCCGAAGCGACGGCCCCCGAATCTGGGCGGTTTCCGCCGATCGGGGGCCGTCGTCATGCGGGCGCCGTCCGCTAGATGACGATGCTCAGCAGGCCCGCCACCGCGAAGCCCGCCACCGACAGCACGGACTCCAGCACCGTCCACGACTTCAGCGTGTCCCGCTCCGAGATGCCGAAGTACTTGGCCACCATCCAGAAGCCACCGTCGTTGACGTGCGAGGCGAAGATCGAGCCCGCCGAGATGGCCATGATGACCAGCGCCAGATGGGCCTGGGAGTAGTGGCCTTCGGAGAGCAGCGGGGAGACGATGCCCGCCGTCGTCACGATGGCGACGGTGGCCGAGCCCTGGGCGACCCGCAGGACGAGCGAGATGAGCCAGGCCAGCACGATGACCGGGAGGCCCGCGCTGTCGAAGGCGTCGGCGAGGGCCTGGGCGACGCCGCTGCCCTTCAGGACGGCGCCGAAGACGCCGCCCGCGCCGACCACCAGCAGGATGTTGCCGATCGGCTTGAGGGAGGCGGTGGAGACGGTCTCCAGGGACTTGCGGGACCAGCCGCGCCGGATGCCCAGCAGGTAGTAGGCGAGAAAGAGCGCGATGGTCAGCGCCACGAAGGGGTGGCCGAAGAACTCGATGACCGAGCGCCCGGTGCTCGGGTCCAGCGCGATGGAGGAGAAGGTCGCGCAGAGGATGAGGACGAGCGGCGTACCGATGATCGCCGAAACGGTGGAGACGGAGACGGGCCGCTCCGCCGGAGTGGCGCCGGCGGCGCGCTGTTCGGCGGCGACCGCCTCCTTGGCCTCCTCGGCGGCCTCGACCATGTCCTGCGGTACGGGGACGAAGACGCGGTGGCCGATCCACGCGGCGTAGCCCCACGCGGCCAGCACGGACGGCATGCCGACGAGGAGGCCCATCAGGATGACCCAGCCGAGGTCGACATGGAGCAGCCCGGCCGCGGCGACCGGCCCGGGGTGGGGCGGGAGGAAGGCGTGGGTCATGGAGAGGCCCGCGAGCAGCGGCATCGCGTACAGCAGGATCGACTTGCCGCTCCTCTTGGCGGCCGCGTACACGATCGGCGCGAGGACGAAGATGCCGACGTCGAAGAAGACGGGTATGCCGAAGATCAGGCCGGTGAGCCCCATGGCGAGCGGCGCCCGCTTCTCCCCGAAGAGGCCGAGCAGCCGGCCGCTGAGGGCCTCGGCACCGCCGGAGACCTCCAGGATCGCGCCGAGCATCGTGCCGAGGCCGATGATGATGGCGATGTGGCCGAGGATGCCGCCCATGCCGGTTTCGATGAGCGAGACGGCGTCGGACTTCTGGACCGTGCCGAAGAGCTCGGTGACCGACAGACCGGCGGCCAGGCCCACGGCGATGGAGACGCCCAGCAGCGCGACGAAGGGCTGCAGCCGGACCTTGATGATGAGGAAGAGGAGCAGGGCGATACCGAGGGCGGCGACGGTCAGCAGACCGGCGGTGCCGTCGACGATCGCGAGAAGACCACCGGTGTGGGGTGGTGTCTCGGCAGCGGGAGCGGCCGCGAACAACATGGGGAACTCCGGTTTCCGGGTAGGGGGGAGCGCCGCACGGCGGAGGGCCGCGCGGTGGGGGTGGCGGGGTGTGGATGATCAGAAGTCCGGCTTCCGACGAGTGGGGGGTGAAACCCGTGGCGGGCGGGGCTGCGGCCGTAGGGCAACGGGGGGTGAGCCCTTCGGGCGCCCTGCCCGCCACGGGGGCCAGGGGGCGAGTGAGCCGAAGGGGCGCGCCGCTGTCGAAGGGAGAACGTGCGGAGGCCCGGGGAACGAGGGGCCGAGCACGATCGACCGTCGACAGGGGCTTGAGCGCCCCGGAGGCGAACCGAGCCCGAAAAGGGCGCGTCAGCCGAGGACTGCGAGCGCGTCGATCTCTACGAGCAGACCGGCGGGGAGCCCGACGTAGACCGTCGTACGGGCCGCCGGCGCCTCCTTCAGGTCCGCGAAGAACTCGTTGTAGATCTCGTTGAATTCGGCGAAGTGGCCGGTGTCGGTGAGGTAGACGCGCACCATCACGACGTCCTCCCAGCTCGCCTCGCCCGCCTCCAGCACGGCCTGCACATTGCGCAGGGTCTGCAGGGTCTGCTCACGCAGGGTCGGCCCCACGGGGGTGGGCGCCTGACCGGGGACGGCGGGGCCGAAGCCGACCTGACCGGCGACCTGGAGGATGTTGCCCTTCCTCACGCCGTGCGAGAACTTGGCGGGCGGGGCGGTGTGGGTGGCCGGGGTGATCGCGGTCTTCTGCAGCTTCTCGCTCATGAGGAGGTTTCCTCGGCTCTCTTGTCGGGTGTTGCGTCGGGTGTTGCTTCAGATGTCGCTTCAGATGAGTCGTGGGACCCGTGGGACAGTTGGGGGCTGCCCGAGTATTCCCGGCTGATGGCCTCGGCGGTGCGGCGTACCTGGGGCAACAGCGTGAGGAGTTCATCGGCGGTGACGACGACGTTCGGCGCCGACACCGAGCAGGCGGCGACGACCCGGCCGTCCGTGCCCCGGATGGGCGCCGCGACGCAGTTGATGGACTCCTCGTGGCCACCGAGGTCGGTGGCCCAGCCCTGTTCGCGTACGAGCGCCAGCTCCTTGAGGAACGCGGCGGCGTTCGGCGTCGAACGGGGCGTGTACGCGGGGTAGGTGAGCCGCTCGGCCAGCGCCCGCCGCTCGGGCTCGGGCAGATCGGCCAGCAACAGCTTGGCCACGGCGGCGACGGTGATGGCGACGGGCTTGCCGATCCGCGAGTACATCCGCAC
This sequence comes from Streptomyces sp. NPDC005266, assembly GCF_040607655.1. Lineage (NCBI taxonomy): Bacteria > Bacillati > Actinomycetota > Actinomycetes > Kitasatosporales > Streptomycetaceae > Streptomyces > Streptomyces sp. NPDC005266. The sequence continues at coordinate 560,930 of NZ_JBEXHC010000001.1, forward strand.
CGGGTAGCGGCTCTCCACCTTGTCGATGTAGAGGACCTCGTTCTCCTCGTACACCGCGAGATGCACGGTGTGCCCGCACCGTTCGTTGAGTGCGACGAGATGGGGATGGGCGATCTCCCGTACGTCCAGGTTCTCCACCGCCTCCTGAGCGAGCGCGAAGAGCCGGGCGCCGAGCCGGTAGCGCTGATCCTGCTGGCGGTAGACCATGCCGTGTTCGTGCAGCGTGCGCAGCAGCCGCAGCGCGGTCGACTTGTGCACGCCGAGCCGCGTGGCGACCTGCTCCAGATTGGCGGGTCCCTCCGCCAGCAGGGGCAGGATGCTCAGGGCTCGGTCGACGGTCTGGCTCATGGGTTGGCTACCTCCACGGCTGCGGTCTCGGGCCCCGGATGTGCCGGGTTCGGCAGGTCTGTCCAGCCGGGGCCGCATCGCAGTGTGCCCCACGCGGCGGCGTCGAGCGCCACCAGACGATCGGCGCGCTCGCTCGAGGGCGGGGTGCCGAGGTCGCCGGGGACGGTGAGGGCGGCGGCTGCCATGAGGTGGCCGTGGCGAAGCCGTGCGGCCACCGGCAGGCCGCGCAGGGTGCCGGAGAGGAACCCGGCGGCGAAGGCGTCGCCCGCCCCGACCGGCGCCACGACGTCGACCCGCAGGGCGGGTTCGAAGGTGAGGGCGTCCTCTCCGCCGGCCTGGCGGGTGTAGGCGGTGGCTCCCACACTGCCCTGCTTGACGACCAGCACCTCCGGTTCGGGAAGGGCGGCGCGGATCGCCGCCGCGCCGCGCACCCCCCACGCCGCCTCTGCCTCGTCCTCGCCGACGAAGACCAGGTCGCAGCCGCGGGCGAGGTCCAGCAGGACGGACGGGCCCGGGCCCTCGGCCTCGGCCTCAGCGGCGCCGTCCCGCCACAGCGGGGCACGGTAGTTGAGGTCGAAGGAGACAAGCGGGCGGCCCGGGGCGCGCGCGGTGAGCCGGCGCATCAGGGCGAGGCAGTCGCCGGAGAGGGCCGGGGTGATGCCGGTCAGATGGAGGACACGGCCGGACCACGCCTGCTCGCGCGGGACGAGCGCCGGGGACATGGCCGCGGCGGCCGATCCGGCCCGGTAGTAGACGACCTCGGCGAGCGGCTCGGAGGTGGCGGCGGGCTCCGATCCGGTGGCCCGCTCGCCCGCCGTACGGAAGTAGACGCCGGTGGGACGGCGGGGGTCGCGCTGGACGTAGCCGACGTCCACCCCCGTGGCCGCGATCTGCGCCACGAGGTGGTCGCCGAAGCCGTCCGTGCCGACCCGGCTGATCCAGCGGGCGCTGTGGCCACCGCGGGCCAGAGCGCACGCGACGTTGGACTCGGCCCCGCCGATCCCCCGATCGAAGGAGGGCACGTCGGCGAGCCGCCCCGGCCGGGACGGGGCGAAGGTCACCATCGACTCACCGAGGCACACGACGTCGACGCTCGGGACGGCGCTCGGGACAGGGGACACGGGCGGTCTCGCTCCTCGGCGACGGGGGTGGGCCAGGCACCGTTGACCCGGTGCCTGGCGGGATGTTAGACAGCCCTGAGCGGTATACGCAATGAACGTTGCACATATTGCAACCAGGATCGATATGGAGGCGCCTCCATGGCCATCGACCCCAGCGACCCGTCCGTCGCGGGCCTCGCGCGGGAGCGCGTCGACCACCGCTTCAAGGGACTGCCGCCGAACGCCGAGGGCCGCACCGTCGGCGAACTCGCCGCCGAACGCCGCTCCCTGTTCACCGGCGGCTTCACCACCCCTGTACTGGCCCTGTCGGCCGAGGCCCTGGAACACAACCTCCAGGCGATGGAGCGCTACTCCCTCACCCATGGGCTGGCCTTCGCCCCCCACGGCAAGACCTCCCTCGCCCCACAGCTTTTCGAGCGCCAACTCGCCCACGGCGCCTGGGGCATCACCGCCGCCGTCCCCACCCAGGTGCGGCTGTACCGGGCCTTCGGCATCCAGCGGATCTTCCTCGCCAACGAGGTCGTCGACGCCGCCGCCCTCCACTGGCTCGCCGCCGAACTCGACGCCGACCCGGACTTCCGCTTCATCGCCTACGTCGACTCGGCGCGCGGCGTCGAACTGATGGACGCGGCACTCCGCGAGGCGGGGGCGCGACGCCCCGTCGATGTCGTGGTCGAGCTGGGCGCGGGCGCGGGGGCGCGTACGGGCGTCCGTACGGAAGCCGAGTGCGCGGCGGTCGCCGACGCGGTCACGGCCACCGGCACCCTGCGCCTGGCCGGCGTCGCGGGCTACGAGGGCGAAGTGCCGAGGGCGGACGGCGAGCGGGTCCGGGCCTGGCTGCGCCGCCTCACCGCACTGGCCGCCGACTTCGACGCGGCGGGCCGCTTCGAGAGCCTCGGCGGCACGGACGAGATCGTGGTCAGCGCGGGCGGCAGCGCGTGGTTCGACGCGGTGGCGGACGTCTTCGCCGAGCTCCCGGAGCTTTCCCGCCCTGTCCTGAAGCTCCTGCGCTCGGGCGCGTACGTCTCCCACGACGACGGCCACTACCGCCACCTGACCCCCTTCAACCGGATCCCGGACGAGGGCGCCCTGCGGCCCGCCTTCCGCCTCTGGGCCCAGGTCATCTCCCGCCCCGAACCGGGCCAGGCCTTCCTCAACGCCGGCAAGCGGGACGCCGCCTACGACCTCGACCTCCCCGAGCCCCAGCTCATCCGCTCCGCCCGCGACGGCTCCACCCGCCCCGCGGACGGTCTCACCGTCACCGGCCTGTCCGACCAGCACGCCTGGGTCACGGTCGCGGAAGGCACCGACCTGGAAGTCGGCGACTGGGTCGGTCTCGGCCTCTCCCACCCCTGCACCAGCTTCGACAAGTGGCAACTGATCCCGGTAGCGGAGGCCGACGGCACGGTCACGGACTACATCCGCACCTTCTTCTGACGGCGGTTCGCCCGATGCCGCGCCCCGGCCCCGGGGAGCCCGAGGGGGCTTGCCCCCTCGGGAGACTGGGCGGGTGGGCGCACCACCCGGCGCCGTAGCGCGCGGCCGGCACGAGCAGAGAGGCAGCACCCCGCATGGACCTGGTCATCCGCGACGCGCACGTCACCGACGGCACCGGAAACGCCGCCTACCGGGCCGACGTGGCCGTGGAGGGCGGGCGGATCCGCGCCATCGTCAGAGAGGGCGACGGCACCCGGCGTCCCACCGCCCGGCACACCCTCGACGCGGGCGGCCTCGTCCTCGCCCCCGGTTTCATCGACATGCACGCGCACAGCGACCTCGCGCTGCTCCGCGACCCCGACCACTCCGCGAAGGCCGCCCAGGGCGTGACCCTTGAGGTCATCGGCCAGGACGGGCTCTCCTACGCGCCCGTGGACGACCGGACGCTCGCTGAGGTCCGTACCGCGATCACCGGCTGGAACGGGGACGGCTTCGACGTCGACTTCGACTGGCGCACGGTCGGCGGCTTCCTGGACCGCCTCGACCACGGCTTCGACGGCCAGGGCATCGCGGTCAACGCCGCGTACCTCGTCCCGCAGGGCACCGTCCGGATGCTCGCGGTCGGCTGGGAGGACCGCGACGCCACGCCCGCCGAGGTCGCGTACATGAAGCGGCTGGTGGCCGAGGGGCTGGAGCAGGGTGCCGTCGGGCTGTCCTCCGGGCTCACCTACACGCCCGGCATGTACGCCTCGGACGCCGAACTCACCGAGCTGTGCCGGGTCGTGGCGGCATACGGCGGCTACTACTGCCCGCATCACCGCTCCTACGGGGCCGGAGCCCTGCGCGCGTACGAGGAGATGGTGGCCCTCACCCGGGAGGCGGGCTGCGCGCTCCACCTCGCCCACGCCACGATGAACTTCGGCGTGAACAAGGGCCGCGCCCCCGAGCTCCTCGCCCTGCTCGACGCCGCACTCGCCGAGGGCGCGGACATCACTCTCGACACCTATCCCTATCTCCCCGGCTGCACCACGCTCGCCGCGATGCTGCCGAGCTGGGCGGCCGAGGGCGGCCCCGAGGCGGCCCTCGCGCGGCTGCGGGACGACGCGACGGCGGAGCGGATCCGGCAGGTGATGGAGGTGGAGGGGGCGGACGGCTGCCATGGGGTGCCGATGGACTGGGACACCATCGAGATCTCCGGGGTGAGCGACCCCCGTCTCGCCGACCACGTCGGCAAGACCATCGCCGCCACCGCACACGAACGCGGCGAGGCCCCGTGGGCCACCGCCCGCCGACTGCTGCTGGAGGACCGGCTCGGCTCGACGATCCTGCAGCACGTCGGGCACGAGGAGAATGTCCGGGCGATCATGAGGCACCCCGTCCACACCGGAGGCAGCGACGGCATCCTGCACGGCGCCAAGCCGCACCCGCGCGCCTACGGGACGTTCCCCCACTACCTGGGCCGCTACGTACGGGAGCTGGGCGTGCTGACCCTGGAGGAGTGCGTGGCCCACCTCACCGGCCGCCCCGCGGCCCGCCTGCGCCTCCCCGACCGCGGCCTGATCCGCGAGGGCTACCGCGCCGACCTCGTCCTCTTCGGCCCGGAGACGGTCGCGGCGGGGGCGACATTCGATGCGCCGCGCACGCTTCCGACCGGGATCCCGCATGTCCTGATCGACGGCCGCTTCGTGATCGAGGACGGCCGGAGGACGGATGTGCTGGCCGGACGGTCCGTGCGCCGCCGGGACGTACGGCGGCGCGCGGCGCCATGACGCCGGCCGCGAGCGCTTCCGCACACCGTCCACACGCCGCCCACGTGGCGAAAAACACCGAGCGGCTCCCGAGGCACCACCGTAAGGTGTCGGACATGCAGGTGATCCAGTCCACGAAGCTCGCCAACGTCTGCTACGAAATCCGTGGCCCGGTTCTCGAGGAGGCGATGCGACTGGAGGCGGCGGGTCACCGCATTCTCAAGCTCAACACCGGCAACCCGGCGACCTTCGGCTTCGAGTGCCCCCCGGAGATCCTCGAGGACATACTGCGGAATCTCGGCGACGCCCACGGCTACGGCGACGCCAAGGGTCTGCTCAGCGCCCGGCGCGCGGTGATGCAGCACTACCAGACCAAGGGCATCGACCTCGATGTCGAGGACATCTTCCTCGGCAACGGCGTCTCCGAGCTGATCCAGATGTCGATGCAGGGGCTGCTGGACGACGGTGACGAGGTCCTCGTCCCCTCCCCCGACTATCCGCTGTGGACCGCCGCGGTCTCCCTCGCCGGCGGCACCGCCGTGCATTACCGCTGCGACGAGCAGGCGGACTGGATGCCGGACCTCGCCGACATCGAGCGCAAGGTGACCGACCGCACCAAGGCGCTGGTCATCATCAACCCGAACAACCCGACCGGCGCCGTCTACGACGACGAGATGCTGCGGGGCCTCACCGACATCGCCCGCCGCCACCAGCTGGTCGTCTGCTCGGATGAGATCTACGACAAGATCCTCTACGACGGGGTCACCCACACCCCGACCGCCGCCATCGCCCCCGATCTGCTGACCCTGACCTTCAACGGGCTCTCCAAGGCGTACCGGGTCGCGGGCTACCGCAGCGGCTGGCTCGCGGTGTGCGGCCCGAAGGCCCACGCCGCCAGCTATCTGGAGGGGCTGACGATCCTCGCCAATATGCGGCTGTGCGCCAATATGCCCGCGCAGCACGCGGTGGCCACGGCCCTGGGCGGCCGTCAGTCGATCAACGATCTGGTGCTCCCCGGCGGCCGGTTGCTGGAGCAGCGCGACACCGCCCATGAACTGCTGACCCAGATCCCGGGTGTCACCTGCGTCAAGCCGAAGGGCGCGCTGTACGCGTTCCCGAGGCTCGACCCCAAGGTCTACAAGGTCAAGGACGACCGGCGGATGGTGCTCGATCTGCTGCGCACCGAGAAGATCATGATCGTGCACGGTACGGGCTTCAACTGGCCGGAGCCGGATCATTTCCGCATCGTCACGCTCCCCGCGAAGAAGGACCTGGCCGACGCGGTGACCCGGATCGGAAAGTTCCTCGACGGATACGGACAACCCTGACGTTTTTAGTAGCGACTCAACTTTAGACAGCGTCTAAGTTAGGATGGCCTCCTGAACCTTTGGAGGCCATCCATGTACGAACCGATCCGCACCAAGTCGGTCCACAGCATGGCCGAGCCCCAGCCCGACTTCCCGCACCGCTCCCGCGAGGAGGAGCTGGACATCCGGCTGGCCGGACATCTGACCGCACTGCTGACCGTGACCGACGAGCTGCGCGCCCTCACCCCGGACCCGGGCCTTGACGACGCCGCCCAGCGCATCGCCGACCAGGCCGCCCGGCTGCGCGACGGCCGCACCCCGTTCCGCGCGGCCCCCACGACGACGGACTCCGACCCGACGCACATCGCGGCCCTTCACCAGCGGGCCCACACCCTGGCGGGCTGGGCGCTGGTGGTCGCCACGTCACGCGACGACACGGCCGCCACGAAGCTGGCGGCCGAGCGTCTGAAGTCCCACGCGACGGCCCTGGGCCTCGCGGCGTAAAAGGCCGGAGGCCCGCAGCGCGAGCCTCCGGGCCTCAGGGCCGGGCCGATCAACCCAGGCGCTGCACCAGCGCGCGGTACTCGTCCCACATCTCCTTCGGCGTGTGATCGCCGAACGTGTTCAGGTGGTCGGGCACCAGGGCCGCCTCTTCGCGCCAGACGTCCTCGTCGACGGTGAGCAGCAGATCGAGCGAGGCGTCGTCGAGGTCGAGACCGGCGGTGTCCAGCGCGTCGCGGGTCGGCAGCACACCGATCGGCGTCTCGACGCCCTCGGCCTTGCCGTCCAGACGGTCCACGATCCACTTCAGCACCCGGCTGTTCTCGCCGAAGCCCGGCCACACGAAGCGCCCGTCGGCGTCCTTGCGGAACCAGTTGACGTAGTAGATCTTCGGCAGCTTGGCCTCGTCGGCGTTCTTGCCGACCTTGACCCAATGGGCCATGTAGTCGCCCATGTTGTAGCCGCAGAAGGGCAGCATCGCGAACGGGTCGCGGCGCAGCTCGCCCACCTTGCCCTCGGCCGCCGCGGTCTTCTCGCTCGCCACGTTCGCGCCCAGGAAGACGCCGTGCTGCCAGTCGAACGACTCGGTGACCAGCGGAACCGCGCTCGCCCGCCGCCCGCCGAAAAGAATCGCGGAGATCGGCACGCCCTTGGGGTCCTCCCACTCGGGCGCGATGATCGGGCACTGGCCGGCCGGCACGGTGAAACGGGCATTGGGGTGGGCCGCAGGCGTCTCGCTCGCCGGGGTCCAGTCGTTGCCCTTCCAGTCGGTCAGATGAGCGGGCGGCTCCTCGGTCATGCCCTCCCACCACACATCGCCGTCATCGGTGAGCGCGACATTGGTGAAGACCGAATTGCCCCACAGGGTCTTCATGGCATTGGCATTGGTGTGCTCGCCGGTGCCGGGCGCGACGCCGAAGAAGCCGGCCTCGGGGTTGATGGCGTACAGCTGGCCGTCCTCGCCGAACCGCATCCAGGCGATGTCGTCACCGATCGTCTCGACCGTCCACCCGGGGACGGTCGGCTCCAGCATCGCGAGGTTGGTCTTGCCACAGGCGCTCGGGAACGCCGCGGCAACGTACTTCGCCTCACCGCGCGGCGGAGTGAGCTTGAGGATCAGCATGTGCTCGGCGAGCCAGCCCTCGTCACGCGCCATCACCGACGCGATGCGCAGGGCGTAGCACTTCTTGCCCAGCAGGGCATTGCCGCCGTAGCCGGAGCCGTACGACCAGATCTCCCGAGTCTCCGGGAAGTGCGAGATGTACTTGGTCGAGTTGCACGGCCAGGGCACATCGGCCTGGCCCGGCTCCAGCGGGGCGCCGAGGGTGTGGACGGCCTTCACGAAGAAGCCCTCGTCACCCAGAACGTCAAGGACATCCTGTCCCATACGCGTCATGGTGCGCATGGAGACGGCGACATACGCGGAGTCGGTGATCTCGACACCGATCGCGGACAGCGGCGAGCCGAGCGGGCCCATGCAGAACGGCACGACGTACATGGTCCGGCCCCGCATCGAGCCCCGGAATATGCCCTGGTCCCCGGAGAGACTGCCTTCTTCTCCGCAAAAGATGGCCCGCATCTCGGCAGGGTGTTTCCAGTGGTTTGTAGGACCGGCGTCCGCCTCCTTCTCGGAGCAGATGAACGTACGGTCCTCGACGCGCGCCACATCGCTCGGATCGGAGGCCGCGTAGTACGAGTTCGGCCGCTTGATCGGATCCAGACGCTGGAAGGTCCCCTTCTCCACAAGCTCCGCACACAGGCGGTCGTACTCCGCCTCCGAGCCGTCGCACCACACCACCTCGTCGGGCTGGGTGAGGGCGGCGATCTCGCCCACCCAGGAGATGAGCTCCTGGTGGGTGGTGGGGCTGGCGGTGAGAGAGGAAGCCACATTGCTGGGCGCCACGATCGCTCCATCCCGTCGGAACCGCACGGCTCCGACGTCATAGATTGAGGGTTTAGGCGGATATGTGCACATACATCCGCATATGGAGACAGCTACCCCTTGGGGGCTGCGACCCGGATGCTCAGCTCATCCGGTGCCGACCGCGCTCATTTGATCATCCGTCTGTGCGGCCGATCTGTCCAGTGGGCGCCTTGGTGACCATCACCACTCGGCATGACTCGGTAACTTACGGTGTCGTAGGTAGCATGAGCGCCATGACTGCCGCTGCGCCCGACGCCGCCGTTGACACCCCCCAGGGGCCCGAAGCAGCTCCGCCGCCCCTCGTGAAACCGATGCTGCGCGGCTGGCTGCACGCCGGCATGTTCCCGGCCGCACTGATCTCGGGCGTCCTGCTGACCGCCCTCGCCGACAGCCCCCGCGGCCGGGTGGCATGCGCCGTCTTCACCCTCACCGCGTGCGCGCTCTTCGGCACCAGCGCCCTCTACCACCGCGGCAATTGGGGCCCGCGGGCCACCGCCGTCCTCCGGCGGCTGGACCACGCCAATATCTTCCTGATCATCGCCGGCACCTATACGCCCTTCACCCTGCTGCTCCTGCCGCACGGCAAGCAGCAACTCCTCCTGTGGCTCGTATGGGCCGGGGCACTCGCCGGAATCGCCTTCCGGGTCTTCTGGGTCGGCGCCCCGCGCTGGCTCTACACCCCGTGCTATATCGCCCTGGGCTGGGCAGCGGTCTTCTTCCTCCCCGACTTCATGCGCACCGGCGGCATCGCCGTCATGACGCTGATCATCGTCGGCGGGCTGCTCTACAGCGTGGGCGCGGTCATCTACGGCACCAAGCGCCCCAACCCCTCCCCCCGCTGGTTCGGCTTCCACGAGCTGTTCCACTCGTTCACCCTCGCCGCCTTCGTCGTCCACTACGTCGGCATCTCCCTGGTGGCCTACCAGCACGCATGATGGGCCTCCGCGAACGGAAAAAGCTCCAGACCCGGCAGGCGATCCAGCGCGCCGCCCATCGCCTCTTCACGGAGCAGGGCTACGACGCGACCCCGATGGACCGGATCGCGGAAGCCGCCGAGGTCTCCCTCAGCACCGTCTTCCGGTACTTCCCCACCAAGGAGGACATCGTCCTCACGGACGAGTACGACGCGCTCATCGCCGACACGCTCCGCGACCGCCCCCCGGACGAACCGCCGATGGTCTCCCTGCGCCATGCCACCGTCGGCCTGCTGGGCCGGTTCGCGGGCAAGGAGCGCGACGACATGCTGGCCCGGCTGACCTTCATCCGCCAGTCCCCGGCCCTGCGCGCCCGCATGGGCGAGAGCCTGGCCAGGACCGGCGTCATACTCGGCGAGGTCCTGGCCGAACGCAGCGGCCGCGCCCCGGACGACTTCGAGGTCCGGATCGTCGTCGGAGCGGTCCTGGGCGCCCTCCAGGAAGCCGTCTTCCACTGCTTCGACCACCACCGGATCGAGGACATGGAAGAAACCATCACCCGTGCTTTGGAGCTCCTCTCCCGCGGTCTGCCGCTGTAAGACGAAGCCACCGGCCCGGGAGCCGCCGATGCCCGGCCGGAGGCGGGGCGCACCCACCCCGACCGGCGCCCCGGGCTGAGCCCCGACCGGGCGGCGGAGGGGGCCACCGGTCGGCAGCCGCCAGCGAGACGGGAGGGGGCGGGGGTGCAGGGGCGGGGGTGCAGGGGTGCAGGGGCGGGGGTGCAGGGGCGGGGGCCCTGGACGCTGACGTGTATGTGTGGCGCCGACCTCCGGCCCACCCCACGCTTCCGGCACCTACACCTGCGGTCCGGGCCCCCGCCCCGGAGGCCCCCGCCCCCGCACCCCATCTCCGGCCCACCCCACGCTTCCGGCACCTACACCTGCGGTCCGGGGCCCCCGCCCCGGAGGCCCCCGCCCCCGCACCCGAGAGCAACAGAGGCGCCCCCGGTCACCCGCCCAGCTTCGCCGCCAACGCCTCCGCATCCCCCGTAGGCGCATCGCACGTGAAGTGCCGGCACACATACGCCGCCGGGCGGCCCTCCAGCAGCAGCCGGTCGGAGAGCAGCGGCACCTCCTCCGACCCCGGCTCACCCACCGCGACAACGGCCCCCGGCGCGGTCCCCAGCAAGGCAGCGCGGTGCAACGCACGAGTCGCGGGATCACCGTCAGGCCCGACCACGGCGACCTCGCGCGGCCCGTCGAGCCGCGCCTCGGCCACGGCCAGCCCCCAGCCGATGAAGCGCGGCACACGCGCCCCCAGCGCCCGCACGACACCCAGCGCCCGCTCGGCCGCTTCCCGGTGCCGTGCGCTTCCGGTGACGGCGGCGTAGGACAGCAGCGCCCCGGCGGCGGCCGTCCACCCCGATGGGGCCGCGTTGTCGGTGGGGTCCTGGGGCCGCCGGATCAGAGCCTCCGCGTCGTCGGCGGTGTCGAACAGCGTGCCGTCCTCGGCGACGAAGTGGCGCAGCACGGTGTCCAGGAGCAGGCCGGCGAACTCGACCCAGACGCCCTCCCCGGTCACCGCGGAGAGGGCGAGCAAGCCCTCGGCCACATCGGCGTAGTCCTCGAGCACGCCCGCGTGACCACCGCGGACGCCGCCCAGCGAGGTCCGGTTCAGCCGCCCGTGCTCGTCCATGTGGAGCCGTACGAGCAGGTCGGCGGCCTCGGTGGCGGCCTCGACGAGGTCGGGGCGGTCGAAGTAGGCGCCGGTTTCGGCGAGGGCCGCGATGGCCAGGCCGTTCCAGGCGGCAACGACCTTGTCGTCGCGCCCGGGGCGGGGCCGCCGCTCACGGGCAGCCAGCAGCCGCTCACGCACGGAGGCAAGACGCGTACCATCCACCGGCCGCTCACCATCCGGCAACTGAAGCACCGACGCACCCTGCTCAAAGGTGCCGCCCTCGGTCACCCCGAAGTACCCGGCGGCGAACTCCGCGTCCGCCTCGCCCAGCACCTCCCGCAGTTGCTCCGGCGTCCAGACGTAGTACGCGCCCTCGACGTGCCGCCCGGTGCCGTCGTCGCTGTCTGCGTCCAGGGCGGAGGCGAAGCCGCCCTCCGCGGTGCGCATGTCGCGGACCAGGAAGTCCGCGGTTTCCAGGGCGACACGACGGGCGAGATCCGAACCAGTGGAACGCCACAGATGCGCATACACCCGACACAGCAGCGCATTGTCATACAACATCTTCTCGAAGTGCGGAACGACCCATTCCGCATCAACCGAGTAGCGCGCGAAACCGCCGCCGAGCTGGTCGTAGATGCCGCCGCGGGCCATCGCCTCGCAAGTGGCCTGGACCATCTGGAGCGCGCCTTCGGCTCCGGTACGGGCGTGGTGGCGCAGCAGGAACTCCAGCACCATGGACGGCGGGAACTTCGGCGCGCCCCCGAATCCGCCGCGCACGGCGTCGAATTCGCCGGTCAGCCCCATGAGGGCGAGGTGCAGCTCCTCGGCGCCGGGCGGCTGGGGCGCACCGGCACCCAGCGCGATGCCGGTGCGCTGGGCGAGGTCGTGCACGATCCGCCCGGCGACGTCGCGGACCTCCTCGCGCCGGTCCGTCCACGCGGCGCTGACGCCTTCCAGCACCTGCCGGAAGGAGGGCATGCCGTGCCGGGGCTTGGGCGGGAAGTAGGTGCCGAAGTAGAACGGCTCGGCTTCCGGGGTCAGGAACACGGTCATCGGCCAGCCGCCCTGACCGGTGGCGGCCTGCACCGCCTCCATGTACACGGCATCGACGTCCGGTCGCTCCTCGCGGTCGACCTTCACGGGGACGAAGTGGGCGTTGAGATGGTCGGCGGTCGCCTCGTCCTCGAAGGATTCATGGGCCATGACATGGCACCAGTGACAGCTGGAGTAACCGACGCTCAGCAGCACGGGAACCCCGCGGCGACGCGCTTCCTCGAACGCCTCGTCGGACCACGGCCACCAGTCGACCGGGTTCTCGGCGTGCTGAAGCAGGTACGGGGACGTCTCGTGCGCCAGACGGTTCGGCATGCCTCCATCCTCCCCCACCCGGCCCCCGCGCGAGTTACCCGCAGCCTGTTGCCCGCAGGGTGTCACGCACGGGGAGACACCGCAGAGAGCCCCCCCAAAGACACCTGCGGAGAGACGCACAGCGAGTTGTCCACGGGGAGTTATCCACAGGGCTGCCGGATAAGAGCCAGAAACGGGAGACTGTAAGGAATCTTGCGGAGGGGGATCACATGCCGGGCTCACTGGCGGTGCTGCGGGACAGCCACCGGACGGAGATCGAGCGGCTGCTGTCGCGCGCCGTCGAGGAGGAGGTGCGCCGCTCGGGCGGTCGCACGGACGGCGGGGTGCTGCTCGGCCGGGCGCGCGGCGCGCTGGAGGAGATGGCGGCCACGGCGGCCGAGGAGTACGGCGCGTATGTGCGCGCGCTGGACGAGGCGGAGGCCGGGAGCAGCCCGCTGTCCGCACGGCTGGCGGGCGGCCGGCTGGGCACCCCGGCGCTGGCCGCGACGGTCGCCGCGGCGGCGGCCTTCGGCGCGGATCTCACCTTCGGCACCTCGGCGGGCACGGCACTGGGTGCGGGGGTGACGGCGGCGGTGGCCGGATCGGCCGCCGCGGTCCTCAAGCTCACCGCCGGTCACTGGCCGGCGGCCCACCGCCAGGCCGCGCTGCGCAATCAGCCCGGCGGCGCCGAGCAGCTGAGGCTGCAGTGGCTGACGGCGGTGGAGGTGCGGGGCATCCGGCCGTTCATCGATCAGCACCGGATGACGACGGCCGCCACCCGCCAGGGCGGCGGCTCGGCCCAGCGCTCCGCATCGGCGACCGGGCAGGCGCCGCGGCTGCGCGGCGCGGACCGCAGCCAGGCGGCCCGCCGGCGCACGGTGCTGGAGCAGTCCTTCGGCCATCTCCCCGAGGCGGACGGCCCGTTCGCCGGGCGCCGGTCGCAGATCACCCAGATCGCCCAGTGGGTGCAGCAGGCACGGGCGAGCACCGAGACCAAGCCGACGGTGGTGCTGCTGGAGGGCCCGCCGGGTGCGGGCCGGACCATGCTGGCCGTGCGGGCGGCGCACCATCTGCGCGATCAGTTCCGGGGCGCGTGTCTGGTGGACCTGCGCGGCGACAGCGCCGAGCAGGCCCCGCTGCCGACCCGCGACGCGCTGCTGCACCTGCTGAACCGGCTCGGCGCACCGCGCGACCAGCTGCTCTTCCGGGAGCGGTCCCCACAGGATCAGCACCTCAAGCGGCTCACCGAGCTCTACCACCAGCATCTGACCGGGCTGCCGGTGACGATCGTGCTCGACGACGCCAGCGACGCCGCACAGGTGCGCACGCTGATCCCCGAGCGGTCCGACAGCCTGGTCCTGGTCACCTCCCGCACCCCGCTGACCCTGCCGGCGGATTTGGCGGCCTGGGTGCACCGGCTGGAGGTGGGCCCGCTGGACGAGCCGGGCGCCGAGGAGCTGCTGCGGGCCTCCGCCGAGGAGCCGAGCGGGGCCGGGCCGTACGACGGGCAGTCGGTGGAGCGGATCGCGGAGCTGTGCGGGCGGCTGCCGCTGGCGCTGCGGATCGCGGGCTCCTCGCTCGGCGCGCGCACCCCCGCCGCCCTCGTCGCCGAGCTGGACGCGTACGGCCCGGTGGGCCCGGTGGAGCGCGCCCTGTGGCTGCGCTACACCGATCAGCAGGACTGCGCCCGGCGGCTGCTGCGCCGGCTGGCGCTGGCCGGACGGGCCAGCCTGGGCGCGGCGGCGGCCGCGGCACTGCTGGCGACCGACGAGCAGGAGGCGGCCCGTCATCTGGCCGCGCTCGGCCGGGCCGGGCTGATCGAGCATGTGCGCGGCAGCCGCTACCGGCTGCACGACCTGGTGCGCTCCTTCGCCCATGCCCGGCTGCTGGACGAAGAGCAGCCGGAGCAGCGCACGGCCGCGCAGGAGCGGCTGATCCGCAGCTATGCCGAGCTCGCCGACTCGGTGATCCGGCTGGTGGACGGCAAGACGTCCACCCGCGCCGACATCTTCGTCAAGGGCACGGCGGGCGGCCATGGCTTCACCTCGCTGGAGTCGGCGCTGCGCTGGCTGGACGACGAGTCGAGCTTCATCACGGCGGCGCTGCGCCATGCGGAGGGCGTGGACCAGTCCGCGGTGCTGCATCTGCTGGGCGCGCTGTGCGACTACTGCCTGCTGCGCGGCGATCTCTACCGGCTGGGCGAGATCAGCGAGCTGACCCAGGCGGTCGACCAGGGGCTGCTGGTGCGGTCGGTGCAGTGGCGCACCGGTATCGCGGCGCGGCAGCTCGGCGAGCTGGACCAGGCGCGGACGACGCTGTCCTCGGTGGTGGATCTGTATTTCGAGGCGCAGCACGAGGCGGGCGCGGCCCGTGCGCTGTGCAGTCTGGGCATCACCCTGCACCACCAGGGCAATCTGGCGGAGGCGGCGGCGAAGCTCCGGGAGGCGCTGTCGCTGCAGGCCTCCGAGGAGCTGCGCGGGGACCGGGCCTGGACGATGCACGCGCTGGCCGCCGTGGAGCGCGACCGGGGGCGGCTCGCCGAGGCGCTGGAGCTGCTGCGCGAGGCCCTGGAGCTGCATCAGGAGAGCGAGAGCCTGCACGGCCAGGCGTGGGCGCACTTCCAGCTCGGCCAGGCGTGTCTGCGGATGGGCGATGTGGTGCGCGCCGAGGCCGAGCTGCGGGAGGCGCTGGAGGCGTACAGCAGCACCCACGACCAGCGCGGCGAGGCATGGGCGCTGACCCAGCTGGCCCGGGCCCGGCTGGTGGACGGGGAGCCGTCGGCGGCCGTCGACCAGCTGCGCCAGGCCCTCACCCGGCACCGGGACAACGACGACGCGCGCGGCGAGGCCTGGACGCTGTACTACCTGGGCCAGGCGCTGGAGGAGCGCGGCGACCACGATTCGGCGGTGCGCGAGCTGGAGCGGGCCCGCACGATGTTCAGCCGGATGCGGGATGCGTACGGGCTGGCGTGTGCCCGGCACCACTCGGCGCGGGTCACCCGTGATCTGCGGGCGGCGCAGACGGGCTCGCTGCGCAACAGCGGCTTCGCGCGGCAGCTGCTGCAGGATGCCCGGCAGGACTTCCGGCGGGTGGGCGTGGCCCATGGCGAGGCGTGGTCATGCGTCGAGCTGGCGGTGGTCGACGCGGGGAACGGCAAGGCCACGCAGGCGCTGGAGCTGGTGGACGAGGCGGCCGGGCTGTTCGCCGGGTACGGGGACCGTCGTGGCCGGGCCTGGGCCCGGTTCCTGCGCTGCACCCTGCTGCCGTTCGCCTCCGCGGGCGGCTCGGTGATCGGCACGGCGGTGGCCCAGGAGGAGCTGGCGGAGCTGGTGCGGGAGCTGCGGGAGGAGGGGGCGGGCGATCCCCGGCTGGAGGGGTGCGCGCAGGCGTTCGCGCTGGTGCTGGAGCGCGGGGTGGAGCCGGAGACGGGGTGGCAGGCATGGCAGCTCGGCATGGTGCCGAGCCGCCACTCCCGCGAGGTCATGGCCGTGCTGCCGGGCCAGACGCACGCGTAATGCCACTTCTGCGGACCACCGGGTGGGCCGGACGGGGTGCCCGGACCAACCGGGTGGGCCGGACGGGGTGCCGGACCCATGCAGGCCCATCCAGGCCCATGTAGGCCATGCAGGCCCATCCAGGCCCATGTAGGCCATGCAGGCCCATGCGGCCCGTCCGGCAAGGACAGGGTCAGGCGGTGCGCTCGCCCTTGGTGGCGTCGGCGGCGGGGGCGGGGGCCGGGGTCCGACCGGGCTCCGGCGCCTCCTCGAAGTCCACCTTCTTCATGTGCTTGTTCATGGACTTCATCAGCAGCCACACCGCGCCGCCGATCACCGCGAAGACAATGAAGCCGAGGACGCCCGGGGTCACCTTCTTGTCGTCCAGGTCCTTGGCGAGCGGGACGAGATGCGTCAGGGCGAGGGTGCTTGTCACGCTCATCATGACGTCAATTGTTGCGGATGCCCGCGAAGAGGTCGTCCTCGGGGAGGGAGGTGTCCACCAGTGACTTGGCGAGCTCGTACTCCTCCGTGGGCCAGACCTCCTTCTGGACGTCCATCGGCACCCGGAACCAGCCGCCGTCGGGGTCGATCTGCGTACGGTGCGCGATCAGCGCCTTGTCGCGGATCTCGAAGAAGTCGGCGCACGGCACATAGGTGGTCAGGGTGCGCTCGGCCCGTGCGAACTCCTTCCAGCGCTCCAGCCACTCCCCGTACGGCGACTCCAGGCCCCGGGCCAGCAGCGCCTCGTGCAGCGCGAGGGTGCGCGGGCGGTTGAAGCCCTGGTTGTAGTAGAGCTTCTGCGGCTGCCACGCCTCCCCCGCCTCGGGGTACTTGTCGGGGTCACCGGCCGCGTCGAACGCCACCATCGTGATCTTGTGGGTCATGATGTGGTCGGGGTGCGGATAGCCGCCGTTCTCGTCATAGGTCGTGATCACCTGCGGCTTGAAGGAGCGGATCAGCCGCACCAGCCGACCCGCGGCCTCGTCCACGTCCTGCAGGGCGAAGCAGCCCTCGGGCAGCGGGGGCAGCGGGTCGCCCTCGGGCAGCCCGGAGTCCACGAAGCCCAGCCACTCCTGCTTCACGCCGAGGATCTCGCGCGCCTCGTCCATCTCCTTGGCGCGGACCTCGTGAATGTGCTCCTCGATATAGGGATCACCCTGGAGCTTGGGATTGAGGATGGAGCCGCGCTCACCGCCTGTGCAGGTCGCGACCAGCACGTCCACCCCCTCGGATACGTACTTGGCCATGGTGGCCGCGCCCTTGCTCGACTCGTCGTCCGGATGCGCGTGCACGGCCATCAAACGCAGCTGCTCAGTCAAGTTGGATCCTCAGTGATTCGTCGCGGAAGACGGCTTCTATAGTGACCCAAAGCGGGGTCGAATAATTCCGGTGTCCCCCGAGCAGGAGGAACGATCATGGCGGCGGTGCGCGAGGGCCTGCCGGACGGGCGCTACGGCCGTTCCGCCGACGCGCGCGCCAACCGCACGCTGAAGATCGTCGGTGCGGTGCTCGGTGCCGGGCTGGTCGCCCTGGTCTGCTGGTTCGGCTACGCGTACATCACCGGTCAGGACGTCAGCGGCCGGATGACCGGCTTCAAGGTGGTCGCGGACGACGCCGTCGAGGTCCGGCTGGAGGTCACCAAGGAGAAGGACGCCACCGGCGTCTGCACCGTGCGTACCCTGGACGAATACCACAGCGAGGTGGGGCGGAAGGACTTCACCTTCGGCCGGGGCGAGGACGATGTGGTCAAGGTCGTCACCGTGCGTACCACGGCCCGTGCGACCAGTGCGGAGCTGATCGGCTGCGAGCCCGCTTCGGGAAGCTGAGCCGCCCGGCCGCCCGGTAGCCGAAGCGGACGTGTTGGTCAGTGGAGGGCGATCTGACCAGCACTGACGGGTTTCCTCCGCATTGAGCGCAGTTCCCTCCTCCCCGTTTCTTGCCGGAATTGTTAGGCTCGTGGTTTCGCCCGACTTTGAAGGCGCACCCTTCTGAGTAGGGCGTTCATTTGTATTCCCAGCACCGACGAGGAGCACCTGTGACCCAGACCAGCGAGAACGTCACCTGGCTGACCCAGGAGGCGTACGACCAGCTCAAGGCCGAGCTGGAGTACCTGTCGGGTCCCGCACGTATCGAGATCGCGAAGAAGATCGAGGCTGCCCGTGAGGAGGGTGACCTCCGGGAGAACGGTGGTTACCACGCCGCCAAGGAGGAGCAGGGCAAGCAGGAGCTCCGAGTGCGTCAGCTGACGCAGCTCCTGGAGCACGCGAAGGTCGGCGAGGCACCCGCGGACACCGGCGTGGTCGCCCCCGGCATGGTCGTCACGATCGCCTTCGACGGCGACCCGGACGACACCCTCACCTTCCTGCTCGCCTCGCGTGAGTACGCGAGCTCGGACATCGAGACCTTCTCGCCGCAGTCCCCGCTCGGCTCGGCCGCGAACGGCAAGAAGGTCGGCCAGGACGCCGAGTACGAACTGCCCAACGGCCGCACTGCCTCGGTGCGGATCCTGGAGGCCAAGCCCTACCAGGGCTGAGCGCCCATGGAAGAGCCCCGGCCGGACGGCCGGGGCTCTTCCCGTTCCGCGGGGGCCGCTCAGGGCGGCCGCGTCAGGCGGTCGCCGCGTCAGGCGGTCGCCGAGCGGTACTTGCGGACCGACAGCGTCCGGAAGGCCAGGATGATCAGCAGCGACCAGAGGATCGACGCCAGGACGGGGTGCTGCATCGGCCATGCGTCCGAGACGACGCCCTCCGGGTTGCCGAACAGCTGCCGGGCCGCCTGCACCGTGGCGCTGAACGGGTTCCAGTCGGCGATGTGCCCCAGGAAGGCGGGCATCTGGCTGGACGGCACGAACGCGTTCGAGATGAAGGTCAGCGGGAACAGCCAGATCAGCCCGCCGGACGTGGCCGCCTCGGGGGTCCGTACGGACAGACCGATCAGCGCGCCGATCCAGGAGAAGGCGTAGCCGAGGAGAAGCAGCAGCGCGAAGGCACCCAGCGCCTTCACGACGCCCTCGTGGATGCGCCAGCCCACGATGACCGCGACGATCGCCAGCACCACCAGCGTCAGCGCCGTCTGCACCAGATCCGCGAGCGTACGGCCCGTGAGCACCGCGCCGCGCGCCATCGGCAGTGAGCGGAAACGGTCGATCAGCCCCTTGTGCATGTCGTCGGCGATCCCCGCGCCCGCGCCCGCCGTGGCGAAGGTCACGGTCTGCGCGAAGATCCCGCCCATCAGGAACTCGCGATATACGGTCGCGTCCCCGCTGGCCTGCCCGGGCACCATGATCGCGCCACCGAACACATAGCTGAACAGCACCACGAACATAATCGGCTGGATCAGGCCGAAAATGACCACTTCCGGAATCCGCATCATCCGGATCAGATTGCGCTTGGCGACCACCAGCGAGTCCCGGACGGACGCGAGCGGTCCACCGCGCGGCCGGGGGGCGGCGGCGACGGTGGCGCCGGACTCCTCGACAACAGCCATCACTTGTCTCCCTTGTCCGCGCCCGCGCCCACGCTCTTGCCCGCACCCACGCCCGCGCTCTTGCCGTCGCCCGCGGCCTTGTCCGCACCGCCGCCTGCCTGGCCGTCGGCCGCGGCGCCGCCGTCCTCGGCACCATGGCCGGTGAGCGAGATGAAGACGTCGTCGAGGGTCGGGCGGCGCAGCCCGATGTCGTCGATCTCGACCCCACGGGTGTCCAACTCGCGGATGACCTCGGCGAGCAGCTTGGCACCGCCCACCACCGGGACGGTGACCTTGCGAGTGTGCTCCTGCACCATGGTCTCGCCCTTGCCGAGCACTCTCAGCACCTGCTCGGCGATCGCGATGTGCTCGCGCTCGTGCACCACGACCTCCACCCGCTCCCCGCCCGTACGGGCCTTGAGCTGGTCGGAGGTGCCGCGTGCGATGACCCGGCCGCGGTCGATCACGCAGATGTCATGCGCCAGATGGTCCGCCTCCTCCAGATACTGGGTGGTCAGCAGCAACGTCGTACCGCCGGCCACCAGTTCCTGGATGACCTCCCACAGGGCCTGCCGGTTCCGCGGGTCCAGGCCGGTGGTCGGCTCGTCCATGAACATCACGGGCGGGCTGACGACCAGGGCGGCCGCGAGGTCGAGCCGGCGCCGCATGCCGCCGGAGTACGTCTTGGCGGTCCGGTCGGCCGCGTCCGCGAGGTTGAACCGTTCCAGCAGCTCGCTCGCACGGGCCTTCGACTCGTGCGCGCCCATCTGGTAGAGCTGCCCGACCATCTGAAGGTTCTCGCGGCCGGTCAGATATTCGTCGACGGCGGCGAACTGCCCGGACAGCCCGATCGAACGGCGGACCTCGTTGGGGTGCTTGAGTACATCCACCCCCGCGACCACCGCCGATCCGCTGTCCGGACGCAGCAGCGTGGTCAGCACGCGCACCGCGGTGGTCTTGCCCGCGCCGTTGGGCCCGAGCAGTCCGAGGACGGTTCCTTCCGGTACGTCGAGATCGACGCCGTCCAGAGCCTTTACTTTGCCGAAGGTTTTCACCAGGCCCTCGGCATGAATAGCGCCTGGCATGTTGGCACTCCCAGGGGTTCGGTCAGTTGCACGAAGATCGGTTGACGCCATGTGCGACGAATGTTTCTCGCCACGGCGGACAAGCCCCCTCAATCAAGGCACAGCTCCGCCACCCTGTGCAGCGCACGGCGGCAAGTGGATCCGTATCGTATCCTAGACGCGATACATCGCGATATATGGAAAGCGACGAAAACGCGACACCCTCACCGCGTCATCACGGTGTACGCGACACCCTCACGGGGTCATCACGGTGTATCCGGCGCCACGCAGCGCCTCCCGCACCTCATCGCAGTGGGCCGGCCCCTTCGTCTCCAACTGCAGCTCCACCTCCGCCTCACTCAGCCCCAGCCTCGGGTTGGTCCGCACATGGCTGATGTCGAGAACATTGGCATCCGCCACTGACAACGCCCCCAACAACGAGGCCAGCGCCCCCGGCCGGTCCGTGAGCCGCAGCCGCAGCGACAGATAGCGCCCCGCCGCGGCCATGCCGTGCCGCAGGATGCGCTGCATCAGCAGCGGATCCACATTGCCGCCCGAGAGCACCGCCACCACCGGCCCCTCGAAGGACTTGGGCGCCGACAGCAGCGCGGCCACCGGGCTCACGCCCGCCGGCTCCACCACCAGCTTCGCCCGCTCAAGGCTGAGCAGCAGCGCACTGGACAGCTCGTCCTCGCTGACCGTACGGACCTCGTCCACGAGATCGCCAATGATTTTGAACGGAACGTCGCCCGGCCGCCCCACCTTGATGCCGTCGGCCATCGTCACGGGCGCCTCGATCGACACCGGGTGCCCCGCGGCCAGCGAGGGCGGATACGCGGCGGCGCCCTCCGCCTGCACCCCCACCACCCGCACATCCGGCCGCAGCGCCTTCACCGCCAGCGCGACCCCGGCGGCCAGCCCACCCCCGCCGATGCCCACCACGACCGTGCGCACCTCGGGGCACTGCTCCAGGATCTCCAGCCCCACCGTCCCCTGCCCCGCGATGATGTCCGGGTGGTCGAAGGGGTGGATGAAGACGGCACCCGTCTCCTCGGCGTACTCCTGCGCCGCCCGCATCGTCTCGTCCACGATCTGGCCGCACAGCCGGACCTCGGCCCCGTACTCCCGGGTGGCCGCGACCTTCGGCAGCGGCGCGCCCTCGGGCATGAAGACGGTCGAGCGCACCCCCAGCAGCGAGGCGGCGAGCGCGACGCCCTGCGCATGGTTCCCGGCGCTGGCCGCGACGACCCCCGCCGCCCGTTCCTCGGGGCTGAGCCCGGCGATCCGCACATAGGCGCCGCGTAGCTTGAAGGAGCCCGTACGCTGCAGGTTCTCGCACTTGAGATGCACCGGCGAGCCGACCAGGCCGGACAGATAGCGGCTGCCCTCCAACGCGGTGAGCCGGGAGACCCCCGACAGCGTCTTCTGTGCCGCGCGCACATCGTCGAGGGTGATCGCGGAGCGTGCGGGGACGGGGGCAGGGCCGGGCCCGTCCTCGCCGTCGAGTCGTGCAGCCATGGTCACAGTCTCGCAGCTCGCCCCGGACCCGGCGGCCCCGGGCCGATCGGGCTCGGCGACCCGAGCCGACCAGTGCCGGCGACCCAGACCCGATCGGGTCGGCAGGTTTCTGCAGCCCCCGTACGGGCAAGGCCCCGGCCGCGTACTCTGTGCAACATCCCACAGACCACCGCATGAAGTGAGCCCCAGGCCATGCCCACCCAATCGGACATGACGACTCAACTCAACACAGGCGTACTGGATTCGCTCCAGCACCAGGTCGCCGTCTTCGCCCGCCGCGCCGAACAGACTCGGCTCGGTGGCGTCGGCCAGGCCCGCAACTCCATGGACCGAGCCGCGTATCTGCTGCTCAACCGGCTCGACCAGGAAGGCCCGATGGGGGTCAAGGCGCTGGCCGGGGGCATGGGCATCGACTCGTCCACCGTGACCCGCCAGGTCGCCCCGCTGGTCGACTCCGGCATGGTCAAGCGCACTTCGCACCCCGAGGACGGCCGCGCGGTCGTGCTCCAGCTCTCCCCGCGCGGCAAGGCCCGGCTGGAGGAGGTGCGCTCCTCGCGGCGCGAGCTGATGGCCCAGGTGACGGGGGACTGGACGGCGGAGGAGCGCGATCTCTTCTGCGATCTGCTCACCCGTTTCAACACCGCCCTGTCCGCCGCACACGGCGCGGTGCCACAGGAGGCGCCGGCGTCCTGACCCCCTTTTTAGGGGCTCGGTTCGCCTCCGGGGCACTTTGAGCCTCCCCCCGGCTACCGCTGGGAGGTGCCCCAGCCGGGACACCCGGGCGGGCAGTGACCAGAGGCAGACCTCGCGACCCGAGGCAGGCCTCCTGACCCGAGACAGACCTCTTCACCGGGGGCAGACCTCCTGACCAGAGGCAGACCTCGCGACCCGAGCCAGACCTCTTCACCCGGGGCAGACCTCGCGACCCGAGGCAGACCTCTTCACCCGGGGCAGACCTCGCGACCCAGGGCAGACCTCCTGACCAGAGGCAGACCTGGCGACCCGAGCCAGACCTCTTCACCCGGGGCAGACCTCGCGACCCGAGGCAGACCTCTTGACCCAGCGCCGTGCCTGCCGTGTCCTAAAGGAACGGGAGGCGGAGGGCGTGGTGCGAGAGCGTCGGGCAGCGCGGGAGAGCCGCCGGGCCCGGGAATTCGAGGCGTTCGTCGCGGGCGCGGGCGCCCGGCTGCTGCACACCGCCACGCTGCTCACGGGGGAACCGTCGGGGGACACCGAAGCCGCCGAGCGCCTGCTGACCACCGCGCTCGCGCGCACCTACGCCCGCTGGGACCGGCTACGCGGCGAAGATCCGTACGACCGCACCCGCCGGGAGCTCGCCGACCTCTTCGCGCACCGGGCCCGCCGCTACCGCCGCCCGCGCGGCGGCGCGCTGGACCGGCTCACCCCGCAGGAGCGGCTGGTGCTGGTGCTACGGCTGTACGAGGGGATCGCGGAGGAACAGACGGCGGCCGCGCTCGGACTGCCGGCCGAGCGCGTACGGGCGATCTGCACCCGCGCGGTGACGCTGATGCGCTCCACCGCGCGGCGGCGGACCGCCCCCGGGCGGCCTCCGGTCACCGGCCGCCCGGCGGGGGCGGCGCCATGAGTCCAGCCCGGGGCGGCGCCATGAGTCTCGACCGCAAGGAGACCGAGGTCCGCCGGATGCTGGAGGGCCCGCATCCGGCGCTGCCGCCGGATCTGGCGGGGCGGGCGGCCGACCGGGGGCAGCGGCTGCTGCGCCGCCGGCAGGCGGCGCGGGCCGTGGGCTGGATGCTGCTGCTCGCCGCGGCCGTCGCCTTCTCCGTATGGGCGGCGGCCGTCCATCCCTGGACGGCGCCGCCCGCCGACACCACCCCTCCCCTGGAGGGGTGGTGATGACCGGGTACCGGGTACCGGGTCAGGCCAGCGCCTGCGTGAGATCTGCGAGGAGATCGTCGGCCGACTCGATGCCCACCGACAGCCGTACGAGATCGGCGGGCACCTCCAGCGCCGAGCCCGCCGTCGAGGCGTGCGTCATCCGCCCCGGGTGCTCGATCAGCGACTCGACGCCGCCGAGCGACTCCCCGAGCGTGAACAGCTTGGCCCGGTTGCAGACCTCGACCGCCGCCTCCTCGCCGCCCGCGACGCGGAACGACACCATGCCCCCGAACGCCCGCATCTGCTTGGCCGCGACCTCGTGCCCCGCGTGCTCCGGCAGCCCCGGGTAGTAGACCTCGGTCACCTTGGCGTGGGCTGCGAGCATCTGCGCGACGCGGGTGGCGTTCGCGCTGTGCCGGTCCATGCGGACCGCGAGGGTCTTGATGCCGCGCAGCACCAGCCACGAGTCGAAGGGCGCGGCGACGGCGCCCATCGCGTTCTGGTGGAAGGCGAGTTCGTCGCCGAGAGCGGTGTCGGACACGACGAGGGCACCGCCGACGACATCCGAGTGCCCGCCCATGTACTTGGTGGTGGAGTGCACGACGACATCCGCGCCGAGCGCGAGCGGCTGCTGGAGGTACGGGCTGGCGAAGGTGTTGTCGACGACGAGCCGGGCCCCGGCGGTGCGGGCGACATCGGCGACGGCGGCGATGTCGGTGATGCCGAGGAGCGGGTTGCTCGGCGTCTCGACCCAGATCACCTTCGTACGGGGCCGCAGCGCGGCCCGCACCGCCGCCGGGTCGGAGGTGTCGGCCACCGACCACTCCACGCCCCAGCGCTCGACGACCTTGGCGAAGAGGCGGAACGTGCCGCCGTACGCGTCGTTCGGGATCACGACATGGTCGCCGGGCACCAGGAGCGTGCGCAGCAGGCAGTCCTCGGCGGCGAGGCCGGAGGCGAAGGCGAGGCCGCGGCGGCCGCCCTCCAGCGCCGCCAGGTTCTCCTCCAGGGCGGTGCGGGTGGGGTTGGCGGAGCGGCTGTACTCATAGCCGTTCCGGAGGCCGCCCACACCGTCCTGCTTATAGGTGGAGACCTGGTAGATGGGCGGAACGACGGCGCCGGTGAGCGGGTCCGCCTCCTGGCCCGCGTGGATGGCGAGCGTCTCGAAGCTCTGACTGTGCTGGTCGGTCATGGGGCCGAGGGTAATGCCCACCGCCACGGTCCCGCGTTCACCGGCCCCCGGGACGCTTAGGCTGGACCGCAAGCCTTCACGCACGCACGGTCACGACGTCTCACGGGGACACCACATGGAGCTTCTTCTCTTCCTCATCGCCCTCGTCATGATCGGCGGGCTGATCATCGTGCCGGCGGTGCGCCGGCTGCGCGGCGGCCGCGAGGCCATGCGGGGCGCGGCGCGCGCCGGCGACCCCGAGCAGTACGGGTTCGTACCGCGCGAGCGGCTGGACGTACGGCTGCCCGGCCCGGACCGGCAGCTCATCGACGCCCTGGAGGAAGTCCAGGCCCAGCAGGACTGGCAGCCGGCGGCCCGGCTGCTCGCCCTGACCGAGGCCACCTCCGAGCTGCGCTGGCAGCGCGTCCAGACGCTGGCCGGGGCGGCCGCCTACGAACTGGCCCAGGCCCCCGGTCGCGGCGGCATGTGGCTGCGCACCTGGCGGGTCGCCGCCCCCGAGGACCCGGGCGCGGCGGCGGTCCACGCCGAGTTCCTGGTCCGCCAGGCGCTGCTCGACCCGTCCTCGCCCGACTTCCGGATGATCCTGGAGGAGGCCCGGGACGTCTGCCAGGAGGCCGCCCGACTGGCCCCGGACGACCCGGTTCCGTACATCGTCGAACTCGGCGTCGCCCGCGGTCTGGCCTACCGGCAGGCCGACTTCGAGGAACTGTGGTCCAAGGTCACCGAGCGCGCCCCGCACCACATGGGCGCCCATCTGGCCGCCCTGCACTACTGGTGCGAGAAGTGGCACGGCTCCCAGGACCTCGCCGACACCTTCACCCACGCCGCCGCCGGCTCCGCTCCGGAGAAGAGCCTGCTGCCCGCGCTCCCGCTCTTCGCGGTTTTCGAGCACCTGCCCGAGGCCAACCTCGTCCGCACCCTCTACCAGAGCGAGGTCATCACCAAGGCCATCGAGGGCGCCCTCTACGCCGTCCGCCAGGCCCCCGCCGACCACCCGGTGCTCCCCCACGTCCGCCATCTGCTCGTCTGGTTCCTGGTACGGGCGGAGCGGTACGCGGAGGCAATGGAGCAGCTGCGCCACGTCGACGGCCACGTGGGCGCGGTGCCGTGGTCGTACGGGGCGGACCCGGCCGCCGAGTACACCGTCTACCGGGCGCTCGCGGTGGCCGGCTGGGAGGGCCATGGCGGCTCCCCGGCGACCCTGCCGAAGTGAGACGGCGCTGACGCGGCGCGGAATTCGCCGACGCCGACGCCCGTTGTAGAGGATGCAGCCGCAAGCCGCAGAGGAGCCCCTTCATGTTGTTCAGCCGCCACAAGAACCACCTCCCGACCCCCGAGGAGGCTCTGAAGGGCCGCCCCGAACCGACCTTCTCGGTCCCCGACCGCCACACGGTCCTCGGCACCCCGCTCACCGGCCCCTACCCCGAGGGCCTGGCCGTCGCCGACTTCGGCCTCGGCTGCTTCTGGGGCGCGGAGCGCAAGTTCTGGCAGGCCCCGGGCGTCTTCACCACCCTGGTCGGCTACCAGGGCGGCCACACCCAGAACCCCACCTACGAAGAGGTCTGCTCCGGCCTCACCGGCCACACCGAGGCCGTCCGCGTCGTCTACGACCCGGCCGTCACCTCCTACGGCGCCCTCCTGAAGCTCTTCTGGGAGTCCCACGACCCCACCCAGGGCTTCCGCCAGGGCAACGACGTCGGCACCCAGTACCGCTCGGCGATCTACGCCCACTCCCCCGAGCAGCAGACCGAGGCCGAATCCTCCCGCGCCGCCTACCAGTCCGTCCTGACCGGCTCCGGCTACGGCGACATCACCACCGAAATCCTCCCGGCGGGCCCCTTCTACCCAGCCGAGGGATATCACCAGCAGTACTTGGACAAAAACCCGGGCGGCTACTGCGGCATCGGCGGCACGGGCGTCTCCTGCCCGGTCGGCGTGGCCCCGGCCGACGGCTGACCAGGCCGGTGCGCACGACGGCGTACCGGCTGCTGCGGTCTGCCCGGGGGATCGCCATCGACCTCACCGCCGAGGCCCGCCTCACCTCAGCGCCTCAGCACCGCGCCGACCGGCTCGCCCAACGGGTGTGGCCGGACACCACGCCCGTCCGCGAGCATCCGCCCGCCGACCGCTCGGACACTGTCCCCGCCAGAGGGCGAGGAGGCACGCCCTCACTCGTTCGGGCGATGCGATCGGGCTCGCACTCGATACGCTGCTCCCAGGGATCAGAATCTCCCCCATGGGAGCAGCAATGACCACCTCCGCCGCTGGGCAGCCACTCATCCCTCAACCGCCTGCCACTGTCACGGCCCTTCGCCAGGCCGTCGCGCAGATCGCCCCCGCCGCCCTTCCCGCCTTCACGCGGGAGCTGGATCAGGCAGCCGACCAGTCCCGGCACGCTTCCGACCTGGCCCCTCTCCAGCGGTTCATCGCCCAGTGGGCCGTCTACGTCCACATTCAGCGGCAGCCGAATATCGCGAAAGAGTTCCGTCACTGGGAGGACGCTGCCGAGACAGGCGACGCGACGCAGGCCCGACGCGCCGCGTCCGCAATCGGCAAGATCCTGGACGACGCCCACGCCGCGCTCGCCCTCCCACCTCGATGAGCGTCGGCTGGCGCTGGGAGTACGACCCCGATCACGCTCACGTGGCAGGCGGCATCCCCGCTCACGTGGTGACCGAAGTGGAGCGTCTCGCCGGGCAACTGGCCGACCTGGCCGGCATGGGCGTCGATGTCAGCGACTACGGCAACGGCCCGCGGGCAGGGGGGATACGCCGCATGGACGCGGCAGGCGGCTATTTCTTCTTCCTGGTGGCACCACGAGACCAGCTGATCGTGATCGTCCGCATCATGCCACCGTTCCAAGACCTCTAGACGGGCGCCGGGGTCACATGGCAGCGCAGGCTCGGCGGCACGGGCGTCAAGCTAAGTGCCCCGTCCGGAGGCGGCTCGTGCCCCACGGGGATCGCCCCGGCTGACGGCTGAATCTGGGCAAGCGCGAACTATTCAGCCATTGTGAAGCACCGAGGAATACTCACTGCCCCCTGAGCCCATCCATGAGGGATGGGGAGGAGAAAGAAGAGCAGGTTCGGAGGACTCGAACGCTGGTGGGGTGCACTGACAGCCGCGCTGCTCATCGCGGCCTGGATCAACTCGGCAGCCGGTCCAGTCGTTGTGATCACGTTGTCTCTTGCCACCCTCGCGTGGTGTGCCTTCCAGGCTCCCGTCACATGTGGTGCACCTGTGCTGAACCATAATGGCGGTTGCCGGGAGAACGCCTACGGTCTGCTGATGGGCTGCTACCGCCACCAACACCGGTGGCAGAAATTGAAGATGGTGATCTGGCGCCGCCAAATGAGAGAGTTCTGCTCAGGGCTCTTCTCGGATGGTCAGAAGACGATCGTCACCTTGGCGGGTATCGGGAGTCTGCTGTCTGGGCTCGTCGCCTTCATCCCGGGTCTCGCTCTGTGATGGCAGCAGACAGAGCGGGCTCCGGTTTGGTCGTCAAGCCAAGTAGCCCACCCAGCGGTGGCATGCCTCACGGGCACCACCTCCTACTCAGGACTGACACTGCGGCTTCCAGGGCCAGGTGCCACGGGTAGTTCTCCGGTCGGCCCTGGCCCGGCTTGTTGGGGACGAATCCGCCTTCCCCGTATAGGACGTGTACACCCATCGCGCGCAGCGTGGCAACGCTGGTGTCGAACTGCGTGTGCTGGACGTAGGCGGCGTTGACGCATGGCATGGTCACGGTGGGGATTCCCTTGCCGATGGCCTCGGCCACGAATCCCACGATGAACTTCTCGGTGATCCCCAGGGCCCACTGGTTGATTGTGTTGAACGTGGCGGGTGCCAGGACCGCGACATCCGCCGGGGGCCATGCGTCGGGCTCTCGGGGCAGCTTGTACTGGCTGCGCACCGGGTGCCCGGTCAGCTCCTCCAAGGCTGGCAGTTCGTCGTCAAGCCAGCGCGCGGCCGTAGGGGTCAATCCGAGGCACACATCCCAGCCGGCCGCCTGCGCTCGTTCGATGACGCCAGCGATGTTCAGCACAGGCGGGGCAGCGCTGCCGAACAGGTAGAGGACAGGGTTCGCGGTCATGCGGGCAGTCCACCGTGTGGCACCCTCCCTCCGCAAACCCCCGCCGCGCTCGTGGTT
Organism: Streptomyces sp. NPDC005266; assembly: GCF_040607655.1. Classification (NCBI taxonomy): domain Bacteria; kingdom Bacillati; phylum Actinomycetota; class Actinomycetes; order Kitasatosporales; family Streptomycetaceae; genus Streptomyces; species Streptomyces sp. NPDC005266. Next base: position 589,997 of record NZ_JBEXHC010000001.1, read on the forward strand.
GAGATCGCCGTTCGCCGTCTTCTGCCGTGGCCGAGCGGGTAGCGTCTCCGTTGAGTGAGTCATGAAAGGGAGGCATATATGCCGCTCCCCGATGACGAGCACCCGGGCGCTCGGATCGCACATCACCGGAAACGGTCTGGGCTGACTCAGCGTGGGTTGGCTCAGAAGATCCCCTACTCCTACAGCCTCCTCACCCAAGTCGAATCCGGGCACAAGCCAGCCAGCCCCGACCTGGTGGCCGCTGTGGCGAGAGCGCTGTGCATCGACGTCACCGCGCTGACCGGCCAGCCCTACGTCACCGAGCTACAGCAGGATCGGTTGGCGGCGCTGGTCCGCCCGATCCGTGAAGCCCTCGACCTCTACGACCTGGGGGCCGATTCGGCGATCAAGCCTCGTCCCGCTCCTCAGCTCATTGCCGCTGCTCAGACTCTGTGTGAGCAGGTCCGGGCCACAAAGCTCCATGACGCTGCTCTTCATCTCCCCGGCACGATGGCGGAGATCACCACAGCCGCGTATCAGACGCCGTCGTCCGAGTTGTGGGCCGCTCTGTCGAGTACCTACCGCACCGCGCACGACCTGGCCGTGAAGCTGGGCTATTACGACTTGTCCACCGTGGCTCTGGACCGTATGGACTGGGCCGCGTCCCGGGCTTCCGACCCGTTGCTGTCAGCAGTGCGTCAGTACATGCGTGCCCTGGTCTACTTCCGAGAGGGCGAGTACACCATCGGACAGCGACTTGTCGCATCCGGACAGGGGCTGTTGGGGCAAGCTCCGCAGACGCGAGAGCGGCAGGCCGTCGCCGGACAGCTTCACCTCGGGGCAAGCATCATCGCTGCCCGCGCCGAGGACGAAGGCGCGGTGACGACCCACCTCGCAGAGGCCAAGTCCTACGCGGATCGAGTGGGTGAGGCCACGGACGTGCACTGGCTGTCCTTTGGTCCCACGAACGTCAGGCTGCACGCCGTATCCGCTCATGTCGAGATGCGTCACTACGGCGAGGCTCTGCGAGAGGCCGCGAAGGTGCGGATACCAAAGGACTGGCCTGCATCCCGCGCCGCTCATTTCTACGTGGACCAGGCACGGGCTCAGATGGAGGCGGGCCGTAACGAAGCGGCCTTGAAGTCCATCGTCGCCGCGCGCAAACTGGCTCCGCAGCAGACGCGGTATCACTCAGGCGCACGCGAGACCATCAGAAGCCTGATCCACCTGTCCCGGCGTACTCCGGACACCCTCGATCACCTGGCCGCCTGGGTGGGCCTCTGACACTTTCACCGAATTAGCCCCCGGCTTTCACTCAACTGTGAAAGTTGGGGGCTTCGCATGTCACCAGCATGAATACTCAGCCGGTTTACACCGCCACAGGACCCCGGCGACGCGGGCATGCGCCCCGGGGCGTGGCCAACCTGAGGAAGCAGGTCGACATGCGGAACTGTATCGGCAGGTTCTTCGAGCCGTTGAGGAGAGTGTTACGACCCGGCCAGGGACGCCATCGCACGGTTAAGGCAAGTGCGCCGGTGCTCTGCGGGGATGTCCCGACGTTGCGGATGCCGCGTGTGCGACAGGTGTCGACTCCGCGGACGCTGCGCGGGGAAGATGTCGGCCTCGTCCGGCCGTACGCCGTGGCCCATGAGCGGCGGCAGGGACGTGGCCGTGAGGGCTCGCATCGCGTCGCGGTGCTGTGCCCTCCGCACGGGGTGGTGGTGGTCCGATGAGTGCGCAACCGCGGCTGCTGCCCTGGAGCGGCACGAACGGTCAACCCGCCTATCTCGTGACCGACGAAGAGGGCACAGGGCATGTGTCGAAGCTCGCCGACGAGATGGAGGCGTTCCAGCTCCGCATGGCGGCCGAACTGGTGGGTCATGCTCTCGAACTGCTCGGCAACCCCAAGGCGGAAGTGGAAGAGCTGCGCTTTCTCTCGAACCGCATGATCGAGGCGCTGCGTGATGCGCTCCGGATCGCTGAAAGTCGCGGCAGGCGCCTTGGCCTCGCCGACGAGGACGACGGGCCGTATCAAGCGAGTGAGGCGGGCGGATGAGCGATAGCTCGGAAGGCTGGCAAGTCGGTCCCGTACCGGGGCGTGGCCTGCGCCATAGGGAAGACGGCCATCTTGAACTGCCGCTTCACGTCCTCCGCCCTGGTCGCGCGTCTCTGGCTTCGCTGGTGCTGACGGTGGTGGAGGCAGAGCAGTTGCACGCCGCCTTGTGTTACACGCTCGGCGACGCGCCTGCCCCGGCAAACGCTCCGGAGTGCCGAAAGCCGGTCCGTTACCCGGGCGGGCGACAGCAGTACTGAGGTCCGCTCGGTCACAAAAACAACCGAAGAAGCAACACCGGACCACCCCCTTGCCTGGACAGCTTCCGGGGCGGTCCGGCTGGAGATCGATCACGAACCCCGGTGCCGATGGTACCGGGGTCGTTGTCGTGCTCTCGTGCGGCGTCGCCCCATGTTGATGGTCAGACGGCTTGCAGGGAAGGGGACTTGACCAAATGTGCGGCCTGGGGGACGACAGGTTCGACGGTGAAGCGGCAGACCTGGACGCGGGGATATGGGTACGTGGAGTGGACTACGTGAGCGGCTGGCGAGACGCGCGGGAAGCGACGGCCGAACTGAGCGACGCGCTGAGGCTGGTCGGCATGGAGACGGCAGAGATGCGCTTGCGCGCCGCTTCGGGACCGGACGGGGGTGCTCGCGCTGCCCATTACCTCCGGAGTAATCGACGGTGTGACCTCCGCTGGACGAGAGTTGTCACCGCGCAGCGACACCTCATCGCCCAGGAAGGACTCGATCATGCCGCACTTCGAAGGCTCCGACGGGACAAGCCTGTTCTACACCGACTGGGGACAGGGCAAGCCGGTGGTGTTCGTGGCCGGGGCCTGGCTCAGCAGCAGCTCATGGGAGTACCAGATGCTCCCGCTGTCCGAAGAGGGCCTGCGCTGCGTGGCCTTTGACAAGCGGGGGCACGGCCGCTCGGACTGGGTCGGCCACGGCTTCGACTACGACACCCTCGCCGATGATCTCGCGGCGCTGCTCGATCACCTCGACCTCCGCGAGGTGACCCTGGTGGCGCACTCGATGGGCGGTGGGGAGGTGATCCGCTACCTGTCCCGCCACGGCTATGACCGGGTGAGCCGGGTGGTGCTGATCGCGGCCACCGCGCCGTTGATGGTCTGGGGGCCGGACAACCCGGAGGGGATCGACCGGAGCGCCTTCGAGGCCGTGCAGGCGGAGCGGACCAGAGACCGCCCGAGGTGGATGGCCCAGAACGCACAGGCGTTCTTCGGGACTCATCTGGGCAACAAGATCTCCACCGAGCTCATGGAGTGGACAGTGCAGAGGTGCCTTGACTGTTCGGCCAAGGCGGCTGTCGAGGTGATCAGGACTGGGTTCTGCACGGATCTGCGCGAGGAGGCCGGCGCGCTCCAGGTGCCGACCTTGATCATCCACGGCGACGCCGATGCCTCCGCTCCCATCGATCTGTGCGGGCGGCGGCTGGCGAAGCTGGTGCCGGACAACATCTACAAGGAGTACCCCCGAGCGGGGCACGGCATCTTCATCACCCACGCCGATGAACTCAACCAGGACCTGCTCGACTTCATCGGGAACACTTCATCCTGAAGGGGCGGCGGCGCTTCCCGGCAGGTACAGGACACGGTTACCTCAACGGGTCGATTCACCACTCTCCAGAGAGCCGGGCCGCTGCTCAGCCAGAGCTCGGAGAGCTTGGGCGGCTCGTCGGCGGGTGCGGTGCGGGAGCATCCATGCGGCGCGACCCAGTCGACGCACAGGAGCCCGCGCAGTTCGACGGCAAGGCCGAGCTCTTCGCGCAGTTCGCGTCTGGCCGCATCCTCGGGTGATTCGCTCGCCTCGGCCATCCCGCCGGGCCGGTCCCACGTTCAGCGTCGATTCCGGAACCAGCGGTGCCAGGGGCGATGCAGGGCCCGGGGCAGTGGGGGGCTGTCGGCGGGGACGAGCACCGTGTGGGTCCGCAGCGACACCTCGTCCCCGGCGTCGCCAGGGCCGTCGGTGCCATAGGAGCCGTCGTGGGCAGACGGAGGGCCGCCGTTCGGGGGGCCGACTGTGCCTCCTGGGGGGAGCGTCGGAGGCGTGGGGAGCGGCTCGTGCACATGGCCGGTACGCCCCGGCACGAGGGTTTGGTCCGGGCCCCCCTGCGAGGTTGTATGCGACTGTCCGGTGGGTCCTTCCCATGTGCGGTCGGGACTGCCGACCGCACGCGGGGCGGGCAGCTCCGTCAGCCCAGGGGGCCGGCGCTGCGCGTCCCATGCGAAGACCTGGTCCGCCTTTTCCGACGTCTGGCGCTCAATGGCCTCGGGGAGCCACATTCCGTGGGCCAGCGACTGCGATGCGCTGTCCGTCTCGGCCGCAGGCACCATCCCGATCAAGTCGGTGAGGGATGGCCGCTCTTGCGGCTCCTTGGCCAGGCAAGGGCGGACCAATGAGGCAATCTGCTGCGGCAAACCGGTGAGGTCGGGTTCCTCGTGGACGACACGGAAGAGCATCTGTACCGAGGATGCCCCGCCGAACGGGCTGTCGCCCGAGGCAGCGAAGGCCAGAGTGCATCCCAGGGCGAAGACGTCGCTCTCGGGCCCTACCGGGCCGCCCCGAATCTGCTCCGGTGAAATGTAGGCGGGAGTCCCGATCACCATGCCCGTGCGCGTAAGAGGAGTGGTGTCAAGGACTGTGGAGACGCCGAAGTCGATGACTCGAGGACCGTCCCGGGCAAGCAGGACGTTCGAGGGTTTCAGGTCACGGTGCACGATCCCCACCGCATGGATGGATTGCAGTGCTCCGAGGAGCCCGAGCCACAGGGCCAGCAGGGTCGGCGGAGGCAGCGGTCCGAAGATGCCGACCGCCTGATGGAGGGATGGCCCTGGGACATACTCCGTCGCCATCCACAGACGTGGCTCGTCCGCACGACCGGACGCCAGAACGGCGGCGCTGAAACGTCCGCTGACGCTCGACGCCGCCGCCAGCTCCCGCTCGAACCGTCTCCGGAAATCCTGGTCGTCGGCCAGGGAATCGTGCAGCACCTTGATCGCGGCCAACTGCCCAGTCCGGGAACGGCCCAGGTACACCCTGCCCATGCCGCCGGCCCCGAGTCGGCCGAGCAGTTGAAAAGGGCCGATCCGAGCGGGGTCCGAGTGCTCCAGGGCCAAGTCGGTCCCGGAGTTCGGGCTCCCGACGCCGGGCTCGTCTTCCGGTCCCGGCGGGGTCACGGCGCGTCTCCGCGAGCTCCGGTTCTGGTCCCGGCTCCGGTCCCGGCTCCGGTTCCGGTTCCGGTTCCGGTTCCGTAGAAGATCTGTTTCTTGAGCCGCCGGTCCGCCTTCTTGCGCCACCGTGCCAGGAGCGCACGGTTCTCGGTGGCCTCAGGGGACTCGGGTCCGAGTACGCGGACGAGATCCGGCAGGACGGCGTGGAACTGGCGCACGGCTTCGCCTGCATCGCCCTGGACGCCCGTCCAGTGAGCCAGCCTCGCCCGGCTGACGACGGTGGCCCGGTCCTCGGGGCCGAGAACCCACACGAGGTCCCGCACCAGGGAGGTGAAGAGCTGTACTGCCTCAGCCGATGCACCCGTCTCCCCGGTCCAGTGGGCGAGCTGGCTGCGCGCCAGGAGGGTCTCGCGATCGTCGGGCCCCAGCACTCGTACAAGATCCGGCACCGCGGCGACGAACAAGCGCAGCGCTCGTCGTGGCCGCCCGGCGGTCCCCGACCACTGCCCCAGTCGGGACCGGGTGACAAGCGTGTGCCGGTCGTCCGGTCCCAGGATCCAGGACAGGTCCGGTACCAGTCCGGTGAGCAGGCGCACAGCGTATTTGCTTCCGCCCGCCCGTCCGGTCCAGTGCGCCTGGTTGATTCGTCCGGTGAACGTCTCGCGGTCCTCAGCGCCCAGTACACGTGACAGATCAGGTACGAGTTCACCGGTCAGGCGGGCCGCCTCCGCCGGCGCGCCGGCCTCTCCGGTCCAACGAGCCATCCGGGCCCGGCCGATGAGGGTCTCGCGATCGTCGGGGCCGAGGATGCGAGTGAGGTCGGAGACCACGGAGGTGGAGAGCCGCATCGCCTCGAGGTGTCTGCCCGACTCGCCGACCCAGTGGGCGACTTGGCTCCGGCCCGCCAGGGTCGCCCGGTGGTGCCGGCCCAGGACGCGCGTCATGTCGTCGACGGTGGCCTCGGACAGCCGTAGCGCCTCTCCGGCATCTCCCTCGCGGCCGGTCCAGTAGGCAAGGTTGATCCGGCCGACGAGGGTGGCCGGATCGTCGGGTCCGAGGGTTCGGGTGAGGTCGGGCACCACCTCGGTCAGCAGACGTACGGCCTCGTCGGTCTGACCGCACTCGCCTCGGCGACGACCGAGGTCCCGACGGGCGAGCAGGTCCTCCCGGGTGCCCGGGGGCCCGCCGATGTCGGCCTCGGCGACCGATCCACGCCTGCTGCGGCGCCGTGGGCGGGCCAGGATCAACAATTCGGCGGTATCGGTTCCGCATTGCTGCGGCTCGGGCAGCCCCCTGGGAGGCAGAACCCTCTTGAGATGCCGATACAGAGCGCCGAGGGTGACCTCGGCCGATGATGCGGCAGGAATGCCGTCCCGCAGAGCGAGCAGCAGCTCACCGGTGAAGGCGGTGTGTCGTTCTTCCTCGTCGTACCGGGCGGGCTCGTTCGCCGCGGCCGACGTGAGCGTATAGGTGCCCGCGATCTCCATCTGGTCGATGAGAGGCTCGTGCGCGCCAGAAAGGCCGCCCGTGATGGCACGTCCTGAAAAACAGCAGTCGAGTACCAGGACCCGATTACGCGCCGGACTGGCCAAAAACGCCTCACGGATCCCTTGGAACGGGAAGGCCGTGAAGGACGGAGCCTCAGCGATGGATTTGGACAGACCGAGATACAACTCACGGCGCTCGTAGCCGATCAGGCCATGACCCGCGTAGTAGACGAGGAAGACGTCCTCGGCCTGACGGGCCGCCTCCAGGAGGGGAATCCCCAGATCCCGTGGTGTGGCCGGATCGAACACGGCCCGGGTGTTCTCGACGGAGAACGCTCCGGGCCGGCCTTCGGTGAGCAGCCGCTGCAGATCACGGACGTTGTTGCGGACGGCGGAGACGTCCGGCAGCGAGGAGTCTTCGGTGTACTCGGCCGCTCCGATCAGTACGGCGCGTGAGCGGGCCGGGTCGGGTGGGCGCATCATGGTCACCCCTCCGCATCGGATGACTCGCCCAGAGCAGAGGTACTGCCGTCGGGGAGTGCGCCCGAGACCTCGCCCGCGTCCGAATGCAGTGCCGTCCTCAGCAGGCTCTCGACCGCGTCGAGACTCTTCGTGTGCTGGACCGTCACTTCCGTACGTGTTCCATCGGGGGCCACCACTCTGACCTTTACGGTGCTGCGACGCGGCTGCCGCAAGTACACCGCCAGCGCCCTGGCCAGGGCGGTCACTGCGCCTCCGGTGCCCACCGCGACCACGAGCGTGTCGCCCCAAGCCCCCAGTTCACCCGAGTCGGGTGCGACGGGCTGAACGTGTACCCGCCCACGCAGTGGCACTTCTTCATTGAGCCAGTCTCTGAGGTCCCCAACCGAGTCGGGCCCGTCGGAGCCGTTCACTACAAGAAGGGATCGCATGGCAGACCGCCTCTCCACCGCACGCCTGATTCCAACGGGCCCGCGGATGGGCCCCCCGTGTCCCGATCCTCACCTCAGTGTGCCACTCGGACGACCGCGAGGAACATGGATGGGGGCAGGGCCCCTCTTGAGACTTACGTTGGCGTTGACGGTTCGATCAGCGATCGAGGACAGGTGTGAGGGCGGCGGGGCTCCTTGTACGCACGGCTCCCAGCCCCGAAGTGGCTGCCGGTTGCGGGCCTGCCAGTCAGCGACTCATGGCCCGGTCCCGCGTCACGATCCGTATGGCTGGTGGCCCTCGCCGTGATCCCCGATTGGCCTTGTAGCGCTCGACAGGGCATCGCTCCGTTGGACGAGTGACCGAACCGCGCGCTTGGCGTTCCACCGCCGACGTGCAGCGCTCCACCGCCGACGTGCATGAGATCCCGCCTCGCCGGGCATGCCCGATCGGGGTAACTCGCTGGAGGAGGCTGGCCGGGGATGGGCGCCGAGACTGTTATCGCGGTGTGTGCTGTCGTGGTTGCCGCGGCTTCACTTGCTGTCTCGGTCTCCGAGGCGCGGGCGACACGGCAGCACAATCGTCACTCCGTGCGGCCCATCCTCCAATTGCATTGGGGCTTTCCTCAGGGCCGTAGAGCAGGGGTAAGACTCATCAATGCGGGACTCGGCCCGGCGGTGATCGTCAGCTCTACTCTGGTTGTCGACGATGAAGTGATCGGTGTGTGGAACAAGGTCAACGTCGACCGAATACGTGATGACCTTTCCATCCGGCCGTCCGCCGTGACCTTCAGTGAGACAGACGTCCTCGCCGTCGGCTACGAGGAGTACCTGCTGAGCGTGGCCAACTATGAACCACAGGCTCACGCCGAGTTCAAAGAATTGATCAGCCGGCGCCTCTCTCTGGTGATCCGCTACGAATCCCTCTACGGCGGGGAGGACTATCAGGTGACTCTGTCTCCCAGCGCCAGAGGGAGAGACCGGTCGCACCCGGTCACATGACGCGACAGGCTCGCCGGCACGGGCGTCAAGCCAGGTGACCCCGTCGGACGGTGGGTCCTGCCCCCTGACGGGGAGTTCGAAAACCAATGGCCGAACGGAACGGGCGGCACCACCCTGTACGCCATGGAACAAGCACAACGTGAGATCCGTGCGCTCTACACGGCATCCACGATCACCGTCTACCAGGCGTACTCCCCGGAGCTCGGCCTGCCCGCCGTCCGGAAGGGCCGGTTCCCCGCCGCGTGGAAGCGGGACCGGATGACGTGGACCATGCAGTGCTCATAGCCTTTTTCCATGGCTGAAGACAACAACGACCAGCAGACGGACGCCCGGTTACGGCGAGCCCTCCGGGCCAGGCAGGCGGCCGGCGGGCAGAGGGCGAAGAATCATCGGGCCGATTGGGCGGGGGAGTCGGCGGCGATCTACTGCCGCATCTCCCATGCGAACGACGACGACCAGACGGGCGTGGAACGCCAGGAGAGCATCTGTCGCGAGGTGGCAGACCGTCTCGGGCTCGTCGTGGACGAAGACCGGGTCTTCGTGGACAACAACCGGTCGGCATGGCAGCGGAAGCGCAAGCGACCAGGGTGGGATGCGCTACTTGCCGAGGCCGGCGAAGGCCGTGTACGTCACGTCCTCACATACCACCCGGACCGGCTCATGCGGCAGCCGCGCGATCTCGAAGAGCTGTTGCAGATCGCCGACGATCACGACATCACGCTGCACGGCCAGGGAACCGGCGCGATCTCGCCGACCCCGATGACCGTTTCTTCCTGCGGATCGAAGTCGCGCACGCATGCCGGTCGAGTGACGACACGTCGCGCCGACTGATCGACTCCATGATCGACCGTGTGCAGGACGGGAGGCCGCACACGGGCAAGCGACGCTACGGGTACGACAAGACCGGCACGGTGATCGTCCCTGAAGAGGCCGTGATCGTACGGGAGATCTTCACGCGCTATCTGGACGGAGTCAGCCCGGTCCGACTGGCCAAGGAACTGTACGAGCGGGGCGAGAAGACCGCCGAAGGACGCAGCTGGAGTGCCCCGCGAGTGCGAGACGTTCTCGACAGTCGCCAAGTCGCCGGGATCCGTGTCTTCCGGGGTGAGGAGGTCGGGGACGGTGAGTGGCCCGCGATCATTGACCGGGGCATGTGGCTCGAAGTCCGAGAGCGACGCGCCTACCGCGCTGCGAAACTGGCGGACGGCAAGCAGCCGCCCAGGTTCTACCTGTTGCGTGGCGTTGTCACCTGCACGGCGTGCGGCGGGATCATGGGCGGATCAGGAGGAAGCGGCGCCAAGTACGTCTGCAATCGCCGCACCCATCGGCTTGACGCTCCGCGCTGCAACAGGGTCGTCTCTGCTCCGATCCTGGAGGAGTTCGTGTGCGAGGCCGCCATCAACCTCCTTGAGCGGCTTGACCTGTCAGAGGCGCCGACGCCCTCAGAACTGTCCGAAGAGGACCGGGCAGCCGTCGAGGCCGACCGACGCGAACTCAACGAACTCAAGGACATGTGGCAGAAGCAGGAGTTGAAGACGCGGAAGCCAGGACCCCGACGAGTCCAAGTCGGGGAGTGCGGCTGGGGGACGACTCGCTTGCCGAACGTGCCGATGAGCACGGCAGCTTGACCTGACTGAATGTTGACAAGTCGCTGCGGTCAGTCACGGAATCCGATAATCTGTCGCACCTACCCCATCGGGTGACAGCTCCATCTTGAGTCCCGTGGGGTGCTCTCAATTCCAGCTGAAGGAAACGAGCTAGAGCGACACATGACAGCGATTGTGGGGCGCCGAGACGGCGGGTTCAACGCCCTAAAGGGTTTCGTTTTCCAGTTCGATGCTTCCTTGCTCGAGATTTATAAAGAGCCAAGTAGGAAATTCCAGATCGAAGGAGAGCAAGACCTAAGTGTTGAAGACTCATACATTCAAGTTAAGCATCGGAACCAGAAATTTTCGCATGCTGCAATCGCTGGCGCCGTCAGGCAGATGATCGATCAATTCTCGACGGATCGAGAGAAGCGTTTTCTTCTTTACTGCTACTTCCAGGATAGAGTTCCCGGAAGTGAGCTCAGTCTAGACGTCTCTGACCTTAGGGCAATCTCTGATAAGGGGTCAGAGGAGTTCTCGGATGACCTGCTAGAGGAGTTCTCCAAGTGCCTCACGATTCGCTTCTCTGTTGACTACAAGGAGCAGTTCAAAGAAGTTGTTGCTCTCTTGATGCGCGAGCACTATCTGCAAACGGAAGCGGAAGCCGTCGCCTGCCATGCAGTGATCCAGAAGTATTTGCTCGATCTGGTAGTAAATAATCCGCCAGAAGCCCGATTGGTGTCAGGAGACAAGCTTCGCGAGATTGTGAACACAGCTCGCTCGTCGATCTTTCATTCTGCATACCAGAAGCTTCTAGGCAACGAACGGTACCTGAAACTTCTGAAATCGGAGGTGGTGCAGCGAGGTATCAATCTTCCGAAGCGGGAACGATTGTTTGTCGTTGAATCCGGACCATTGGTCAATGAGCACGATCTCGTGGATATTGCCGTGGCAGTACGCGACAGGTTCTACCGGAAACACAATGCCTTCACTCCGTACCTCGTATTCCGTGGGATTGGTGATCTATCGAGAGTCAAAGGTCTGTTGATCGATGCCGAAGTGAAGATATTTGACGGCACCTACTTTAATGGGGATAGGCTGAGGCTACGTGATCTAACGGATCCCAAAAACGGGCGCGCCGTAGAGCTTAAGATCTCGGGCGAGGAAAACATCCCCGGGATCATGGAAATGGCAAGTTTTGCCGACATCTACGACTTCTTCGTGTCCTCTCCTTCGAGTCTCATCCGTGAAGGCGCCGGCGCCAGGGTCTATCGGCGTTTCGTTCAGAGTACTCACGACATCGTGAAAGTTATTAGATAGGTGGATTCTGTGTCTGGTGCCGAAGTCGTGGCTGTGTATCCAAACAAGATCAAGATCGCAGTACATGAGATTGCACATCTCGGGGGCGGGGAACCCGTAGAAGTCGGCTCCTATTTGCGCGTCTCTGACACTAACTCGTCCTCCATCATCGCCATCATTGAGAATTACTCGATCGAGGTACGGGGTGGCGAGTCGGTCGACGGAGAAAGGGAAAAAGTATACATCATCGAGGCCGTTCCCCTGGGCTTCATCGGCGAAGATGGAAACTTTCACCGTGGAGGCGGTGGAATTGCGATTCCCCCTAAAGACGTCAAGGTGGCAAGCCACGGCGAGATTCAGAAGATTTACGATGCACTTGGGAACGATATCCGCAGATTTCATTTTGCTCAGCTTTCCCAAGATGCCAAGGTGAATGTCCCTGTCGATGGGGACAAGTTCTTCAATAGGCACATTGCCATCGTTGGATCCACGGGATCGGGCAAGTCTCATGCCATGGCCAGAGTCATCCAGGCGGCGACGGAGATTAGGGACCGGGAGCGAGGTGAATACTCGCTAAATAACTCGCACGTTGTAATTTTCGATATTCACTCTGAGTATCTATCCGCTTTCCCTGACGCTAATTACCTCAGCGTAGACTCGCTTGTCCTACCGTACTGGCTTCTTAATTCCGAAGAGCTGCAATCGCTTTTCATTGAAAGCATTGAGGAGCAGTCCCATAACCAAGTGGCAACACTCAAGCGGGGCATCACCGAGAATCGCAGAAAGCATTACCGCGGCCCGGAGGATAAGCGCGATCTAATTCACTATGACTCGCCGCTATACTTTGACCTCGGTGAGGTTATCTCTTATATTCAGGAAAAGAACGAGGAGATGGTGCCGGGGACAAACAATAAACCTGTGAACGGCCCACTGAAGGGGAAGTTGGTTAATTTTCTGACCCGCCTTGAGAACAAGTACACGGATCGAAGGCTTGACTTCCTACTGGGTGCAAAGGTCAAGGAGCCCACTCTGGAGGAAGTGCTTCGACAATTCACGGGATACCGGAGAGGCCGGCCTTCTAATGTGACGATCGTGGACCTCAGTGGGGTTCCGTTTGAAGTGCTCAGTATTAGCGTGTCGCTAATCTCACGTCTACTCTTCGATTATGCATTCTATTACAAAAAGTCGCATAGTGAAGGTAAGGCGGAAACCCCCCTACTCGTCGTCTACGAAGAGGCTCACAAGTATGTTCCACGTAGTGATCTATCCCGGTTTAGCGCCTCACGCGCCGCGATTGAGCGCATCGCGAAAGAGGGGAGGAAGTACGGGATCACGGCCGCTATCGTGAGTCAAAGACCGGCCGAGATCTCTGAGACGATCTTCTCTCAGTGTAGCAATTTCCTTGCAATGCGTTTGACTAATCCAGAAGACCAGCGCTATGTGCGGAGGCTAATTCCTGATTCCCTGGGCCCCCTTACCGAGTCACTCCCCATGTTGTCATCGGGGGAGGCCTTGCTGCTCGGCGATGCTGCTGTGATGCCATCTGTGGTGAAGCTTAGGGAAGCTAAACCGGCACCTTCCTCAAGCGATGTCTGCTACATGCAAGAGTGGATTCGCCCCTGGCATGACGTTACATTCGCTCCACTGTTGAAGGATTGGGAGAAGTGATCACACTGTTGGGAGCGTTCGTGAGACTAGATCCCAGCGCTCTCTGTTTCAGCCGCAAGGAGTGCAGCGAAGTCCCGCGCAATGCCAGCCCCGCCACTGCTGCGGCCCATCGGCCAGTAGTTGGCATTTGATCCGTCACACCACTCCCTCGGGTCGTAGCTCCGCTGGCAGTGCCTCACAGCCGTAGATCGCCAACCAACCGACCTAGCGCCGCCCACGATCCCGACGGGCGAGGCTCAAAGCCGTGGCTGACTGTCAGTGGCGCGGCGTAGCATCTGGGCTCATCTGTGCGGATGATCTCAAGACTGGACGAACATGCCTGACCTTGCGGCCCAGCTGTCCCACCAGCAACTAATGCTCATGCAGACCATGGCTGGGCCTTTCCTGAAGACAGGCAAGTGGCCGGTCTGGCACCACGTGCTCACCGAGCTCGACCGTAAGGGCCTGGACGCCGAGCAGCTGCTGAAGTCATTGCCCAGCGTGGGCACTCGAGCCGTCGGGCGTCTCTCATATGGGCTGGCCTGGTATGAGTACAACGGGCTGTCAGATGACAGCCGGCCGGCACTGACCATGGCGGCCGGGCTCCACCTGGTCGAGCTGGAGAACGTCTTCAGCTCGCTCCTGAGTGTCGTCGGCTACCTCATTCAGCGCCAAGTGTTCTCTCGGTCGTCACCGGATTCGGTGCAGCGGAACTTCGTGGAGGCGGACGATGTATCCCGTGAGTTCCCTGCTGTCGGTGCCGAGTTCCTACAGGCGGTGCCGGACATGCTGCGGCATGAGCCACTGCTGATGCGTGGGGCGCAAGGGTGGTACAGCAAGCCTAATGGTGAACAGAGCTGGCGCTACGATTTGCACCGGTATCTGTTGAGGTTCCGAGGCGTGTCGACCCTACCGGAGTATGTAGCCGCTCAGGTTGCGTATGTAGAGGAGGAAGTGGAACGCGAGCATGAAGTGCAAATGTCGAGCCTCGCGGGCCAGCTTGGATTTCCGGAACTGCATGTCGAAGCAACGCCTCGCGCGGCCGTGAGCGCCGCAGCGGAAGTGGCCCCCACCGTGGGGCCGGTGGTTGAGCCCAAGCTCTACGTCAATGCCGGCCTCCGCGCCGAGCTGGCAGCCGAGCAAGGCAAGACCAAGCTGAGCTTGGACAAGCTATTGCAACTGTTGCGCGAGCTGGACGACAACTACGCGGACGGCCACGCCTACTCATGCCATGCGCTGCTGCGCGCCGTCATCGATCACGTGCCGCCAATCCTGGGGCACAAGTCGTTCGAGGCGGCGGCGAACAACCATGCCTGGAGTCGGACCGACAAGAAGTACATGGCCCGCTTGCTGGACTTCAAGACGCAGGCGGACGATGTACTTCACCGGCAGATCCGGGCCAGCGCTGATGTCATCACCATGCATGACCTGCCTCAGGCTGCCGCACTGAACGCGCTGCTGCGGGTCTGCATCGACAACCTCCAGTAGACGCCGACTGTGCACAGGAACCGTGACCGCTGACGTGCAAAAGGGCTGTGAGCGAGGCTTGACGTGGATCAAGCCGTCGTTCCTGTGGATGATGTACCGCTGCGGATGGGGCACGAAGTCCGGTCAGGAGACGGTCCTGGCCGTCGAGATCTCACGCAGCGGCTTCGAGTGGGCATTGCGCAACGCGTGCCTGTCGAGCTATGAGCGCGGGGTGCATCCCGATCTCAGTACCTGGCGGCGCGAGGTGAAGCGCGCACCGGCCCGCGTGCAATGGGACCCCGAGCGCGATCTGCGGCTGCGGCCCTTGCCGTACCGCTCGCTGCAACTCGGGCTCTCCGGCGAGGCCGTACGGCGGTACGCGGATGAGTGGACAGTCGCCATCAGGGATGTGACGCCGCTCGCCCGCGAGATCCACGCGCTCATAAGCGACGCCGACCTGGACTCCGCGGTCCGGCTGCTTCCCCAGGAGCGTCCTTACCCCGCCGGGGACGAACTGCTCAGCCGCCTGCGTCCATGACTGCTCAAGTGTGGGAGACCGTGTGGGCAGGTCGGCCGAAGGTGCGGCGGTAGGCGTAAGGGCTGACGCCGGTGGTGCGTTTGAAGCGGTCGCGGAAGGCGGTGGGCGAACCGAAGCCGACCTGGGCTCCGATGCGTTCGACGGAGTGCTCGGTGCTCTCCAGCAGGTGCTGGGCCTGGCGGATGCGGGCGCGGTGCAGCCATTGGAGGGGGGTGGTGCCGGTCTGTTCCCGGAAGCGGCGGATGAGGGTACGGGTGCTCATACCGGCCTGGGCGGCGATGTCGTCCAGGGTGAGCGGGCGGGCAAGATTGGCCCGCAGCCAGGTCAGGATCGGTTCCAGCGCCGAACCGGCCGGGGTGGGCGTGTGGTCGTGGACGATGAACTGGGCCTGTCCGCCTTCGCGTTCGAGCGGCATCACGGACAGGCGGGCGGCGTCGGCGGCCACCGCGGAGCCGTAGTCGCGGCGGATCATGTGCAGGCACAGGTCCAAACCGGCCGCCGCGCCGGCGGCGGTGAGGATCTGGCCGTTGTCGACGTACAGCACGTCGGGGTCCACGTCGATGACCGGGTAGGCGGCGGCGAGTTGGCCCGCGGCAAGCCAGTGGGTGGTGGCTCGCAGGCCGTCCAGCAGCCCGCCGGCGGCCAGAATGAAGGTGCCGCTGCAGATGGAGGCTATGCGGGTGCCATCGGCGGCGGCCTCTCGCAACGCGCTGCGCACAGCGGGTGCGAGCGGGGCAGCAGGGTCGGCGGTGCCGGGCACGATGACGGTGTCCGCGCCCCTGATCCCCTCCAGGCCCCACGGCGCGCGCAGGGTAAACGCACCGGCGTCGACCTCGGGCTCCTCCGCACACACACGGATCTGGTAGCCGGGGCGGCCGTCGGGCAGCCGGGTGCGGGTGAAGACCTCGATCGGGGTGGACAGGTCGAACGGAATCACCTGGCTGAGGGCGAGGACGGCGACCGTGTGCATGTCCAGAACCTATCGGATCGACAGTCGCCCTCGATCGGCGAATGGGGCGGCAACCCTGCCATCGGAGCAGGTCAGAAACACCATTCAGCAGCGTGGCGGTATTCCGTTGACACCTGTCATCAACGCCACTGGGGAGGCAGGGGCCGCGCGGATAGCGTCGGGGCGGATCCGGCCCACGCCGGCCGCCGGTCCGGCCGCGCCTCCCGTACGCGGAAGGCGGCGCAGCTTCCGTCCGCCGTGCCGCGCGGCCCACCATCACCTCCAGGAAGGCTTCCGCATGCAGTACCTCGCGCCGATCGGCATCGGCATCCTCTACGCGCTGCTGATGTCCCTCATCCGCGAACCGCACCGGCGGCGCTTCAACGCGATCATGGTCGCCGGAGCGGGCGCCGCTTACCTCAGCGGCGGCGGCCTGGGCGGCTGGGAGTTCGCCTTCGCCGCACTCGTCACCTACGTCGCCTACCGCGGCCTGGACTCGTGGACCTTCATCGGCATCGGCTGGCTGCTGCACACCGCGTGGGACGTCGTCCACCATCTCAATGGCAGCCCCTTGATCCCTTTCTCCCACGACTCGTCGCTGGGCTGCGCCATCTGCGACCCGGTCATCGCGTTGTGGTGCCTGCGCGGGGGTCCGTCGCCGCGCGAGCTCTTCCGACGTGCTGTTCAACGATCGCGGGGTCTCTCCGAGGCGAGGTGAGCACGACGACGGGGACCTCCTGGCGCCACGTCGGCTCCGGCCATCCCGGGGCCGAACGGCGGCGCCCGGCCCCTGCCCCTCGCCCGAGGCGGGCCGCGTATGGCCACCTCACGTCACCACCGGCTGCTGACGGCAGAGCAGCGTTGTCTCCCGGGCGTGGGGTCGGCTCCGCACGACACTCGCCAGGGAACCTCACGGGGCTGTCGGGAGTCTTGCTCTTGAGACGTTGATCAACGGTCTGAGGAGAGAGAAACAACGTGGAGACCTTCGGAAGGCGCCCGAGCCGTCGCTTAGTCCTTACCGCCGGCGCCGGCACGGCGCTGGCCGCCGCGCTGCCGGCGGGCGGGTCGGCATGGGCGGCGTCGCGGGGCGGGCAGGACCACATCGTCCAGGCGCTGAGCGAGCTGGAGCGGCAGCATTCCGCTCGGCTCGGGGTGTTCGCGCGGAACACGGTCACCGGAAAGAGTGTGCTGTACCGCGCGGACGAGGCGTTTCCGATGTGTTCGGTGTTCAAGACGCTCGCCGCCGCCGCGATTCTGCGGGACCTCGACCGGAACGGCGAGTTCCTGGCCCAGTGCATCCGGTACGGCGAAAAGGACGTCGAGGACTCGGGTTATGCCCCCATCACGGGCACGCCCGAGCACCTCGCCAACGGAATGACGGTCGCCGAGTTGTGCGCCGCCGCCATCGCGTACAGCGACAACGCGGCGGCGAACCTCCTGCTCCGCGAGCTCGGTGGTCCCACGGCCGTGACCCGGTTCTGCCGGTCGATCGGGGACGGAACGACTCGGCTCGACCGGTGGGAGCCCGCGCTGAACTCGGCCGAGCCGTGGCGCGCCACCGACCTCACGAGTCCGGGCGCCATCGGGCGGACGTACGCACGGCTCACCCTCGGCAACGCCCTCACGCCCCGGGACCGGAAGCAGCTGACCGCGTGGCTGCTGGCCAACACCACGAGCGGGGCCCGGTTCCGGGCGGGCCTTCCCCGGGACTGGCCCCTCGGGGACAAGACCGGCACCGGCAGTTACGGCACGACCAATGACGTCGGGGTCGCCTGGACCCCGGACCGGGCGCCGGTGGTGCTGGCCGTCCTCTCCACGAAGGACGACGCCGACGCCCCGGCGGACGAGCCGCTCGTCGCGAAGACGGCCACGCTGCTGGCGTCGGCGCTCGGTTAGCCAAGAGGTCGGAAGCGGTACCGCTCCCGCATCCGGGCGCAGGCCGCCGGGGAGCCCGCCCGCGCCGAGGCACCACCCCGTGGACGGCGCCGACGGGATCGTCGCAGGCCCGGCGGCCGGGATCGAGCTGGGCGTCGTACTCCCCCGCCCCCCGCTCCCCCGCTCGCCCGCTCGCCCGCCTGCCGGAAGTGGCGCCGACGGATCTGGCGGGCCACGATCTGTCTCTCTTTCCGCGGGCCACGGCTCCCGGCTGGTACGACCGGATTCTGGAAATCTGCCGCGAGGACGGTTACGCCCCGCCGACGATTCCCCCTGCCCGCAATCCGGAATTTCTGCTCGGCCTGGTGGCATCGGGACGCGGAGTGGCCTTCGACGACGGCCGGGTGGCGGGAAAGGAACCGCGCGCGGCCCGGCGCCCCCTGGTGAATCGTCCGCTCGTTCTCCAGATGTCCGGGGGCGCCCGGGCGCCCCGCAGAGCGTGCGGGGCACCTGGTACTCCACGGTGCGCGACAAGAACGGCAAGCCACTCGTCATGACCGTCACCGGCGGTTCCCTGAGCGTGGGGTATCGGGGCAAGTCCTGCCCAGGCACCATCAGCGCCGCCATGGCCGTCACCATGACCTGCGGGGGCGAGACGATGTCCGGAGGCCACGGCGTGGTCAGCGCCGACGGTCGGCGCCTCACCATCAACTGGCCCCAGGGCAACCCGGACCAGTACGTCCGCCCGTAGCGGGCGCGACGGCACGCTCCCCCGAGGGACGGCCTCCGGCTCCATGGACCGGTGATCTGGGCCTGCGCCATGCTGGCCGCACCACGGCCCGCCGCACCCGCTCGGATCAGGGAGCCCTCATGTTCACCACCCGGCCCACCCTCCAGGGCACCCACGGCATGGTCTCCTCCACTCACTGGCTCACCTCGCAGTCCGCCATGGCCGTCCTGGAGGACGGGGGCAACGCGTTCGACGCCGCCGTCACCGCCGGGTTCGTGCTCCATGTGGTCGAGCCGCATCTGAACGGGCCCGCCGGCGAGGTGCCGATCATCCTCGCGCCGGCGGGTGGCGAGCCCAGCGTGCTGTGCGGACAGGGCCCGGCCCCCGCCGGGGCCACCATCGACCACTACACCGCGCTCGGCCTCGACCTCGTGCCGGGCACCGGTCCGCTCGCGGCGGCCGTGCCCGGCGCGTTCGACGCCTGGATGCTGCTGCTGCGCGACCACGGCACCAAGCGGCTCGCCGAGGTGCTGCGGTACGCGATCGGATACGCCGAAACCGGTCATCCCGCGGTCGAGCGGATCGGCGAGACGGTGGAGACGGTGCGGGAGCTGTTCGAGACCGAGTGGACGACATCGGCCGAGCTGTATCTGCCCGGCGGCCACGCCCCCACCCCCGGGCGGCTGCTCAAGAACCCGGCGCTGGCCGCCGCCTGGCGGCGACTCATCGCCGAGGCGGAGGCCGCCGGGCCGGGGCGTGAGACGCAGATCGACGCCGCCCGCCGGGTCTGGCGCGAGGGGTTCGTCGCCGAGGAGATGGCGGGGGCCGCGGCCCGGCCCGCCATGGACTCGTCCGGGGAGCGCCACGCCGGGACGCTCACCGGGGACGATCTGGCCCGCTTCGAGGCCACGTACGAGGCCCCCGTCCGCCATACGTGGAACGGCTGGACCGTGTGCAAGGCGGGCCCCTGGAGCCAGGGCCCGGCGTTTCTGCAGCAACTCGCCCTGCTGCCGGACGGACTCGGCTCGGACGACCTGGGCACGCCCGACCTTCTGCACACCCTGATCGAGGGGGGCAAGCTCGCCATGGCCGACCGCGAGGCGTGGTACGGGGACGCCGCCGACGTCCCGCTCGCGGAGCTGCTCGGCCGCCCGTACAACGACGAGCGGCGGACGCTGATCGGCGAGCGGGCCTCGTACGAGCTGCGCCCGGGACGGCCCGGCGGCCGGCAGCCGCGGCTGAGCGAACAGGCCCTGGCCGCCGTCGCCCGCTCGGCCTCGCACACCCCGGGCCCGGGGGCGGGGCCGGGCGGCGGGGAGCCGACGGTCGGCGGGGACGGCACGGTACGCGGCGACACCTGCCATCTGGATGTCGTCGACCGCTGGGGCAACATGGTCGCCGCCACCCCCAGCGGAGGCTGGCTGCAGTCCAACCCCGTCATCCCCGCGCTGGGCTTTCCGCTCGGCACCCGCCTCCAGATGGCCTGGCTGGATCCCGGTCTGCCGAACTCCCTGACCCCCGGCCGCCGCCCGCGCACCACGCTCACCCCGTCCCTCGCCCTGCGCGGCGACACCCCCGTCATGGCTTTCGGCACCCCGGGCGGCGACCAGCAGGACCAGTGGAGCGTCCACTTCTTCCTCGCCGTGGCGCTGCGCGGAACGGTGCGTTCCGGGCTTGATCTGCAGGGGGCCATCGACGCGCCCAACTGGCACCAGGAGAGCTTCCCCGGCTCCTTCCACCCGCGCGCGATGGCGGCCGGGAGGGTCGTGGTCGAGTCCCGGGTCGGGGAGGACGTGATCCGCGAACTGCGGTGCCGGGGGCACGACGTGGCGGTGGGCCCGGCATGGTCGGAGGGGCGGCTGTGCGCGGTGGCCCGGGATCCGGAGACGGGTGTGCTGATGGCCGGCGCCAATCCGCGGGGCGCGCAAGGGTACGCGGTGGGGCGCTGACGGCCCCATTCGGGGCCCCGGGCCCCGCCGTCAGTCGACGATGCCCAGGTCCTCCCGCATGATCCGCCGCATCGCCGACAGCCGGGGCTCGGCGTCTTTCAGCCGGAGCAGCGCGCCGGCGGCCGTCTCCCCCTCCCGCGCGAGTCCCCGGTCGATCCGCTTGGCCGTGGCATCGATGCCGGCGAGGACCTTGTTGAGCTCGCGCGAGGCATCCATCACCCGCTCGGGGACGATCATCTGCGCCTCGGCGTAACAGTCCCGGTAGTCGCGCCGGGCCTCCTCTACCTGGGCGCGGTCCTCGTCCATGTAGACGCCGTCCCGGATCCGGTGCAGCGCGTCATTGAGGAGCGTATGGAACTGCCGGGAGGCGCGGTTCATCGCGGTGTAGGCGGTACGGCGCTCCTCGAAGCGGCGCCGCCGCTCCTCGTCCCCCGCGTCCTCACGGCGCTGACGCGCCACTATCCGATGTGCCAGCAGGGGCGCGAAGAGCGTACCGAGGACGCCGACGATGGCGGTGATCATGGCGGCTATGACAGCGGACACGCCGCCGACCTTAGCGGCCTGCTCCCCGCCTGGTCCCCCGAGCGCTTCCACAGTCGGCCACCATGGGCACTAACCTGCTGGTTCATGGCAGCCTCGTCCACCGATCCGCGCACCTGCCGCGCCGACGATGTGCTGGCTCTCGCCCGGCTCTCCGCCCAGCGCGACGCGGTACGGGCCATTCTCGGCTGGCTCACCCGGCGCACCGGGGGGACGGCCGTGCTGGCCGGAGGCGATGATTCCGTGCTGGCCGTGCCGGGCGGGACGGCCGGCCCCGCCGCGACCGCCGCCGCAGCCCGCTCCGCCGCGACCGCCGCCGCAGCCGGCGCCGCCGAACTGCACCGGCGCGGTGCGCCGTCCGCCGTGCTGGGCGGCGACGGAACGCACCCCGTCCACCTCGTCGCCCTCGCCGCCGGGACCGGCACGGGCACCGGCACCGGGACCGGCACGGGCACCGGCACGGCGGCGTACCTCGCCGTCGTCGGGCCCGACGACCCGCGCTGCGGAGTGCTCCTCGCCGACGCCGCCCGCACCCTCGCCCTGTGCTGGCGGCTGGAGGAGGCCGAACGGGCGCGGCGCCGCGTCGAGTCGGCCGAGGCGCACAGCCGGGAGGCGGTGCTGCATCTGCTGATGGTGGGCAGCGTCCCCGCCGCGCAGCGGATCGCCGGGGCGCTGCGCCCGGCGCTGCCCGCCGTGGCGCGGGTGTATGTGATCGAGTGCCCGGGCACCCGGCGGCGCGAGATAGGGAGCCGGATCGACCGTACGGCGCGGGGCCGGGCGTGGATCGTGCCGTGTCCGGTGCAGCCCCACCACCTCATCGCGCTGGTACCGGCGCCCGACGAGCGGCTGGAGGGGTTCGATCTGGTGATCGCCCGTCAGGAGCCCGGCTGCCGGGTGGGGGTGAGCGCCGAGGTCGCGCTGCGGGACACACCCGTCGGCTACGAGCAGGCGATCCACGCGCTGGCAGTGGCCCGTAACGCGCCCGAGCGGTGCGCGAGTTTCGGCGGCGAGGCCGATGTCACCGCGCTGGCCGGGTCCGAGGCGCACACCTGGGCGAGCGATCTGCTGGCGCCCTGTCTGCGCTACGCCCCGCCCCGCCGCGCCGACCCCGGCCCGCGGGAGCTGCTGGACACGCTCGGCTCATGGCTCAGCTTCGGCGGGGCGGCGACCCGCCATCTGAAGATCCATCGCAATACGCTCGCCGCGCGCGTGCGCCATATCGACGAGCTGCTCGGCGTCGACGTCAGCCGCAGCCTGGCCGGGCAGTCGGCCGCCTGGCTCGCGCTGCGGCTGTACGCGGCGCCGCCACGCTCGACGCCGCCGCACCCGGCACCACCGCACCCGGCGCCACCGCACCCGGCGCCGCCTCACCCGGCACCACCGCACCCGGCGCCGCCTCACCCGGCACCAGCGCACCCGGCACCAGCGCACCCGGCGGCACCGGACCCGGCGCCGGGGGCGGCCGCGCCGCCGGGGCGCGCCACCACGCTCGACGCCCTGCTGGCCACGCCCGCCGCCGGGGTATGGGCCCGCGCCCAGCTGCGCCCCCTGGAACAGGCCGGGCCGACGGCCGGCCCCGAGACCGTACGGGCCTGGCTGCGCGCCGACGCCCGGCTGCCCGCGGCCGCATCCGCCCTCGGGATCTCGCTGCCGGGCGCGCGCAAGCGGCTGGTCAGGGCCGAGAACGCGCTGGGGCGGTCGCTGCTCGGCGCGCCGAGCGCCAAGTACGAGCTATGGCTGGCGATGCGGGCGCTGGGCTCGCTCTGAGCGGCTCGCGGGCTCACCGTTCGAAGGACAACCGCGCACCGCGATGACTGTGCACATCGTTCCTCGCCGCCCGCGCCGCCCCCGCCTATGGTCCTGAACAAGCCACGACGGAAACCCAGCGACATGCGCCACGCGCCAGGGCGCTCACGGGACCGGGGAGGCCGCCGCGCGGCCACGGGGGTGCCGCGGGGCGGCCTCCCTGGAAGCCTGGGCCTGTGCCGCCCCGGGCCCGGACGGGCTCGGGCGCCGGTCAGCCGATGACCTCGATCGCGCAGCGCGCCACCGTGCAGCGGCGCAGCCTGGCGTCACCGGTGGTCAGCGGTACCCGGTAGGCCTCCGCCGCCGCGATGTACGCGGCGTCATAGCCCGAGACATTGCCGCGCAGCTCCCACATGCGTATGAGGAGCGGCTGGATGCCGATCACCTCGATCGACGCGCCCGTCAGTGCGCCACGGCGTCCTCGGCGCGGGCCCGACTGTGGCTTCGCAGGCAAGCGGATTCAGGGGTCCTGCGCTCACGACCCCAAAATCGTCGTCAGGAACTCCCCCGTCCACGCCAGCAGCTCCCGCCCCACCAGCGGCTTTCCGCCGATACGGGCCGTGGTGGGCCTCGGGACCAGAACCTGCTTCGAGGCCGGCTTGATCACCGCACGCTGGTGGAGCCGCTTGAGCCGCAGCTCCTGGGACTCGCGCAGCTCCACCGGGCTGAAGCGGATGTTCGAGCCCTGGAGGGTGATGTCGGTGACGCCGCACGACCGCGCGAGCAGCCGCAACCCGGCGACCAGCAGCAGGTTCTCCACGGGTTCGGGCAGCTTGCCGTAGCGGTCGGTCAGCTCCTCGCGGACGGCGCGGATGTCTTCCTCGCTGTTGGCGGCCGCGATGGCGCGGTACGCCTGGAGGCGCAGCCGCTCGCCGGGCGCGTAGTCGTGCGGGACATGCGCGTCGACCGGGAGCTCGATCTTGACCTCCAGCGGGGCCTCCTCGACCTCGCCGTCGCCCGACTTCAGCGCGGCGCGGTAGTCGGCGACGGCCTCGCCGACCATCCGCACGTACAGATCGAAGCCGACGCCCGCGATATGGCCGGACTGCTCACCGCCGAGCAGATTGCCCGCGCCCCGGATCTCCAGGTCCTTCATCGCGACGTACATGCCCGCGCCCATCTCGGTGTGCTGGGCGATGGTGGCCAGCCGCTCATGGGCGGTCTCCGTCAGCGGCTTCTCCGGCGGGTACAGGAAGTACGCGTAGCCGCGCTCGCGGCCACGCCCCACCCGGCCGCGCAGCTGGTGGAGCTGGGAGAGGCCGAAGTTGTCACCGCGCTCGACGATCAGGGTGTTCGCGTTGGAGATGTCGATGCCGGACTCGACGATGGTCGTGGAGACCAGGACGTCGAACTTCTTCTCCCAGAAGTCGACCACGACCTGCTCCAGGGCGCCCTCCGACATCTGGCCGTGGGCGGTGGCGATCCGCGCCTCGGGGACGATCTCCCGGAGCCGGGCGGTGGCCCGGTCGATGGACTCGACCCGGTTGTGGATGTAGAAGACCTGGCCCTCGCGGAGCAGTTCACGCCGGATGGCCGCGCCGATCTGCTTCTGTTCGTAGGGGCCGACGAAGGTCAGCACCGGATGGCGCTCCTCCGGCGGGGTGGTGATCGTCGACATCTCGCGGATGCCGGTGACCGCCATCTCCAGGGTCCGCGGGATGGGCGTGGCGGACATGGTCAGCACGTCCACATTGGCCCGCAGCTTCTTCAGCTGCTCCTTGTGCTCGACGCCGAAGCGCTGCTCCTCGTCGACGATGACCAGACCCAGGTTTTTGAACTTGGTTTCGGAGGAGAAGAGCCGGTGCGTGCCGATGACGATGTCGACCGAGCCGTCCCGCAGCCCCTCCAGGACCGCCTTCGCCTCGGTGTCCGTCTGGAACCGGGAGAGCGCCTTGACGACGACGGGGAACTGGCCGTACCGCTCGCTGAAGGTGCCCATGTGCTGCTGGACGAGGAGCGTGGTGGGCACCAGGACGGCGACCTGTTTGCCGTCCTGGACCGCCTTGAAGGCGGCGCGCACCGCGATCTCGGTCTTGCCGTAGCCGACGTCGCCGCAGATCAGCCGGTCCATCGGAACCGACTTCTCCATGTCCTCCTTGACCTCGCCGATCGTGGTGAGCTGATCGGGGGTCTCCGTGTACGGGAAGGCGTCCTCCAGCTCCCGCTGCCAGGGCGTGTCCGGGCCGAAGGCATGGCCCGGGGCCGCCATCCGCGCCGAGTAGAGCTTGATCAGATCGGCCGCGATCTCCTTGACGGCCTTCTTGGCGCGCGCCTTGGTCTTGGTCCAGTCGGCGCCGCCGAGCCGGTGCAGGGTCGGCGCCTCGCCGCCCACGTACTTGGTGATCTGCTCCAGCTGGTCGGTCGGGATGTAGAGCCGGTCGCCGGGCTGGCCGCGCTTGGCCGGGGCGTACTCGACCACCAGATACTCACGGGTCGCGCCCTGGACGGTGCGCTGCACCATCTCGATGTAGCGGCCCACGCCGTGCTGCTCATGGACGATGTAGTCGCCCGCTTCGAGGGTGAGCGGGTCGATGGTCTTGCGGCGGCGCACCGGCATCCGGGCGCCGTCCTTGCCCGCCGCCTTCTGCCCGGACAGATCGGTCTCGGTGAGCACCGCGAGCCTCAGCCCGGGGTCGATGAAGCCGTAGTCGATCGAGCCGCAGGCGACATGCACCACGGACGGCTTGATCTCGGCGAGATCCGGGTCGAGCCGCGCCGCGATCCCCTCGCCACCGAGCACCTCGACGGTGCGGGACGCCGGGCCGTGGCCCTCGGTCACATAGACCATCCGCCAGCCGTCGGCGAGCCAGCCCTTGGTGTCGGCCAGGGCACGCGCCGTGTCGCCCCGGTAGGTCTCCGGGGCGTGCATGCCGAGCTTGATCGTGTCCCCCGCCGCGTCAGCGGCACGTGTCCGCGTGAGCTCCTCGTCGGCCGCGAAGGGGCTCACCGACCACCACGCCATGCCGAGCTCGCGCGCGTGGTCCCGGACGTCCGCGAGGCCCCACAGCGAGGCGGCGCCGACGTCGATGGGGGCCTCGCCTCCCCCGGCCGTGGCCGCCCAGGACGCCTGCAGGAACTCCTGCGAGGTGGCCACGAGGTCCGCCGCCCGGCTCCGCACCCGCTCCGGGTCGCAGACCACCGTCATGCTCCCCGCCGGGAGGACGTCCAGCAGCAGCTCCATGTCGTCCACGAGCACGGGGGCCAGGGACTCCATGCCCTCGACCGCGATCCCCTCGGCGATCTTGCCGAGCAGCTCGCCCAGCTCCGGATGGGCCTCGGCGAGGGCGGCGGCCCGCTCCCGTACGTCCTCGGTCA
This sequence comes from Streptomyces sp. NPDC005266, assembly GCF_040607655.1. NCBI lineage: Bacteria > Bacillati > Actinomycetota > Actinomycetes > Kitasatosporales > Streptomycetaceae > Streptomyces > Streptomyces sp. NPDC005266. The sequence goes on from NZ_JBEXHC010000001.1 coordinate 616,323, forward strand.
GCAGCAGCTCACGGCAGGGCGGGGCCCACAGCCCGTGCTCGGCGACCTCCAGGGAGCGCTGGTCGGCGACCTTGAAGTAGCGGATCTCCTCGACGTCGTCGCCCCAGAACTCGATCCGGAGCGGATGCTCCTCGGTCGGCGGGAAGACGTCCAGAATGCCGCCGCGCACGGCGAACTCGCCGCGCTTGTCCACCAGCTCCACCCGGGAGTACGCGGCCGCCGCGAGCCCGTCGACGATCTCCTCCAGATCGGCGGTCTGCCCGGCCCGCAGGCTCACCGGCTCCAGATCGCCGAGCCCCTTGACCTGCGGCTGCAGCACGGAGCGCACGGGCGCGACCACCACGGAGACCGGGCCCGCGGCCGGGTCGTCCTCACTGGGGTGCGCCAGCCTGCGCAGCACGGCGAGCCGGCGGCCGACCGTGTCCGAGCGCGGGGACAGCCGCTCATGCGGCAGCGTCTCCCACGACGGGTACTCCACCACGCCCTCGGGCGGGAGCAGGGAGCGCAGCGCGGCCGCCAGATCCTCGGCCTCCCGGCCGGTGGCGGTCACCGCGAGGACGGGGCGGCCGGCGGAGCGGGCGAGCGCGGCGATGGCGAAGGGGCGGGCGGCCGGCGGGCCGACCAGATCGACGTGGGGACGATTGCCGTCGGCGGCGCCGCGCACCGCCTCGGCGAGCGCGGGGTCCCGTACGACGACGTCGAGCAGACCGGTGAGGCTCATAAAGGGGTATTCCATCCCGGAGGCGGACAACGCGAACGACCCGACACGTGTCACGGGCCGGGTTCTTCCAGAGTACGGCCACCCGCCGACAACGTTCGCCGAGTGCCGTGCGGAGCCCCACGGGCGGCGGGCGGCGGGGCCCTCGCCGGGCCCCACCGGCCGCCGGGCGCGGCCCGTGGGCGGGCCCGGGCGCCGGGGGCGTGCCTCGGTCCCCGCCCGGCGGCACCTCGCGGGCAAGGGCACGGGGCCCGGTTGCCACCCGCCGATGGCGCGCGGCACACCGGCAAGGCGCGGGACGGGCCGCGCGTGGACGGCGATGGCACGGGGCCATGCCCCCGCTTCGCCGGTGCCCCCGTTGCGCCGGTGCCCCCGTTGCGCCGTGGGCGCGAAACGACACCCGGCCGGGCCGCGGACGGCGGCACGCACGGGCTACACCCGCCCGCATCTGGCCCAGCTCGGCGCGCGGGCGGCCACGGTCCGTGAACAGACTTGTGCACATGGCAGAACGAGAACCCCGCGCACCCACGAAGCAGACGCCCCGGAGGCCGCAGGAGTCCGGTCCGGCGGAGGTGGCCGAGCGCGCTTGCAAGCGGCTTGCCTCGCTGATCACCCATCCCCCCGAGGGCGTCTCCGCCGTGTCCCGGGCCGAGGACGGATGGCTGGTGAGCGTGGACGTACTGGAGGTCCCCCGCATCCCCGACACGACCAGCCTGCTGGCCACGTACGAGGTGCGGATGGACCGGCGGGGCGAGCTCCAGGAATACCGGAGAGTCCGCCGCTACCGACGCGGCGCCGCCGACGACTGCTGAAAGGACGCTCCGATCATGCCCACCACCTGCACCGACGAGCTCGTCTACATTCCGCGCGCGGGCACGCTCTACGACGTCCTCGAGCTCATCCTCGACCGCGGCATGGTGATCGACGTCTTCATCCGCGTCTCCCTGGTCGGCATCGAGATCCTGAAGATCGACGCCCGCATCGTGGTCGCGAGCGTGGACACATACCTGCGCTTCGCGGAGGCCTGCAACCGCCTGGACCTGGAGTACGACCGCACCAAGACCCTGCCCGATTTGTTCGGCGGGGGCGAAGGCGGGGTCAAGAAGGCGGTGGCCAAGAAGGCAGTGGCCAAGAAGGCGGTGAGCGTGGGAGAGAAGGTCAAGAAGGCGATCGGGGTCGAGGACGAGGAAGAGGAGGGCGAGGAGACCCGCCCGCGCAAGCGCACCACCGGCCCCCGGGCGCGCCGCCGGTCCGAGGAGGACTGACCGATGGCCTCCAGCACCGCGTCGCCGCAGAGCGTGTACGTGTACGGCGTCGTCCGGGACGGCCATGCGCTGCCCCCCGGCCGTACCGGGGTGGGTGAGCGCCCCCGTCCGGTCCGCCTGCTCCCCGCCGAGGAGCTGGCCGCCGTCGTCAGCGAGGCCCCGGCCTCGTTGCGCGCCAAGCGCCGTGACCTCCTCGCCCACCAGGAGCTGGCGCTGGCCCTCGCGGCGGACGGGCCGGTGCTGCCCATGCGCTTCGGGATGGTCGCGCCCGACGAGGAGTCGGTGCGGCGGCAGCTGATCTCCCAGCGGACCGCCTGCCTCGCCGCGCTCCAGCGCGTCGACGGCCGGGTCGAGATGAACCTGAAGGCCGCCCCCGCCGAGGGCGATCTGGCCTCGCTGGTGCGCGAGGACGCCGAGGTGAGCCGCGCGCGGGCCGCCGTGCGCCGGGCCCCGGGCTATGAGGCCAGCGTCCGGCTCGGCGAGGCCGTGGCCCGGGGGCTGGCCCGCAGAGCCTCCGTCGCGGCGGCCGCGGTGCTGGCCGAACTCTCCGCCGTCGCCGACGCCCGGGTGGCCGGGCCCGAGGTGCCCGGATGCGTGCTCAACGCCTCCTTCCTCCTCGCCCGGCGCGCGACGGAGCGCTTCCGCTCCGCCGTGGAGCGCCTGGCCGCCGAGCACGGCGGCCAGGTCGAGCTGCGGCTCACCGGGCCGCTGCCCTGCTACAGCTTCGTGGAGGGCGCATGGGCGTCCTGAGCCAGGTCGTGCTGTTCCCGCTGGCGCCCGTGCGGGGCGTGGCGTGGATCGCGGAACGTCTGATGGACGCCGCGGAGGGGGACCTGTACGACCCGTCCGTGATCCGGGCCCGGCTCGCCGCTCTCAACGAGGCCCTGGAGGAGGGATCCATCAGCTCCGAGGAGTTCGAACGGCAAGAGGACCGGCTGCTGGACCTGCTGGAGCGGCCACCCGGTAAGGGACAAGGGCGAGGAGGGATCAGGCCGTGACTGACCGTGACCGCGACCCGTGGTGCACCCCTCCCCCCACCACCGGACCGCCCTCCTCCGACCTGGCGGAGATCCTGGAGCGCGTGCTCGACAAGGGCATCGTCATCGCCGGGGACATCAAGATCGACCTGCTGGACATCGAACTGCTCACCATCCGGCTGCGGCTGTTCGTCTCCTCCGTGGACACCGCCCGCAAGGCCGGCATCAACTGGTGGGAAACCGACCCCGCCCTGTCCACCACCGCCCTGCACGACGCCCTCGCCGACGAGAACGCGCGGCTGCGGGAGCGCCTGCAGGCCCTGGAGTCCGGCGGCGCCGCGGACTCCGGCGAGCTGAGCGGGGTCGGCACGGCCAAGGGCAGGGCGGCGGGCCGGCGCAGGGCGGGCAAGGAGGGGAACGACGCATGACCGCGGCCGAGGAAACGGCAGCTCCCACCCTCACCTACGTCTTCGCCGTCTGCCGCCGGGACGCCCCGGCGGCCCCGATGGGACTCCCCGGGCTCGGCGCGGGTGCCCCCGTCCGCGCGTTGCCGGCGGGCCGGCTGACCGCCGTGGTCCAGGACGTCCCGGCGGCCGACTTCGCGGAGGAGGCCCTGCGGGAGCGGCTGTCCGACCGGGACCAGTTGGAGCGGTGCGCCCGCGCCCACCACGAGGTGATCACGGCGGTGTCGGCCGTGGCACCGGCCGTACCGCTGCCGCTGGCCACCCTCTACCGAGGCGACGAGCGGGCCCGCGATGCCCTGCGCGAGAAGGAGGAGTCCTTTCTCGCCACCCTCGACCGCATCGCGGGCCGTGCCGAGTGGGGCGTGAAGGTCTACGCCCTCGCCGGGCAGCCGGCCGCCCGTGAGGCCACCGCGCCCGCCGCGACGAGCAGCGGTGCCGCCCATGAGGCCACCGCGCCCGCCGCGACGAGCAGCGGTGCCGCCCATGAGGCCACCGCGCCCGCCGCGGCGAGCAGCGGTCTCGCCTATCTGGAGCGCGTCCGCAACCAGCACAAGGGCCGCGAGCAGCGCCAGAACGCGGCGCTCCGGGCCGCCGAGCGGGTCGACGCCGTGGTGCGCGGCCTCGCCGTGGCCACGCGCCGGCTGCGCCCGCACGGGCCGGAGGTGACCGGCCCGCACCGCACCCATGTGCTCAACGCGGCCTATCTCATCGACCACGGCCGCGAGAGACAGCTGCGCGCCGCCCTCGCCTCCCTGCGCGAGGACGAGACGGCCGTGCGGATCGAGCTGTCCGGCCCCTGGGCCCCCTACTCCTTCGCCGACGGAGGTACCGCGCCATGACCACCGCCGCCTGGCAGACCCTCCCCGGCGACGCCGCCAGACAAGCCGCGCCCGCCTGGGGAACCGTCCCCGCCGAGGCCCTCGGGCCGGTCGGAGTCCCCCTCGTGGACCTCCTCGACCGCGTGCTGGCCACCGGGGTCGTCGTCAGCGGCGACCTCGTCATCGCCATCGCCGAGGTCCCCCTCGTCCGGCTGTCCCTGCGTGCCCTCCTCTCCTCGGTCAACGAGCGGGTCCCCGGGCCCTGGCCGGACAGCGGGCCGCTGTGACCGGGACCAGGGTCGACATCGACCGCGACGCCTTGGGCCGTGACCTGGTGGCCCTCGTCCTCACGATCGTCGAACTCCTGCGCCAGTTGATGGAGCGTCAGGCGCTGCGCCGGATCGACGCCGGAGGGCTCAGCGACGACCAGATCGAACACATCGGCACCACGCTGATGCTCCTGGACCAGCGGATGGCCGAGCTGCGCGAACAGCACGGCCTGAAGCCGGAAGACCTCAACCTGGACCTGGGCCCCCTGGGCACCCTGCTCCCCCGCGACTGAGCCCCCAGGGGACGCCCCGGCCTCAGCCCTCGGCGTTCTCCACGATCATGATCCCGTTGCCGTCGGGGTCACGGAAGCCGAACATCGGCGGGACGGGGGCGCCCCAGCGCATGACCTCCGGGTCGGTGTCCACCCCGCGGGCGCGCAGGGCCGCGTGGTCGGCATCGATGTCCTCGCTCGTCAGGATGATCCCGGTCTCGGTGCCCGCCGGCTGGCCCTCCCGCGGCAGCACCAGCGCGATCGCGGCGGCGCCGCCCGGGGGCGCCACCTCGATCCAGCGGTGCCCCTCGCCGAAGGGGGTGTCGGCGCGCTTCTCGAAGCCGAGCGTGCCGACATAGAAGTCGAGCGCCTGGTCCTGATCGGCGACCGTGACGGCCACCCTCCCCAGCTCGGTGATGCGGGTGCCCTGCGCGGTGTCGCTCATGGTGGCCTCCTGGTACGGGGTCGTCCTTGCGGTCCCTTCTCCTTCTCGGACCGCCGGCCCGCGCGAAACTCATCGCTCCGCGACACACCTTTCCACCCGGGGGCCCGGGGCGGGCTCAGCGGTTGACGAAGGCGAGACTGGTCTCGTCGTAGCGGGTGCCCGCGATCCGGTCGGCCGGGGCCGCGGCGTCGATCGCGGCGAGGTCGTCGGCGGACAGATCGATGGCGACCGCGGCGAGGTTCTCCTTGAGGTAGGTCTCCCGGCGGGTGCCCGGGATCGGGACCACGTCGTCCCCGCGGTGCTGCACCCAGGCCAGGGCGAGCTGGCCGACGGTGACGCCCTTTTCGGCGGCGAGCTCATGGAGCGTGTCCACGATGGCCAGGTTCTGTTCGAGGTTGCCGCCGGCGAACCGGGGCTGGCTGCGGCGCACATCGGTCTCCGACAGGTTCTCCGTCGAGGTGTAGCGGCCGGTCAGGAAGCCGCGGCCGAGCGGGGAGAACGGGACGATGCCGATCCCCAGCTCACGGCAGGCCGGGGCGATCTCCGGCTCCAGGTCCCGGGTCCACAGCGACCACTCGCTCTGCAGGGCGGAGATGGGGTGGACGGCATGGGCCCGCCGGATGGACCCCGCGCTCGCCTCGGAGAGCCCGAGGTAGCGCACCTTGCCCGCCTGGACGAGCTCGGCCATCGCGCCGACGGTCTCCTCGATGGGGACGTCGGGGTCGACGCGGTGCTGGTAGTACAGGTCGATGTGGTCGACGCCCAGCCGGCGCAGCGAGGCGTCGCAGGCCTGCCGTACGTACGCGGCGTCGCCCCGGATCGCGGTCGGCTCCCCCAGCCGGTTGGCGAAGCCGAACTTCGTCGCCAGCACCGCCTGGTCCCGGCGCCCGGCCAGCGCCCGGCCGATCAGCTCCTCGTTGTGCCCGGCGCCGTAGAAGTCGGCGGTGTCCAGCAGGGTGACGCCGAGGTCGAGGGCGCGGTGGATGGTCGCGATCGATTGGGCGTCGTCGGAGGCGCCATAGCCGTGGCTCATCCCCATGCAGCCAAGACCCTGTGCGGCGACGGTCAGTTCGCCCAGACGGCGGGTGGGAAGGTTGGACATGTGTACCTCCTGGTGGTCGTGCCGATCACGCTAGGAGTTGGAGCGCACTCGAAGTCAACCGTCCAGGGCGCGGGCGCCCCCGTGCGGCCCGCCTAGCCGATCCGCCCCTCGGTCAGGGCGGCCCGGAAGGCCGCCCAGGCCGTGGGTGTGCACCGGAGTATGGAACCGTCGGGGCGCTTTGAGTCGCGTATGGCCACGCTGCCGGGGACGTTGGTGGCCACCTCCGCGCACTCCTCATATGGGTCACTGTGACTTGACTTGCGGAAAGCGACACGGAAGCGCGCCGGAACGGCAGAAAGCCGGCCCGGTGCGCACCCCCGTCGCGCATCGGGCCGGCCGGCCGTGCCGCCCCTCCCCCATGGAGGGGCAGCGTTCTTGTCCCGCTCCTGGGTGCTACTCGGTCGCGATCGCGTTCAGCACGTTCATCCGGGCCGCCCGGAAGGCCGGGATCAGCGCCGCGACCAGGCCCACCACGGCCGAGCCGATGAAGACCGTGATGATCGTGGGCCAGGGGATCTCCAGGGTCTTCAGGCCCTCCAGCGCCAGCAGCTTCTGCGCCGTGGCGCCCCAGCCCATGCCGAGCCCCAGGCCCAGCAGCGCGCCGAAGAGGGCGATGACGACGGACTCCAGACGGATCATGCGGCGCATCTGGCGGCGCGAGAGGCCGATGGCGCGCATCAGGCCGATCTCACGGGTCCGCTCGACGACCGACAGGGCGAGGGTGTTCACCACGCCGAGGACGGCGACGATGATGGCGAGCGCCAGCAGGCCGTAGACCAGGTTGAGCAGCTGGCCGATCTGGTTCTCCATCTCCTTCTTGTAGTCGGTCTGGTCGCGGACCTTGATGTACGGGTAGTTGTCGAGCTGGGACTTGAGGGACGTGTACGCCGCGTCCTCCTGGCCCTCCTTGGCCTGCGCCAGCATCATCACGTCCGCCGGGACCCGGTCGGCCGGGACATAGCGCTCGACAGTGGCGATGTCGAGGTACAGCGCGCCCTTGTCGAGCGAGGTGTCGTCCGAGGTGATCGCGGCGACGGTCAGCTTGGCCGTCTTGCCGTGCGCGAAGGCGACGGTCAGGGTGTCGCCCTTGTTGACCTTGTGGTCCTTGGCGAAGCCCTCGGGGACGGACATGGCGTCCTTGCCGTAGGCATCGGACAGGTTGCCCTCGACGACCGGGGTGCGCAGGTCCTCCGCGTAGGTCGGGTCGGCGGCGTTCAGGCTCTTGGTGACCGTCTCCCCGTCCGGCAGGGTGAGCTTGGCGCCGTCGATGTTCTTCACATCGCTGACGTGCTTGAGGCCCTTGCCCGCCTGCACCGCCTTCTCGATCTTCGGGGTGAACGACTTGCCGGGGCCGTTCGGCAGGATGATGAAGTCCGCGCCGACCGACTTGTCGAGCTCGTCGCTGGCCGAGGCGACCATCGAGGAGCCGACCACCGACAGACAGGCGACCAGCGCGAGGCCGATCATCAGGGCCGCGCCCGTGGCACCGGTGCGGCGCGGATTGCGCAGCGCGTTGCGCTCGGCCAGCCTGCCGACCGGGCCGAACATCCGCAGCACGACGGTGGCGAGCGCCCGGACCACCAGACCGGCCAGCAGCGGGCCGATCACGATGAAACCGATGAGGCTCAGCACCACGCCGAGGCCGAGGAACAGCGAGCCGTCGACCGCCTTGTCGGCGCTCCCCGCCGCGACCAGCGCCGCCGCGCCGCCCGCGGTGAGCAGCAGACCGATCGCGGCCCGGATCCGGCCGGCCTTGACGTCCGCCGGGGTGCCCGCGTCGCGCAGGGCCGCCATCGGGGAGATCTTCCCGGCCCGGCGGGCGGGGAGGTAGGCGGCGATGACGGTGACGACGACGCCGATGGTGAGTCCGATGACGGGCGTGGTGGTCTTCACCGTCAGCTGATCGGTGCTCAGGTTCAGCCCGGCGTTGCCCATGAACTTCATCAGTCCGACGGCGAGGCCGATGCCGCCGAAGATGCCGAGCACCGAACCGACGACGCCGAGCAGCAGCGCCTCGATGAGCACGGACCGGTTGATCTGCCGGCGGCTCGACCCGATGGCGCGCATCAGGCCGATCTCGCGGGTGCGCTGGGTGACCAGCATCGAGAAGGTGTTGACGATCAGGAAGATTCCCACGAGGACGGCGATCCCGGCGAAGCCGAGCATCGCGTACTTCATGACGTCCAGGAAGGAACCGACGTCGTCCTTGCCCTCCTTGGTGGACTCCGCCTTCGTCCGGACCTTGAACCCGGTGCCGATCTCGGCGATGACGTTCTTCTTCAGCTGCTCATTGCTGACGCCGGGCCGGGCGGTGAGGGCGAAGCCCGTGTACGTGCCCGGGGCGCCGAGCAGCTTCCGCTGCGCGGTGGCGTCGTCCATGTAGACGATCGTGGCGCCGGGGTTGGTCACCTTGAAGGTCGCGAGGCCGACGATCTTCGCACGCGTCTCACCGGGCGTGGCGATGATCCGCAGCTCGTCGCCGATCTTCAACTTCTTGCGCTTGGCGGTGTCGGCGTCGAGCATCACCTGGGTGGGGCCGCGCGGCGCCTTTCCGGAGGTGAGCTTCACCGACCGGCTCTCGGTCGGGTCCCAGTTGGTGGCGACGGTCGGGGCTCCGGTGTTCGGGCCGATGTCGTGGTTCCTGCCGTCGACGACGGCGACCGACTGGCTGGTCACCTCGCCGATCACCGACTTGACGCCCTTGACCTTCTTCAGCTGGGCGAGCTGGGCGCCGGGCAGCGTCTCGATCCTGCCGCTCTGCGGCTCGTCGTCCTTGGGCGCGTTCTTCGGGCTGACGGAGACGTCCGACGCCGTCTTCGCGAAGAGCTGGTCGAAGGTGGCGTTGGCGGTGTCGGTGAAGACGAGGGTGCCGCAGACGAACGCCACCGACAGCAGGACGGCGATGGCGGACAGCGCCATCCGTCCCTTGTGCGCGACGAAGTTGCGCAGCGAGGTCTTGAGGACGGTCATGACACCCGCCCGCGCGCGTCGAAGTGCTTCATGCGCTCAAGGACCAGATCAGCGGTCGGGTTGTGCATCTCGTCCACGATCTTGCCGTCGGCCAGGTAGAGCACCCGGTTGGCGTAGGAGGCGGCGACCGGGTCATGGGTGACCATCACGATGGTCTGGCCCAGCTCGTCCACCGAGCGCCGCAGGAAGCCCAGTACCTCGGCACCGGCCCGCGAGTCCAGGTTTCCGGTCGGCTCGTCACCGAAGATGATCTCGGGGCGGGCGGCGAGGGCCCGCGCCACGGCGACCCGCTGCTGCTGACCGCCGGAGAGCTGGTTCGGCCGGTGCCCCAGCCGGCTGCTGAGCCCCACGGTCTCCACCACCCGGTCCAGCCAGGCGCGCTCGGGCTTACGGCCCGCGATGTCCATCGGGAGCGTGATGTTCTCGATAGCGCTGAGCGTCGGCAGCAGATTGAACGCCTGGAAGATGAAGCCGACCCGGTCCCGGCGCAGCTTGGTGAGCTTCTTGTCCTTGAGACCGGTGATCTCGGTCTCGTCGAGGAAGATCTGGCCGGAGGTGACGGTGTCCAGACCCGCGAGGCAGTGCATCAGCGTCGACTTGCCGGAGCCGGACGGGCCCATGATCGCGGTGAACTCACCGCGGGCGATGTCCACGTCCACATGGTCGAGCGCGACCACCCGGGTCTCGCCCGAGCCGTACGCCTTGACGACCTTTCGTGCACGGGCGGCAACAGCCGTATGTCCTCCGCTGCCCCCGGTCCTGGGAATCGATACGGCCGTTGTCACGGTGCTCTCCTATGGTGAGTGATCAGCGATCTCGGTTCGCGGATGGCACGTCTTAGCCTGCCGGGATCCGGGAACCCCCGCGATGGGGAATGACTCCCTCTTCGCGGTGGGGCCAGCCCCACCCCCTCGGTCGCGCTGCCCGTAGCAACACTAAGGAGCCCGGGGCCCCGGCTCCTCCTCCGCCGGAACGAACCACGGGTAGGAGGAAAGGGTGGAGGTCCCCTAGGGGTGTAGGCCCTCAGGTGGAGCCTGCCTCGGGGTCGATCGTGCAGCCTTCCCCGGCGTCAGGCTCAAGTCCCCGGCCTGGGCAGCCCTGATGCGTTCTTCCCCTGCCCTGAGCCGGCATGGAATGGTGGGTCGTACAAGAATTTTGGCCCAGACCGGTATTGACCGGCGGAGGGAGAGCGCCACGGTGGGCGGCACCGCGCGACGGCCTACGGACACCGGCCCCATACCCCCCGGGTCCGAGGCGGCTTCCGCTCCGCCGACCCCCCGCGGCCGCCGTCCCGTCGCCGCCGCCCTGATGCTCGGCATGGCGCTGGCCGCCCTCGACTCGACCATCATCTCGACCGCCGTTCCGCAGATCGTCGGCGACCTCGGCGGCTTCTCCGTCTTCTCCTGGCTCTTCTCCGGCTATCTGCTCGCCGTCACGGTCACGCTGCCGGTGTACGGAAAGCTCTCCGACACCTTCGGCCGCAAACCCGTCCTCCTCACCGGCATCGTGGTCTTCCTCATCGGCTCGCTGCTGTGCGCCGGCGCCTGGAACATGGCCTCCCTCATCGCCTTCCGCATCGTCCAGGGGCTGGGCGGCGGGGCGCTCCAGGGCACGATCCAGGTGATCGCCGCCGATCTGTATCCGCTCAAGGAGCGCCCCAAGATCCAGGCCAGGCTCTCCTCGGTCTGGGCGCTGTCCTCCGTCGCCGGCCCGGCCATCGGCGGGGTGCTGGCCGGATACGCCGACTGGCGCTGGATCTTCCTGATCAATCTGCCGGTCGGGGCGCTGGCGCTCACACTGATCGTCCGTCATCTGCGGGAACCGGTGCGGCACCGCGAGAGCCGGCCGCGGATCGACTGGGCGGGCGCACTCGCCGTCTTCGCCTGCGGCGGGCTGCTGCTGACCGCCCTGGTGCAGGGCGGGGTGGCCTGGGGCTGGCTCTCCCCGCCGTCGCTGGCGCTGCTCGCGGGCAGCGCGGTCTGCGCCGCGGGGACCGTATGGATCGAGCGGCGCGCAGCCGAACCGATCATTCCGGGCTGGGTCTGGCGCCGCCGTACGATCTCGGCCGTCAATCTCGCGCTCGGCGCGCTCGGACTGCTGATGATCGCCCCGACCGTCTTTCTGCCCACCTACGCCCAGTCGGTGCTGGGGCTGGGACCGATAGCGGCCGGATTCGTGCTCTCCGTGATGACGCTCAGCTGGCCGATCTCGGCCGCGTTCAGCAGCCACGTCTACAACCGCATCGGCTTCCGGCGCTGCGCGATCACCGGCATCGGGGCCGCCGCGCTGATCCTCGCCGCGTTCCCGTTCCTCCCCTACCCCGGCGCCGCCTGGCAGCCCGCGCTGATCATGCTGCTGCTCGGGGCGGCCCTCGGCCTCTTCCAACTGCCCCTGATCATCGGGGTGCAGTCGTCCGTCGTCTGGGCCGAGCGCGGCACCGCCACCGCCTCGATCCTCTTCTGCCGACAGGTCGGGCAGTGCGTGGGCGCGGCGCTCTTCGGCGCCGTCGCCAACGCCACCCTGGCCTCCCGGCTCGCCGACGCCCCGGCCGGCATCCGCACCGGACTCCCCGACGACCTCGACGCCGTCTCGCACGCCCTCGAACACCCCGGCGCCCTCACCGACCAGGCCGCCGGCTATCTGCGCCGGGCCGTGGACACCGCCGTCGACCATGTCTATCTGGGCTCGGCGGGGGCCGCGGTGCTGGCGCTGCTGGTGCTGCTGCTCCTCGCCCCGCGCCGCTTCCCCACACCACCCGAACCGGAGCCCGCCGACACCGACACCGACACCTGACGGCCGGGCGGCCGGGCCGGCAGGCGGGCGGCCGCCCGGCCGACAGGCGGACGGCTACGCCGACAAGCGGACGGTCAAGCCGACAGGCGGGCGGTTCGCCGACAGGCGGGCGGTTCGCCGACAGGCGGGCGGTTCGCCGACAGGCGGGCGGTTCGCCGACAGGCGGGCGGTTCGCCGACAGGCAGACGGCCAAGCCGACAGGCAGACGGCCAAGCCGACAGGCAGACGGCCAAGCCGACAGGCAGACGGCCAAGCCGACAGGCAGACGGCCAAGCCGACAGGCGGCCGGCCAGGCCGACAGGCGGACGGGCGGGGCGGCCGTCAGACCTCGGGGCGTGGCCCGGCCCCCGCGTCCTCCACGACCGGCTTGCCGGTCAGCGCCGCCAAGCTGCCGCGCACATGCTCCAGATGCGCCTTGAGCTCCTCACGCCGCTCCACATGCTCGCGCAGCGTACGCTCCGTCTCGCGCGCCAACCGCTCCTCCCGGGCCCGCGCCTGCGCGATGATCTCCGCCGCCTGCGCCTGCGCGTCCTCCTGGCGCAGCCGCGCGGCCTGCTCGGCCATCCCGTACTCGCGCTTGGCGTCGGCCAGCTTCGCCTGCGTGTACTCCTCCAGCTGGGTGATGCGGGCGATCATCGCGGTCTCCCGCTCGGCCAGTTCACAACCGGCCGCCTCCCACCGCCCCGCATGCTCCCGCTCCTGCTCGGCCAGGGCCGTCGCGGTGCGCTGCCGCATCTCCTTGAGCGCCTCCAGCGCCTCGGTCCGCCACTCCTTGGCGTCCTGACGCGAGGCCGCGCGCAACTCGTTCACCTCCGCCTGGGCCGACTCCAGGACCGAGCGCGCGGCCGCCTCGGCCGCCTCGCGCACCCGCTCTGCCTCGTCCCGGGCGGCGTCCCGCACCACACGGGCCGCGGCCTGCGCGGCCTCCCACTGCTCCTGCGCCGACGCCTCGGCCGCCGCCCGCAGAAACCCGACCTCCTCCTCGGCCGCCATCAGAATCAGCTGGGCGCGATCACCCAGCGATTCATACGTCTGGGGGGCCAACTGGGCGATCACCTCGCGCAGCCGCTCCGCCTCGGCGGCCAGTTCATTGGCGAGAACGGTCAGCCGCGCGGCACGCTCCCACGCCGCGTCGCGCACCTCGGACAGCTCCGCCACATAGCGGTCGACCTGCGCGGGACGGTAGCCGCGGCCCCGCCCGCCAATGGTGAAGCCCTGACGTGACACCGATGCGCCCATCCTTGGAACCCCTTTAGTCCGGCATGCAACGCGCTCCGGCGCACATCTTTATGGATGGCATCACATCACCCATAACGCGACACTCCGCCCAAATCTTCGGTCAGGGTCGCCGGGTCGCGGTGACAACAACGACGAGGCGCCCGCCCCCGTCACGGGGGGCGGGCGCCTCGATCGGTGCGCGAGCGGCGCGAGCTATGTCACAGCGGGCTGTTCAGAGCCGACTGTCCGGATGGGTCCGTTCACAGGAGGCCGTCCCACATCTGCTCCAGCAGCACCGCCCACCAATTGTCCGGCGTGGCCGGCGCCGCCGGGTCGAGGGCGGCGAGCTGCGCCTGGAAGTCGACCGTCCAGCGACCCGCCTGATCCGGCGTCAGCCCGTAGCGCAGCCGCCACATCCGGCCCAGCAGCGCCATGCACCGCACGAACTCCGGCAGTCCGGTATTGACGAACTGCGGAGGCGCCGGCGGAGCGCCGGGCGCCGACTCCAGCGGTACGGCCACGATGTGCGCCGTGCCGTACTGCACACACAGCTGACGGCCGAAGTCATTGCCCATGACGAGATACGAGCCCGCGTCCGGCGCGGACTGCACACCCCGCTCCGCCGCCAGCTCGGCCAGCGTCGGCACCGGACGGCCCGGCTGGGCCTGAGCCCAGAAGAACGGCCCGAAGTCCACCGGCAGCCCCGCCCACACCAGCGTCTGCGCGACCACCTCCGGCACGCCCATCCGCGACACCGCGCGCTGGTCGAAGCGGAAGATGCCCTGCGGCCCGAACGCCTGGCCCAGCTCATGCGCCAGCCCCTCCGGCGGGACCGGCGCTATCGGCTGCACCTGGCTGGGGTGCGGCAGCGGCACCCGGTTCGGCGCCGGGCGCGCCGGACCATCCGCCACCTGGTGCAACTCGCCCTGGTGCGCCAGCAGATGCCGCACGCCCTGCTGGCGGGTCGCGTGATCGCGCCCGTACGGAGCGGTATGGCTGATCCGCACCTGCGGCCAGGTCTCCCGGATCATCCGGGCGCAGTAACCGCCCGGCAGATCGCAGGACTCCAGCTCGGTGTGGAGCTCCAGCACCTGCTGCGGCGGCACGTTCATCGAGCGCAGCTCATGCAGGATCTGCCACTCGGGGTGCGGGGTGCCGGGCGCGGAACGGCGGATGAGCTGCTGCTCGGAGCCGTCCTGCGCACGGTAGCGGAGGACTGCCATATAGCCGGGCCCGACCGTCGGCTGACCGGGGGGCGGAGGCGGATACGCATACCCGGGCGGCGGCGCCATACCGGCCCCGGCGGCACCGGGCGGCGGGGCCATGCCCGGCACGGGCGCACCGGCGGGCGGAGGCATACCGGGCGCGCCGGGACCGCCCGGGGCGCCAGGTGCCCCCGGGCCACCGGCCAGCATCGTCGCGGCGGCATGCACACCGCCCGGACCGGGCGGGGGCGGCGGTGTCTGCGGACCACCCGTACCGGGGACACCGGGAGGGCCGGGCGGCTGCGGGCCGTTCGGGGCAGCCTGGCCGGGAGCGCCCGGGGCACCGGGCGGCGGCGGGACGCCGGGGCCGCCCGGACCGGTCCCTGGCGGGGTGCCCGGACCGCCGGCCAGCATCGTCGCGGCGGCATGCACACCGCCAGAGGGCGTACCAGGGGCGCCGGGCGGCTGCGGGCCGGACGACGGGGTCTGGCCGGGAGCGCCCGGTGCGCCCGGACCGCCGGCCAGCATCGTCGCGGCGGCATGCACACCGCCAGGGGGCGTACCAGGGGCGCCAGGAGCTCCAGGCGCGCCCGGGGCGTTCGGCGGCGGGGTCTGGCCAGGAGCACCAGGTGCGCCCGGGACGCCGCCGAGGCTCTCGGGGTCGAGCTGCGAGACCAACTGCGTCGGCACGTATCCACCGGCCGGAACGCCCGGGGCACCGGGCCCGGACGGTGCGGGCGGCGGGGGCGGGGTGTGCGACCCCGCGCCCGGCCGGGCACCGGGCGTACCCGGAGCGCCGGGCGGCGGCGGGACACCCGGTCCGCCGGGGCCGCCGGGCGTCGCCTTACGGGTGGCGGCGTCCGCGATATCGCCCACGCCGGGGGCACCGCCGGGAGCGGCACCCGGAGCCGGGGTCGCGTCGGAGCCGCCCGCCGACCCACGGAGGTCGAACGACGGGGCGATGGCCGTGGGCGGCAGCGCGCTGCTCGCGGACATCAACTTGGTCTTCGCATCGGGCCGTACGCCCGGCGGCGGGGTGTCGCCATCGTCGGAGCCCGCGAGCGGCGGGGCGAAAACGGTGGCGGGCGGCGCGACCGAGCGGTCGTCGCCGTCGTCATCCCCGACATTGGTGTCGGCCCCGGCCCAGGGCGTGCCACCGCTGGGCGTGGCGGGAGGCGCCGACGGCCCGGCGGAGCCGCCCGGGGCGGGCGGGGCCCACGGGCCGCCGCCCCCGGGCGGAGGAGGCGGCGGAGTGTTCCGCCACCCCTCATCGGCGGCCGGAGCCGCCGGGGCGCCGGGCGCGCCCGGCGCCGGCGGAGCGTCCTGCGGCTCGTCGTCCGCGGTATCGCGCCCGCCACGCCCAGCGCCGTTGGACGGCCAGTCGTCCTCGGCCGCGGCCCTGCGCGACGACAGACCGGATCCGGGGCCCGGCGCGGAGCCCGCACCCGGGGTGCCGCTCGACGGCCAGTCGTCCACCGGCGCGGCGGGAACCGGATCCGCAGCGGCGGGAGCCTCAGGGGCCGGTCCCCCGGCGGGCGGCGCATCGGACGGGCCGTCGTCCGACCGCTGCTCGGGGAGGTCCAGCCGCTGGTCCGGGAGGCTCATCGCGTCCGCCGCCTCCTGCAGCCACTCCGGTGGCGTCAGCAGGAAGGACGTCGCGTTCAGGTCGATGCGCTGCTGGCGCGCGCCGGACCTCTCCTCGGCGATCTCGTCGGTCGCGCCGTACCGCTCCTCGTAGCGGCGGACGACCTCGCCCACCGGCAGCGCCGGCCACAGCGTGGTGTCCCCGCTGTCGCGGGCGATGACCAGCCGCGCGCCCTCGGACCGCGCGTCCGAGACCGGTCCGTCCGGGCGGTCCTCGGCCCAGACCACGAAGCCGAGTTCGAACTCCCGGACCCGTACCTCGCGCCGCTGATAGGCGGGCACATCGCCGTTGATCCAGAGTTCCGCGCGCTCCTGCGCCTGTGCGAAGGTCACCATCGCGCTCACCCCTCCACCGGGACGGCGTACGCGAATCCGCCGTCCACCATCAGGTTCGCCACGGTCTCCAGCTCCGGCGGACTGCCCGCCAGCCGCAGCAGAAAGGTGTCGAAGTCCTCACCGCACGGCAGCAGCAGCCGCTCCACCCGCTCCTGGACCGTCCAGCCGTCGCGGTCCCGCGCGTCGTCGTACGCGCAGAACCACACCGAACCGATCGCCTCCCCCTTCACCTTGACCGCGATCACGCCGCCCTGGACGAAGCCCACGCCCAGATAGTCCTTGGTGAAGTGGTCCCGCAGACACTTGTTGACATACACGAGGTCATTGACCGCCGCCTCGTCGCGCACCGTGAAGAACGGCTGGTCGATCAGCAGCCCCAGCTGCGGGTCGAGCGCCGCCCCGACCGGTGCGCAGCCGCCCGCCGCCTTGAGGAAGGCACGGTAGGACTCGGGCAGCCGGTAGCCGAGGTCCTCCTCGACGCCCAGCACCTGTTCCTCGGTGACCGACAGGCCCCGGACCGGCAGCCCGAAGTGGACCGGCCGGGTCTCCTGCAGCGGGCGGGTGCCGCGCTTGTCCTGGTCGACAAGGGCGGTGGAAAGCCCGCCGTGGTGCCGCAGCAGCGCCTTGACCTCCACCGGGATCAGCTCCATACGGCGGGTGCCGGCGACATGGTGCCAGGTCCAGCCGTGCGGGGTGGCCACCGACGACGAGCCGTTCCACAGCTCGTGCCCGGAGGCGTACAGCGCCGCGTTCGCCGAGACGAAGTCGGTCAGCCGCAGCTCGTCGACGCCGAATCCCTCCGGCGGCTCGGCGATTTCGACGGCCGCGCGGGCGTACGGCGAGAAGTCCGGAAAGCCGTTTTCGTCCATCCGGACGCCCTTGGGGTGGCGCGCGGCCCGGACCGGATCCGGGAAATGCACGACCTGCCCGGCGTAGGCCGTGTTCGGTGGCGCGGCATGCTGCCCGAGCCGACCTGTCGTCATGGCGGTTGCCCCCTGCTGATGCTGACTACTGGGCACAGCCTATGCGGTGCCGCAACCGGGGGACCCGGTCGGCCACCCCCGCCCCGGAACTCCACCGTCCCCACCAGGTCATTCAGCCCCGGACTACCGCAGCGGCCACCGCGTTTGGCAATCTGATCAACGCAACCGGGGGTTTGCACAGGGAGGGATCCACCACATGCACATCACGCAGAGCAACGGGAGCGGCGACGGCGCCACCCCCGCGGCCGGCGACCCCCGGCTGAGATGGAGCAGCGTCGACCCCGACTCCGGCCCGCCTCCGCTCCGCCACCGTCGCGACGGCATCCTGCCCGCCGTCGCCGCCGCACTCTCCGTTCGCGGCACCACGCTGACCTGCACCGGAGGCAAGGCCGACCAGCCACCCGCGCTCCACCCACTGGTCCAGGACTTCCTCGACGCGCTCGCCAGCGGCCAGCGCGAACGATTCACCGGCCGCTGCCCCGAGGCGATCCTCCTCTCCCGCCATCTGTCGCACGCCGAGGCCGGCCGCCCCAAGCGCGCCGCCCGCAAACCGCTCACCCAGAGTGAGGCCCGCCGCTCCCTCAAGCAGGCCAAGCTCACCACCCGCCGGATCCGGGAAGCAGGCGACCCGCACCACGGCAGCTACGCCCCGCCATGCCTGTCCTGCGCGGCGCTGCTGGCCCACTTCGGCGTACGGGTGGTGGGTGAGGCCGAGTGAACCAGGCACGACAGGCCGGACCGGCACGACAGGTAACCGACCGCATGGACTCCACCCGCTTCCCCGTCGCCGTCGACGCCGCGCTGCGCGAAGCCGGCTGGCAGCCCGGCCGCTGGGACATGCGGCGCGCCGAGGAATGGGCCGACAGCCTGCGCGCCCACACCTCACCCGCCGGCCACCGGCACACCGTCTTCCCGGCGGCCGTCGAGGCATGGGCCGAGTTCGGCGGCCTGCACATCCAGCCATCCGGAGCGGGCCGCGAGATCGCCCCGACCCCCTTCCGCATCGACCCGCTGCACGGCCTCCACCTGGCCCGCACGCTCGGCGACCTGGGACGGGCGCTGGAGACGGAAGTCTGCCCGCTGGGCGAGGAAGCGGACGGCCAGGCGCTGCTGACCATCGACGCGGAGGGACGGGTGTACAGCCTCGACCACACCGGGGACTGGTACCTGGGCGCGACCGTGGACGCGGCACTCGCCACGCTGGTCACCGGGGCGCTCCCGGCCCGGCTGACCCGGGCCTAGCGGCAATGCCGGGACTCTGTTGGTGATCTCCAGGGGGCGCTGACGGTCGGCCGGTTTGGTGCTTCGCTGGAGGTGTGCGGGGTGGCCCCACCCGGCCAAGGGCCCTGGCCCTGCTACCCACCTGCGAACTCCACGAGATCCAGACCAGCAACCGGCTGGACCAGCAGACCAAGGACTGGCAGCGGCGCTACGCGATCCGGGCCGGCATCGAGGCCACCCTCTCCCAGAACGTCCGTGCCTGCGGCCTGCGCCGATCCCGCTACCGCGGCCTCGCCAGAACCCACGTCCAGCACGTCCTGACCGCATTGGCCTGCAACCTCACCCGCGTCGCCGACTGGATTGCCGAACCGACGACCGCCCGCCGCCGATCAACACGTTTCCACGCCCTCTGCACCGCCACCGCACAGGCCTGAAAGATCACCAACAGAGTCCCGGCATTGGGCCTAGCGGGGCCCCGGCGGCGAGGGCGAGAGAAGGGGCGAGCGCGCTGGCTACGCGCTCTTCGCCCGCTCCACGTCCTCGCTCCGCACCGGATCGGCCCGCTCGGCGGACGCACGCTTGGCGGGATCCGTTCGGTCGTCCGTGGGGTCGGTTCGGTCCGTGGGGTCGGTTCGGTCCGTTCGGTCCGTTCGGTCTGGGATGAGGGCCGAGACACGGAAGCCGCCAGCCTCCGTCGTCCCCGAGACAAAGCCCCCACCGAGCGTCGAGACCCGCTCCCGCATGCCGATCAGCCCATTCCCCCCGCTCGGCAGGCCCGCGTCGGCCGCACCCCGCTCCGACGGGCCGTTCTCCACCAGGATCGCGATCTCGGCGGTGCGGTGGGCGACCCGTACCCGCGTACGCGCACCCGGGGCGTGCTTGTGGACGTTGGTCAGCGCCTCCTGGACCACGCGGTACGCGGTCTGCTCCACCCGCGGCGCGTACCGCCGCTCCCCGCCCTCCACGGACAGCTCCACGACCATCCCGGCCGCCCGGGACTGCCCGACCAGCGCCTCCAGCTCCGCCAGGCAGGGCCCGCCCAGGACCTCCTCGTCCCGCGCGGCCGCCCCCGCGGCCTGGGCCGCCGCCGTCGCGGCCACCGCGACGGCGGCCAACGGAACCCGCGGCTCCTCGGCGGAGGCAGAAGCCGGGGAAGAGGACGCCGAAGAGCCCGCGCCCCGCTTGCCGTCCTCGGACCGCAGCACTCCCAGCATCTGCCGCAGCTCGGTCAGCGCCTGCCGCCCCATGTCCCCCACCAGCGCCGCGTTCTTCGATGCCTTCTCCGGATCCTTGAGCGCCACCGCCTGGAGCGCCGCCGCGTGCACCACCATCAGGCTCACCCGGTGCGCCACCACGTCGTGCATCTCCCGCGCGATCCGGGTGCGTTCCTCGTTACGGGCCCACTCGGCCCGCTCCTCCGCGCGCTCCGCGAGCAGCGACAGCTCCCGCTCCAGACCGTCGGCCCGCTCCCGCAGGCTCTCCACGAGCCGCCGCCGGGCCCGCACATACAGGCCCAGCAGCACGGGCGGGGCGGTCAGCGCCAGGGTGATCACCAGCGAGAAGAACGGGGCCTCCCACAGGGACGTGCCCCAGCCGCTCGGGTGGTTGTCCTGCCGGAAGCGGATCAACGTGACGAGGAAGGTCCCGGCGCCGGACATCCCCGCCAGCACCGCCGAGATCCGCCGTGGCACCTCCGAGGCGGTGAGGGTGTAGAGCCCGACGACGCTGAGCAGCAGCCCCATTTCGGCGGGGGTGACGGCGATGGATATCAGCACGACCGCGATCGCCCAGCGCCGCCGCAGCACCAGCACCGCTCCGACGAGCAGCCCGAGCGCGACCCCGAACCCCACCGGAATCCGGGCGTCGTGCGCGAACCCGACGCCCTCCACCGAACACTCGACCGCCGACGCGACGCCGAGCGTCACGTCCAGCACCATGCTCCGTCGCCGTGGCCACCACCACGGCCCAGCGGGCGCGCCCCGCGCGCCCGCCGCCTCGACTGCCCCCGTACCACTCATAGCGACCAGACTACGGCCGGGCGCCAGCGCTTTTCCGGGGGACACGGCGGCACAGAAGGGACTCGAACGGAGGGTAATGTCACGCCTTTCCCTCGAACGACTGAATCACTCACACTTTCGACACATGCGTCCGCATACCGAACAACGCTGTGGTCATGAGCGAGCCACGACGCCGCGACGGCGACAGCGTGGGCGGCCTGCGGGACGGGTCGGCCACGTTCGAGGAGCTGAGGGACCGGGCGATCGCGTTACGCAGGGAGGGGCTGAGCCGGAGACAGATCCGCGACCGACTGAAGGTCAGCAACAACGACATCCTGAACCGCCTGCTGGAGGGCGAGCCGCCACCCGACTGGACGAAGCGGCCCAACGCGAAGGACGACCTCCGATCGAGGGCCCGCGAGATGCGGCTTCAGGGCATGACGTACGACAAGATCCAGCTGGAGCTGGGCTGCTCGAAGAGCTCGATCTCGCTATGGGTTCGCGACCTGCCGAAGCCCGAGTGGCCACCGCGCACACGGGAGGAGGCGTCGGCGATCGCCAAGCGGGGGTGGGAGGCGACGCTGCGGCGGCGGGAGGTGGAGCGGCAGCGGACGAAGGTCATGGCAGCGCGGGAGATCGGCTCGCTGACCGATCGCGAGTTGTTTCTGGTGGGGGTGGGGCTCTACTGGTCCGAAGGGACGAAGAGCAAGCCCCACCGCCGCAGCGAAACGGTCGTCTTCATCAACAGTGACCCCGACATGATCCAGCTCTACCTGGCATGGCTCAGCCTGCTCGGGGTCGAACCGGCGCGCATCCGTTACCGCGTGATGATCCATGAATCCGCCGAGGTGGCCGAAGCGGAGCACTACTGGTCGGACAAGGTCGGCGTGGACGTCACCACCCTGGAGAAGACGACGCTGAAGAAGCACAACCCGAAGACCGTCCGGAAGAACGTCGGCGAGGAATACCACGGATGTCTCGTGGTGCGCGTCCTCAAAGGGGCCGACCTATACCGTCGCATCGAAGGCTGGTGGTACGGCATAGTGGTGGGGGCCAGGTCGACGATCTAGAGGGTTGTCCGATTTGGCGGTATTTACCATCCCCTGTGGTGTAATGGGCAACACGTGGCACTTTGAATGCTTTGTTCCAGGTTCGAGTCCTGGCAGGGGAGCTTTAAGTTCGGGTCCTGACCGTCCAGCTCAGGACCCTCGACCCAGTCCGCCCGGAAACCTCTCGGTATCCTTCGGGTGTCCACCCCCGAAAGCCGAAGGGCACACCCGTGAGCGCCAACCGCCCGGCAGCCGTCGTCGTCCTCGCAGCGGGTGAGGGCACCCGCATGAAGTCGGCGACCCCCAAGGTTCTGCACGCCATCTGCGGCCGTTCCCTCGTCGGGCATGTCGTCGCCGCCTCCCGCGAGCTCTCACCCGAGCATCTCGTGGTCGTCGTCGGCCATGCCCGGGAACAGGTCTCCGCGCATCTGGCCGAGATCGACGCCGAGGTCCGCACCGCCGTCCAGCACGAGCAGAACGGCACCGGGCACGCCGTCCGGATGGGCCTGGAAGAGCTCTCCGACAGCGGCGTCGCCCTCGACGGCACCGTGATCGTCGTCTGCGGTGATACGCCGCTGCTGACCGGCGAGACGCTGCGGCAGCTGGCCGCCGCCCACGACGCCGACGGCAATGCCGTGACCGTGCTGACCGCCGAGGTGCCCGACGCGACCGGTTACGGCCGGATCGTGCGGGACGCGGCGACCGGTGCCGTCACCGCGATCGTCGAGCACAAGGACGCCACCGACGCCCAGCGGGGGATCCGGGAGATCAACTCCGGGGTCTTCGCCTTCGACGCGCAGCTGCTGACCGACGCGCTCGGCAAGGTGCGGACCGACAACAGCCAGGGTGAGGAGTATCTCACCGATGTGCTCGGCATTCTGCGCGAGGCCGGTCACCGTGTCGGTGCGTCCATCGCGGCCGACCACCGGGAGATCGTCGGCATCAACAACCGCGTGCAGCTCTCCGAGGCCGGCCGGCTGCTCAACGACCGGCTGCTGGAGCGCGCCATGCTCAGCGGGGTGACCGTCGTCGACCCGGCCACCACCTGGATCGATGTGACGGCCACCTTCGAGCCGGACAGCGTGGTGCACCCCGGCACCCAGCTGCTGGGCGCCACGCATCTGGCCGCGCACGCCGAGGTCGGCCCGAACTCCCGGCTGACCGACACCACGGTCGGCGAGGGGGCGGTCGCGAGCTTCACCGTCGCCGAGGGTGCGCGGATCGGCGCGGGCGCGAGCGTCGGGCCGTACGCGTATCTGCGCCCCGGTACCCGGCTCGGCGCGAAGGCCAAGGCCGGGACGTATGTGGAGATGAAGAACGCCTCGATCGGCGAGGGCACCAAGGTGCCGCATCTGTCCTATGTGGGCGACGCGACGATCGGCGAGTACACGAACATCGGCGCCGCGAGCGTCTTTGTGAACTACGACGGCGTGAACAAGCACCACACCACCATCGGCAGCCATTGCCGGACCGGAGCGGACAACATGCTTGTGGCTCCTGTCACGATCGGGGACGGCGCCTACACCGCCGCGGGCTCGGTCATCACCAAGGATGTTCCCCCCGGCTCCCTCGCCGTCGCCCGCGGACAGCAGCGGAATATCGAGGGTTGGGTGGACCGCAAGCGCCCCGGAAGCGCCGCGGCGCGGGCCGCCGAGGCCGCTCGTCGGGAGGGCGAGGGCCGGCAGTGACACGTGCACGGGTACGCCGTGCGGGGGCGTAACGTGATAAGCGCACCAAAGTGACATCCAAGGAGACTTGCTGTGACCGGGATCAAGACGACCGGCGAGAAGAAATTGATGCTCTTCTCCGGCCGCGCCCACCCCGAGCTGGCCGAGGAGGTCGCCCACGAGTTGGGCGTCAGCTTGGTCCCGACCAAGGCTTTCGACTTCGCCAACGGCGAGATCTACGTCCGCTTCCAGGAGTCCGCACGCGGCGCCGACTGCTTTCTGATCCAGAGCCACACGGCTCCGATCAATAAGTGGATCATGGAGCAGCTCATCATGCTCGATGCGCTGAAGCGGGCCTCCGCGCGCTCCATCACGGTGATCGTGCCCTTCTACGGCTACGCCCGCCAGGACAAGAAGCACCGCGGCCGCGAGCCGATCTCGGCCCGGCTGATCGCCGATCTGCTGAAGACCGCGGGCGCCGACCGCATCCTCACGGTGGATCTGCACACCGACCAGATCCAGGGCTTCTTCGACGGTCCGGTGGACCACCTCTTCGCGCTGCCGATCCTCGCGGACTACGTGGGCGCCAAGGTGGACCGTTCCAAGCTCACCGTGGTCTCGCCGGACGCGGGCCGGGTGCGGGTCGCCGACCGCTGGTGCGACCGGCTCGGCGCGCCGCTGGCCATCGTGCACAAGCGGCGCGACCCGGATGTGGCCAACCGGGTCACCGTCCACGAGGTCGTCGGCGATGTCCGGGGCCGGGTCTGTGTGCTGGTCGACGACATGATCGACACCGGTGGCACGATCTGCGCCGCGGCGGACGCGCTGTTCGCGAACGGTGCGGAGGATGTGATCGTGACCGCCACGCACGGTGTGCTGTCCGGTCCGGCCGGCGACCGGCTGAAGAACTCGAAGGTCAGCGAGTTCGTGTTCACCAACACCCTGCCGACCCCGGGCGAGATCGAGCTGGACAAGGTCACCGTGCTGTCGATGGCGCCCACCATCGCCCGCGCCGTCCAGGAGGTCTTCGAGGACGGCTCCGTGACCAGCCTCTTCGAAGAGCAGGCCTGAGGGGCGTAGGCTCCCGCAGCCGCAGCTGAGGCCACTCCGTCGAGGGGTGGCCTCAGCCATTGGTAGACTCGTGGGGTTGCTCGGCGAGGGAGGCTGTGTCTGACACGGCTGTCCGTTATCGACGCGCTCTTCGTAGCAGGCCTGTCGTGGGCCGGGTGACGTTCACACACCCCACACGATCTACGAGGAGTGCCCCATGGCCGAGGTCAAGATCCCCGCACAGCCCCGCACCGAGTTCGGCAAGGGTGCCGCCCGTCGCACCCGTGCCGCGGGCCGCGTCCCCGGTGTCATCTACGGTCACGGCGTCGACCCGCTGCACGTCACCCTCCCGGGCCACGACCTGCTGATGGCCCTGAAGGCCCCGAACGTGCTGATCCGTCTGGACGTCGAGGGCGGCAAGGACCAGCTGGTCATCCCCAAGGCCGTGCAGCGCCACCCCATCAAGATCGGTGTCATCGAGCACATCGACCTGCTGCTGGTGAAGAAGGGTGAGAAGGTCACCGTCGAGGTGCCGGTCCAGACCGAGGGCGAGCTGGCCCCCGGCGGCAACCTGCTCGAGCACACGCTGAACGCGCTGCCCGTCGAGGCCGAGGCGACCCACATCCCCGAGTCGGTCACCGTCTCGATCGAGGGTCTGGACGCCGGTCACTCCATCCTGGCCAAGGACATCACCCTCCCGGCCGGCACCAGCCTGGCCGTCGAGGAGGACGCGGTCGTGCTCCAGGTCGTCGCGGCGCAGGCCGAGGCTCCGGCCGAGGAGGCCGCCGAGGGCGAGGCCGAGGGCGCCGAGGCGTAAGCTTCCGCTCGCCTTTCCTCTTTTCCGGCCGCCGTCCCGCCCCTGTCGCCGTTTCCGGCCAGGCGGTGGGGCGGCGGCCGTCCTCAAGGAGACACGCAGATGACGGACGACGCGAGCCCCTGGCTCGTCGTGGGCCTGGGCAATCCCGGAGCCGAGTACGCCGCCAACCGCCACAACGTCGGCTTCATGGTGGCCGATCTGCTGGCGGAGCGCATGGGTGCCCGTTTCAAGGCGCACAAGGCCCGCGCCCAGGTCGTCGAGGGGCGTATCGGCCCGCCCGGTCCGTCGAGCCGCCGGGTCGTCGTGGCCAAGCCGATGTCCTTCATGAACCTCTCGGGCGGTCCGGCCACGGCGCTGCGTGACTTCTACAAGGTGCCGGTCGGTCACATCGTGGCGATCCACGACGAATTGGACATCGACTACGGCACGCTGCGGCTGAAGCTCGGCGGTGGTGACAATGGCCACAACGGCCTGAAGTCGATCACCAAATCGCTGGGCGCGGACTACTTCCGGGTGCGGTTCGGGATCGGCCGTCCGCCCGGGCGGATGGATGTCGCGGCGTTTGTGCTGAAGGACTTTTCCGCTTCGGAGCGCAAGGAGTTGGACTACTTCGTGGACCGCGCCGCGGACGCCGTCGAGACGCTGATCATCGACGGGCTCGAGCGCGCCCAGGGGACGTACAACTCCTGAAAGGCGGCCTTCGTCCGTTTGTTCGGCCGGAGGTTGACCGGGGGCCCGGGGATGGCCAGGATCGCCGCCATGGCTTCCACCGGCATGACCAAGCGCAGCCGTACGCGGCGGGCGGGCGAGAGCGCGTACGGGCTTCTGTTGCTTGCCAAGAACGTGGCGATGGCGCTTGTGGCGCTGCTCATTCTGGTCGCCGGGATGTGGTCCTCCTGGGCCGACGCGAAGCCGGCGATGCTCACCAAGGGGCTTGAGCGCGGCACGGTCACGATGGCCGACTGCGGCGACGACTGGTGCACCGGCTCCTTCACCGCCGCCCGGCCCGGCGGCGACTCCCACGGCCGGGTACGGATCGACGAGGCCGTCACCGACGGGGTGGGCGACCGGGTGCCGGTGGTCGTCAAACCCGGCACGGACGAGGCCGTCCGCACGGGCGCGGCGGGCGTCCTCCACGCCTGGGCGCCGTTCGCCGGCTCGCTGCTGCTGAGCGCGCTGGTCATCGCCGGCGGCCTCGGCATGCGCCGCACGGCCTGGGCCCTGAGCCTCCTGGGCACGGCCCTCATGGGCGCCTCTTTCGCGACGCTGACGGTGTGAACGGCGCGGCGCCCCCTGCGTCTTGGCTCACCTGTCGTCCGCGCTTCCCGCCGCAGGCGGCCGCGGAGCGGTGGCGCGGCCGGACCGGCCCACCCGGCTCGCCGTAGGCGGCATCGGCAGCGGCGGAGCCTGCTGCCGCCCGGGGGCCCGGAGGCCCGGAGGCCCGGGAGTCCAGGGGCCAGAGGCCCGGAGGCCCGAGGGCCCGGGAGTCCAGGGGCCCGGAGGCCCGGAGGCCCGAGGGTCCAGGGGCCCGGAGGCCCGGAGGCCCGAGGGTCCAGGGGCCCGGAGGCCCGAGAGCCCGGGGGTCCAGGGGCCCGGAGGCCCGAGGGGCCCGGAGGCCCGGAGGCCCGGGGGTCCAGGGGCCCGAGGGCCCGGGGGCGGACCAACAGAAACCCACACAGCGGGCGGGCCCGCTCCGGTAGGAGCGGGCCCGCCCGCTGTCGCGCCGGGTCAGCCGGTGTTGCGCAGGCCGGCCGCGACTCCGTTGACGGTGAGCAGCAGGGCGCGCGCGAGCAGCGGGTCGGGCTCTTCGCCGCGTTCGCGGGCGGTGCGCTGGCGGTGCAGCAGGCTCACCTGAAGGTAGGAGATGGGGTCGAGGTAGGCGTCCCGGACGTGGAAGGTCTGCTTCAGCACGGGGTTGGAGTCGAGGAGTTCGGTCTCGCCCGTGATGCGCAGCACTTCCCGTACGGTCAGCTCGTGCTCGGCCTGGATGACGTCGAAGACGTGCTTCAGCTCGTCCGGCACGAGGGTGTCGACGTAGTGCCGGGCGATCCGCAGGTCTGTCTTGGCGAGGGTCATCTCGACGTTGGACAGGAAGTTGCGGAAGAAGTGCCAGTGCTGGTGCATCTCCTCCAGGACGCCGTCGAGCCCGGCTTCACGGGCGGCCTTGAGGCCGGAGCCGACGCCGAACCAGCCGGGGACGATCTGCCGGGACTGGGTCCAGCCGAAGACCCACGGGATGGCCCGCAGTCCGTCGAGGCCGGCGCCGGAGTCGGGGCGCCGCGAGGGCCGGGAGCCGAGGTGGAGTTCGGCGAGCTGGTCGACGGGTGTGGAGGCGAAGAAGTAGGCGGGCAGGTCGGGGTCCTCCACGAGCGCCCGGTAGGCGCTGTGGGCCGCGTCGGAGACCCTGTCCATCGCCGCGTCCCAGCGGGCGAGGGCTTCGTCCGACTGGCGCGGGGCGGTGTGCAGGGCGGACGCCTGGAGGGTCGCCGCGACGGTCAGTTCCAGGTTTTCCCGGGCCAGCGACGGCACGAGGTACTTGTCGGAGATGACCTCGCCCTGTTCGGTGACCTTGATCTCGCCTTCGAGGGTGCCCCAGGGCTGGGCGAGGATCGCGTCGTGGGTGGGGCCGCCGCCGCGGCCGACGGTGCCGCCGCGGCCGTGGAAGAGGCGCAGCCGTACGCCGTGCCGGTGGGCGACGTCGCGCAGCAGCCGCTGGGCGCGGTGGATTTCCCACTGGGAGGTGGTGATGCCGCCGAACTTGGAGGAGTCGGAGTAGCCGAGCATGACCTCCTGGACATCGCCGCGCAGGGCGACGAGGCGCCGGTAGGAGGGGTCGGAGAGCATCTCGTCGAGCAGCTGGTCGGCGATCTTGAGCTCTTCGGTGGTCTCCAGCAGCGGGACGATGCCGATCTTGGCCCAGCCGGCGTGGAGGTCGATGAGTCCGGCCTCGCGGGCGAGGACGGCGGCGGCGAAGACGTCGTCGGAACCGGCGCACATGGAGATGATGTAGGACTCGACGATCTCGGGGCCGAAGCGCTCGAAGGATTCGCGGATGGCCTGGAAGACGCCGAGGGTCTTGGCGCCGGCGGCGTCGAGGGGTGCCGGGGAGGGGGCGAGCGGGCGGCGTGAGCGCAGTTCCTTGGCGAGGAGCTTGCGGCGGTAGTCGCGCGGCATGTCGGCGTACCGCCAGGATTCCTCGCCGAGCCGGTCGAAGAGCTGGCCGAGGGCGTGGTGGTGGGCGTCGGCGTGTTCGCGGACGTCCATCGTGGCGAGCTGGAGGCCGAAGGCGGCGAGCGTGCGGATGGCGCGCTCGAGCCGGCCGCCGGCGATCAGCTGGCCGCGGTGGGCGCGCAGCGAGTCCTGGATGAGGTGGAGGTCGGCGAGCATCTCGGTGGTGCCGAGGTAGTCGCGGCCGGGCTGGTGGGAGGTGTCGCCCGCGAGCCGTTCGCGGGTGTTGACGAGCTTCTGCCGCATGCAGGTGGCCTTGAGCCGGTAGGGCTCTTCGGCGTTGAGCCGCTTGTAGCGGGGGCTGATCTCCGGCAGCGCCTCCAGGTCGCGCTGGAGGGAGGCGAGGAGTTCCTCCGAGGCGTCGGAGTTGCGGATGGAGCTGGAGAGGGCGGCGCGCAGATCGTCGATGATCTTGAGCGCGTCGTTGATGCCGTGCTCGTGCTGGAGGATCAGCACTTCGCGGGTGACCTCGGGGGTGACGTTGGGGTTGCCGTCGCGGTCGCCGCCGATCCAGGTGCCAAAGGTGAGGGGGCGGGTGGTGGCGGGCAGCTCGACGCCGACGCGCTCGAGCTCGGCAGTGAGGTCTTCGAGGACGTCGCCGACGGCGTGGGCGTGCAGCTCGTCGAGGTAGTAGATGGCGTTGCGGGCTTCGTCGGCGGGCTCGGGGCGGGCGACGCGCAGCTCGTCGGTCTGCCAGAGGAGGTCGATGTTTTCGGCGAGCCGCAGGTCGGCGCGGCGGGCGTCGCCGCCGACGGCGAGGGTGTCGAGCAGTTCGGCGATGCGGCGCAGCTTGTTGAGGACGGTGCGGCGGGCGGCCTCGGTGGGGTGGGCGGTGAAGACGGGGCGGACGTTGAGGTGCTCGACGGTCTGCCGCAGGTGGTCGGCGTCGGCGTCCTTGAGCTGGTCGGCGGTGCGGGCGAGGATGCCGCCTTCGGCGGCGCGGCGGGCACGCAGCTCTCGGCCGCGGTGCACCTGTTCGGTGACGTTCGCCAGATGGAAGTACGTGGAGAACGCGCGTACCAGCTTGGCCGCGGTCTGTACATCGGTGGAGCCGAGCAGGTCGGCGGTGGCTTCTCCGTCACTGCGGGTGAGGGCCCGGACGCGCTCGACGAGGTCGAGCAGGTCGGGCCCCTCCTGCCGGACGAGGGTTTCGCCGAGGAGGTCGCCCAGACGGCGGATGTCGGCGCGCAGGGCGGCGTTGGTGTTGTCGGCACTGCTCACAGGTGCGGGCTCCTTGCAGTGAACGGGGTTCGAAGCGGGGGCGGAGCGCGTGCGCGGCGTGCGCCGCGGGCCCCGTACCCGGTGCTTTCGGCCATGTGCGGACCGCGCTGTCCGACGCCACCCAGGATAGGCGGCGCGACCCTGGGGGAGACCAGAGCCCTGTTGCCCGCCTTCCCCGTCCTGCCATACTTACGACGCCGTAGGTTACGGATCCGTAGCCCAGCCCCCGAGCCCCACGAGGGATCCCCATGACTGCAAGCCCCGACGTGGTCCACGACACGCCGCAGGCCCAGGAGACCCCGCTTCCCTCCGCCACGCTCGGCGGGGACAGCAAGCGCTCCATCGAACAGATCACCCTTCTCCTGTTCATCACCGTCCCGTTTGTCGCGCTGGTCGCGGCCGTTCCCCTGGCCTGGGGCTGGGGTGTGAGCTGGCTGGATCTGGCGCTGATGGTGGCCATGTACTACATCGGCTGCCATGGCATCACGATCGGTTACCACCGCTACTTCACCCATGGCTCGTTCAAGGCCAAGCGGCCGCTGCGGATCGCGCTGGCGATCGCCGGGTCGCTGGCGGTGGAGGGGCCGCTGGTGCGGTGGGTCGCCGATCACCGCAAGCATCACAAGTTTTCCGACGCGGAGGGCGATCCGCACTCTCCGTGGCGGTACGGGGAGACGATTCCGGCCCTGATGAAGGGGTTGTGGTGGGCCCATATCGGGTGGATGTTCGACGAGGAGCAGACGTCGCAGCACAAGTACGCACCAGATCTGATCAAGGACGACGCGATCCGTGGGATCAGCCGGCAGTTCGTGGTGTGGACGGTTGTCTCACTGATGCTGCCGGCGGTGATCGGCGGGCTCGTCACCTGGTCCTGGCAGGGCGCACTGACCGCCTTCTTCTGGGGGTCCCTCGTCCGGGTGGCGTTGTTGCACCATGTGACCTGGTCGATCAACTCGATCTGCCACGCGGTCGGCAAGCGTCCGTTCAAGTCGCGTGACCGGTCCGGCAACGTGTGGTGGCTGGCGGTCCTCTCGTGCGGCGAGTCCTGGCACAACCTGCACCATGCGGACCCGACCTGTGCGCGCCACGGGGTGATGAAGGGCCAGCTGGACTCCAGTGCCCGGATCATCCGCTGGTTCGAGAAGGCGGGCTGGGCGTACGACGTCCGGTGGCCCAACGAGGCCCGGATCGACGCCCGCCGTCAGGAGAAGTCCGCGAAAGCGGCATGATGGAGGACGTGGAGACCGATAGTAATACCAGCGGCGACGAGGACCGGCCCGTCAGGGCCGTCCGACCCTCCGGAGCCGGCAAGCGCCGTCCCCGCCGGGTCCGGATGACCGGCAAGGAGCGCCGGGAGCAGCTGCTGGACATCGGTCGCACGCTCTTCGCCGAGCGCGGCTTCGAGGGCACCTCGGTGGAGGAGATAGCGGCGAAGGCCGGGGTCTCCAAGCCGGTGGTGTACGAGCACTTCGGCGGCAAGGAGGGGCTGTACGCGGTCGTGGTGGACCGGGAGATGCGGCGGATGCTGGACATGGTGACCACCTCCCTGACCGCCGGCCATCCGCGGGAGCTGTGCGAGCAGGCCACCTTCGCTCTGCTGGACTACATCGAGGAGTACACGGACGGCTTCCGCATCCTCGTCCGGGACTCCCCCGTCGCCCAGTCGACGGGCACCTTCGCCTCGCTGATCAGCGATATCGCCACCCAGGTGGAGGACATCCTGGGGCTGGAGTTCAAGGCCCGCGGCTTCGACGCCAAGCTCGCCCCGCTCTATGCCCAGGCCCTGGTCGGCATGGTCGCCCTGACCGGCCAGTGGTGGCTGGACGTCCGTAAGCCGAAGAAGGCCGAGGTGGCGGCCCATCTGGTGAATCTGGCCTGGCACGGTCTGGACGGTCTGGCGCAGAAGCCGCGGCTGATCGGCCATCGAAAGAACTGAGCCGAGTGTTCGCCTTTCATCGAACGCTGGGCTAGATTGAGTCTCCGCGCAGGCCCATCGCGCTCATGTGCCCTTGTGAAGGAGCTCTGTCATGCCCTCATCAGCTTCCGGTCCCCACACCCCCGTCCGCGTCGGCATCGTCGGCCTGAGCGCGCGGGGCGGCTGGGCGGCCACCGCGCATGTGCCCGCGCTGGCGGCGCTGGACGGATACGAGCTGCGGGCGCTCAGCGCGAGCAGCGAGGAGTCCGCCCGCGCGGCGGGCGCGGCACACGACGTGCCGCTGACCTTCGGCAGCGCCGGGGAACTCGCCCGGTCCGAGGAGGTCGACCTGGTGGTGGTCACGGTGAAGGTGCCGCACCACCGCGAGCTGATCGTCCCGGCTCTGGAGGCGGGGAAGGCGGTGCTCAGCGAGTGGCCACTGGGCAACGGTCTGGCGCAGGCCGAGGAGCTGGCGGCGCTCGCCGAGGCCAGGGGCGTCCGCACCGCGGTCGGCCTCCAGGCCCGCTCCGCCCCGCCGCTGCGCTATCTGCGCGATCTGATCGCCGACGGCTATGTGGGGCGGGTGCTGTCCACCACGGTGGTGGGCTCGGGGCGGCACTGGGGCCCGACGTTCGACGAGGGCAGCGACTACCTGCTGGACCGGGCCAATGGCGCGACGCTGCTGTCCATCCCGTTCGGCCACACCGCCGACGCGGTGGCCATGGTGCTCGGTGAGTTCGCCGAGTTCTCCGCGACGACGGCGACAGTCCGCACGGAGGTCAGGCACGCCACGACCGGGCAGACCCTGCCCAAGACCGCCGAGGATCAGATCGCGGTCACCGGGACGCTGGAGTCCGGCGCCGTCGCCGCCCTCCACTTCCGGGGCGGCACTTCCCGCGCCACCGACTTCCACTGGGAGATCAACGGCACCGAGGGCGATCTGGTGGTCAAGGCCGAGTCCCGCGCCCTGTGGATGGGCCGGATCACCCTCCACGGCGGCCGCGGCCAGGACACCGGCCTGACCGAGCTCCCCGTCCCCGCCGCGTACGAGACCCTCCCCCAGCTGGCCGGCCGCTCGACCGAGCCCGCGTACAACGTGGCGTACGCCTACGCGCAGCTGCTCGACGACCTCACCCAGGGCACCCGTCAGACCCCCGGCTTCGCCCACGCGGCCCGCCACCACCGCTTCCTGGACCGCATCCAGGAATCGGCCCGCACCGGCGACCGGCTGGCCGTCAGCGCCTGACCATCACCTCGCCGATGACGAAGCCCTTGGCCGGGCCGTCGGGGATGATCGCCTCGGTGCCGTAGGGCACGCGGTGCTCGTCGGTGTGGACGGCCTTGTGGGGGTCGGGTGATGTCAGGAATTCCAGCCGGTTGCCGGCCGGGTCCTCGGAGTAGAAGCGGCGATGGCCCGGCAGCTGCTCGTCCCAGATGACCCGGGCGCCGTGTTCGGCCAGGCGGGTGGCGAAGGCGTCGATGGCGGTGACCCGGATACCGGGGTGGGCCTTGGCGGAGGGGCGGAAGCCCTTCTCGATGCCGAGGTGGAGCTGGACGGGGCCGCTTCGGAACCACAGGCCGCCGTTGGCGGCCAGGGAGGCCGGTTTGGGGATCTCGGTCATGCCGAGCGCCTCGCCGTAGTAGGCGCGCAGCGCGGGTTCGGTGCCGGGTGGTGCGGCGAGCTGGACATGGTCGAGTGCTGTGATCAGCGCTCCCCCTTCCGGGCGACGACGAAGATGCGGCGGAACGGGAAGGCCGTGCCGTAGGAGCCGGACGGGTAGGCCTCGCGGAGCAGGGCGGCGTACTCGGCCAGGAACTCCTCGCGGGCCGCCGGGTCGTCGGCGAGGGCGGTGAGGACGGGACGCAGGGCGGTGCCCTTGACCCAGTCGAGGACCGGGTCGGGGCCGGTGAGGATCTGGAGGTAGGTGGTTTCCCAGGCGTCGACCTCGCAGCCGAGGGCGGTGAGCCGGTCCAGGTAGGCGATCGGCTCCAGGACGGAGGCGGGGTCGCGGAGGCGGTCGGCCAGCCGGGCGTGCCAGCGGGGGGAGGCGCACAGGTCACGGAGGAGGGTGTGGCTGGGGGAGGTGAAGTTGCCGGGGACCTGGAAGGCGAGGGTGCCGCCGGGGCGGAGGGCGGCGAGCCAGGTGGTGAAGGCGTCGGCGTGGCCGGGCACCCACTGCAGGGCGGCGTTGGAGACGATCAGGTCGTACGGCTCCTCGGGGGCCCAGCGCAGAACGTCGGCACAGCGGAAGTGGAGGCGGCCGCCGCCGGCGGTGGGGCCGGCGAGGGGGTGGGCCTCGGCGAGCATCTCGGCTGAGTTGTCGAGGCCGGTGACATGGGCGCCGGGCCAGCGGTCGAAGAGCAGGACGGTGACATTGCCGGGGCCGCAGCCGAGGTCGGCGATCCGCGGGGGCCGGTCGGGGGTGGCCGGGGGTTCGGGGATCTGGGCCAGGAGATCGCGGAAGGGGCGGGTCCGGTGCTGGGTGTGGCGCAGATACTGGTGCGGATCCCAGTGGGGTGAGGTGGTCATGGTCGGTCCCCCTGCGGGTACGGTCGATGGCGCACTTACGGTGCTCCAGAATGTCTCTTGATGTCAAGAGACTTCATGTCGACAGACCTACTAGACTGTTCGCCATGGAGGACGAGGTCGATCGGCTGGTCGCGGCATGGCGGCGGGAACGCCCCGACCTGGACGTGGAACCGCTGGAAGTGCTCAGCCGGGTCAGCCGGCTGGCCCGGCATCTCGACCGGGCGCGGCGGATCGCCTTCGCCGAGCACAACCTGGAGCCGTGGGAGTTCGACGTCCTGACCTCGCTGCGCCGTGCCGGGACCCCGTATCAGCTCTCCCCCGGGCAGCTGCTGACCCAGACCCTGGTCACCTCGGGCACCATGACCAACCGCATCGACCGGCTGGCCAAGAAGGGCCTGGTGGAGCGGTTGCCCGACCCCAGCGACCGGCGCGGGGTGCTGGTGCGGCTGACCGCCGAGGGGCGTGACCGCGCCGACCAGGCGCTCTCCGAGCTGCTGGGCCAGGAGCGCGCCCTGCTCGCCGAGCTGTCCCAGGCCCAGCGGGCCGAACTGGCGGCGCTGCTACGCCAGCTGACCGCCCCGTTCGACAATCTCCCCGGCTAGGTCGACCGGGCCGACCCCGGCCCGCCGGGCCAGGGCCACGGCCGCCAGCGTGGAGTGAACCCCCAGCTTGCCCAGCACATTCTGCATATGGGTGCGCACGGTGTGCGGGGAGAGGAAGAGCCGCTCGGCGACCGCCTTGCGGCCGAGCCCGGCCACCATGCAGCGCAGTACCTCCCGCTCACGCGGCGTCAGGGACTCGACCAGCCGCTCGCTCTCCGTGCGGTGCTTACGGGCGGCCGTCAACTCCCGCAGAACGTCGGTGAGCAGGGCGGGTGGCAGATGGGTCTCATCGCGGAGCACGCCCCGGATGACCGCGAGCAGCCGGACCAGCGAGCAGTCCTTGGCGACCCAGCCACACGCCCCGGCCTGCAGCGCCGCCGCCGCGCGGCGTGGATCGTCGCGCTCGGCCAGCACCACGGTGCGCACGCCCGGCTGTGCGGTGCGGACGCCGCCGACCAGCGATATGCCGTCCGCCGCCCTGCCGTTCACGCGGCCGGGCGGGGTGGCCGGCCCCGCGCCGGGTGGCGCGGCCGGAGCCCCGCCGGGCGGCCCGCCGCGCGGCCCGCCGTAGGCCGCCTCGGCCGGTACCCGCAGCGGCGGTGGGGCCACGGCGTCGGTGGCCCCCGTGCCCAGATCGGCGTCGACCAGGAGCACATCGAAGCGGCGCCCCTCGGCCGCTCCGCGCTCCAGACATCGCAGCGCCGCCGGGCCGCTGCCGGCCGCCGCCACGTCCACGTCCTGCTCCGCCGCGAGGGCGGCGGCCAGTGACTCGGCGAAAATACGATGGTCGTCAACCACGAGAACCCGAATACGTGCCACGGACACCACACCCCCCACGTCGCCGGATGAACCCCGGATACACCGAGAAGCAGTGCAAGTACGGCGCCCGGCGAGAGGTCACCGCGATCCGCACGGCCGCCGCCGCGCTTTGATCGCTACCCCGCCCCGGGCGTCGTACCTGACTGTCTCGCCCCCTGATAGGCGTCGGCCCCCACCGACGCTGTACTCAGAGTAAGGCCGGGGTCCCATATCCGAAGTGAATTGGCGAAACTGACTGTATCCGCTTGTTCACGGTGTGTTTTGTGTTCACTCTTGGGGCGTAAGTGTCCCCGGAGCAGCGGAAGTTGATCGAGGAACGATCCGCACCGCCGGGCGCTACAGCCGTCGTGCCCCCGCACTCGGCACAGCCGGGAAAATCCGCGGCGCCCGGTGCCCGGCCCCGCCGAATGCCTCGGTCACCGCCTTGGACACCGCCTCCGCGTCCGCCTCGGCGACCAGGACGATCGCCGAGCCGCCGAAGCCGCCCCCGGTCATCCGCGCCCCGAGCGCCCCCGCCTCGTTCGCCGACTCCACGACGAGATCGAGCTCGGCGCACGAGACCTCGAAGTCGTCCCGGCAGGAGGCGTGCCCGGCGGTCAGCAGCGGCCCGATGGAGCGGATGTCCCCCGCGTCGAGCCGCCCGATGACCTGCTCGACCCTGTGGTCCTCGGTCACCACATGGCGGACCCGCCGCACCACCGTCTCGTCCGCACCCGCCCGGGCGAGCCGGGCGAGCGCCGCGTCCAGCTCCTCGATCGGCACATCGCGCAGCGCCCGCACCTGAAGCGTCCGCGCGGCCGATTCGCAGGCGGCCCGCCGGCCGGCGTAGGCGCCGTCGCCCAGCGCGTGCTTGACCCGGGTGTCCACGACCAGCAGCCGCAAGCCCCGCGCCGCCAGGTCGAACGGCACCTGGCGCTGGGTGAGGTCGCGGGTGTCGAGGAAGAGCGCATGGCCCTCGGTGCAGCACGCCGAGGCCATCTGGTCCATGATCCCGCAGGGGACGCCCACGAAGACGTTCTCCGCGCGCTGGCACAGCCGGGCGAGGCGCTGCGGATCGAGCCCCAGTCCGTACAGCTCGTTCAGCGCGGTGGCCGTGGCCACCTCCAGCGCGGCGGACGAGGAGAGCCCGGCGCCCGTGGGCACCGTGGACTCGTAGTGCAGATCCCCCCCGCCCGCCGCGGCGCCGGCCAGCAGCCCCGCCTCGCGCAGCGCCCACACCACGCCCGCCGGATAGGCCGCCCAGCCGCCGCGGTCGCCGCCCGTGGCCGCCCCGGCGACCGGGGCCAGCTCCGCCACGCGCAGCTCGACGACCCCGCCGTGGGCGCCGGCGGAGTGGAGCCGCAGCACCCCGTCCGTGCGGGGGGCGGCGGCGGCCAGGCAGGTGTGCGGCAGGGCGAGCGGCATGACGAAGCCGTCGTTGTAGTCGGTGTGCTCGCCGATCAGATTGACCCGGCCGGGCGCCGCCCATACGCCCGCGGGCTCGGCCCCGTAGACCTCGCGGAACCCCGCCGCCGCCTGCTCTGGGCCGTGCTCGCCCGTCACTCGCTCTCCCTCCGCCGCGCGAACTCCCATGCGTCCGCGACGATTCCGGTCAGGTCGGCGCGGCTCGGGCGCCAGCCCAGGCGCTCCTTGGCCCGCTCGGCGGAGGCCACCAGCACGGCCGGGTCGCCGCCCCGGCGGGGCGCGGCGATCTCCGGGACGGGGTGGCCGGTGACCTGGCGCACCGTCTCGATGACCTCGCGGACCGAGAAGCCGTTGCCGTTGCCGAGGTTGCAGATCAGATGCTCGCCGGCGGTGGCGGCCCCCAGCGCCAGCAGATGGGCGTCGGCCAGGTCCGCGACATGGATGTAGTCGCGGACGCAGGTGCCGTCGGGGGTGGGGTAGTCGTCGCCGTAGACGGAGATCGCCTCGCGCTTGCCCTGGGCGACCTGGAGCACCAGCGGGATCAGATGCGACTCGGGGTCGTGGCGCTCGCCGTAGGCCCCGTAGGCGCCCGCGACGTTGAAGTACCGCAGCGAGACCGCGGCCAGGCCGTGTGCGGCGCACTCACCGCTGATCATGTGGTCGACGGCGAGCTTGCCGGCGCCGTACGGGTTGGTGGGAGCGGTCGGGGCGGTCTCGGTGATCGGGACCTGGTCCGGCTCGCCGTAGGTGGCGGCTGTGGAGGAGAAGACGAGGGTGCGCACCCCTGCCTCCCGCATCGCGGCGAGCAGCTCGGTGGTGCCGCCCACGTTGTTGACCCAGTACTTCTCGGGGTGGATGACGGACTCGCCGACCTGGGAGAAGGCCGCGAAGTGCAGCACCGCGTCGTACGAGGGGTCGAGCCACTTGGCGGCGTCCTGGATGCGGCCCTCGATGAACTCCGCGCCGCCTGGCACCCCCGCCCGGTGTCCGGTGGACAGGTCGTCCAGCACGGTCACCTGGTGACCGGCCTCCAGCAGATGCGCCGCGACCACGCTGCCGACATAGCCGGCACCGCCGGTGACCAGGTACTTCTTCTGCTGCGCATTGCTCACTTGCTCGCTACCTCTCGCAGTCGCTCGGCCGCGGCCTCCGGCGGCACATCGTTGATGAACACATTCATGCCGGATTCGGAACCCGCGAGAAACTTCAGCTTGCCGGAAGTGCGGCGGATGGTGAAAAGCTCGAGGTGCAGTGCGAATTCTCCGCGGTCCGCGAGGGTCGTCTGCTGTCTCCTGCCGAAGGGTGCCTGGTGCCAGGCGGCGATGTACGGCGTCGGCGGCTCGCCCTCCCCGAAGATCCGGTCGAAGCGCCTCAAGAGTTCCAGATAGATCTGTGGGAACTCTGTGCGCGCCCCCTCGTCCAGCGCGGTCAGGTCCGGGACCCGCCGCTTGGGGTAGAGGTGCACCTCATACGGCCAGTGCGCGGCGTAGGGGACGAAGGCCGTCCAGTGCTCGCCGTCGAGCACGATCCGCGACCCGTCGGCGAGCTCGTCGGCGACCACGTCGTCGAAGAGATTTCGGCCGGTGCGCTCGCGGTGCTCGGCGAGGGAGCGCAGCATCAGCTCGGTGCGCGGGGTCACGAAGGGATACGCGTAGATCTGGCCGTGCGGATGGCCGAGCGTGACGCCGATCTCCTTGCCGCGGTTCTCGAAGCAGAAGACCTGTTCGACGGAGGGCAGGTGGGCCAGCTCGGCGGTGCGGTCGGTCCAGGCGTCGAGCACCAGGGCGGCCTGTTCGGGGGTGAGGTCGGCGAAGGAGGCGTCGTGGTCGGGGGTGAAGCAGACGACCTCGCACCTGCCGGAGTCACCGGCGAGCGAGGGGAAGCGGTTCTCGAAGACGACGACGTCGTAGTCGGGGGCGGGGATCTCGCTGGGCCGCCCGGGGCGGGAGGGGCACAGCGGGCACTGATCGGCGGGCGGGTGGTAGGTGCGCGCCTGGCGGTGGGAGGCGATGGCCACATGGTCGCCGAGCAGACGGTCGTGCCGGATCTCCGAGCGGGTGGCGACGGGGGGCAGGGGGCGCGGGTCCACGGCGTCGCGCACCGCGTCGTCGTGCGCGTCGTAGTAGATCAGCTCGCGTCCGTCCGCGAGCCGCGTCGCCGTCTTCTTCACTCCGCCGGCTCCCGTCTTCTCTTCCCACTGAACCACTCAACACAAACAAACATAATGAACCACAAGCCAACAGCTGCGTCAATGTGCGATGAAGGCGGCGGACATAGCCGGATAATTCGGATACCTTCGCCGGGCGATTCCCGGTGCAGTCCGCTCCCGCAATGAAGCGAGTCATCCATGCGCTATCTGGCCGAAGGGCTCCGGCTTCCCACCAACGCGCTCGACTACACGATCCTGATCCTCTACTTCGTCGTCGTCCTCGGCGTCGGCTTCGCCGCCAGACGGAGCGTGAAGACCAGCCTCGACTTCTTCCTCTCCGGCCGGTCACTGCCCGCGTGGGTCACCGGTCTCGCCTTCGTCGCCGCCAATCTCGGGGCCCTGGAGATCCTGGGCATGGCGGCCAATGGCGCGCAGTACGGCGTGTACACGGTGCACTGGTACTGGGTGGGCGCCATTCCGGCGATGGTCTTCCTCGGCCTGGTGATGATGCCCTTCTACTACGGGTCCAAGGTCCGATCGGTCCCCGAGTTCCTGCTGCACCGCTACGGACCGTCCTCGCATCTGCTCAGCTCGATCATCTTCTCCGTGGCGTCCGTGCTGATCGCGGGCGTCAACCTGTACGCGCTGGCGATCGTCGTCGAGGCGCTGCTGGGCTGGCCGCAGTGGGTGGCCATCGTCGTCGCCGGGCTCTTCGTGCTCCTCTACATCACCCTGGGCGGGCTCTCCTCAGCGATCTACAACGAGGTGCTGCAGTTCTTCGTCATCCTGGCCGCCCTCATCCCACTGACCGTTCTCGCTCTCAAGCGGGTCGGCGGCTGGGGCGGACTGATGGATCGCCTGGTCGACGCCCACGGCCCCCACTTCGTCTCGGCCTGGGGCGGTACCGGCATCGGCTCCCCCAACCCGCTGGGGGCCAACTGGCTGACCATCGTGCTCGGCCTCGGCTTCTGTCTGAGCTTCGGCTACTGGACGACCAACTTCGCCGAGGTGCAGCGCGCGCTGTCCGCCAGGAACCTCTCGGCCGCCCAGCGCACCCCGCTGATCGCCGCGTTCCCGAAGATGTTCATTCCGCTCATCGTGGTGGTTCCCGGACTGATCGCCCTGGTCATCGAGCCGGATCTGGGCAAGAAGGGCGGTCCTCAGTACAACGACGCGATCCCGCTCCTGATGCGGGACCTGCTCCCCAACGGGGTGCTGGGGATGGCGGTGACGGGTCTGCTCGCCGCCTTCATGGCGGGCATGGCGGCCAATGTGTCGTCCTTCAACACGGTCTTCACCAATGACATCTGGGCCGCGTACATCGTCAGGGGCCGGCCGGACGGGTACTACGTGCTGACCGGCCGGGTGGTGACGGCGGTCGGCGTGCTCATCGGCATGGGGACGGCCTTCATCGCCTCCTCCTTCAGCAACATCATGAACTATCTGCAGACCCTGTTCTCGTTCTTCAACGTGCCGCTGTTCTGCGTCTTCATCATCGGCATGTTCTGGAAGCGGGCCACCTCCGTGGCCGGGTTCTGGGGACTGCTGACCGGCACCGTGGCCGCGATGATCAATTACTTCTGGCTCTACAAGAGCGGGGTCGTCTCCATCCCCAGCGATCAGGGCGCCAACTTCGTCTCCGCCATCGTGGCGTTCGTGGTCGGCGGCGTGGTGATGGTCGTGATCACCCCGTTCACCAAGCCCAAGCCGGTGGAGGCGCTGGCCGGCCTGGTCTACGGGACCACCGCGCCCGGCGTGGCCGAGCCCGCCGCCGCGGGCGACGAGGCCTGGTACCGCAAGCCCGCCGTGCTGGGCTGGACCGCGATCATCCTGGCCGCCCTGTGCTACGTCCCGTTCTCCCTGTGATCCTCCGGCCGGAAAGGAGCCCCGCGCCATGAGCGACGAGTACGAGTACCAGCACCGGGTCGAGGAGCTCGAGCAGAAGTCGGCGACCGCGGCCCAGCTCTTCGACGTACGGCGCATCATCGGCGGCCTGTTCGTCATCTACGGGATCCTCGTCACGATCGCCGGGATCACCGCCTCGGACGCGGACCTGAAGAAGGCCCAGAACATCAACATCAACCTGTGGACCGGGCTGTGCATGCTCGCCCTCGGGCTGCTCTTCCTGCTCTGGATGAAGCTCAGGCCGCTGGCCGCCCCGCGGTCCGCCGACGAGCCGGAGGCCCGGCCCGGGGACGAACAGGGCTGAGCTACTGCGGCGGCAGCGCCCGGCGCGTCACCGCGCGGTCCAGCAGCCCGGTGCGCGCGGCCAGCGCCGCCGCCTCCAGCCGCGACCCCACGCCGAGCTTCATCAGCACCCGCTGCACATGGGTGCGGGCCGTGCTGGGCGCGATCCCCATCCCCGCCGCGACCAGCCGGGTGTCCTCGCCCTCGGCGACCCGCAGCAGCACCTCGACCTCGCGCGGGGTCAGCATGCGCAGCAGCCGGGCGCCCTCGTCATCGGGCTGGGCGGCGGGGTTGAGCAGGTCCGCGAACGCCCCCTGCAGCAGCTGCGGCGCCACGGCCGCCTCTCCCGCCCGCGCCTTCATCATGGCGCGCTCCACGCCCTCGATCCGCTCGTCGTGGCGCACATAGCCGGACGCACCGGCCGCGAACGCGGCGGCGATGCCGCGCGGGCTCGGCACCGGGCCGAGCACCACGACCGCGACCTGCGGCCGCTCCTTCTTTATCCGCACGACCGGCTCGAACACGCCGGGCTCGGCGGGTGCCGCCGTGCCCAGCAGGCACACCTCAGGTGCCCGGCTCACCACCAGCTCCGCCGCGCCCGCGCTCGGCGCCGCCGCCGCGAGCACCCGGTGCCCGCGCAGCTTCAACGCCGAGGCGAGCGCCTCGGCGAGCAGACGGTGATCGTCGACCACCATGAGACGCACGCCCATGAGCTCCCCCCATTCGCTCAGGGGGGAAAGCTACACGCTTGTTCGACGTCGCGCGCCCCTTACCGGGGAGAAGCCCCTCGGAATGCCGAAATCCCGGCCAATCGCGTCTACTTGACATCGAGTTGACGTCTGAAACAGACCGATGTGGCCGGGATTCCGTCCCGTTCAGCCCGGGGGCCGGCCCCGGTGACCGATCAGCCCGCGCCGAAGATGGCGGCGAGCGGGTCGTCCTTGTCGAAGCTGCCCGAGGGCTTGGTGGCGTAGACGTCGCCCATGAACAGATGCTGCCCGGAGTAGATGATCTCCGCTGAGTCGACGCTGAACCTCGACTCCATGTCCTGTCCG
Organism: Streptomyces sp. NPDC005266; assembly: GCF_040607655.1. Classification (NCBI taxonomy): domain Bacteria; kingdom Bacillati; phylum Actinomycetota; class Actinomycetes; order Kitasatosporales; family Streptomycetaceae; genus Streptomyces; species Streptomyces sp. NPDC005266. The sequence continues at coordinate 658,713 of NZ_JBEXHC010000001.1, forward strand.
GCAGCCGAGTTCTGCAGCAGCTTCGCCTTCGCGTACGACTTGGGGTCGATCCGCCAGACCGCACCGCCCTTGTCGAAGGTGGTCTTCTGGTAGGCGAGGACGAAGCCGTCCTTGTCGAGCCCGAGCGGGACGAGCGCGGCGCCCTCGACCCCCTCCGTCTTCCCGATCGGCTTACCGGTCGCCAGGCTGAAGGCCACGATCTCGTTGGCCGCGCCCTCGCTGCCGAAGGAGCGATCGTCCGAGGGGAGGAACACGGCGTCCGCCGTCTTGCTGATGGCGAGCTTGCGGCAGCCCTCGACATTGGTCGACTCGCACTTGGGGGCGTACTTGCCGTTCTCGGTGCCGATCTTCGTGCGCACCGTGCCGGTCTTGCCGCTGTCGTCGATCGCCAGGAAGTCGGAGACCGCGGAACCGGTCGAGTCGCCCGCGTCGACCGCGATGACCAGCGGGTCGGTGGACGCGACATGGACGTAGTCGATGCCCTGGGAGACCTTGTAGACCGACTTCACCGCGCCCGTCTTCGGGTTCAGCGTCTGGACCTGGATCTGTGGGTCGGAGTAATCACCGCAGCGGCGCACCGCGACCAGCTTGTCCTCACTGCCCGCGTAGCCGTCGTCCTGGCACTGCTCGCCCGACTGCGGCTTCCACAGCTCCTTGCCCTCGGTCGACCAGGCGGCGCCGCCCCGGGTGCCACCCGCGGCCACCGTGCCGCCGCCGATGGTCACCTCGTCGAAGGAGACCTTCTCATCACCGTCGCTGACGTCCCGCTTCCAGACCAGCTTGCCCTTCTTCAGGTCGAGCAGCCCGACCTCGGCGCAGCTCGGGTACTCGTCCGCCTTGGTGGGCTTGGCCTCCTGGAAGAGGACCGTGGTCAGACCGTCCTTGGTGACGTGGTTCGAGGACCAGCAGACCTCACCGTCCAGCGGGATCTCCCACTTGGCGGTCCCGCCGTCCAGCGGATAGCCGACGATCTTGTAGACACCGGCCTTCACGAAGGTGTCATCGGTCGCCCACATGCCCTGGACCGTGGCCTGTTCGGAGACCTTCGGCATGGGGACCTTGTTGAGCAGCCGGGCGTCGATCGTCTCGGGGGCGGGCTGGTCCTTGGTGCCGCCCGTGGATCCGCCGTTCGAACCGCCCTGGCTGGTCTGCTTGTCCTTGTCCTTGGCCTCTGAGCCGCCGCCGTCGTCCTTGGCCGCGAACCATATGCCGCCACCGATGATCAGCGCGACCGCGACCACCGCGCTGACGATGACCGCCATGCGCTGCTTGTTCCGGCCGCCGCCGGGACCGCCGGGGACGCCCTGTCCCGGGCCGCCGGGGTACGGGGCCTGGGGCGGGTAGCCGTACTGCTGCTGGCCGGAATGGTACGGCGAAGCCATATCCACCTGGGTGGGCTGCGCGTGCACCGGCGGCCCCGGGTAGCCGTAGCCGCCCGCGCCCTGCGGGGGCGTCTGGGGCGGTCCCGGCGGCGGGGGCGGGTTCTGCGGCGGCTGGCCCGGCCCCTGGGGGTAGCCGTATCCCGGCTGTCCGGCGGGTGGGGCAGGCGGCTGCTGCGGATAGCCGTAACTGGGGTCCTGCGGCGCGCCAAAGCCGCCCTGCGGCGGCTGATTGGGCGGCGGAGGCGGCTGTGACATGCGAATTCCTTCTAGCGCGGGCCGCATTGACCGACCGGTCTCCCCCGCGATCCCGGAGGGTGAAAGCCCTCCGGGAAGGAGCGAATCGGGCATGGGACCCGCCAGCGAGCGGCAGCAGGGCGGGAGTTCTTTGTATCACCCGAAAGGGTCGTGATACCGCCGGTCTCCGCCTCATCGAAGAGCTGAGACCGGCCTGTGACGCGACCGTTGCGGGGTGCGCGCGGTCGTCGCCCGCCGTCGTCGTCGGGTGCTTTCACGCCACGACGGAACGCGTGTTGCCCGCGCCTCAGTCCCGCGCGGCCTTCCCCCGCGGCCTTTCCCGCGCCGTCCCTAAGCGGTTACGGCGAAGTCAAGTGCTGATCCTTCTCGGCGTCCAAGCCCTCGGCCAGGCCGAACGGCGAGGGATCAGCGGCGAACTTCACCGCATCCGCTCAGGCGTCCTCGGCGAGCTCCAGCCAGCGGGTCTCCAGCTCGTCCCGCTCCCCCGTCAGCGCGCGCAGCTTGGCGTCCAGCTCGGCGACCCGGGTGAAGTCCGTGGCGTTCTCGGCGATCTGGGCGTGCAGCGCCGACTCCTGCTCGCTGATGCGGTCCAGCCGCCGCTCGATCCGCTGGAGCTCCTTCTTCGCGGCGCGCAGCTCGGCCTGCGACCGCTGCCCTCCGGCCTGCTGTTCCGCCGCCTTCTGCTTGGCGGGCACAGCCGCCGGGGCCGCCGCGGCCAGGGCGCGCCGCCGCCGTTCCAGATACTCGTCCACCCCGCGCGGCAGCATCCGCAGCGTGGCGTCGCCCAGCAGCGCGAGGACCCGGTCGGTGGTGCGCTCGAGGAAGTACCGGTCGTGGCTGATGACCACGAGCGAGCCGGGCCAGCCGTCGAGCAGATCCTCCAGCTGGGTCAGCGTCTCGATGTCCAGATCGTTGGTCGGCTCGTCCAGGAAGAGCACATTGGGCTCGTCCATCAGCAGCCGCAGGATCTGGAGCCGGCGCCGCTCACCGCCGGAAAGGTCGCCGACCGGCGTCCACTGCTTCTCCTTGGTGAAGCCGAACTTCTCGCACAGCTGGGAGGCGGTCATCTCCCGGCCCTTGCCGAGGTCGACGCGCTGGCGCACCTGCTCGACGGCCTCCAGGACCCGCAGGTTGCCGTCCAGCTCGGCGACCTCCTGGGAGAGATACGCGAGCTTGACGGTCTTGCCGACCGCGATCCGGCCGGCGGCCGGCTGCCCTTCGCCCTCGGTACGGGCCGCCTCGGCCAGCGCGCGCAGCAGCGAGGTCTTGCCCGCGCCGTTCACCCCGACCAGGCCGATCCGGTCGCCGGGCCCCAGCTGCCAGGTCAGATGCTTCAGCAGCACCTTGGGCCCTGCGGTGACGGTCACGTCCTCCAGGTCGAAAACGGTTTTTCCCAGGCGCGAGTTGGCGAACTTCATCAGCTCGGCGCTGTCGCGGGGCGGCGGCACATCGGCGATCAGGGCGTTCGCCGCCTCGATGCGGAAGCGGGGCTTGCTGGTGCGCGCCGGGGCGCCCCGGCGCAGCCAGGCGAGCTCCTTGCGCATCAGGTTCTGCCGCTTGGCCTCCTCGGTGGCGGCGATGCGCTCCCGTTCGGCGCGGGCGAAGACGTAGTCGCTGTAGCCGCCCTCGTACTCGTGGACCGCGCCGCGCTGCACATCCCACATGCGGGTGCAGACCTGGTCGAGGAACCAGCGGTCGTGGGTGACCACCACCAGGGCCGAACGGCGGGCCCGCAGATGGCCGGCCAGCCAGGAGATGCCCTCGACGTCGAGGTGGTTGGTCGGCTCGTCGAGGACGATCAGGCCCTGCTCGGCGATGAGCAGCTTGGCGAGCGCGATACGGCGGCGCTCACCGCCGGACAGCGGGCCGATGACGGTGTCCAGGCCCTGCGGGAAGGCGGGCAGGTCGAGTCCGCCGAACAGCCCGGTGAGCACATCGCGGATCTTGGCGTTCCCGGCCCACTCGTGGTCGGCGAGATCGCCGATCACCTCGTGCCGGACGGTGGCCTCGGGGTCGAGTGAGTCGTGCTGGGTGAGCACCCCGAGCCGCAGGTCGCCGGCGTGGGTGACCCGGCCGTCGTCGGCGGACTCCAGCTTGGCGAGGATCCGGATGAGAGTGGTCTTGCCATCCCCGTTGCGGCCGACGACACCGATCCGGTCCCCTTCGTTCACTCCGAGGGAGATGCCGTCCAGCAGCGCACGCGTGCCGTACACCTTGCCTACGGACTCAAGGTTGACCAGGTTGGTCGCCATCACACTCCATTACGCGGATCGATCGACGTCCCAGGGTAGTCGCCCCGGACGGCCGGTCGCTCAGCCGTCCACCACCGTCGCACCGGGCGCCGGGCCGGAGGCTTCGCGCACCGTGCGGCAGGTGCCGGAGGCCGCGAGCGCGGCCGCCACCTCGCGGGCCGTCTCCGCGTCCTTCGCCAGGAACGCGCAGGTCGGGCCCGAGCCGGAGACCAGCGAGGCGAGCGCGCCCGCGTCCGCGCCGGCGCGCAGGGTCTCGGCGAGGGCGGGGCGCAGGGAGAGGGCGGCGGGCTGCAGATCGTTGGTCACGGCGGCGGCCAGCGCGGTCGCGTCGCCCGTGCGAAGGGCGCGCAGCAGCGCCTCGGACGGTTCGGGGTCGGGGACGTCGGCGACGGTGGCGCCCGTTCCCGACTCCTCGCGCAGCCGGTCGCATTCGCGGTAGACGGCGGGCGTGGACAGCCCGCCGTCCGCGACGGCGAACACCCAGTGGAAGGTGGAGCCGGTCTCCAGCGGCGTCAGCAGCTCGCCCCGGCCCCGGCCGAGGGCCGCCCCGCCGACGAGGCTGAACGGAACGTCGCTACCCACCTCGGCGCAGAGGGAGAGGAGTTCGGCGCGGCTCGTCCGCGTACCCCACATCGCGTCGCATGCCAGCAGCGCCCCGGCGGCGTCCGCGCTGCCGCCCGCCATGCCGCCCGCGACGGGGATGTCCTTGGCGATGCGGAGGTGGACGTCCGGCGCGATGCCGTGCCGCTCGGCGAGCGCGAGGGCGGCGCGGGCGGCGAGGTTGGTGCGGTCGAGGGGGACGTGGTGGGCGTCGGCGCCCTCGACGGTGATCCGCAGGGTGTCGGCGGGGGTGGCCGTGACCTCGTCGTAGAGCCCGACCGCGAGGAAGACGTTGGCCAGGTCGTGGAAGCCGTCGGGGCGCAGTCCGCCGACCGCGAGCTGGACATTGACCTTCGCGGGCACGCGGGCGGTCACGGGGTGCGTCACGGGCGGGGGCTCCTTGTCGTACGGGCTGCGGCCGGGTCTGCGCGACCGCCCCCATTGTCGCGCCTCGCCCCCGGGGCTCCGCCCCGGACCCCGCTCCTCAGACTCGGGACGGGTTGGTCTTCGCCGGGCCGTGTTCGGCGATGGCGGCGAAGTCCTCGACCGTGAGGGACTCGCCCCGGGCCTGGGGGGATATGCCCGCCGCCGTCAGGGCCGCCTCCGCCGCGGCGGCCGAGCCCGCCCAGCCGGCGAGGGCCGCGCGAAGGGTCTTGCGGCGCTGGGCGAAGGCCGCGTCGACGACCGCGAAGACCTCCTCGCGGGAGGCCGTGGTGCGGGGCGGTCCGGGGCGTCGGACGAGGGAGACGAGGCCGGAGTCGACGTTGGGCGCGGGCCAGAAGACATTGCGGCCGATCGCGCCCGCCCGTTTGACCTGCGCGTACCAGGCGGCCTTCACGGAGGGGACCCCGTAGATCTTGGAGCCGGGGGCCGCGGCGAGCCGGTCGGCGACCTCCGACTGCACCATGACCAGCGTCCGCTCGATGCTGGGGAAGCGGGCGAGCATATGGAGCAGAACGGGGACGGCGACGTTGTAGGGGAGGTTGGCGACCAGCGCGGTCGGGGCAGGCCCCGGCAACTCGGTGACCCGCAGCGCGTCGCTGTGCACCAGCGCGAAGCGGTCGGCCCGCTCGGGCAGCCGGGCCGCGACGGTGGCGGGGAGGGCGGCGGCGAGGACGTCGTCGATCTCGACGGCGGTGACCCGGTCGGCGGCCTCCAGCAGCGCCAGGGTCAGCGAGCCGAGCCCGGGGCCGATCTCGACGACCACATCGTCGGGCCGCACATCGGCGGTCCGGACGATCCGGCGGACCGTATTGGCGTCGATGACGAAGTTCTGGCCGCGCTGCTTGGTCGGGCGCACGCCGAGCCGGGCCGCGAGGTCGCGGATATCGGCGGGGCCCAGCAGGGCGCCGTGGTCAGTGGAGCTCACCGGGGAAGTCTATGGCGCCCCGCGGCACGGCCCGCCCGCTGCCCCGATTGACCGGCTGTAGCCGGGGGGAGCCGCCAGGGCGGGCCGCTGTCGAAAGGGAGAGCGCGCGCCAGGCCGCTCGGCTGCAATCGGCAGGCGGCTACCGCGGCGCGGGCGGCCGAGCACGGTCGGCCGTCGGCGGGGCGTCCCCGGCCGAAGGCCGGGGGTGGCTCGAGCGCCCCCGGAGGCGAACCGGGCCCCACTCATTACTGGTGGAGCTTGCGGCCGCAGTGCGGCCACGGGCTGGCGCCGCGCTGCACGTACAGCTTTTTCGCCCGGTAGGTCTGCTCGGCCGGGGGCGCGTCCTGGGGGCGGCCCTGGCCGCCAAGGGCGCGCCAGGTGCCGCGGTCGAGCTGGTAGAGCCCGCCGTAGCGGCCGGAGCGGTCGACGGCGTCCGCCCGTCCGCCGGACTCGCAGCGGGCCATGGCGTGCCAGTTGAGCCCGTCGGCCGCGCCGCCGACGGTGGTGGGCGGGACCATGGTGCCGACCCGGACGATCCGGGCCACGGGCGCCTTGACGATCTCGCTCCGTACCTTCTTCGGCCGCTGCCGGACGCCGTTGACGCTGCGCACCCGGTAGGTGGTGCGCAGCGCGCCCGGCCGGCCCGGCCGTGCGACGACCTCGGTGCCCTTGGGCAGGGTGGGGTCGGCGCGGCGGACGGTCATGAAGGCGAGCGGCTCGTCGTGGACCTCCTTGCCGCCGGTGATCCGCATCACGGTCACGGTCTGGCCGTCGCGCGGGAAGCTCTCCCGGGGGACGGAGGTGGTGTCCTGGCCGCGCAGGGTGAGCCCGGCGGCGGCCAGCGCCTCGCCGACGGTCGCGGCGTTCGTCCGGACGGTGTGCTCGCGCCCGTCGGCCAGGAAGGTGACGGTGCGCTCGGTGCGGACGTCCAGGGCGAGCCCGCGGCGGGAGATGGCGGCGGAGCGGGAGGCGGACAGGTAGGCGCCCTCGGCACGTACGCCCAGTTGGCGCAGTGCGCCGTCAACCGTGTGCGCGGTGGTCCACACGCGGCGCCGCTCACCGTCGAGGGTGAGGGTGACCGGGCGGCCGTAGCGGACGGCGACCTCGTCGCCGCTGGCGAGCTGCTCGCCGGGCGCGGGGGCGACGATGTCGTGGGCGCCGACCCGGACGTCCTCGTCGGCGAGCAGCTCGTCCACGTCGTCGGCGTAGGTGTGCAGGGTGCGCGCGTCGCCGTCCACGCTGAGCCGCACCGCCTTGTCCTGGGCCACGAAGGCGGAGGTGCCGCCGGCGAGGGCGACGACCACGATCGCCTGTGGCAGCAGCCGGCGCATCGGGTCGGTGCGGCCGGCGGCGCGCCTGCTCCGGGCGGCTCGGCGGGCGGCGGCGCGGCCGCCCGAGACGCGGTGGCTGCCCGTCGGGCTCACGACAACACTCCGGTAACACTCCACAAGTCCACTGGTCACGGCGTTGAGTCCGGGACTGTAGCGGAGCCGCGGTCACTCTCCAAAGCGAGGTCGTTACTCCGAGTGGCCGATGTAGCCCGGCGTGCTCGGGTCTCAGTAACCGAAGGCGCGTGCCGTATTGGCGGCTACGGCGGTCGCCAGGGTGTCTTCGGGGACGCCCTTGACCTCGGCCATGGCCCGCAGGGTGAGCGGAATCAGATACGGAGCGTTAGGCCGTCCGCGGTAGGGGGCGGGGGTCAGGAAGGGTGCGTCGGTCTCCACGAGGACGAGGTCGAGCGGGGCGACGGCGAGGGCGTCGCGCAGGGGCTGGGCGTTCTTGAAGGTGACGTTGCCCGCGAAGGACATGTAGTAGCCGTGCTCGGCGCAGACCTTCGCCATGGCGGCGTCGCCTGAGTAGCAGTGGAAGACGACTGTGTCGGGCGCGCCCTCCTCGGCGAGCACGCGCAGCACGTCGTCGTGGGCGTCGCGGTCGTGGATGACCAGCGCCTTGCCGTGTTCCTTGGCGATGCCGATGTGGCGGCGGAAGGAGCGCTCCTGGGCGGCCATGCCCTCCGGGCCGGTGCGGAAGCAGTCGAGGCCGGTCTCGCCGACGCCGCGCACCTGCGGCAGGGACGCGAGGGCGGCTATCGCGTCGAGGGCGTCGTCCAGGGCCCGGTCGCCGCCGGGCTCGCGGGCGCCCTGCCGGGACCAGCCGTCGGGGTCGCCGAGGACGATTCGGGGCGCCTCGTTGGGGTGCAGGGCGACGGTGGCCCAGACGTTCTCGTGGGCGGCGGCGGTCTCGGCCGCCCACCGGGACCCGTCGAGATCGCACCCCACCTGGACGACGGTCGTCACGCCGACCGAGGCGGCCTTGGCCAGGGCCTCGTCGACCGTGCCCGTCTGCATGTCCAGATGGGTGTGCGAATCGGCGACCGGCACCCGCAGTGGTTCGGGGAGCGGCGGCGGAAGGTCTTTTCGGTTTTTCCCGGCGCTCCCGCCGTTCTTGCCGTTCTTGCCGTTCCCGCCGCTCGCCGCGCCACCGCCGCCGGGGGTCGATGCTGTATTCGCCATAACGGCGATTCTATGAATACCGCGCCCGGCTCATATGACCGGTGCCAGGCTCATGTGCGGCGATGCGAAAAAGGGTGCAGCAGATCCGAGAGATGCCAGTGGTGTCCGCGGCGCCGCCCGGAGCCCTCGGTGTCGTCCTGCCCGCCCTCCGCCGCGGGCCGCGGCCGGGCGTCACGCCGTGCTCGCCGCGCGCTCTCCAGGACCGACGAGACCTGGCCCGAGCGCATGATGCGCACCAGGTGCGCACCGCAGTTGACGCAGTCGGGGCTCGTCAGCGGGGACCGTACACGCAGGCCGTCGGTGAAGTAGACGACGAAGGCGCGCCCCTCGCCGTCCACATGGTGCTCGATGTCGTACGACTGCTCCCAGCCGTGTCCGCACTTCATGCAGGCGAAGGCGTACGCCTCATGGGCTACCTCGCCGGCCGCCGGGCCGGAAGGGGTGGGGGCGGCTATCGGGTGAACACCACTCGAGGTTCCCGCTATATCGCTCATGGCAGCTCCTCTTGTCACGCAGGACAAGTCTTCCGGGATGGGGGCGCCCCAGGTCTTCCTCACCCAGTGGACGCCTTTCCCGCCGCCGCCGCACCAGCTCTTCCCTCTCTTTGAGAGAGATTTGGCAGCGGGCTGGTCGAAACTGCCCGGCTACTAACCCAAGCTTTGCCTTTCCCCGCGGTGCTTTACCTTCACGTGGCGCGTTTCCCGTCGCCGCCCATCGCGTTCTTCGCCGCCACGACCGCGTCGAACACCTGCCGCTTGGGCACCCCGGCCGCCTGCGCGACCGCCGCGATCGCCTCCTTGCGGCGCTCCCCCGCCTCCTCGCGCACCGCGACCCGGCGGGCCAGCTCGGCGGGGTCCGCCTCCTCGGGGCCGGGAGCGGCGGCACCCTCGACGACGATGGTGATCTCGCCCCGTACGCCCTCGGCGGCCCAGACGGCCAGCTCCTTCAGCGGGCCGCGCCGGATCTCCTCGTACGTCTTGGTCAGCTCCCGGCACACCGCGCCCCGGCGGTCCGCGCCGAACACCTCGGCCATGGCGGCCAGGGTGTCGTCCAGCCGGTGCGGGGCCTCGAAGTACACCAGGGTGCGCCGCTCCCCCGCGACCTCCCGCAGCCGCCCCAGCCGCTCCCCCGCCTTGCGCGGCAGAAAGCCCTCGAAACAGAAGCGGTCCACCGGCAGCCCGGAGACGGCCAGCGCGGTCAGCACCGCGGACGGGCCGGGCACGGCGGTGACCGTGATCCCGCGCTCGACGGCGGCGGCCACCAGCCGGTAGCCGGGGTCGGAGACCGAGGGCATGCCCGCGTCGGTGACCAGCAGCACCCGGGCGCCGCCGGCCAGCGCCTCGACCAGCTCGGGGGTGCGGGCCGACTCATTGCCCTCGAAGTAGGACACCACCCGGCCGCCCGGCTGCACATCCAGGGCCTGGGTGAGGCGGCGCAGCCGCCGGGTGTCCTCCGCGGCCACCACATCGGCGGCCGCGAGCTCGGCGGCCAGCCGCGGGGGCGCGTCCGCGGTGTCGCCGATGGGGGTCCCTGCCAGTACGAGCGTTCCAGTCACCCAACCATCCTCGCAGCCGTCCCGCCCCCGCCGCGGCGGGGACGAATTCTCCGGCCCGCCGCCTTCGCGCACCACACTCACAGACGGCTTCCCTACGATGGCCCGGTGAGCAGTGACACCGCGACCCACGCCCAGCCGGGCAACGCCGCCGGCCAGCCCGCGCCGGCCTGGCAGCGCCGGCTGCGCCGTTTCGGATACGCGGGCCAGGCCAGGCCCGGCGTACGGGAGCGGCTGGTCCCCCCGTACCGCGAGCCGGGCACCCGTCTCTGGGAGACCCTCGGCGCGACCCCCTCGGCGGCGGCCGGAATCGCCCGCTGGAGCGGCTGGGCCGGGCCGCTGCTCGTCGCGCTGTGCGCCGGGCTGACCCGCTTCTGGCGGCTGGGCAGCCCGGACAACGTGATATTCGACGAGACGTACTACGCCAAGGACGCCTGGTCGGTGTGGAAGTTCGGCTACGAGGGGACCTGGCCGAAGAACGCCAACGACCAGATCCTCGAGACGCCGCAGCACATCCCGCTCGGCGACGCGGCCTCATATGTGGTCCATCCGCCGGTCGGCAAGTGGGTCATCGGACTCGGCGAGCAGTTCTTCGGGCTGCATCCGTACGGCTGGCGCTTCATGGTCGCCGTGCTCGGCACCCTCTCGGTGCTCATGCTGTGCCGGATCGGGCGGCGGCTGTTCCGCTCGACGTTCCTCGGCTGTCTGGCGGGCGCGCTGCTGGCCGTGGACGGTCTGCACTACGTGATGAGCCGCACCGCGCTGCTCGACCTGGTGCTGATGTTCTTCGTGCTGGCCGCCTTCGGGGCGCTGCTCATCGACCGGGACCGGGCGCGGGCCCGGCTGGCGGCGGCGCTGCCGGCCGGCGAGGACGGCACGGCCCGGCCGGACCCGGCGGTCGCCCAGGGCCTCAAGCAGGGCCCGCGGCCGTGGCGGATCGCGGCCGGCGTCCTGCTGGGCCTGGCCATCGGCACCAAGTGGAACGGGCTGTACATCATGGCGGCCTTCGGGCTGATGACCGTCCTGTGGGACGTCGGAGCACGCCGCACCGCGGGCGCCCCGCGCCCCTATCGGGCGGTGCTCCGCCGCGATCTGGGGTGGGCGTTCTCGTCGCTGGTGCCCGTGGCGATCGTCACATACATCGCCTCCTGGTCGGGCTGGTTCGCCGCCGGCGGCACGCCCAACCGCTTGCGCGGCTGGAAGCACAGCGGCTACTTCCGCCACTGGGCCGAGTCGCAGCAGCCGGACGGCGGCGGCTACGGCACCGGCGGCGCCTTCTCCTGGCTGCTCAACCCGCTGCGCAGCCTGTGGCACTACGAGACCGAGGTCTACAAGTTCCATGTGGGCCTCGACTCCCCGCACGTCTACCAGTCCAACCCCTGGAGCTGGCTGGTCCAGTCCCGCCCGGTCTCGTACTTCTACCAGTCGCCCCGGGCGGGCGACTCGGGCTGTCCCAAGGACGCCGCCGAGAAGTGCGCGCGCGAGGTGCTGGCCATCGGCACCCCGCTGCTGTGGTGGGCGGCCTGCTTCGCGCTGGTGTACATGCTGTTCCGGTGGGCGCTGCGGCGCGACTGGCGGGCGGGCGCGATCCTGTGCGGGGTGGCGGCGGGATACCTGCCGTGGTTCCTCTACCAGGACCGGACGATCTTCTCCTTCTACGCCGTCGTCTTCGTGCCCTTCCTGTGTCTGGCGGTGGCGATGATGATCGGCGCCCTGCTGGGGCCGCCGGGGTCCACGGAGACCCGGCGGGTGGTGGGCGCGGTCGGCGCGGGCGCGCTCGTCCTGCTCATCTTCTGGAACTTCATCTACTTCTTCCCGCTGTACACGGGCCAGACGATGCCGATGGACGCGTGGCGGGCCCGTATGTGGCTCGATACCTGGATTTGAGCGACCTGGTTCTGAGCCCCTTGTCACACCCCGGGACGAGGGCGCGGGGCCCTCGCGGGATGCCGGTAGAGTGCCGGGCACCGCGGCCTCCATCAACTGGTGGGGGGAGTCGAGAACACAGTGGGGGTTCTGCAATGCGGAGTGGCGCGAGAGCCGCGATCGCCGGTGCGGTGTTCGCCGCCATGGTCGGTGTGGCCGGTTGCGGCGGCAGCCAGGACGACGCGTCGGGCCATAAGGACGGCGCGAACAACGCAGGGTCGGGCGACGACAAGCCCGCCGTGAAGCACGTGAAGACCGGTCCGCCCAGCGCGGCCGAGGTCAAGACCACCGCAGGCGCGTTCCTCGGCGCCTGGTCCCAGGGCGAGACGGCGAAGGCCGCGGCCCTGACGGACGACAGTGAGGCGGCCACCACCGCGCTGACCGGCTACCGCAAGAAGGCCCATGTCGACAAGGTCTCGCTGAAGGCGGGGCAGGCGAGCGGCCGGTCCGTGCCGTTCTCGGTCAGCGCCGAGATCTCCTACGGCAGCAAGCAGGTCCCCTGGACGTATGAATCCTCGCTGACCGTCACGCGCGACAAGAAGACGGGCAAGGCGGTCGTCGCCTGGAAGCCGTCGGTCGTGCACCCGAAGCTGAACGCGGGCGACACGCTGCGGACCGGCGCCTCCGAGGCCCCGCCGATCAAGGCCGTGGACCGGGCCGGCGCGGAGCTGACCGCCGCCGACCACCCGACGCTTAAGACCGTCCTGGCCGGGCTGCGCGAGCGGTACGGCAAGAAGGCGGGCGGCACGGCGGGCGTGGAGACCTGGATCGCCCGCGCGAAGGGCTCCAAGGTGCCCGACGAGACGCTGAAGGTGCTCTCCAAGGGCACCCCCGGCACGCTCAAGACGACCATCGACGCGGAGCTCCAGCGCACCGCCGAGCAGCAGGTGAGCAAGCGCGCCAAGGCGTCGGTGGTGGCCGTCAAGCCCAGCACCGGCGAGATCCTCGCGCTGGCCAACTCCCCGGCGAACGGCTTCAACTCGGCCCTCCAGGGCTCGTACGCGCCGGGCTCCACGATGAAGGTCATCACGTCCGCGACGCTGATCGAGAAGGGCCTGGCGGCGTACGGCAAGCCGCACCCGTGCCCCAAGTACTTCACGTACGGCGGCTGGAAGTTCCAGAACGACAAGAAGTTCGAGATCAAGAACGGCACGTTCGAGCAGAGCTTCGCCCGCTCCTGCAACACCGCCTTCATCAGCCAGGCGGGAAAGCTGAAGGACGACGACCTCACCAAGGAGGCCCGTGACGTCTTCGGCATCGGCCTCAACTGGCAGACCGGCGTGCCCACCTTCGACGGCTCGGTGCCGGTGGAGTCCGCCGCCTCCAAGGCGGCCGAGCTGATCGGCCAGGGCGGGGTACGGATGAACCCGCTCAACATGGCCTCGGTCGCGGCCACCGCGAGCACCGGAACCTTCCGGCAGCCGTATCTCGTCGCACCGGATCTGGACAACCGGACGCTGGCCAAGGCGAGCAAGACGATGAAGCCGAGCACCCATGAGCAGCTGCGCAAGCTGATGCATCTGACGGCCACCTCCGGCACCGCCGCCGAGGCGATGGCCGGGATGTCCGGTGACTTCGGTGCCAAGACCGGTTCGGCGGAGGTCGACAACCAGGAGAAGCCGAACGGCTGGTTCACCGCGTACCACGGCGACCTCGCGGCCGCCGGCGTGGTGCCGGAGGGCGGCCACGGCGGCGACACGGCGGGCCCGATCGTGGCGGCGCTGCTGCGCTGATCCCCCGGATCCGGCACAGGGCACGACGAGCCGGGCGGGCGCGGGAACACCGCGCCCGCCCGGCTTTTTCGGTGTCACCGGTCCGGACTCACCGGTCCGGTGTCATCCCTTCCGGTTCCCCCCGGCCTTCCGGTTCCCCCAGGGCCCCTCCCCGTCTCCGCTCAGCAGTGAGGCAGTCCGGCGTGCCCGTTCCCCTGGCCGGTCGGTCAGCTGAGCCCGTGGCCCGTCGTGCTGTCCACATGGTCCGGGATCTCGCCCTCGTGGCGGTCCCCGGTCGTCTTCGTCCCCGAGGGCTCGAACATCAGGATCGAGCCGCCCGGGGACGACGGCTTGTGCTCGACGCCCTTGGGCACGACGAAGGTGTCGCCCTTGTGCAGCCTGACCGTGGTCTCGGTGCCGTCGGCACCCCTGAGGGCGATGTCGAACCGGCCGTCGAGGACCAGGAAGAACTCATCGGTGTCGTCGTGGACGTGCCAGACGTGCTCCCCGAGGGTGTGGGCGATCCGGACGTCGTAGTCGTTCATCCGGGCGACGATCCGGGGGCTGTAGACATCGTCGAAGGAGGCCAGCGCCTCGGGGATGTTGACGGGTGTCGTATCCATGTGGCCATGCTGGCGCGGCCCACCACGGGCCGTATTGAACGCTGGTGCGGGCAGCGGTCCGGAGGGTTACGCCTTGGCGGACAGCTCCCCCAGCAGCCGCCAGGTGCGCAGCCGGTCCTCGTCGCTGCCCATACCGGTCTGGGCGATGATCAGGTCGGTCGCGCCCGCGTCGAGGTAGCGGCGGAGCTCCGCGGCGACCGTCTCCTCGTCGCCCAGCGCCATCACGTCCCCGGCGTGCTCGACGCCCCCGCGCTCCAGGACGTCCCGGTAGGACGGGATCCGCGCGTAGAAGGCGAACTGCTCGCGCGCCCGCCGCCGCACCCCCTCCACGTCCGCCGTGACCAGGGCCGGGACCATGGCCACCACGCGCGGCGCGGGCCGCCCCGCCGCCTTCGCCGAGGCGCCGATCGTCGGGACGACGTGCTCGGCCAGGACCTTGGGGGTGGCGAGGAACGGCATCGTGCCGTCGGCGAGTTCGCCGGTCACCCGCAGCGCCTTGGGCCCCATCGCGGCGACCAGGATCGGGCTCGGGTCGGCCCCCGGCACCACGGCCGGGCCGAAGAAGAGGTGGGCCCGCAGCGTCTCCCCGTCGAAGTCCACCGTGCCGTCGGCCAGCAGGGTGCGCAGCACCGTGAGGTACTCCCGCAGATGCCGGATCGGCCGGTCGAAAGGCACGCCGTAGCTGCCCTCCACATACTCCTTGCTGGACAGCCCGAGCCCCAGCTGGAAGCGCCCGCCGGAGGCCGCCTGGGCGGTGCGCGCCTGCGCGGCGAGCGCGATCGGGTGGCGGGGATAGATCGGTACGACGCTGGTGCCGAGCCCGATCCCGGGCACCGCCTGGCCCGCGAGCGCGGCCAGCGTCACCGCGTCGACGTGCTGTTGCTGCGAGAACCAGACCGAGCCGACCCCGGCGTCGGCGGCCTGACGGACCTGGTCGATCAGCCCGGTCACCAGATTTCCGGTGTGGTCGTCACCGGTCGGCAGAGTGATTCCCCACGACATCCGCTTCTCCTCCTCGTCACGGCCCGCCCCCCGGACGGGCTCCTCTTCGCTGCCAACCAGCCCGGAGCGGACGGCATTCCGGCTCACGCCCGAATGCACTCGCGTGGCTCACACGGCTCCGGGTAGCGTCCCCCCATGGCCACCCCGGAGACCGCAGCCCACCCCCGCTTCGCCGACGCCCTCCGCGAACTCGGTCTGGACGTCGAGGTACGCCGCTTCCCCGACGCCACCCGCACCGCCGCCGAGGCAGCGGCCGCCATCGGCTGTGAGCTGAGCCAGATCGTCAAGTCCCTCGTCTTCGAGGCGGACGGGCAGCCGGTGCTGGTCCTGATGGACGGCGCCTCCCGGGTCGACGTCGAGCTCGTACGCCGCGAACTGGGCGCCCAGGCCGTCCGGCGGGCCACCGCGGCGCTGGTACGGGAGACCACCGGCTACGCCATCGGCGGCGTCCCGCCCTTCGGCCACCGCGTCCGCACCCGGGTCCTCGCCGACCGGGGCCTGCTCGCCCACGACACCGTCTGGGCCGCGGCCGGCACCCCGTACACCGTCTTCCCGCTGGCCCCCGAGGCGCTGATCGCGCACGCCGAGGGCACCCTGGTGGATGTGCGCGAGCCGGTGGATGCGCGCGAGCGGATCGCGTGACCCCGCTCGTCACGTTCGCGGTGCTCATCGCGGCCATCACCCACGCCAGTTGGAACGCGATCGCGCACGGCATCCGGGACCAGCTCCTCGCCTTCACCCTGGTGGGCGGCGGCGGAGCGCTGTGCGGACTGGCCTTGGCCCCGTTCACCGCCCTGCCGGCGGCGGGCGCCTGGCCGTATCTGCTGGCCTCGGCCGTCATCCACGTCGTCTACTACGTGCTGCTGATGCGCTCGTTCCACCTCGGCGACTTCGGCCAGATGTACCCCATCGCCCGCGGCACCGCGCCGCTGGTGGTCACCGTCCTCGGGGCGGTCTTCGTCGGCGAGACCCCGGACGGCTGGCAGGCGGCGGGCATCGCCCTGGCCTCGGCGGGGCTCGTAGGCGTGGCCCTGTGGGGCGTCCGGAGCTCGCGCAGGCCCCGGGCCGACGCGTCCGCTCCGGAGCCCACCGGCGGACCGCCCGGCTCACAGACCACCGACGGCCCGCCCTGGCTCGCGCTCACCGCCGCGATCGCCACCGGGCTGTCCATCGCCGCGTACACCGTCGTCGACGGCCTGGGCGTCCGCGCCTCCGGCACCCCTCTCGGCTACATCGCCTGGCTGATGATCCTGGAAGGCTTCGCCGTCCCCGCCTACGCCCTCGCCACCCGCCGCCGCACCCTCCTCACCCAACTCCGCCCGATCGCCCGCCGCGGCCTGCTCGGCGGGGTGCTCTCGGTCTTCGCGTACGGCCTCGTCCTCTGGGCCCAGACCCGAGCCCCCCTCGCCCCGATCGCCGCCCTCCGCGAGTCGTCCATCATCGTGGGCGCGGCCATCGGGGCACTCTTCTTCAAAGAACGCTTCGGCGGCCCCAGGATCGCCGCGGCGGGCCTGATGGCGGCGGGCATCGGCCTGATGCTGCACGCGGGTTGACGCCGCCCGGGCCGCCGGCGTGCGCTCAGCGCGGCATGGCACCAACGCCCAGCGCCTCTGAGCTCCGCCGCGCCACGTTCGCCCGGCGGCTCCCCGCCGAGCTCTCGGAGCTCGGCGGCCCGGTCCACGGCGCCGTATATACAAAGCATCGTGATCGATCCCCAACCGCACCACTCCGGGAGCCGTCCAGACGACGGTGGTCCGGTGTTGCGCCATTCGGTTGTCCTGGCGGAGCCAGTCGGCCTCAGTAGCGGTCCCGACCACCGCGGTAGCGGGCCCGGTCTCGGCACGGGGGTGCGCCGTCAGGGACGGGTGCGCCGTCGAGGGCGTAGCACAGGGCGGCGTGCAGTTGCTCCGCTTCCACGACCGTCAGCACCAGCGAGGCACGAGCAACAGACCCGGGGCAGACGAGCCGAAGCGGCAGCTTGAGGTGGCCGTCGCCTTCGCGGGGTAGACCCCGCTCTGGCGCCAAGGCCGCCTGCCAGCGGTCGGGCGTCTTGCCTTGATCCGGGCTCATGCGAACACCTCATCCGCCAGCGAAGGGCCCTCGTTCGACTCGTCGTCGGCCGGCACGGCCATCCGCCTGCCGCGGCTCTCCGCGACCCGAAGTGCGTCCCGTAGCGCCTCGACCAGTCGATTGCAGAGGTAGCGGAGCTCTCCGGCTTCCGCCTTGTCGTTGCCCAGCAGCTCGCGCGCATGGCCGAGAAGTTGAGCACCCATGCGGAGCTGTACTGCTTCCAGCTCATCGGCGAGCCTCCAAATAGGCCCCGTGCCGTCCTCGTCCGACACCAGGTAGCACGGCTTGCCAGTTGCTCCTGACCAGGGCAGCAATCGCGGTTGTTGCGTACTCACCGGATCACCACCATCCCGTGCGGAGCACACACCAGCACCGCGCGAGGGCGATCCTCCCGATGCCCCTCGGCAGACTCGCCCCCTGACGGCCGGATGGACCTCGGACAGACACGCGGCCGGGGAACGGTTGGCGTACCGACACATTGGACGCCTTGCCCGACGTCAGCGTCCTGGTGGCGCCCCAGCACAGGCACCAACAGCCGTAACAGCCATTCCACGAACCGAGCGGTAGCCTTCCGCACGTTGACGCTCCTTTGCAGCGTTGACCACGCCCCCGGGCGGCCCACCCGTCGCGGGGGTCTTCGTGATCGCCCAGCGTCGCCGTTCGTGTGGCCCGTGCGTTACCCCATGATGGGTAGACCCACGATGGGTAGAGTCGACACCAAAAATCACCTTGCATTCCGTCGAGCGCCGGGGGCTTCAGGAGATGCAGTACGTGACACCGCCAACCGCATTACCGCCCCGTGTACTCGAACGGGACGACGTGCGTGGCGCTCTCGCGGAGCGAGATTTCGGCACGGTTTTTCGGCTCGCCCGCAAGTGGGGCGGCATCAGTTACAACCAGCTTGGCGAAGCGTGTGGCATCAAGTCGGAACGCGTGGGCACCATCGCACGCGGCGACGCTCGGATCACGTCCCTCGCCAAAATCGAAGAGATCGCGGACGCCCTGCGGATTCCTGGCGGAATGATGGGGTTGGCCCCGCGCCCCTGGGAAGCGTCCTCCGCGTCGAGTGTGACCAGCCCCGCGTTGAGGCGACCCAGCACATCGGGCATGCTGACCCCAGAGCCCGCGCTGTGGGAGGTCGCTGAATTGGCAGGCCGCACGCACGCTACGGATCTCGGCCCGACGGATCTGGAAATGATCGTGCAGGCGATCGACCAGTTGTGCCGCGCCTATCCCTCAATGCCCGCCGATCAACTCCACCACGAGACACGTGCGGGAATTCGCCATGTCACCGGCGCGCTGCAAGGCCGCACCACACTGAGCCAACACCGCGAACTCCTGGTTTGCGCAGGCTGGTTGTTCCTGCTCGGCGGTTGCCTCGAATACGACATGGGGCAACGCCAGGCCGCCGAGCTGAGCCGTGCCGCGGCTCTCCGCATCGGCCAGGAAGCGGGACACGGCGAGATCAGGGCATGGTCATGGGAGCTCGGCGCATGGTTCGCCCTGACCCAGGGGCGGTACGCGGACGTGATCGATTGCGTCGACGCGGGTCACCAGTCCGACTCGACACACAGCATCGGAGTACAGCTCTACGCCCAGAGCGCCAAGGCGTACGCCCGGATGGGCGACGCACACCAAGTTCGCGCCACCCTCGACGCCGGACGCGCCCGCCTCGAACGGCTCCCCCGACCGGAGCACCGCGAGCACCACTTCGTGATCGACCCCGATAAGTGGGACTTCTACGAGATGGATGCGTATCGGCTGCTCGGCGACGACGAACGGGCAGCCGTTCACGCACAGGAAGTCGTACGCCTGGGGACCGCTCCGGACGGCACCGAAGTCTCGCCCATGCGCGTGGCGGAGGCCCGGCTCACCCTTGGCGTCGCCGCCGCCCGCTCCGGTGAGTTGGAACGGGCCGTGTCGGTTGCGGGACGTGCCCTGAAAGCCCCTCGGAAGTCCCTCCCCTCCCTGTTGATGGTGGCCGGAGAACTCACCGACGAACTGAATCAGCGCTACCCCCGTGAGCCCCTGTCCGAGGAGTTTCGGGAGCAGGTGACCCACGTGGCGAGCGGGGCGGAAACCTCGCTTGAGGCGTGATGCTGCATACGGGTTGATGCCGGGACCCGGTCCGGCCGAGGGTGTCAGTTGTGGAAGGGCGGGTTCCGACGGCGTTGACTGAGCGCACGGCCTACCCCCGGCCGGACCGAGGCCGTGAACCGTCGGCCCAGGTCTCCACGGCGCGTCGTCAGGAGAACCGCCATGCCCATGCCCGCCAACCCGCCGAAGAACCCCGCCAGCCCGTTCGCCTCGTTCCGCGGTCACCACGTCGCCATCCGCGTGCCGGACTACGAGGGGGCCAAGGTCTGGTACACCGAGAAGCTCGACTTCCGCGTGGTGCGGGAGTGGCCCTACGGCGAGTTGAGGCTGGCCTACCTGTGCCCGCCCAGTGACGACGGCTTCCATCTCGAACTGCTGGCCGGGCCGGTCCCCTCCCCCAATCCGGTCCTCGATGACCTGGATGTCAGCCTTCGGCGCGGCGGCTACCACCATGTGTGTCTGAGCGTCGACGACCTCGACCGGGCCCGAGCGGAGCTGGGGCGCCGTCGGGTCGATCTGGTCGGTGAGCCCTTCGAGATCGAGGCCATCGGCCGCCGCTTGGCCTTCTTCCGCGACCCGTGGGGCAACATGATCGAGCTCTCCCAGACGCTCCCCGGCGCCGGCGCCTGACTCCGCAGGCGCCTACGGCTACGCCTCCTCCGAGGCCGCCCGATGGCCGAAGGCGCGGCGCAGGCCGAGATTGCTCGTCAGCAGGCCGCCGTCGACCGGGAGCGTGACGCCGGTGATCCACGCGGCGTCGGATGAGGCCAGGAAGGTGATGGCGGCGGCGATATCGGTCGGCTCGCCGACCCGGCCCAGCGGATAGACGGACGCGGCGCGGCGCAGGGTGTCCTCACGGCCGTCCCAGCCGGGGGTGCGGATGGTGCCCGGGACGACGAGGTTGACCCGGACGCCGCGCGGGGCGGCGTGACCGGCGAGGGTGCGGGTGAGGCCGGCCAGGCCGGCCTTGGCGGCGCTGTAGGCGTGGTTGCCGAAGTCCTGTTCGCCGTTGACCGAGCCGACGTTGACGATCGCGCCACGGCCGTCCGCGGCGGCCAGATGCGGGAGCGCGGCGCGGGCGCAGCGGAAGGCGCCGCCGAGGGTGATGTCGAGGTCCTGGTGCCACTCGTCGTCGGGCTGGTCCTCGAACAGCGGGGTGTCACGGTTGCAGGAATGGGCGTTGTTGACCAGCACGTCGAGCCTGCCGAAGCTCCGTACGGCGTGCGCCACGGCCGCCTCGGCGTCTGCCCGTTCGGCGACGTCGCAGGCCAGCGACTCGGCCTCGCCGCCGTCGGCCCGTATCGAGACGGCCGTCTTCGCGGCCCGTTCGCCGTCCAGGTCGGTGACGAGCACTCGCGCCCCCTCGGCGGCGAACCGGCGGGCGGTCGCCTCGCCGATACCGCGTCCCGCGCCGGTGAGCATGACCGCGTAGCCCTCGAACCTCCGCACCGTGTGCCCTCCCGTCGTCGCCGGGTCCGCCACGTCGGGCGGCGGACGCCCCGCCGGTAACACTGCCCGCGCTCAACGGCGCGCAGTCCCCCGCGACTGACGGGGCCGCCCAGCTTCCAGGTCCAGTCCGGCGGTTCGTCGTGGCTCGGTCCGCGGGGCCCGGCGCGGTGCCCCGGGGCAGCCGGGGCACCGCCAACGGCAGAGGGTGCTGGGTACTGGGTGCTGGGTACTGGGTACTGGGTGCTGCCGCGCGGGGACTGGTGAGGTACGGCCCGCAGCGGCGTCGCAGGCAGGCCCGGGCACCAGGGCCAGGCGGCAGGCGGGGCCGGACGCCGAGGCCAGGCGGCAGGCAGGCCCGGGCGCCGGGCACCGGGCGGCAGGCGGGGCCAGGCAGCAGGCGGGGCCGGGCGCCGAGGCCAGGCGGCAGGCAGGCCCGGGCGCCGGGCACCGGGCGGCAGGCGGGGCCAGGCAGCAGGCGGGGCCAAGCACCGGGCACCGGGCCAGGCGGCAGGCGAGGCCAGGCGGCAGGCAGCGGCCGCGCGGCGGGCACCGGGCGGCAGGCGGGGCCAGGCGCCGGGGGCCAAGCGCCGGGCACCGGGCCAGGCGGCAGGCACCGGGCCAGGCGGCAGGCAGCGGGCCAGGCGGCAGGCAGCGGCCGCGCGGCGGGCCGGGGGAAGACGCCGAGCGGCGGGCTCAAGCGGCGGACGCCGGGCGGGCGGGGCCAAGCGCCGGGCACCGGGCCAAGCGCCGGGCACCGGGCCAAGCGGCAGGCAGCGGCCGCGCGGCGGGCCGGCGGGAAGACGCCGAGCGGCGGCCTCAAGCGGCGGACGCCGGGCGGGCGGGGCCAAGCAACGGGCACCCGGCCACGCGGCCGGCGGCAGACACCGGGCGGCAGGGACGCGAGCCGCAGACGCCGGGCGGCCTGCCGGCGCCGGCGGCTACGTCTCCCGCGCCGGCAGGCTCTTGCGCACCGCGCGCACCAGGGCCTGCGCGCGCGGGTCCGCGGTGACGCCCCGCTGCATGCCGTTGGTGACGTAGCCGAAGCCGATCCGCGCCTCCGGGTCGGCGAAGGCGAGCGAGCCGCCGCGCCCCGGGTGGCCGAAGGAGCCGGGGCCGAGCAGCGGGCAGGCCGGGCCGTGCAGCATGTAGCCGAGCCCGAAGCGGGTGCCGACGACCAGCACCTGGTCCGGCCCGGCGGACTCTTCCGTACGGGCCATGGTGAGCGTCGCCGGCGCGAAGAGCCGCCCGCCCGAGCGGGCCGTACGGGCCGACGGCAGGGGGCCGATCAGCGCCGCGTAGAAGCGGGCCAGCGCGTCGGCGGTCGCGACGCCGCCCGAGGCGGGCAGCTCGGCGGCGAGATACGCGGGGTCGTTCTCGTCCGGTGTCGGGCTGATCGCGGCGAACGCGCGCCGGGTCATCGACTCGGGATCCTGGTATGCCTCGGCCACCGACCGCTTGGGGCGCAGCCGCAGCCCTGGGGCGGCGGGCGCGGCGGGGGCCTCCACCGCCTCGATCCGGCCGACCCGGCCCAGCTGTTCCTCCGGAAGTCCGAGCCACAGGTCGAGCCCGAGCGGACCGGCGATCTCCTCGGCGATCCAGCGCCCGATGGTCCGCCCGGTCACCCGCCGCACCAGCTCGCTCAGCAGCCAGCTGTAGGTCTGGGCGTGGTACCCGTGCGCCGTGCCGGGCTCCCATACGGGCCGCTGGGCGGCGACGGCCCGCGGCCCGGATATGCCGTCGACGGCTTCGGCCGGGCTCAGTGGGGTGTCGAGGACGGGCACCCCGGCGCGGTGCGCGAGCAGATGGCGTACGAGCACCCGCTCCTTGCCGTTCTCCTTGAACTCCGGCCAGTACGTGCCGACCCGGCCGTCCAGGTCCAGCTGGCCGCGCTGGTGGAGCAGCAGGGGCACGGCGGCCGCGACGCCCTTGGTGACGGACCGGACGACCTGGGCGGTGTCCTGGGCCCAGGGCTCGCCGTCCTCGCCGGCGGCCGGATCCTTCGTACCGCCCCACAGATCCAGGACCTTTTCGCCCTCCTTGTAGAGGACGACGGCCGCGCCGCGCTCGCCGCGGCGGGCGAAGTTCTCCGCGAAAGCGTCCCGGACCGGTTCGAAACCGTCGGCCACCGTGCCCTGGACGTCCACCACTGATCCGACTCCTGCCATGCCGACCCGCGCGTGTGTGCTGTGCCTCCTTATGGTGCAACGTCCCCGGCGGGAGGGCCGGACCGGGGGCGTCACCGGACCGGGACCGTCACCGAACCGGGACCGTCACCGAACGGGGGTCGAGGCCGAAGGGCAGCTCCAGCCGGTGCTCGCGCATCAGCCGCTCGTCACACAGCAGTTCCTGGGTGGTGCCGTCCGCCGCGATCACGCCGCCGCTGAGCACCACCGAGCGCGGGCACAGCTCCAGCGCGTACGGCAGGTCGTGCGTGACCATCAGCACGGTGACGTCCAAGGACCGCAGGATGTCGGCCAGTTCGCGGCGCGAGGCCGGGTCGAGGTTGGAGGAGGGCTCGTCCAGGACCAGGATCTCCGGCTCCATGGCCAGCACGGTCGCGACGGCCACCCGGCGCCGCTGCCCGAAGGAGAGATGGTGGGGCGGCCGGTCGGCGAACTCCGCCATGCCGACCCGCTCCAGGGCCCGCTGGATCCGCTCCTCCAGCTCCGCGCCGCGCAGCCCGGCCGCCGCCGGGCCGAAGGCGACGTCCTCGCGCACGGTCGGCATGAACAGCTGGTCGTCCGGGTCCTGGAAGACGATGCCGACGCGGCGGCGAATTTCGGCCAGATTCCGCTTGGACACGGGCAGCCCCGCGACCGTGACCGACCCGGCGCCCGCCTCCAGGATGCCGTTGAGATGCAGGACCAAAGTCGTCTTGCCCGCCCCGTTGGGACCGAGCAGGGCGACGCGCTCACCGCGGGCCACGGTCAGATCGACGCCGAAGAGGGCCTGGTGGCCGTCCGGGTAGGCGTAGGCCAGGCCGGACACCTGAAGGGAGGGCGGCGTGGACGGGGTGGAAGGGGCGCTCGGCGTGGTCGGGGTGGTCACAGGGTCATCCATCCGGTCAGGCAGACCGCCAGCGCGGCCAGCGGGAGGGCGGCGGCGTACGTCCACTGGGCCCGGGACGCCGTCACATCGTCGATCACCGGCATACTGCCCGTATAACCACGGCTGACCATCGCGAGGTGGACCCGCTCGCCCCGCTCGTACGACCGGATGAACAGCGCCCCCGCCGACTTGGCCAGCACGCCCCAGTGACGCACCCCCCGCGCCTCGAAGCCGCGCGAACGGCGCGCGATCCTCATCCGGCGCATCTCATCGGAGATGACGTCCCCGTAGCGGATCATGAATGAGGCGATCTGTACCAGCAGCGGAGACATCCGCAGCCGCTGCAGCCCCAGCAGCAGGGCACGCAGCTCCGTCGTGGACGCCAGAAGTACGGACGCGGCGACGCCCAGCGTGCCCTTGACCAGGATGTTCCAGGCGCTCCACAGCCCCGACTGGCTGAGAGACATGCCCAGCACCTCCACGCGCGGGCCCTGCGCGACGAACGGCATCAGCACGGCGAACGCCACGAACGGGATCTCCACCAGCAGCCGCCGCAGCAGATACCCCGCCGGAATCCGGGCCACCGCCGCCACGCCCGCCAGCAGCACCGCGTACAGGGCGAAGGCCCAGACGGCCTCGCGAGGCGACGAGACCACGACCAGCACGAAGCAGAAGACGGCGGCGATCTTGCAGTGCGGCGGCAGGGCGTGCACCGGTGACCGGCCCTCCCGGTAGAGCGTGTGAGCGTGGCCCGCGCCCATCGTCAGACCCTGCTCTCGGAGCGGTCTTCCGCCGCCGCCGTCTTGCGTCGCCGTACGAGGACGAACACCCCGGACCCGACGGTGAGCGTCGCCCCCACCCCGATCACTCCGGCGAGCCCGCCGGAGAGCCGGGCGTCGGAGACGTCCTTTACGCCGTAGTCGGCGAGCGGTGAGTCCTTGGCGGCGTGGTCCTCGGTCTTCTTGTCGATGCCCTTGTCGTGGGCGACCTTCTCCAGCCCGTCCGGGCTGGCGGACGCGTAGAAGCTGACCACCCCGGCGCAGAGCAGGGTGGCAGCGAGCCCGGCCAGCCATACGCGGCGCGCGGACCGGCGGGGCGCCACCGGCACGGCCCCTCCGGGGCCGCCCGCAGCGGCAGGATCGCCCGCCGCCGGACCCGCCGCCGCAGGTCCCGTTGCGGCCTGGGCCGCCGCGACCCGCTCGGCGGCCCGGCCGTCACCCGCCGCGTGAGCCCTCTCGCCGGCGCCGCCGACGGCCGGTGCCGCCTCGGCGGCGGCCGGCGCGCGGTCCGCCAACCCGCTGGGCGTGGCGGCGGCACCCGCGCCCGTGGCAACCGGCTCGGCGGCCCGGCCACCCGCCGCAGAGGTGCCCTTTTCGGCCACGGGCGCCGCGACGCGCGCCCCGGCGGCGGACTCGGCAGCGGAGGCGCCCTTCGCACCCGCTGCCGCCCCATCCGACCGCGCCGCCCCGTCCGAACCGGCAACGTGCGCCGAGGCGGCGGGCTCGGCCGTCGCCTCGGCACGCGCTCCGGCCTCACCAACCACAGGCCGCCCAACGGCCGGGGCGTCGGCGGGCGCCGCATCGGCGGGCGCCGCATCGGTGCCGCCCGCCGCGGCCGGTACGGCTTCGGCCTCGGCCGACCGCGCGGCGACAGCCCCGGCCGGGGCCGGGGTCGTCAGGGGGCTGGGGCGGATTTCCAGGGCGCGGGCCGCCACATCACGCGCGCCGTGAACCAGGTCCGGGCGGACCGCCATGACCGCGCCGACCGTCAGTGCCGTGATGGCCGCCTCGCCGATGCCGATCAGCACATGGACGCCGACCATCGCCGTGAAGACCTTGCCGATCGGCACGTCAGTCGTCCCGCCAAGCGCGTAGAGCGCGGTGAAGGCCACCGCCGCGGCCGGTACGGAGACGAGGGCCGCCACGAAGGACGCGACGGTGACCGTCCGCCGCCGGCGCGGCGCCAGCTTCAGCAGGGCGCGGAAGATCCCGTACGCCACGACCGTGGTGACCACGGCCATGTCGGTGATGTTGACACCGAGCGCGGTGAGGCCGCCGTCGGCGAAGAGGACGCCCTGCATCAGCAGGACGACCGAGACGCACAGCACCCCCGTACAAGGGCCGACGAGTATCGCGGCCAGCGCGCCGCCCAGCAGATGCCCGCTGGTCCCGGCGGCGACGGGGAAGTTCAGCATCTGGACGGCGAAGATGAAGGCCGCGACGAGACCGGCCAGCGGCGCGGTGCGCTCGCCGCCACCGCTCCCGCCCGCGCCCGCCGTGTCGGCCAGCTCGTTCCGGGCGCCGCGCAGGCTGACCGCGACGGCGACAGCAGCGACCGCACCGGTCGCCACCGAGACCGGCGCGTCGATGAATCCATCGGGTACATGCATGGCGAAGCTCCGCTCCTGAGCTGCGGGTATCCGCACGATGGTAGCGCCTACCTGCAAATGGTTCGCAAGAGCGTTGACACCGCGAAACGGAAACACCGATGGCGGCCTTCCCGGGAGAAGGCCGCCATCGGTCCGATCCGAGCCGCCGGAGGCTAGACCCGCGTCAGCTCCGCGTCCTGCTCCGTCCGCGCCGGGGAGTCCGACTCGAGCTGCTTGCGCAGCCCCTCGCCCTCCACGTCGACGTTCGGCAGGGCCTTGTCCAGCCAGCGCGGCAGCCACCATGCCGACTTTCCGAGGAGCGCCAGCACCGCCGGGACGATGGCCATGCGGACCACGAAGGCGTCGAAGAGGACGGCGGTGGCGAGGCCGAAGCCGATCATCTTCACCATGGACTCGGACGAGCCGATGAAGCCCGCGAAGACGCTGATCATGATGACCGCGGCGGCGGTGACGACGCGGGCGCCGTGCCGGAAGCCGGTGACGACGGCCTGGCCGGGTCGCTCGCCGTGGACGTATGCCTCGCGCATCCGGGTGACCAGGAAGACCTCGTAGTCCATGGCCAGACCGAAGACCACACCGATCATGAAGATCGGCATCATGCTCATGATCGGGCCGGTCTCCTCGACGTTGAACAGGCTTGCCGCCCAGCCCCACTGGAAGACCGCGACGACCGCGCCCAGCGCCGCGACGACGGACAGCAGGAAGCCGAGCGCCGCCTTGAGCGGGACGAGTATGGAGCGGAAGACGACCGTCAGCAGCAGGAAGGCCAGTCCGACGACGAGGGCCAGATACGGCATCAGCGCGTCGTTCAGCTTCTGCGAGATGTCGATGTTCATCGCCGTCTGGCCGGTGACCAGGACCTCGGCGCCGGTGTCGGACTTGAACGAGCCCGCGTGATCCCGGATGTCGGAGACGACCTTCTCGGTGTCGACGCTGCTCGGCTTGTACTTCGGCACGACATTGATCACCGCGGCGTCACCGGCCTTGTTGAAGACGGCCGGGCCCACCCCGGCGACGCCGTCCAGACCGGCGATGGTCTTGCGGACCTTCTCCACGGCGGCCTTGGGGTCGTCGCTGCCCTTGGCGTCGCCGGCCACCATCAAGGGCCCGTTGTAGCCGGGGCCGAAGCCCTCGGAGATCATGTCGTACGCCTTGCGCTTCTGGCTGCTGACCGGCTGTGAGCCGTCGTCCGGGAGACCGAGTTCCAGGCTGAGCGCGGGGACGGCGGCCGCGCCGAGGCCGACCACGGCCAGCAGCAGCACCGCCACCGGGCGGCGCAGGACGAACCGTGCCCAGCGGGTGCCCAGATTGGGCTTCTCCTCGGAGGCGGAGGCGCCCGAGGCGCCCGAGCTGCCCGAGGCAGAGGCCCGCTCCTCCATCCGGCGGCGCGCCTTGCGCCCGTAGACCCGCTTGCCGACGAAGCCCAGCAGCGCGGGGATGAGGCTGATGGCGATGAGGACGGCGATGACGACCGTGCCGGCGGCGGCGAAGCCCATCTTGGACAGCATGGGGATGTTGACGACGGCGAGGCCGACCAGCGCGATGACGACGGTGAGACCGGCGAAGACGACCGCGGAGCCCGCGGTGCCCACGGCACGCCCGGCGGCTTCCTCCCGGTCCCGGCCCTCGGCGATCTCGGCGCGGTAGCGGGAGACGATGAAGAGCGCGTAGTCGATGCCGACCGCGAGGCCGATCATCATCGCCAGCGTCGAGGTGGTGGAGGAGAGCCCGAGGGTGGTGGCGAGGGCGGTGATCGAGGAGATGCCGATGCCGACGCCGATGAGCGCGGTGAGCAGGGGCAGCCCGGCGGCGACCAGCGAGCCGAAGGTGATGGCGAGCACGACCGCGGAGATCGCGATACCGATGATCTCGGTGGAGCCGGTCTCCGGCATCTCCTGCAGCGCGTCACCGCCGATCTCCACCGTCAGGCCCGACTTCCGGGCCTTCTCTCCCGCTTCTTTCAGGCCGTCCTTGGCGGCGTCCTTCAGCTCCAGGGCGTTGACCTTGTAGCTGGTCAGGATGTACGCCGTGGAGCCGTCCTTGCTGACGGCCTCGGACTTGTACGGGTCGGCGACCGAGGCGACCTGCGGAGAGCCGGCCTTGAGGTCGGCGACGGTCTTGTTGACCACGGCCTTGTTGTCCGGGTCGGTCATCTTCTCGCCGCCCGGGGCGCGGAAGACCACACGGGCGGTCGCGCCGTCGGCGTTACCGCCAGGGAAGCGCTGTTCCAGCAGGTCGAATGCCTTTTGGGCCTCCGTGCCCGGGATGGAGAAGCTGTCGTTGGCGGGCGGCGATGCGGTGGCGGCGCCGACGCCCGCGACCGCCAGCAGCGCCACCCAGATCAGGGCGACGAAGCGGCGGCGCCGAAAGGCGAACCGGCCGAGTTTATAGAGGAACGTGGCCACGAGGAGAGTGCTCCCGTCGAGTAGGTGTCACTGGCAGGGGGGAACCTGACCGGCGACGAGAGCGGCGCGCCGATCGGGGGCCTTTATGGGGTTGTGGTGGTGCGGGTACTGAGGGGGGAAGGGTTATGCGCCGAGAGCGGGGAGAATCACGGCGTCGATGTATTCCTGGAGATACGCGAGGTCCGGCTCCTGGGACTCGATCAGCGGCCGGGCGACATACGCGCCGCACATCATGTGCGGGACATAGCCGAGGGCGGGCGAATCCGGGGCGATCTCGCCCCGGTCGACGGCGCGGCCCAGCAGCGCGTTGAGCGCGGCGATCTCGGGATAGAACACCAGCTCCCGCAGGGCCTCCTGGAGGTCCTCGTTGTCATGGACGGCCTGGGCGAGCCCCCTCATGAGCGCGGCATCCCGCTCCCGGGCGCTGTCGGAGCACCGCACGATCTCGTACAGATCGCTGCGGAGCGATCCGGTGTCGATCTCCTCCAGCGAGACGGGCTTGGTGTGCCGCAGCGCGGTGGCGACCAGCTGGGGCTTGCTCTTCCACTGGCGGTAGAGCGTGGCCTTGCTGGAGTGCGTGCGCGCCGCGATGGCATCCATCGTCAGTGCCTCGTAGCCGACCTCTCCCAGAAGCTCGAGGACGGCCTCGTACAACTCCCGCTCACGCTCGGCGGAGAGCCGTGTACGGCGCACCTGGGCAGTGGGCCGGTCTTCTGTCCTGTGGTCCGTCGCTTGCATACCGCGCCCTCCCTCCGAACGAAACGGTTTCGTACTCGTCCAGCATACGTCCGGCCGTATCGAAACTGCCACGTTTCGCTGGTGGTGTCGGTCACAGAACCGAGTTGCTCCAAACGGCGTAGCCCGAAAACATTGGGTAGGTGAGCGACAGCGACTCCGTGAGGCACGTACGCGACAGCGACCGCGCATATCTGCGGTATCCGCATCTGCACGGCGACCTGCTGTGCTTCGCGGCCGAGGACGACCTGTGGGTCGCCCCGCTGGCGACCCCCGGCCAGCCTCCCGGGCGGGCATGGCGGCTGACCGTGGACCGTACCCGCGTGGGCCATCCCCGGTTCTCCCCCGACGGCTCGCAGATCGCCTTCACCACGTGGCGCAGCCTGGATCCGGAGGTCCATCTGGTGCCCGTGGACGGTGGTCCGGTCCGCCGGCTCACCTACTGGGGCAGTACGGACGCCCGGGTCTGCGGCTGGACGCCGCCCGACCGGCACGGCACCTCGCACATCCTGGCCGTCTCCTCGCACGGCCAGCCGTTCTCGCACTTCTCCTGGGCCTACCGCCTGCCCACCGACGGGGACCCCGGGGAACGGCTGCCCTGGGGGCCGGTGTCGGACATCGCCGTCGCGGACATCGACGGCGAGCGCCGCACCCTGCTGCTCACCGGCAAGCCGCCGCACGAGCCCGCCACCTGGAAGCGCTACCGGGGCGGTGCCATGGGCCGGCTGTGGCTGCAGGGCAACCGGCTCGTCCCGGAGCTGGAAGGCCACTTGGACGCGGTGATGTCCGTCGGCGGCCGGATCGCCTTCCTCTCCGACCACGAGGGCGTCGGCAACCTCTACTCCTGTCTGCCCGACGGCTCCGATCTGCGCCGCCACACCGACCACCCGGACTTCTACGCCCGGCACGCCTCGACCGACGGCTCACGCGTGGTCTACCAGTGCGCGGGCGAGTTGTGGCTGGTGGACGATCTGAGCCCCGACGGTGTGCCGCGCAGGCTCGACATACGGCTCGGCGGGGCGCGGGCCGGGCGACGGCCCTACCAGATCCGTGCCGCCTCCCACATCGACTCGCTGTCCGTGGACACCACGGGCCGGGCGAGCGCGGTGTGCGTACGCGGCAGCCTCTACTGGCTGACGCACCGCGACGGACCCGCCCGCACCCTCTCCGACACCCCGGGCGTCCGGGTGCGGCTGCCCGTGATCCTGGGCACCACCGGGCGCGTCGCGTACGTGACGGATGCGGAGGGCGAAGACGCGATCGAGATCACGTATCTGCCCCGGGCCAGCGAGCCGGGCGCACCGCGCCGGCTGGCCGCCGGGCGGCTGGGGCGGGTGCACGAGGTGGAGCCCTCGCCGGACGGGGACCGGCTCGCGGTCGCCTCGAACGACGGACGGCTGATCCTGCTGGACACCTCGGAGGACGGGGACGGCCAGGTCACCGAGGTGATCCGGTCGGTCAACGGGCCGGTGGGCGACCTCGCCTTCTCCCCCGACTCGGCGTGGCTGGCCTGGTCCCATCCCGGCATCGGCCGCTCCCTGCGCTCGATCAGGATCGCGCGGCTGGCCGACCGGACGATAGTGGACGTGACCAGCGGGCGCTTCGAGGACGAGGAGCCGGTCTTCACCAGCGACGGCCGCTATCTCGCCTTCCTCTCCTGGCGTGGCTTCGACCCCGTCTACGACGTGCACACCGGCGACCTCTCCTTCCCGCTCGGCTGCCGCCCCTATCTCGTACCGCTGTCCTCCGCCACGCCGTCGCCCTTCGCGCTGTCCCCCGAGGGCCGCCCGGCGGCCGGCGGGTTCGATCCCGATGGCAGCGGGGGCGAGGGCGAGGGCACGGTGACGGTCGAGGTGGAGGGGCTGGCCAGCCGGGTCACGGTCTTCCCCGTCTCCGCGTCGAAGTACTCCTCGCTGTATCCGGTCAGCGGCGGCGGTCTGGTGTGGCTGCGCTGGCCGATCTCGGGCGCGCTCGGCGAGACGTTCGCCAATCCGGCCGACACCTCGGCCCGCCCCACCCTGGAGCACTTCGACCTGGCGAAGGCCAAGCGCACCGAACTCACCAGTGAGCTGGACTGGTTCGCGGTCAGCGGCGACGGCTCGCGACTGGTGCTCTACGACGACGGCGATCTGCGGGCGGTGCCCGCCACCGAGACCGCCGACAGCGACTCGACCGTCCATATCGACATGCGGCGGATCCAGCACACCGCCGACCCGGCGGCCGAGTGGGGGCAGGCGTACGAGGAGGCGGGCCGGATCACCCGCGCCTACTTCTGGGACCCGGGGATGTGCGGCATCGACTGGAACGGGGTGCTCGACCAGTACCGGCCGCTGGTCGAACGGGTCGCCTCGCCGGACGAGTTCGCCGATCTGCTGCGCGAGGTGCTGGGCGAGCTCGGGACTTCGCACGCCTATGTCGCGGCGGCGCGGCGCAACGAGGGCCCGGCCCCCTACCAGCGCCCCATCGGGCTGCTCGGCGCCAACTTCACCCGCACCAAGGACGGCGCGTGGACGGTGGCCCGGATTCTGCCCGGTGAGTCCTCCGACTCGCGGGCTCGCTCGCCGCTCGCGGGCTCGGGCATCCGCGAGGGTGCCCGGCTCATCCAGGTCGACGGGCGCCCGGTGGACCCGGTGACCGGCCCGTATCCGCTGCTGGCGGCCGCGGGCGGGACGACAGTGGAGCT
This sequence comes from Streptomyces sp. NPDC005266, assembly GCF_040607655.1. NCBI lineage: Bacteria > Bacillati > Actinomycetota > Actinomycetes > Kitasatosporales > Streptomycetaceae > Streptomyces > Streptomyces sp. NPDC005266. The sequence goes on from NZ_JBEXHC010000001.1 coordinate 690,775, forward strand.
GACCTTCCTCTCACCGGACGGGGAAGGGCCGCCGCGCCGGGTCGCGGTCGTCCCGCTGATCGACGAGCGGCCGCTGCGCTACCAGGACTGGGTGGCCAAGCGGCGGTTCGTGGTGCGGGAGTTGAGCGACGGGCGATGCGGCTATCTGCACATCCCCGACATGGGCGGCTCGGGCTGGGCGCAGTTCAACCGGGACCTGCGCCGCGAGGTCTCGCTGCCCTCGCTCATCGTGGACGTACGGGGCAACGCGGGCGGCCATATCAGCGAGCTGGTCATCGAGAAGCTCACCCGTACCGTGATCGGCTGGGACCTCACCCGCAACGCGCAGCCCGTGTCGTACACCGGCAACGCACCGCGCGGCCCGATCGTCGCGGTCGCCGACGAGATGACCGCCTCCGACGGCGACATGATCACCGCGGCCTTCAAGGTGCTGGGCATCGGCCCGGTGGTGGGGCTGCGCACCTGGGGCGGGGTGGTCGGGATGACCGGCCGGCACCAGCTCGGGGACGGTACGACGATCACGGTGCCGATGAACGCCGCCTGGTTCGACGCCTATGGCTGGGGGGTCGAGAACCACGGGGTGGCGCCGGACATCCCGGCGCCGCGCACGCCGCTGGACTGGGCGGAGGGGCGCCATCCGCAGCTGGGTGTCGCCGTCCGTACGGCACTTGAGCTGCTGGACCGGCATCCGGCGGCGTCCCCGCCCGACTACTCGGACGTGCCGAACATGCGCCGCCCGAAGCTGCCGCCGCGCCATCGGGGTTGAGGCCGGAGCGCGAGCGAGCGAAGGGGCGCGTCCGTCAAGGACGCGCCCCTCCCGCACTCTTCCGGCGCCGCCTGCCCGGCGTCACATCTCTTCGAAGGGCTCCTGGTCTTGCATCTCGTCGCCCCGGCCCTGACCGCGCTCACGGCTCATGCGCTGGGCCTGCGCGCGGTCCTCGGGACGGCCCTGCCGCTGGCCGCCGCCCTCCTGGCCCATCTCCTGACGGGTGCGGTCGCCCGTCCGCTCACCGGACTCCTGGCCGCGCCGCGGCTGCTGGCTCCGCTCGCCCTGCATCTTCCGCTTGCCCTGCCGAGCCTTCTCGTTGGACTGGTCCTTGGTGCCCATCATGTCACTCCTCATCGGGTGAAAGGGGTCGGGCCCGACCAGAGTTACACGCACCGACATACTCCGCATTTCGGATCGTCGGTGGTGAAGAAGGCGCAGGTCAGTACGGTTGACAGAGTGTTACTGGTGACGCTGAGTGCCCGACGCCCGGGCCTTCTCGTCCGCCGCGCCACCCTCGCCCACCAGACCGCCCCGCTCGCCCCGCGTCGCCGCCAGCCGCGGCTCGGCGCGGCGCATCTCGCGCTGCCCCACCGCCGCGATGAGCGCGGGCAGATAGCCGCGCACCGACTGCATGCCGCGCAGCCACCACTGCGCGTACACATGGGCGGACCGGCGCTCGATCCCGGCCACCAGCCGGTCCACGGCGGGGCCCAGCGGATAGGTGCGGTTGGACGGCCAGGGCAGCCGCTGCCGAAGCTCCCGCATCACCTCGTCCCGGTCGGCGCCGCGCACCATGTCCGTGTCCGTCCAGCTGAGATAGCCGACGCCCACCCGTACGCCATGATGGGCCACCTCGGCCCGCAGACTGTGCGCGAACGCCTCCACCCCCGACTTGGAGGCGCAGTACGCCGTCATCATCGGCGCCGGCGTGATGGCGGCAAGCGAGGCGATCTGCAGCAGATAGCCACGGCTGTCGATGAGCGCGGGCAGGAAGGCGCGGGCCGTGGTGACGCTGCCCAGCAGATTGACCTCGATCACCCGCCGCCAGGCCGCCTCGTCGGAGTCGAGGAACGGACCGCCCTGCGCGACACCCGCGTTGGCGCAGACGACGTCCACCGCGCCGAAGCGCTCCACGACCTCACGCGCGACCCGCGCCATCGCCTCGGAGTCGGTGACATCGGCGCACCAGTGGGCGGAGTCGCCCGGCAGCCGCTCCGACACACGCTTCAGCTCGTCCGGCTCCAGGCCCACCAGGGCCACCTTGGCGCCGCGCGCCGACAGCTTGCGGGCGAGCAGCTCGCCGACGCCTCGCGCCGCGCCCGTCACCACCGCGACCCGGCCCTCCAGGCTGCTGTGCGCACTCATGTCGTCTGCTCCTCTGCCTGTGCGGTCGGGGCTGCTTGTGCGGTCGATGCCGCCGGTGCGGTCGATGCCGCCGATGCGGTCGCCTCCGCCGGTGCAGTCGCCTCCGCCGGTGCAGCCGCTTCCACCGGTGCAGCCGATGCCGCCGATGCGGTCGATGCCGCCGATGCGGTCGCCTCCGCCGGTGCAGTCGATGCCGCCGGTACGGTCGCTTCCACCGGTGCGGTCGCCTCCGCCGGTGCGGTCGCCTCCGCCGGTGCGGTCGCCTCCGCCGGTGCAGTAGATGCCGCTGGTGCGGTCGCTTCCACCGGTGCAGCCGATGCCGCCGGTGCGGTCGATGCCGCCGGTGCAGCCGCTTCCGCTGGTGGGGTCGGTGGTTCCTGGGCCGTGGCGGCGGGGTTCGCGTACGAGGTGACGAGGTCCCGTATGACCCCGGCCACCGCCGCCGGACCCTCAACCGGGGTCATGTGGCCGAGCCCGGGCAGCTCGGTGAGGCCGGTGCAGTGCGGCAGCCCGGCGGCCAGGGCCTGGGCGTGTGCGGGCGGGGTGAGACGGTCGGCGGTGCCGACGATGACGGCTGCGGGCATGGTCAGTTGGGCCATCCCCGCCTCCAGATCCAGCTCGTCGAGGACCTGCGCCCAGGCGGCGCGTACGCGGCGGGGGCAGGCGTGCACGATCCGCGCGCACGCCTCCACCATCGCGGGATCCGCGCCCGGCCCCAGCGTCCCGTAATGCAGCAGCCGCTTGCCGAGCGGCGTGACCGGGCCGAGCGGGGCGCGCGAGCCGAGGATCGCGCGCTGCATCCGTGTCCGTACGCGCGCCGAGCGCAACGGCACCACCCGTGCCTGCTCCACCAGCCGTGAGGCGCCCGTGCTGCACAGGACCACGGCGGCGGCACGCTCGCGCAACTGCGGACGTCCGGCGGCGGCCAGCAGCGTCATCCCGCCCATGGAGTGGCCCGCCACCACGGCCCGTTCACCGGAGGGAAGGGCCTGTTCCAGGACGGCCACCAGATCGTCGGCGAGCGCGTGGGTGGTGTAGCCGCCCGGGCCCGGCGCCGGGCTGCGGCCATGGCCGCGCTGGTCGTACACGATCACCCGGTGGTCGGCGGCCAGTTCGCGGACAACCGGGGCCCAGAAGGCGGTCGAGCAGGTCCAGCCGTGCGCGAGCACCACGGTGGGGGCGCCCACGGGCCCGTGCGCCTCCACGTACAGCCGGCTTCCGTCGGCCGAGGTGACGATCAGATCGTGGGCGGGGGTGGGCGGGGCGTACGGTCCGGAGGTCACGTGCGGGGGCTTCTTCATCGGGACGACCCCCGCTCCGCGACGGCGCCCGCGGCGGACGGCACACCCGGCCGGGACGCGGTCCCGGGCCGCAGCACCTGGTACTCCTCCAGGCGCACGCGCCGGGTGACCTTCTTGAACTCGCTGGTCGTGCCCGGCCAGAGGGTCGTGTTGCGGCCGTTGGCGTCCAGGTACCAGCTGTCACAGCCGCCCGAGTTCCAGACCGTGCGCTTCATCCGCTCCTCGATCCGTTCGTTGTAGGCCCGTACCGCCGACGGCTTGGCGTCCAGCGCGACCTTCCCGCCCAGCGTGTCCAACTGGCGCAGATAGTCGGCCAGATAGTTCAGCTGCGCCTCGATCATGAGGATCATCGAGCTGTTGCCGAGGCCGGTGTTGGGTCCGATGATCGTCAGGAAGTTGGGGAAACCCGCCGCGCTCGCGCCGCGCAGCGCCTCCATCCCGCCCTTCCACTCCTCCGCAAGCGTGGTGCCATGCGCTCCGGTCACCCGCTGCGCGATCGGCATGTCGGTGACATGGAAGCCGGTACCGAAGACGATCGCGTCCGCCTCGGTCTCGGTGCCGTCGGAGGCGACGAGGGTGGAGCCGCGCACCTCCTTCAGCCCCGCCGCGACCACGTCCACATGCGGCTGGGTGAGCGCCGGGTAGTACTCGTTGGACAGCAGGATGCGCTTGCAGCCGATGCGGTAGTCGGGCGTCAGCTTGGCGCGCAGCACGGGGTCCTTGACCGCCCGTTTCATATGCGCACCGGCCAGCCGCTCGACCAGCCCCAGCTCGCCCGGCCGCTTGGTGAAGGCACCGACCTGCAGCTCCCGTATCCCCCACAGCATCCCGCGGCGCAGCGCGCGGGTGGCCGGCATCGTGGAGTGCAGCCAGCGCTCGACACCGCTGATCCGGCGGTCCATGCGCGGCAGCACCCAGGGCGGGGTGCGTTGGAAGAGGGTGAGACGGCCCACCTCGCCCTGGATGGCGGGCACGATCTGGATGGCCGAGGCACCGGTGCCGACCATCGCGACGCGCTTGCCGCGCAGTTCGACGTCGTGGTCCCAGCGGGCGGAGTGGAAGACCTTGCCGGGGAAGGCGTCCAGGCCCGGGATGTCCGGGATCCTCGGATCGGACAGCGGCCCGGTCGCGCTCACCACGACGTCGGCGGTCAGCGTTCCGCGCGGGGTCTCGATCTCCCAGTGCAGCGCCGCGGAGTCCCAGCGCGCGGCCAGCACCTCGGCGTCGAAGCGGAGGTGGGGGCGCAGCCCGAAGGTGTCGGCGACCCGCTCCAGATACGCGCGGATATGAGGCTGGCCGGAGAAGTTCCGGGGCCACTCCGGGTTGGGCGCGAAGGAGAAGGAGTAGAGGTGGGAGGGCACGTCGCAGGCACAGCCCGGATAGCTGTTGTCCCGCCAGGTCCCGCCGACCGCCCCCGCCCGCTCCAGGACCACGAAGTCGGTGATGCCCTCACGGCGCAGCCGTACTGCCGCGCCCAGGCCACCGAATCCGGATCCGATCACCGCCACCCGTACGTGCTCATGCGTCAGCTCAGCCATGCCACCGCCTCCCGCCACGGACCATTAGATCGCGCCAGCAATCACTGGCACGATGGGAGCGTAGGGCAGAGATCTACCGAGCGGTAGGGGTTGTACGGAAGGAAGTTACCGGCGGTCGCACCCGTCGGCGGCGACATAGGCGGCGACATAGGCTGCCCTCGTGGCAACGAGCGAAGTGGACGAGACGGGCGAGACGGACGCGGTCCGCGAATACCGGATGGCGGAACTGGCCGGGGAGGCCGGGATCACCGTGCGCACCCTGCGCTTCTACCGGGAGCGCAAGCTCATCGCGCCACCGCGCCGCGAGGGCCGTATCGCCTGGTACAACGACCACCATCTGGCCCGGCTGCGGACCATCACGGCACTGCTGGAACGCGGCCACACCCTCGGCGGGATAACCGAGCTGATCGCCGCCTTCGAGAGCGGCCGCCGGGACGTGGGCGAGCTGCTCGGACTGCCCGGCGCCGCGTCGTCCCCGTCCTCGGCCTCGTCGTCATCGCCGCCGTCCGGGTCCGGCACCCTCCCCTCCTGGTCGGAGGAGACCCCGGTCCGACTGACCCCGGAGGCGCTCGCCGACTACTTCACCGGCGAGGTGACCCCGGAGAACCTCATCGCCTCACTCGACATGGGCTATCTCGCCGTCGACGGCGACGAGATCGTGCACATCAGCCGCCGGCTGCTGGACGCGTCCCGCGCCCTCGTCGGCCAGGGTGTGCCCCTGGCCGCCGTCCTCGCGGCCGGGCGTGACGTCCGCGCGCATGTGGACGCGATCGCCGAGACGTTCGCGGCGCTGCTGCGTACCCACGTACTCGCTGACGCCCTGGAGCGCGGCGAAGAGTTCAGCGAGACGATGGAGCGACTGCGGCCGCTCGCCAAGAGCGTGGTGGACGCCGAACTGTCGATGGCCATGGACCGCAGACTGCGGGCGGACATGGAGACACGCCCGGACGACACGGCCACTCCGGACGCGCCGGACGCGCCGAACACGCCGCAGGTGCCGGAGGTGCCGGACGTGCCGGACGTGCAGGAGGACGCGCAGGACGTGCAGGAGATGCCGGACGCGCAGGACGCCCAGGACGCGCCGGACGCGCAGGACGCCCAGGACGCGCCGGACGCGCAGGACGCGCCGGAGGCGCAGGACGCCCAGGACCCCACGGATCAGTGAGCGGGGCCGTACGTCACCGTCACCGGCGCGTGGTCGCTCCACCGCTGGTCGTAGGCCGGCGCCCGCTCCACGACCGCTTTCAGCGCGCGGCTCGCCAGACCCGGCGTGGCGTTGTGGTAGTCGATGCGCCAGCCCGCGTCGTTGTCGAAGGCTCGGCCGCGGTAGGACCACCACGAGTACGGACCGGCGACGTCCGGGTGCAGCGCGCGCACCACGTCCACGTACGCCGCCTCCTCGAAGACACGGGTCAGCCACGCACGCTCCTCCGGCAGGAAGCCGGACTTCTTCTGGTTTGCCTTCCAGTTCTTGAGGTCGGCCTCCCGGTGGGCGATGTTCCAGTCGCCGCACACCAGCGCCTCGCGCCCGCCGGCCGCCGCCCGCTCGCGCAGCTCCGTCAGATACGGAAGGAACTCCGCCATGAAGCGTTCCTTCTCGTCCTGCCGCTCGGTGCCGACCTCGCCCGAGGGCAGATACAGGCTGCCGACGGTCACCCCTGGAAGATCGACCTCCACATAACGGCCGCTGCCGTCGAACTCCGCGGACCCGAAGCCGACCCGTACGCCCTCCAGCGCACGCCGCGCGTACACCGACACCCCGGCCCGGCCCTTCGCCGCCGCCGGGGCGTGCACCACGTGCCAGCCGTCCGGCTCACGGACGGCCTCGGGAAGCTCCCGCGGCTCTGCACGTACCTCCTGGAGGCACACCACATCGGCCGCGGAACCCTCCAGCCAGGAGAGAAAGCCCTTCTTGGCAGCGGCGCGCAGCCCGTTTACATTCACGGAGGTCACAGTGAGCACTCCGGCACGATACGACACATAAAACGCCATGCCCGCCACTCCCGCATAGAAGTACGATCCCCCGCATGAATATCCGAAAAACTCGGTACGACCACCCCGACGCCGTCAAACTCAATGAAGAGGTGCAGGCGGAGTACGCCGAGCGCTACGGCGAGGGGGACCTCACCTTCATGGACGCGGCCCACTTCGACCCGCCCCACGGCCTCTACCTCATCGCCTACGACGAGGACGGCACCCCGCTCGCGAGCGGCGGCTGGCGCAGCCAGGAGCGGAGCGAGGAGGGCTACGCGGACGGGGACGCCGAGCTCAAGCGGATGTACGTGGTCCGCGCGGCGCGCGGCCAGGGACTCGCCCGGCTGATCCTGGCGGCGCTGGAGGACAGCGCCCGGGCGGCGGGACGGGTGCGGATGGTCCTGGAGACCGGCACCAAGCAGCCCGAGGCCATCGGGCTCTACACCTCATGCGGCTATGAGCCGGTGGCGAAGTTCGGGATCTACCGCTTCGAGGACGACAGCCGCTGCTTCGCCAAGTCGCTGGCCCTCACGCACGACCCGGCTCACCAGAAGAACCAGCCGGGGGTCGCACTGTAGACCCGCGGTGTGTAGTCGCAGCTGCGCCCGTCGGACCGCTGGGCCGCGATCCGCGCCGCCTCCCGCTCGCCGTGGGCGTCCACTCCGTCGGCCGCGACGATCAGCGCGGCGATGAGGACCAGGAAGACCAGCGGGAGCGCGCCAGCCCTTGGCCGCGTCTCCCGCCCCTGGGTCACGCACGCGCCCACCACGGCCGTGACCCCGGCCGCCACCACCAGCCCCAGGGCCGTGTACGTGAGGCGGTCGACCGCGGGCGAGGCATGGCAGAAGACATAGTCGCGGCCCCCGCGCAGCCGCTCGTACAGCGCGGCCACGGTGAGCGGCAGGCCGAACCCGGCCACCTGGTGCGCCTCGAGGGAGGGACCCGCCCCGGCCGCGGAGCGGGTCCCCTTTCCGGCCGTACGGATCACCCCTTGCCGGCGAACTTCTCGCTGATCGCGCCGAACACGGCCTTCGCCTCGGTCCCCAGGTGCGGACCCGCGAGCCAGGTGTGCCCGTACGAGCCGATCGAGCTGTTGGACACCAGCACCGTCTTGCCGCCGCGGTTCACGAACCATCCGCCGCCGGAGGTGCCGCCGGTCATCGAGCAGCCGATCCGGTACATGGTGGGCGCGGCGGGCGAGAACGACAGGCGGCCCGGCCTGCTGGCGCAGTTGAACATCTTCGCACCGTCGTACGGCGGTGCCGCCGGGTAGCCGTACGCGCCGATCGAGCTCACCCGGTCCGCCGACGGCGCCCCGAACCACACCGGCACCGCCGCCCCGACCGTCTCCTGCAGCGACTTGCCGCCGCCGTTCTCCGGCTTCACATGCAACACCGCGAAGTCGTACGAGGACGACACCCCGCCGGTCTTGCCGCCTTCGTCGATCCACTCCGACGACGTCTGCGACCAATCCGCCCACCACACGCCGTACGGAGTGACCTCCCGCTGCGCCGCGGTCTCCGCCTTGTCGGCCGACAGCCCGTCATCGTTGTACGACGGCACGAACACGATGTTCCGCATCCAGCCGCCCTTCTTGCCGGAGTGCACGCAATGACCCGCGGTCCACACCAGATTCGACTTGCCCGGGTGAGCCGGATCGTCAACGACCGTGCCCGAGCACACCATCGGCCCCTCGGGGCTGTCGAAGAAGACCTTCCCGACCGGCGCCATGTTCTGGTGGTACGGCCGCGAGACCTGCTTGGCCGGCACGGCGGGAGGCTCGGGATCGGTGGCGGGCTGGTTCTGTCCGGCGGTCTTGGCGGAGACGGTGTTCGGAGAGTCCTTCGCCTTGGCCATCCTGGACGGCTGCCAGAAGTTCCGGATCACGGGGTTGGCGAAATCCGACGCCTTACGAGCCCAGTCGTCCCAGTCCTTCCAGCCACCCTCCTTCCACTTCTTCAGATCGTCCAGACTCGTCGGAACACCCTTCGGAAGCCTGATCCCGTCCTTGGCCTGCTGCCCGTCGGAAGCGGCCGACGTGCTCGAAGCGGACCCGGCCTCGTCGTCACCGGGCCCGCAGGCCGAGGCGGAGACCACCAACAACGCGGTCATGGCAGCGGCCGCCGCGGTGGAACGGCGTATGAGTGGCATGGAGCCTTATCCCCCTGTGTGGTGCAGTGATGTGCTCGTGTGCGCGGTACTACGACGCTTTCGCGCCAAAGTCCCACTGGGACAAGCCCCTACTATGCCCGGGCCTCTGGCCAGGGCCATCACCCGTCTCACAGCTCGCACACAACACGAACGGGGTCAGCACGATTCCATGACATCGAACGCCCTTTCACCCGCCCGCGCTCAAGGAGCCTCCGGCGCCCCAGGATTGTGCGCATGGCCCCACGCAACGTCCGCCGCGGGCGAAGAAGATTCTCTCGGAGGAGCTCACCGCCTGGTGTGGTGCGAAATCAACAAGGACATCCCGAAGCCGCCGACAGAGATCCCACGAGGCAGCCGGCAAGCCCCGGCTCAAGCCCGGCAACCACTGGATGTTCTACGTCCTCATGGCGGTCTTCTGCGTCGTCGTAGTGCCGTACATCCTGCTGGACTCGCTCGCGCAGAAGCTTGACCGGCCAGGGAGCCGCGATCCCGAGAGCCGCACCCCCAGGAGCCGTGGCTTCCGGTCCTGGTTCCGCAACTCCCGCGCCTCGGACCAGCGCCCTCCCGGCCACCATGTCTTCGACGGCGACTGGGACCTGACGACAGGCCGGCTGGTGTTGAACTGGTACGCCCAGTCCCCCAACAGCCGCCGACTCGTACTGCTCACCGAAGACCGCCTCTGCCTGGCCGCCTCACCACGCCGTCGCCTCTCCCACTCCGGGGCCCACGACTTCGAGCTGGTCGCGGAATTCCCCCGTCACCAGGCCCCCATCGAAACCAACCCCGGCCAGCCGCGCGACTCCGCCACCTTCCGCATCACCTTCACCGACGGCTCCTGGTTGAAGCTCAGCAACCTCGCCACCCCCGAGGACGCCGACCACTTCCTGCGTACCGCGGCCGAGAGCTGAGCTCAGCCCAGGATCCCCATGGCGCGGGCGGACCCCAGCCACATCGGGAACTCGCTCATCAGCGCGTCATAGAGGACCTTGTCCGGCACGACGGCGGGAGTGTTGCCCACGGGGAAGAAACCGGCGTTGTCCACGACCCGCTTGGCCGGGACCGGGAGATCGTCAAGCTTGCGCAGAAAGTCGAACTGCTTGCCCTCCGGGTCACCGAAGCCGATGAACTGCCAAAAAATCGGCAGCCGGGCGGCAGTGCACAGCACATGCTCGGCAGCCGTACGGGATGTCGGCCCGCCGTCGGTCTGGAAGATCACCAAGGCCGGGTCAGTGGCACCCGAGGCCGTGTAGTGGTCGATGACGGCCTGCATGGCCAGGTGGTAGTTGGTACGCCCCATCCGCCCGTAGCCGTCGTGCAGAGCGCCGACGCGGCCCTCGTAATCGTCCAGGCCGACCTCGGCGACGCCGTCGATGTCCGTGGAGAAGAAGACGACGGGCACCACGCCGTCGTCGTCCAGATTCGCTGACAGGCCGAGGGCCTGCTCCGCCAAGCGCTGCACGGAGCCGTCCTTGTAGTGGCGCCGCATGCTGAGCGAGCGGTCCAGCACGAGGTAGACGGCGGCCCGCTGCCCGGCGAGACCGGACTTCTCCAGCGAGATCCGCGCGGTCTTGTACAGATTGACCAGCCGCGGGGCGACCGCCCGTACCTTCTCCAGGCTGACGGCCGAGGATCCGGCAGCCGCTGGACGAGGCCGCTTGACGTAGTCAATGGCCATGTTTCTCCTCTTGTGGACGCGTTCCTGCTGACGTTGCCGTCAGAGTCTGCCGTCACGACCTCTTCGTCCCGAACGCGATCAGGACCCTCGTGACCTTGAAGTCAGGCCGCTGACCTGCTCGCTCCCCTCCGCACACTCAGTCGGCTCTGAGCGCCTCCCAGGCCACTGGCCATGCTCGGCCATGAGCTCGGTACGCAGGCGGGACGCCCGGTTCGCTCGTCCCATGTGACCCAGCGGTGACGCCGACCTGGTGGATCCGCCCTGCACCTCAACCAGAGCCGGCCACCGCGCTAAACGGTGGAAACCGCCGTCGGAGTCGGGTCCTTCTCCTGGACGGGAGAGCCGGCCGCGCGGCGGTGAGCCGCCAGTTCCTTCTTCAGCCGCTGGATGTGGTAGTGCTGAACCCGCGCCGTGCGCTGCAGGGCCATCACCGCGGTGAGGAACTGATCCATCTCGGCGGCCCGGGTGAGGATGTCGTCGGGCACGTGTTCGTCCCGCAGGCAGGCTTCTGTGTCCTGGCTGAGCACGGCCTGCGCCCAGCCACGGGTGATCGGCTTGAACAGGCTCGGGTGGTTGGCCACGATCCGCGCCCGGATGGCCAGGTCGTTCTCCGCGGCCTCCACGTGCAGTCCCGTGTCCTTGTTGCGCGCCCCGAACAGCGGCTCATGGATGTGGTGGGCATCGAAGCCGTGCTCGACGCAGCCGACCCAGAAGTCCCAGTCCTCTCCGGCCCGCATGCTCTCGTCGTAGCCGCCCACGGTCTGCCACACCTCCCGGCGGTACAGCGAGCAGTAGAACATGATCAGCCGCTGGAGCAACAGTTCCCGGGTGTAGGCGGGGAGGGACATCGCCTGCGGGGGCAGATCGTCGTCGGTGAAGGTGAACACATCAGTGGAGGCGATCGCGAGGCCGGGGCTGCCGTCCAGGACCGCGACGGTCTTCTCGAGCATCGTGGGAGCGATCACGTCGTCGGCGTCCAGCGGAAGGACGTATCGGCCGGTGGCTGCCTCGATCCCGGTGTTGCGGGCGGCCGAGACGCCGCCGTTCGCCCGCTGGACGAGCCTGATGCGCCGGTCGGGGTGGCGGGCGATCAGGGACCGGGTCACCTCGACGGTGTTGTCGGTGCTGCCGTCGTCGACGATGAGGAGCTCCCAGTCCTGGAAGGTCTGGGCAAGGATGCTGGACACGGCCTCGGGCAGATAGCGGGCGTAGTCATGGCAGGGGATGACCACCGAGACCACAGGGTCGGGATTGTGGGGCATGCGCGGTCTTTCGGTTCGGGACGGAACGGGAATGGGAGTGGGAATCGGGCGGGTCGGAAGCCGGTGTTCCGGCCGCCGGCCGCCCCCCCCCGGGGCCACTTCTGCGGGCCCACGGCCGGGCACAGCGACGGATCCTGCGCTAGCTGTGCTCGTGCTCCTCATGCTGGGGGGCGTAGGCGTCGTCTGCGTACTCGTGGTGGTGCCCGAACCCGTGCTCGTGCTCGTGCTCCCCACGCTGGGGGGCGTAGGCGTCGTCTGCGTACTCGTGGTGGTGCCCGAACCCGTGCTCGTGCTCCCCACGCTGGGGGGCGTAGGCGTCGTCTGCGTACTCGTGGTGGTGCCCGAACCCGTGCTCGCGTCCGTGGTCGTGATCGACCTTGCAGAACCCGTAGTCGGGGATGGTGACGTTGCCGACGTTGCAGCAGTGCCCGTAGTCGGTGATGGTCATGTTGTTCACGGGCGGGCAGCAGTGCCCGTAGTCGGTGATCGTGACGTTGCCTATCGGCGCGCAGGGGTGAGTGGTCCCGGGCGTGAGGGTGACGTCGCCGCTTATCGGCTGTCCTGGGTACCCGTACGTCGCCGTCCCCGTCTGCGTGTCCGGAGCGACCGCGGCGTAGGCCGCCTCCGCGGTGCCGAGCAGTCCGGCCGTGGCCAGCGCGGCAGGCAGAGCCAGTGAGGTCATGACACGGGATTTCACGGTGGCACCTTTCCTTTGGGTGCGGGGGAGCTGCCCCGGAATGCCGGTGTACTTCGCGGCGCGGGCAGTAGAGCCACCGTAAGTTTTGTCACTCAATGTGTCAAAACGACTACTCACTGTGTGTGACGGTCAGAGTGGCGGGCTCCGGCCGCGGTGCGCCGTGGTGCGGATGCACCACTTCCAGATCGGGCAGCGCCCAGCAGGCGGTTCCCATGTCCAGGGCCATCGCGGCCAGCCCCTCGGTCTCGATGAACTGCCGATAGGGGAAGGACGGGAAGTTGAGGCCGTCGCGGTGCAACTCCGCACGGACCAGCAACGCGGTTCCGCCGACCGAGTCGACGCGGACGAGTCCGCGTCCACGCAACTCGTCGAGGTACGTCCGGCCGAAACCCCTGGGAGGCTGAAGGATGCCGTCGCGCAGCCACTGGGCCCAGTTGAGCGTGCCGGCTCCGGGCTTGAGGACGAAGGTGTTGAGGTCGTACGTCGGCCCGCCGGGTGCGGTGGCGCAGTGCGGGACGACGATGTCCTTGCGCGCGCCGAGCAGGCGCTGGACGAGGTCCGCCGGGTAGCCGGTGACATCGACGTCGAGCCACAGCACCCACTCCTCGTCGGCCAGGACCCGGCCGAGGAGATTGTTGCGTACCTTGGCCAGCACCGACCGGCGCCGGCGCTGGATGCCCGGCTCCCAGCGGGGTCCGGCCAACTGGAGGCCGAAGCCACGGTGGACGAGGGTCACCCGCCGGAACTCCGCCTCGATGCTGGGCAGGACCTGCCGGAGCAGTTCCGGGCTCGAGTCCCTGCTGTCGCCCTCCAGCAGGCCCAGCGAGATCGCCTCGCGCGGGTAGTCCAGCGTGCGCAGGCGGTCCAGATAGCCGGGCAGGAACGCGGCCGCGTCCTTGAGGGGCGTGAGCACCAGCACCGGGGGCCGCTCGCTCGCCGGTGCCGGGGCGGGCTCGGGGACCGGCTGCGGCTTCCGCTCGTACGTGCGCGCGGCGCCTGCGGCGGTCTCGGCGTGCGCGATGTCCCCCGGCTCGAGCGGCAGCCGGGTCGCCATGGCGAGCAACTGCTCAGCGTAGGCGCCGGGTTCGGCCCACACCTGGGTCGCCACCTCGAAGTGCTCCGCGAAATGCGACTCGTCGAAGGTGTTGTTCCCGTGGCACACGTAGGTGTACAGGTCGGGCGCGTCCACCGAGACGACCCGGCGGCTTCGGACCACCTCCTCGGCCACCGGGGTGTCCTCGCCACGGCGCTCGGCCGGATAGCGCGGGAGCCGGTCCTTCGCGCACACCATCGACCCTTCCCAGACCCGCGCGCAGGAGATGGCGAGTTTGCGGCGGGCGGGCCACCACAGCCGCTCACGGGCGAGGAAGCACGCGTCGGCACCGAGCGCGAGAATCGCCGCCATCTGGGTCTCCACCCGCTCCGGGTCGTACAGGTCGTCGTCGTCCCACTGGCACACGTACGGCCCGGTGGCCCGGTCCACCGCCTCATTGCGCAGTTCCCCCAAGGTCCGTCGCTCCGGGGGGAGCCGGTGATGGCGGATGCGCGGGTCGTCCAGGTCACGGATGTGCTGCTCGAGCGCGTCATCGGTGCCGTCCTCCACCACGACCAACTCCAGGTTCGGGTAGGTCTGAGCGGTGAAGCACCTGATCGCGCGGCGTGCCGTCGCCGAGCGGTCCTTGGTCACCATCAGGCAGGACGCGGTCGGCGCCGGCGCGCCCGAGGCCCAACGACGGCGCTGGGACTCCAGGTTGAGCCGGCCGTCGGCGACCGGTTGCCGCTCCTGGCTCGCCCAGAACGGGAACCGTCTGCCCGCCGAGACCCTCGGCGCGTTCGCGGTGTCGCAGGCCCAGCTGCCCGACCAGTGGTGCACGGCGTAGGCACGGTCGTAGTCGGCCTCCTGCGGGCCGAACAGCTCAGTCGCGTACGGGCTCACCTCCGGGTACAGGGCCTCCGGGCCGACCACCGTGATCGAGTCCGGCTCCGGGGCACTGTCGACCGCTCTGGTGAGGAAGAACGGGCCGGTCGTGTCGAGCGTGCCCGGCAGCTTGTGGGCGCCGACCAGTCGACGGTGCACATGGGTCCAGAAGGGGTGGCCCGGCCGTGACGCGATGAACGCGTTGCCGACGATGCGGGTGAATCCGCGCCGCCGGGCCAGCAACAAGCGGGTGTGTGCCTCGGGTTCGCAGCCGAGGACGAGTTCGCGCCCGTCAAGGAGGTCGGGGACCGGCTTCAGGCACTCGAAATCCAGATCCACGTAGAGGCCGCCGAAATGGTCGAGCAGGAAATAGCGGATCGCGTCGGCCCGCATGATCGGTTCGGGATAGCCGTCGTAGACCGGCAGGAACCACGGAAAGTGCTCCTGGAGAAAGGCGCGATTGTCCGCGTCCGTCCACAACCGGTAGCCCCAGCCGGGGTGGTGCAGCCGCCAGGACTCGGCCCACTTCTGCCATACCGGAGGGAGATCGGCGTCTTTCCATGTCTGGTGAATCAAGGGAGGAATTGTCTTTTGTGCAGTCATTCGCATAGTATGTCGGGTTGTTCGGTGGGCCGGATATCCGGTGATGCCCGTCGCCGGAGCAATCACCCGAACGGTGGGCTCAGCGCATCGGGCAGGGCAGGGGCAAGGGGCAGTACGACCTGCCGCGCGCCGTCCATGCGTCTCACCTCAGACGACACGACTGGACCTGCCAGGTCCCTGCCCGCCGTGCCATCGAACGCAACGAGGTAGCGGTGGCCGGCTGGGTGAAGGAGACCTGGCCCCAGGTGGAAGAACCGTGGCGGCGCTCGGCGCCTGGCTCGTCCTCGAGGACGAAGCCGGATTTTCGATGACGCCGCCGACCACCCGCACCTGGTCCCGCCGCGGCCACACCCCCGTCGTCCGTGTCCGGGGTCGATCCCGCTGCCGCTTATCGTCGCCGCGCTGACCTGCCACAAGCCCGGCGAACGCTCCCGGCTGATCTACCGGCCCTGCCCCGACGCACGTCCCGACGGCGCAAAGGCTTCTCCTGGAAGGAATACCGCGGCCTGATCCAGACCGCGCACCCGCAACTCGGCGAGCCGATCGTGCTGGTCTGGGACAACCTCAACACCCACCTCACCGCCGGCATGCGCCGCTACATCGCCGACCGCGACTGGCTCACCGTGGTCCAACCGCCGTCCTATGCGCCCGACCTCAACCCGGTCGAGGGCCTCTGGTCCGTGCTGCGGCGCATCACGTTGGCCAACCGGGCTTTCGCCGATCTCGAAGAGCTGATCACCGCTGTCCGAAGTGGCTTACGCCAGCTTCAGTACCGCCCGGATGTCCTCGACGGCTGCCTCACCGGAACCGGCCGCCAGCGCCAACCACCATGACGACATCACGCATTCAAGGTCAGTAACCACAAAGCACAAGGCCCGGGCCCGCACCCTGACTCCAACCTGCGGGCCGGCCAGGCTGCTTCACAGCCGGTGCCCCTGTACCGGCCATAGCAGCACTGTTCTACCTGCGCTGGCGTCAGTGCCTCCCGTTCTCGTGAACATCAACCCTTGCTCCGGCAGGCTGCCTTCCGAAGCGCTGCACACCCGCTGCTGGAACCCGTCGACAAAGCCAGGACGTGGTCAGCCGCGCAATCGCAGGCGATAAATCCGGCGACGTCGACGGTCATCTCGGCTGGATGAGAAAGGCCGGAGTCGTGGCAGCCGCCTGGGAGGACACGGACGCCGAGCGCAAACGTCGGCGGGAGCTGCTGCAGGAGGTCAGTGACCGTCTGGTGCTGATCACCGTCCGCCTCGCTCACCGCCGGGGCCTGTTCAAGGGCTGGCGGGGTGACATCGCCGCCGACACCACTCCGATTCCCGCCTGGCACCAGCCGCCCCAAGAACGACGGGCTTGGCCTCCGTCGAGCTGACTGCCGGCTGGCACTACTGCGGAGGCTCTGAGGAAGGGATCTTCGGACACTCCGCCAGCCTTCTGGTCGCCGCCAGCCGACGCCACCCCACGAGGCACCCGCAGGCCGGTGAACGCGTCAGCCGCCATCCGCAACTCGCACTCGGCCTCGTCCTGGACACCCCGGGCAACCGCATCGGCCCAAACGCGGTCCGCTCCCTCGCCCAACTTGCTCCGTTCGGCTTCCCGAGAGGTCTGCTGGCGGCCGACCGCGCCTACACCGACCAGATCACCGAGCACTTCGCCCAGCCGGTCCGCACCATGGGCTACCAGCTGGTTCTCGACTACAAGCAGCAAAACCGGGGCGTCCAAGGCACCCACCAGGGCGCCCTTCTCGTCGACGGATCGCTCGCCTGCCCCGCCATGCCGGACGCGCTGGCCCACGCGACCGCCGGGCTCGACGACAAAGCCGTACGCGGCATCGACGACAGTCGCGAGCTCGGTGATTTGATCTCCGCCCGGGAGCCATACTTCCTCAGGCTCAAGGAGTCCGCGGACGAGCGGGGCGCAATCAGACTCCAGTGCCCGGCCAGCGGGCCCTCGCCCGCCGTGTCGTGTCCCCGCTTCAACCAGGTCCACCTTGTCCCGGCACCGCGGCCGACCGTGGTGGACCTCACCAACAAGCGGGCCACCGCCGCACACAGCGCGGCCAAGCCCACCGTCCCGACCCTCAAGGCGAACGGCTGCGGCCACTGCCCAAGGGCGAGCTGCCACGGATCTGCCAGAAGCCCACGATCACCATCCGGCCCGGTGCCCTCGGCAAGCTCGACAAGTTCCGCCAGGACCGGCACTACCTCCACCCCACCTGGCAGGATGCCTACCGTCCAGAGCGGGCAAATATCGAGGGCCTCAACGGCAGGGCCAAGAGCCACGGCATCGACATCTCCGACCCCACCAAGCGGCTCGCCCACGGACGGGTCGCGCAGACCATCCTGCTCGCGCTGATGATCTGCAGCATCAACCTGCACATCCTCTTCGCCTGGCAACAAACCAACGGAGCCCGAGCGACCGCGACCACCCCGGAAGTCGTCACAATCACTGGACCGGCGGCCCAGACACCCAGCGAGGCTGGCCTGCCGCCGCCCGCAGGGCGAAGATTCGCACGACCACGTGAGACGCCAGCACCACCAGCCCGGGTCACACACGCCCGCCGACGGTCCCAGAACGCCACACGCACCGGAACCACCCCGAAACCTTAGGCCGACGACCGCCAGGCAACCGCCTCCGGCACTGACCACGTTCGGACACAGCCTCGAACAGACCCCGGAAACGCCAAGATCCCGCCCGATCAATCAGATCGGACGGGACCTCGTCAACTGCTCCCGAACTAACTCAAGAACAGTCGTTCCGGTGGACCTGAGGGGATTTGAACCCCTGACCCCCTCGATGCGAACGAGGTGCGCTACCAGTCTGCGCCACAGGCCCTTGCGACGAGTGAAACTCTAGCATCCCCGCCGGGGTGCTTGGAAATCCGTTCTCCGCTGGTCAACGGAGTGGCTGTCACTCGTTGGCCGCACGCGGCCGGTCCTCGTCGGCGTACTGGTCGAACAGGGGCGTGCGGCCGCGTTCGCGGGGGCGGCGGGCGGGGGCGGGGTCGGCTTCGGGCGCCGGGGCCGGGGTGGGGGCCGGGTCCACCGTGCTGGAGCGGGCGGAGCTCCAGGCGTCGGGGGCGGCGAGGTCGACGCTGCCGGTGGCGCGCGGGGCGACGGGGGCGGTGACGTACGTCGGCAGTGGTACGGGGACCGGCTCCCAGCCCTCCCCGGCGGCCGGGCCGCGCTCGCGCTCGCGCTCCTGGTCCACCCACTCCGCGTGATCGGTCTGCTCGACCAGGGCGCGGCACCCGGCCGCCTGCGGGACGGCGGGCGGTGGGGGGGCGGGCTCGGCCTCGGCGGGGGCGGGCGCGTCGGTGGGGCCCTCGGCGGACGAGCTGTCGGCGGGCGGGTGGGTGCGCGGGCGGCGCTCGCGCAGGCGCTGTGCGGCCTGCTCGGCGCGGCGCTGGTCCATGGTGAAGGCGAAGCGGCGCCGCTCCTGGGAGCGGAGGTAGGCGATATAGGCGCTGAGCAGTATGGCCGGGATGGCCGGGGCCCACAGGAAGGCGAGGCCGCCGACGGCGGCGACGATCGCGCCGAGGGAGAAAGCGAGGAAGAGGATCACGGTGGTGCGGCGCCGGCGCGCGAGTACCCGTGCGCGCCGTACCCGGTCCACGGCGCTGCCCGCGGTGGACGGCGGCGCGGCCTCGTCGGGACCCGGGGCGGGCGCGCCTGCCGCCGCGCCCGTCGGCGCCGGGGCGCGCAGGGTCACGGGCTCGGCGAAGGCCCGGACGTCGACCGCGTCGGTGACGGCTTCCGGGTCGGCCGTGAAGCGCTCCGGCTCGGCGCGTCCGCCCCCGGCGCCGGGGGTGGCCGCGTCCTCGGCGGTGCGCTCCGCGGGGACGTCCGCCGGGCCCCCGGGGCGCTCGGCGTCCTCGAGGCTCTTGGCGTAACGGCGCTCCATGCCCGCCCGTCCGGACAGCAGCCGGATGGCGGTGCTGAAGCGTTCCGTCGGACGGGCCTCATTGAGCTCGTCCTGCCTACGAAGCCACATCGGCACCAAATAGGCGGCCCAGGCCCCGACGATGACTGCGTAAATGAGGCCACTGCTGCTCACGCTCACACGGTAGAGGGGTCCGCATGAGGCCATCCGCCAATTGGCGCGGTGTGTCGCACGATCTGGCTGATATCTCGAAAGTTTTTTGTGATTGTTGGGATGACCCGGTTGGGAATGTGAGTAATTTAATCGAACAGATATTTTATTTCTGCGACGCCCCTGGTTGCGTCCGGTGCCATCGGTCCAGCAGGCTCTCCGACAGTTCCTCCGCCGTGAGCGCGAAGACCAGATGGTCGCGCCAGGCGCCATCGATGTGGAGATAGCGGGGCCGCAGACCTTCTTCACGGAATCCGAGTTTCTCCACCACCCGACGGCTGGGGATGTTCTCGGGCCGGATGCACACCTCGATCCGGTGCAGTCCGACGGTTCGGAAGCAGTGGTCGACGGCGAGCGCGACGGCCGTCGGCATCACCCCGCGCCCGGCCACCGCCTGGTCGACCCAGTAACCGACATGGCCCGAGCACATCGAGCCCCAGGTGATCCCGGCGACCGTCAACTGCCCGGCCAGCCGCCCCCGGTGCTCGATGACGAACGGCAGCATCCGTCCGGCGTGCGCCTCGGCGCGCAGATGGCGGACCATCTGCCGGTAGGTCGGCCGGTGGGTGACGGGGCCGCCCGGCGGAGGGGGCGGAATCGTCGCCTCCCAGGGCCGCAGCCAGTCCCGGTTGCGCTGGTTGACCTCGCGCCAGGCGCGCTGGTCGCGCAGCTTTATGGGGCGGAGGACCGTATCGCCGTCCGCCAGCACGACCGGCCAGAGGGCGTTCAGCGCGGGCTCCCGGCCGGGTCGGCGGGGCCGGTGGGTCTGGGGCGATCACCGCCGGTGGATCCGGTGTCGTCACCGCCCGCGGATCCGGCGTCGTCACCGCCCGCGGATCCGGCGTCGTCACCGCCCGCGGGCCCGGTGTGGTCACCGCCCGCGGATCCGGTGTGGCCACCGCCCGCGGATCCGGTGTGGCCACCGCCCGCGGGCCCGGTGTCGTCACCGCCCGCGGATCCGGCGTTGTCACCGCCCGCGGATCCGGCGTCGTCACCGCCCGCGGATCCGGCGTCGTCACCGCCCGCGGATCCGGCGTCGTCACCGCCCGCGGATCCGGCGTCCG
>NZ_JBEXHC010000001.1:711276-755457 GCF_040607655.1 Streptomyces sp. NPDC005266
CGTCACCGCCCGCGGATCCGGCGTCGTCACCGCCCGCGGATCCGGCGTCGTCACCGCCCGCGGATCCGGCGTCGTCACCGCCCGCGGATCCGGCGTGGTCGCCGCCGTGGATCTGGTCGACCGCGTGGACCAACAGGCGGCCGAGGACCGTAAGGCCGTCACGGACCCCTCCGGTGGAGCCGGGCAGGTTGACGATCAGGGTCTGTCCGGCGACTCCGGCGAGCCCCCGGGAGAGCGCCGCGGTGGGCACCTTGGCGAGCCCCTCGGTGCGGATGGCCTCCGCGATGCCGGGGATCTCGTAGTCGAGGACGCGACGGGTCGCCTCGGGGGTGCGGTCGGTGGGGGTGAGGCCGGTGCCTCCGGTGCTGACGACGACGTCGTACGAGGCGGCCACCGCTTCCCGCAGGGCTGCCTCCACCGGGTCCCCGTCGGGCACCACGCGCGGGCCGTCCACCGCGAAGCCGAGCGCGGCCAGCCCCTCGGCGATCAGCGGGCCGCCCCGGTCGGCGTAGACGCCGGCGGCGGCGCGGTTGGAGGCGGTGATCACCAGGGCGCGATACGCCGGTGAGCCGGTCATGCGCGGCTCCAGTCCCCGGACTTGCCGCCGGTCTTCTCCTCCACCCGGACGTCCGTGATGACGGCTCCCTTGTCGACGGCCTTGACCATGTCGATCACCGTGAGGGCGGCGACCGAGACCGCCGTCAGGGCCTCCATCTCCACGCCCGTGCGGTCCGTGGTCTTGACGGTGGCGACGATCTCCACCGCGTCGTCGGCGACCGTGAGGTCCACCTTCACGCCCGATACGGCGAGCGGATGGCACAGCGGGATCAGGTCCGGGGTGCGCTTGGCGCCCATGATGCCCGCGATACGGGCGGTGGCCAGGGCGTCGCCCTTGGGGACACCCTCGCCGCGCAGCAGTTCGACGACGCGCGGGGCCACGAGCACACGGCCGCTCGCGCGCGCTGTGCGCGCGGTGACGTCCTTGGCTGAGACGTCGACCATGCGCGCGGCACCCGCGGAGTCGAGGTGGGTGAGGTGATCCTGGGCGCTGCTCATCGTTCTCCCGGTCCGGGCCAGGTGGCTGCTGTGGGCGACACCGTACCCGCCGTGGCAGGGACCTAGCTCAGCAGGACGACGTCCACCTCGGCGCCGGGGGCCACCCCGGTGGCCTCCTCGGGGAGGACGATCAGCGCGTTGGCCTGGGCCAGGGCCTTGACGAGGTGCGATCCCGCGCCGCCCACAGGGGTGACGGTGGCGGGCTGGTCGTCCGCCGCCGGCTCGTACCAGCCGCGCAGGAACTGGCGCTTGCCCTCGGGGGAGGACGCGACGCCGTCGGGGCAGACCGCGCGCCCGGTGGTGCGGTGGACCTGGCCGCCGCCGAGCATGGTGCGGATCACCGGGCGCACGAAGAGCTCGAAGGAGACGTAGGAGCTGACCGGGTTGCCGGGCAGGGCGATCAGCGGGATGCCGTCCGGGCCGACGCGCCCGAAGCCCTGGGGCTTGCCCGGCTGCATGGCGACCTTACGGAACGCGACCTCGTGCATCGCCTCCTTGACCACGTCGTACGCGCCGACGCTGACCCCGCCGCTGGTGACCACGACGTCGGCGCGGACCAGCTGGTCCTCGACGGTCGAGCGCAACGTCGCCGCGTCGTCGATCACGGCGCCCACCCGGTAGGCGATCGCGCCGGCCTCCTGGGCGGCGGCGGTGAGCTGGAAGCTGTTGGAGTCATGGATCCGGCCGGGACCGGCCTCCTCGCCGGGCTGAACCAGCTCGCTGCCCGTGGACAGCACGACCACGCGCGGCCGGGGGCGGACCTTGACCGTGGCGCGGCCGATCGCGGCCAACAGCCCGATCTGCGGCGCCCCGAGGACCGTACCGGCGCGCAGCGCGAGCTCGCCCGCGTCCGCGTCGCTCCCCCGAGTGCGCACATGCTGCCCGTCCTGGACCGGCCGGAAGACCCGCACCCTGCCGCTGCCGCCGTGGGGGTCGGCGCCGCGCGCGAGCATGTGGGTGACCGGGCCGCTGTCCAGGCCACCGTCGGTCCATTCGACGGGGACGACGGCCTGACCGCCGGGCGGCAGCGGGGCGCCGGTCATGATCCGGGCCGCCTCGCCCGGTCCCACGGTGGGCAGCTCGCCGCTGCCCGCCGCGATATCGCCGACGACGGTCAGCACCGCGGGATGCTCCGCCGTCGCGGCTCCGACGTCAGCGGTCCGGACGGCATAGCCGTCCATGGAGCTGTTGTCGAAGGGCGGGAGGGCGACGGGGACGGTGACATCCTCGACCAGGACGCAGCCCTGGGCGTCGAGCAGCTGCAGCTCGATGGGCTCCAGCGGGTGGATGTGCCCGAGGATGTCGTCGAGGTGCTCGGCCACCGTCCAGACCCGGTCCCGGTCCTTGGTGGCGTCCTGGTCGGCGGCCCGTGCCGCGGTGCTGCTCAAAGTGCTACATCTCCTCGTTGACGTATCGACGAAGCCAGTCCCGGAACTCCGGGCCCAGGTCTTCACGTTCGCACGCGAGTCTGACAATGGCACGCAGATAGTCGCCACGGTCGCCTGTGTCGTAACGGCGCCCCTTGAAGACGACGCCGTGCACCGGGCCGCCGAGGTCCGGATCGGAGGCGAGCGCCTGGAGGGCGTCGGTGAGCTGGATCTCGCCACCGCGCCCCGGCTCGGTCCGGCGCAGCACGTCGAAGACGGCCGGGTCGAGGACATAGCGGCCGATCACGGCGTAGTTGCTGGGCGCGTCGGCGGGGTCCGGCTTCTCGACCAGGCCGGTGACCTGGACGACGCCCTCGTCCAGGGTCGGCTTGACGGCGGCGCAGCCGTAGAGGTGGATCTGCTGGGGGTCCACCTCCATCAGGGCGATGACGCTGCCGCCCTGCTGCTCCTGGACCTCGACCATCCGGGCCAGAAGCGGGTCGCGGGCATCGATGAGGTCATCGCCGAGGAGGACGGCAAAGGGCTGGTCACCGACGTGCGGGGCGGCGCACAGCACGGCGTGGCCAAGGCCCCGGGGGTCACCCTGGCGGACGTAGTGCATGGTCGCCAGGTCGCTGGACTCCCGGACGCGGGCGAGCCGGGTCTCGTCGCCCTTGCGGGTCAGGGTCTCTTCGAGCTCGTAGTTGCGGTCGAAGTGGTCCTCCAGGGGCCGCTTGTTACGGCCGGTGATCATGAGGACGTCGGACAGCCCGGCGGTGACGGCCTCCTCGACGACGTACTGGATCGCCGGCTTGTCGACGACCGGCAGCATCTCCTTGGGCGTGGCCTTGGTGGCCGGAAGAAAGCGGGTGCCAAGGCCCGCGGCGGGGATGACAGCCTTACTGATCCGAGTACGCGATTGAGTCATGCTCTGAACCCTATCTGGTGCCTTTAGGGCGGATGATGAGGATTCGGTGAATATGGCATGAGACAAGGAGTTTTCGCGCCCAGTGATCAATACCGACGCTAGTAAGCACGCGTTGCGGCGACGTCTCCTGACGGTGAGAGCCAGGTTGACTGCGGATGACATCGAGACGGCCCGGACCTCTCTGGCGTGTCGCGCGCTGGAGCTTCCGGAGCTCGCCGGGGCGGCCACGGTGGCGGCGTATGTGTCCATGGGGAGCGAGCCCGGCACGCGGGCGCTGCGGGACGCGCTGCGCGCGCGGGGCGCGCGGGTGCTGCTTCCGGTCCTGCTTGAGGACAACGATCTCGACTGGGGCGAGGACGAGGGGCCCGGACGGCTGGTGCCCGCCCGCCGCGGGCTGCTGGAGCCCGCGGGGCCGCGGCTGGGCCCCGAGGCGGTCACCCGGGCGGACGTGGTGCTGCTGCCCGGGCTCGCGGTGGACCGGCGCGGCATGCGGCTGGGCCGCGGCGGCGGCTCGTACGACCGGGTGCTGGCCCGGCTGGCACGGGCGGGGGCCGACCCGGCGCTGGTGGTGCTGCTCTACGACGGCGAGCTGCTGGACGAGGTCCCCGAGGAAGGCCACGACCGGCCCGTGCACGCGGCCATCACGCCCTCGGGTGTCCACCGCTTCACGCCGCGGCCCCGCTGAGAGGCGCCCGGAGGCGTCTCACAGCGGGGCCGCGAGGGCCGGTGGGGCCCCGGGGCGGCCGGGGGCGGGAGCGCCCCGCGCACGGCCTCCGGGCCCGTCGAGCGCTACGGCGTGAGCGCCAGCTCGTCCTCCGTCGACTTGTCCACCGCGCTCTTGCTGAACGCCCAGGGCAGCAGCTCACCCTTCGCCCACTTCTCGGTCTGGTCCGTGTAGTGCGCGTGGTAGGCGTGCCCGGAGGCGCCGGTGAGGTTGATCCAGCGCGACTTGTCGAGGTTGTCGAGGTTGACGACCATCCGCATCGAGGGGACCCAGGTGACGTCGTAGCCGCCCGCCGCGTTCCAGCCGGTGGCGTTGACGGCGGCCTCGCCGCCGGAGAGGTTCCAGGGGCCGCGGTTGAGCATCCACTGGACCACGCCGGGGCCCTCGGTGCCCAGCGTCTGGTTCTTCAGGGTCAGCCGGTGCAGCCGACCCCAGCTCCAGCTGTTGATGTCCTTGCCCAGCTTGGCGGTGAGCTCGGAGCGCGCGGCCCGCATGGCCTTCGCCAGCAGCTCGTCACGGTTGGTCGCGCCGGGGCTGTTGCGGGTGCCCGCCGTCTTCCACCAGCTGTTGCCCGGGTCCTTGACGATGTTCCGGATGACCTCGTACCAGCGGTCGCCGCCGTCCGGCTGCGCCATGTCGGGGTCGCGCTTGCCGCACTCGCGCACCAGCCGGGTGTTGCCCTCCAGGTCCTCCAGCGGACCGGAGTCGTCCGCCGGGCGGACCCGCAGGCACTGGCCCTTGACCCGCAGCTCCCTGGGCAGCTTGTCGCCAAAGGCGAGCTTGAGGGTGTTGCGCCAGACGGCGTTGAAGTACGCGGCGGCGGCCGAGTCGGAGTCCTGGGTGTAGTCCCAGCTCTCCAGGAGCTGCTGCGCCTGGCGTGTGTAGTCGTCCTTGATGTTGATCTTCAGCAGATAGGGCGTCAGCAGCTTGGCGATCTCACTGCTGTTGTCCATCTGCATGGACTTCATGTCGTCGGTGGAGACCTTGCCGCCGTCCTTGATCTTGGACTCGATGAGGTCGGCGATGCGCTGACTGCGCGCGCCGTAGCCCCAGTCGTCGGTCAGCAGGTAGGGGTACTTCTTCTTGTCTATGACGGCCTGATTCGCGGTGACGATATAGCCGCTCCTGGGGTTGAGCTCCCAGGGCAGCGCCGACTGCGGAATGTACTTGCTCCACTTGTAGCGCGAGTCCCAGCCGGGCGCCGGGTAGCGGCCGTCACCCTTGGCGCGCACCGGGATCCGGCCGGGCGCCTGGTAGCCGATGTTGCCCTTGGTGTCGGCGTAGATGAGGTTCTGGGAGGGGACCGCGAAGTCCTGGGCCGCCTTGCGGAAGTCGCTGAAGTCCTTGGCGGTGTCGAGCTCGAAGACCGCGTCCATGGTGCTGGACGGGGTGAGCGCGGTCCACTTCAGGGACACCGCGTAGCCGTCGCCGCGGTCGGGGGCCACATCGTCGGCGCCGCTGCCCACCGGGGCGCTCTTGCCGACGGACGTCAGCTCGTCGTCGCGGTCGGAGACGATCGGACCGTTGTTGGTGGCGCGGACGGTGATCGTACGGCTCTTGCCGCCCGCCACCTTGATGGTCTCCTCGCGGGTCGTGAAGGGGACCTGCTTGCCGTCGTAGAGGTAGCCGTTGGCGTTGACCTTCTCCAGGTAGAGGTCGCTGACGTCGGCGCCGAGGTTGGTCATGCCCCAGCTGACGTTCTGGTTGTGACCTATGACGACGCCGGGCATGCCGGCGAAGGTGAAGCCCGCCGTGTCGTACGGACAGGCGCTGGAGACCTGCTTGCAGTGCAGGCCCATCTGGTACCAGACGGACGGCAGCTGCGGGGCGAGGTGGGGGTCATTGGCGAGCAGGGGCTTGCCGGTGGTCGTGTACTTGCCGGAGATGACCCAGGAGTTGGAGCCGATGCCGGTGCCGTTCGGGCCGAGCAGCGCCGGGACCTTGTCCAGGGTGGTGGACAGCGAGGACAGCTGGCTCTGCAGCCCCTGGGCGGCGCCGGTGGCCCCGCTCCCGGCGTTGCCGCCCTGCGTCGCGTCGGTCGCGGTCGCCTGGGGGTCGAACTCGTCGGTGGCCTCGTTGAGGGCCCCGCCCTGGACGATGGACTTGTTCCGGCTGTACGGGTAGGACGGATAGAGCTCCTCTATCTGCTTGGCGCTGAGCCTGCTGGAGGCCAGCGCCCGGTCCACCTCGTCCTGCATATTGCCGCGCAGATCCCAGGCCATCGCCTTGAGCCAGGCGACCGAGTCGACCGGGGTCCACTTCTCGGGCTGGTAGCCGTCGTTCTTGAGGTCCAGGGCCGCGTACTCGACGGACAGTGCCTTGCCCTGGTGGTCCTTGAGATAGGCGTTGACCCCGTCGGAGTAGGCGCGCAGATACTTCTTGGTGGTCGCCGACAGCTTGGTGTCGTACTCCTGCTGGGCCACCCGGTGCCAACCCAGGGTGCGCAGGAACGCGTCGGTCTCAACCTGGCCGGATCCGAACATCTCCGACAACCGTCCCGCCGTCATATGGCGGCGGACGTCCATCTCCCAGAAGCGGTCCTGGGCCTGAACGAACCCCTGGGCCCGGAAGAGGTCCTCAGGGGTGTTGCCGTAGATCTGGGGTATCCCATAGCCGTCACGTTTGACCTGTACGGGACTGGACAGCCCCTTGAGCTGCAGCGATCCCGTGGTCTCCGGGAAAGAGGCACGCACCGTACTGATGCTCCAGTACGTGCCGTAGCCGACGCCTCCGATCAGCAGCAGCACGACTGCTATGACGATCAGGCGGACGCGTCGGCCCTTCTTCTTACGAGGAGAGCCGGTTTTGTTGGCGGGCATCGCTGTCCTTCGAGGGGCAGGGTGATCCTGGGAGTGCTTGAGCAACCATAGGCGCAGCGCTGTCGCCGCCCCTACGCGGAGTCATGACTGACGCCCCGCATCGGCCACCCGGCCATGCGGACCGCCCATCCGGCCGGGCTTCTACACCTCGGCACACGACCCGCGTAGGAGGCCCGCGTCAAGAACCCGTAAAATGTTAGGTAAGGCAATGAAGTTCCGGTCGGCCGGGAACCGCGCGAACCGTTCCCGCCGCTCGCGCGAGAAAGGTCCGGCCCCTGACTGTTCACCACCTCAATGAACTGCTGCTGATCTGCTCCCTCATCCTGCTTGTCGCGGTGGTGGCCGCCAGGGTCTCCTCCCGCAGCGGCCTGCCCACACTGCTGATCTATCTGGGCATCGGCGTCGCCATCGGCACGGACGGAATCGGGGTCACCTTCGACGACGCCGAGCTGACGCAGGTCATCGGCTACGCCGCGCTCGTCGTGATCCTGGCCGAAGGCGGTCTGAGCACCAAATGGCGCGAAATAAAACCCGCTCTGCCGACGGCCGCCGCGCTGTCCACCGCGGGTGTCGCGGTGAGCGTGGGGGTCACCGCTGCGGCGGCGCACTATGTGGTGGGACTGGACTGGCGGCAGGCGCTGATCATCGGCGCGGTGGTGTCGTCCACGGACGCGGCGGCGGTCTTCTCGGTGCTGCGCAAGGTGCCGCTGCCCAAGCGGCTCACGGGCGCCCTGGAGGCCGAATCCGGCTTCAACGACGCCCCGGTGGTGATCCTGGTGGTCGCCTTCTCCGCGCGGGGGCCCATTCCCCCCTGGTACTCCCTGATCGGTGAGATCGCCATGGAGCTGGCGATCGGCGCGGTGATCGGCCTCGCGATCGGCTGGCTCGGAGCGTACGGGCTGCGGCATGTGGCGTTGCCGGCCTCGGGTCTGTACCCGATCGCGGTGATGGCGATCGCCATGGCGGCCTACGCGGTCGGCGCGATGGCGCACGGGTCCGGCTTCCTCGCCGTCTACGTCGCCTCGCTCCTGATGGGCAACGCGCGGCTGCCGCACTGGCCGGCGACGCGCGCCTTCGCCGAGGGGCTGGGCTGGATCGCCCAGATCGGCATGTTCGTCCTGCTCGGACTGCTGGTGACCCCGCACGAGTTGCTCGATGACATCTGGCCCGCCATCGTCGTCGGACTGGTGCTGACCGTGGTCGCCCGTCCGTTGTCGGTACTGATCAGCACGGCGCCGTTCGGCGTGCCGTGGCGGGAGAAGGCGCTGCTGTCCTGGGCCGGACTGCGCGGTGCGGTGCCGATCGTGCTGGCGACCATCCCGATGGTCGGCGAGGTGCCCGACAGCCGCCGGATCTTCAATATCGTCTTCGTCCTGGTGATCGTCTACACCCTGATCCAGGGACCGACACTGCCCTGGCTCGCCAAATGGCTGCGGCTCGGGGAGACGGACGCCACCTCCGACCTGGGCATCGAGTCCGCGCCGCTGGAGCGGCTGCGCGGGCATCTGCTGTCGGTGACGATCCCCGAGGGCTCCAAGATGCACGGGGTCGAGGTCGCCGAGCTGCGGCTGCCGCCCGGGGCCGCGGTCACCCTCGTCGTACGGGGAGGGTCCAGCTTTGTGCCGCTGCCGTCGACCGTATTGCGGCGCGGCGACGAACTGATGGTGGTGGCCACGGACCCGGTGCGCGACGCGGCGGAGCAGCGGCTGCGCGCGGTGGGCCGCGGCGGCAAACTGGCGGGCTGGCTGGGCACCGGCGGGGCCTGACGGAGCCGGTGCCGCGCTGCGGGCCGGACGTGGGATCGATCACCGAATGACCTGGCCCAGTGGACTGACGGCCGGGAATACTGCACTATGGAGCGTCGTTAGCACTCATTGAGTGAGAGTGCCAGGAGGAAGTACGTGCCGACCTACCAGTACCAGTGCACCGCGTGCGGCGAGGGCCTCGAGGCGGTGCAGAAGTTCAGCGACGATGCCCTGACTGAGTGCCCGAACTGCAAGGGACGCCTGAAGAAGGTGTTCTCGGCGGTCGGCATCGTCTTCAAGGGCTCCGGCTTCTACCGGAACGACAGCCGCTCCTCCTCCAGCTCCAGCAGCTCGGGCGGTGGCTCGGCCAAGCCGGCGGCGAAGAGCGACAGCGCGAGCTCGTCGTCGTCCTCGGACGCGTCGTCCGGGTCGGGCTCGACGTCGTCGTCCTCCCCCTCCTCGACGTCATCGTCCTCGTCGACGTCCTCGACGTCGAGCAGCGCCAGCTCGGCCGCCTGATCCTTCGGCCGCCTGATCTTCACGACACCCCGCCGCGCCTCTTTAGGACGCGGCGGGGTGTCGTTCGTCCGGAGGCGGCTGGCTAGGGTGATCGCATGGCCGAGACCAGCAGCAGACAAGCCGACATAGGGGTCATCGGGGGGTCGGGGTTCTATTCGTTCCTCGACGATGTGACCGAGACCACCGTGGAGACCCCCTATGGGGCGCCGAGCGATTCGCTCTTCCTCGGCGAGATCGCCGGACGGCGGGTCGCCTTCCTCCCCCGCCACGGCCGCGCCCACCATCTGCCGCCGCACCGGATCAACTACCGCGCCAACCTCTGGGCCCTGCGCTCGGTCGGGGTGCGGCAGGTGTTCGGACCGTGCGCGGTGGGCGGGCTCCAGCCGGAGTACGGACCAGGGACGCTGCTCGTGCCGGATCAGCTGGTCGACCGCACGAAGAGCCGGACGCAGACCTACTTCGACGGCGAGCCGCTGCCGGACGGAGGGGCGCCGAACGTCGTGCACACCACATTCGCCGACCCGTACTGCCCGGTGGGGCGGCAGGCAGCCGTGGCGGCGGCGCGCGGCCGCGGCTGGGAGCCGGTGGACGGCGGGACGATGTGCGTGATCGAGGGGCCGCGCTTCTCCACCCGGGCCGAGTCGCGCTGGCATGCGGCGCAGGGCTGGTCGGTGGTCGGTATGACCGGTCACCCCGAGGCGGTGCTCGCACGGGAACTGGAGCTTTGCTACACGTCGTTGACGCTGGTCACCGACCTGGACGCAGGGGTGGAGACGGGCGAGGGCGTCTCGCACACCGAGGTGCTGAAGGTGTTCGGGGAGAACGTCGGCCGGCTGCGTGAGGTGCTCTTCGACGCGGTGGGCAAGCTGCCGGACACCTCCGCTCGGGACTGTCTGTGCAGCCGTGGGCACGAGGGCTGGGACCTGGGGATCGATCTGCCGTAAGAGCGCGTCGGGGCGTCGGGGCCGGGGCGGGGCGGCGTAGGTGTCGCTCGCCCGGGTGAGGGAGTTGTCCACAGCCCCGGGGGTCGTCCACAGGCCCAAGCGGGATCGGGCGAGGCCGGGCATCGTGAAGGGGCCAGAAGCTCCCGGTCCCTCACGGCAGGCGGTGATGTGCCATGTCCCATCCGTCCCCCACGCTCGCGTTACCCCGCTCCGCTCCCCCGGCCCGTCCGGTTCCGCGGTTCGGCCCCGTGCGGGTCGGCCGCGAGGGCGGATACCGGGTCCGGCGGGCGGTGCGGCGGCGACGGCGCGCGATGGCGGCCGGGCTGGCGCTCACGGCCGCCGCACTCGCCGCGGCGGCACCACCTGGCCAGGACCGTGCGGACCGGGCGTCTTCAGCGGCGCCCGCCCCGGCGGCTGACGGCCAGGCCGGGGGCCGGGCCGGCGAGGCGCGCCCCGCCCTGGTCTCCGCACCGGTCCGGATCGCCGACGCGGCCGCGGTGCGGCTGCTGCACTCCGGCGACCGGGTGGATGTGCTGGCCGCGCCCGCTCCCGACTCCGCCGCTCAGGGCCGTCCGTCCGGCGCCGCCGCACGGGTGGTCGCGCGCGGAGTCACGGTGGCCTCTGTCCCCGGGGGCGGCGGGGCTGCGGACGGCGACTCCGCGGAGTCGGGCGCTGTGGACGCGGGGTCCTCGGCCGACGGCGGGGCGCTGGTGGTGCTGACGGTGCCGCGAGCGGCGGCCGCCGCGCTGGCCGGGGCCGCGGCCGGCTCCCGATTGGCGGTGGCACTGTGCCGCTCCTGACGCCCCCGCCCCGTTTCCTGCCCGTTCCCCTTGCCGGTGTAGGTTGCGGAACCGTCCGCTCCAGCACCGACGCGGCGAAAGAGAGGCAGTGGGTTGAGCGAGGAGAAGGTGTCCGAGGAGAAGCAGAGCGTCTTGGAGGGCTTCAAAGCCTTCCTGATGCGCGGCAATGTGATCGACCTGGCTGTCGCGGTCGTCATCGGAGCCGCCTTCACCGCCGTCGTGAACTCCATAGTGAAGGGCTTGATCAATCCCATAGTCGGCGCCTTCGGCACGAAGGACCTCGAGAAGTACCGCTCATGCCTCAAGGCGCCCTGCGAGACGAACGCCGCGGGGGATGTCATCCATGGCATCCCGATCCTCTGGGGCACCGTGCTCAGCGCCGTGCTGACCTTCTTGATCACGGCAGCGGTGGTGTACTTCCTGATGGTGCTGCCGATGTCGCGCTATCTGGCGCGGAAGGCCGCCAGGGAGGCGAAGGCGGAGGAGGAGCAGGCCCAGACGGAGGCCGCGGAGATCACCCTGCTCCGCGAGATACGCGACGAGCTGAAGGCGCAGCGCGGCAGCGGTCCCGCTCTCCAGAAGGGCAACGGCTCCAGCGCCTAGGGATCCGTCAGAGGTGGTGGGGCGGCTTCTCGTCGAGGAACCGGGCCAGATCCGCGGCGCTGTGGGCGCTGTCGCCGGGAACCCGCTCACCCCACCCGCGGTCCGTATCGTCCGATGACTGCTGCGCCAGCGGATCTCCGAAGTCCAGCGCGGCGGCAGGATCACGCGGTCCAGGGGCAGGGGCGGTGCTCATGCCTCAAGAGTACGGCCGCGCGAGCGGCTCGGTGTACCGGCCGAGCTCGTCGTGCCACCACAGGTCCCGGCCGGGCGTCCAGGACACCGGGCGGCCCAGCCGGTGGACCACCAGCACCGACCGCACCTCCGGGCAGCCGGGCAGCGCCCGGTCGACGAGCTGCTTGAGCGGCTGCGGCTCCCCGCAGCGCTGCTCACCGTCCGCGGTGATGACCACCCTGGCGCCCATCTTCCGGATCCGGTCGCGCAGTTCATGGGCGCGCAGCCCCACGGGGAGGCTGCCGCGGACGACATCGAGCCGGCCGCAGGCAAGCGTGGCGATCACGGATTCGGGCACCAGCGGCAGGTGCACCGCCACCCGATCCCCGGCACGCACCCCGAGCCGGGTGAGGGCGGCAGCGGCCCTGGCCGCCTGGTCGAGCAGCTCGGCATGGGTGAGCTCCTCGGTGCAGTCCGGCTCGCTGATCCAGCGGAGGGCCACCCGGGCGGTCTGCCGCGTATCGGCGGCCAGGGTCGAGAGCTGCTCCGTCCGAGAGGTACGGGGCAGGGCGGTCTTCTTCGGGGCGGGAGCGAACGGCATGCCGCACAGACTGCCGCCAGGCCATCAACGTCTGATGAACGTCCTCTACATGGGCGGCCGGAGGCTCCCTCCAGGGAGCCGCGGCCCCGGCTCGCGCCGCGCGGCCGGGGTCGAGGGAGGCGCCGTTCCCGGCCCGTCCGTCCCCTCCTGGCCACGCTCCACGACCATGGCACGGCTTCCCGTGCTACGCATAGCTTCCATGAATGCCGACGGGACCATCCCCGAATCTCCCCCTCCCGGCCGGGCCGACGGGCTGACGGATGTCCGCGGGCTGCGCGTCGGCCATGCCCAGCGGTCAGGTGGCGGCTGGCTGACCGGGACGACCGTGGTGCTGGCGCCCGAGGGCGGGGCGGTCGCCGCGGTCGATGTGCGCGGGGGCGGTCCCGGCACCCGGGAGACCGACGCCCTCGATCCGCGCAATCTCGTCCAGCGCGTCGACGCCCTCGTGCTGACCGGCGGCAGTGCGTTCGGCCTCGACAGCGCCTCGGGGGTGACCGGCTGGCTGGAGGAGCAGGGCCGGGGCTTCCGGGTCGGCCCCGATCCGGCGCAGGTCGTCCCGGTGGTTCCGGCCGCCGCCCTGTTCGATCTGGGCCGGGGTGGCGACTGGCGGGCCCGGCCGGACGCGGCGCTGGGCCGTGAGGCGATCGAGGCCGCGGCCCGTGCCGAGCCGGGCGCGCCGGTCGCGCAGGGGAATGTGGGCGCGGGCACGGGCGCGGTGGCCGCCGGGCTCAAGGGCGGCACGGGGTCGGCCTCCACGGTGCTGCCGTCCGGCCTCACGGTGGCCGCGCTGGCGGTGGTCAACGCGGCGGGCTCGGTGGTCGATCCACGGACGGGCGTGCTGTACGGGCAGGCGTTCGAGCCGTCGGAGGGCGGCGCGCCGCCCCGGCCCGGGGAGGCCGAGCACGCGGAGGCACTGCGCCGGCTGTCCGCGGCGCGGGCCGAGTCGCAGCGGCGCCAGGCCGCGTCCGTACGCCCCCCGCTCAACACCACCCTGGCGGTGGTGGCCACCGACGCCGCGCTCACCCGGGCCCAGGCGCACAAGCTCGCGGGCACGGCGCACGACGGGCTGGCGCGGGCGGTCCGGCCAGTGCATCTGCTGTCCGACGGCGACACCGTCTTCGCCCTGGCCACGGGCGATCACCCGCTGGTGGCGGACGACGGCCAGGGCGGCACCGCGGATCCGGCGTTCGGGGTGCACCGGGAGAGCGGGGCGCTGAACGAGGTGCTGGCGGCGGGGGCGGATGTGCTGACGCGGGCGGTGGTCGCGGCGGTGCTGGCGGCGGAAGGCGTGGACGGCCCCGGGGGCGTCTTCCCCGCGTACCGCGATCTCTACGGCCGCTGACCGGGCCGCCGGGAGATCCGGAAGAGGGACGAACGGAAGAGAGAAAGAAGAGACGAAGGGGGAGGGACATCACCATGGACACCGACACCGATCTGCTGATCGTCGGCGGAGGCCCGGCCGGTTGCGCCGCCGCCCTGATGGCGGCGAGCGTGGGGATGCGGTCCGTGCTGATCGAGTCGGACGAGGACCTGTGCGGTGCACTGCGGCGTATCCCGGTGCTGGGCAACGTCCTCGGCTTCACCAGCGGTCCCGGCCTGGCGGCGGCGATCGAGGCCGATGTGGCCCGTTGCGATCCCTGCCGGGTCGCGCTGGGCCGCCGGGCCACACGCGTCGACGCCTTCGACGACCGGGTGGAGGTCACCGTGGAGCCCACAGGGGCTCATGCGTCGCGACTGACCGCGCCGTACGCGGTCGTCGCCACGGGGGTCGGGCCGCTGAGACCCGAGGAGGCGGGATGGCTCAGCGGCGCCGAGGGAAGGGCCCTGTCCCCACTGCGGGAGGCGGATGCGGAGGAGCTCACCGACCGCACCGTGCTGGTCCTGGGCGCGGACCGTCCCCTCGGCACCCTGACCCGCGCCCATCCGGAGCTGACGACCCGTTTGCTGGTCGCCCATCCGCCCGAGGACGCCTACAAGACCGAGGAGATCAGAGGGGACTCGCGGGTGGAGCCGGTGGCCGTGCGGCGGCTGGCGTTCGGGTCCTCGCCGGCCGGCTCTTCCCCGGCGCCCATCACCGCCGAGGTCATGACCGTGGAGGGCGAGCGGCGCACCCTGACCGCTGATATCGCGTTCCTCAACATGGGCAGCGCCCCGGCGCCACCGGGCGGGGCCCTCGCCGCCGACCCCTCGGGATACTGTCCGCCCTCGCGCCAGCACCCCCGGGTCTTCACCGCGGGTGATCTGCGCTCGGCGCGCTTCCAGCGGATCGCGACCGCCATGGGATCAGGCGGCGAGGCCGCGCTCGGCGCCTACTACGCCTCGCGCGGCCTGCCCACGGACATCGGCGCCATGGCGCCCGACGGAGCTGGGGGTGACTGAGATGCGCTCAGACCGCGACCGCCACCTTCGCCTCGTCCTCGGTGGCGCCGCCCGGGGCGGCCCCGTCACCGGCCGAGGCGGCCGTGGTGGCCTCCGGCTCCGCCGTCTTCCGCAGCCCCTTGAGGAGGACCGCCAGTCCGGCCGACACCGCCGTGCCCGCCACGATGGCCAGCAGGTAGAGGAACGGCTGGCCGATCAGCGGAACCACGAAGATGCCGCCGTGCGGGGCGCGCAGGGTGCAGCCGAAGGCCATCGACAGCGCGCCGGTGACCGCGCCGCCCGCCATCGACGAGGGGATCACCCGCAGCGGGTCGGCCGCCGCGAACGGGATCGCCCCCTCGCTGATGAAGGAAGCGCCCAGCACCCAGGCGGCCTTGCCGTTCTCCCGCTCGGTCTTGGTGAACAACCGCCCCCGCACCGTGGTGGCCAGCGCCATCGCCAGCGGCGGGACCATGCCGGTGGCCATCACGGCGGCCATGATCTTGAGGCTGCCCGCGGACGGGTCCGACACCGCGATCCCGCCCGTCGCGAAGGCGTACGCCACCTTGTTGACCGGACCGCCGAGGTCGAAGCACATCATCAGGCCGAGAATCACGCCGAGGATGATGGCGTTGGCGCCGGAGAGGCCGTTGAGCCAGTCGGTCATCGCCTTCTGCGCGGAGGCGATGGGCTTGCCGATCACCACGAACATCAGGAAGCCGACGACCGCCGAGGAGATCAGCGGGATCACCACGACCGGCATGATGCCACGCAGTGCCGCCGGGACCCTGAACCGCTGGATGCCCATGACGACCGCGCCCGCGATCAGACCCGCGACCAGACCGCCGAGGAATCCGGCCTTGATGGTGGTCGCGATGAAGCCGCCGACGAAGCCGGGGACCAGACCTGGCCGGTCGGCCATGCCGTAGGCGATATAGCCCGCCAGGACCGGCACCAGGAAGGTGAACGCCGCACTGCCGATCTGGAAGAGGAGCGCCGCCCAGCTGGCGGTCTCGGTCCAGATGAAGTGGTCCGCGACGGACTTGGCGCTCGCGATCTCGTAGCCGCCGATCGCGAAGGCGAGCGCGATCAGCAGACCGCCCGCGGCGACGAACGGGACCATGTAACTGACGCCCGTCATCAGCCACTTGCGCAGCCGGGTGCCGAAGCCGTCACCAGCGCCGTCCGCGTCCATCGGGGCCGAGCGCTCCGTGGCGGTCGCCGGGGCGCTGACCTCGCCGCGGGCGGCCTTCTCCCGCGCCTCGGCGACCAGTTCGGCGGGGCGGTTGATGCCCGCCTTCACCCCGACGTCCACGGTCGGCTTGCCCGCGAACCGGCCCTTGTCCCGCACCTCCACATCGTGCGCGAAGATCACCGCGTCGGCGGCGGCGATGGTGGCGGCGGGGAGCTTGTCGAATCCGGCCGAGCCCTGGGTCTCGACCACCAGCTCGACGCCCGCCTCACGAGCGGCGTTCTCCAGCGACTCGGCAGCCATATAGGTGTGGGCGATACCGGTCGGGCACGACGTGACGGCGACGATCCGGAAGGGGGCCACAGGCTCCGGGACGGCGGCCTCCTGCGCGGGGGTCTGCGGGGTGGCCTCCTGCACGGGGTGCGCGGAGGCCTGCGGGGCCTCCTGCACAGGGCGCGCGGAGGTCTGCGGGGCAGCCTCTTGCGCGGGGGGCTGCGGGGTGGCCTCCTGCACGAGGCGCGCGGGGGTCTGCGGGGCGGCGGCCTCGCCGGCCTCAGCCGGCTCCTCGGCCGCGGCCCGCTCGTCGCCGCGGATCAGGGCGGCCGCCTGCTCCGGCTGGTCGGCCGCGCGCAGCGCGGCCGTGAAGTCGGCATTCATCAGCTGCCGCGCCAGGCTCGACAGGATCGTCAGATGGTCGCTGTCCGCGCCCGCCGGGGCGGCGATCAGAAAGATCAGGTCGGCCGGACCGTCGGGCGCACCGAAGTCGATACGGGCCGTGCTGCGCCCGAAGGCCAGCGTCGGCTCGGTGACATGTTCGCTGCGGCAGTGGGGTATGCCGATGCCGCCGTCCAAGCCGGTCGGCATCTGTTCCTCGCGGGCCGCCACGTCGGCGAGAAAACCGTCGAGGTCGGTGACGCGACCGGCCGCGACCATGCGTTCGGCGAGCGACCGGGCGGCGGCTTCCTTGGTGTCGGCGGACAGGTCCAGGTCGACCAGATCCGCGGTGATCAGCGCGCTCATCTCGCGGCTCCCTTGTGTGCGATGCCGCCCTGGGGCAGGCGGGCGTACGGAGTGGGGACTGGGGGGCTGGGGTGGGCGGGGCCGGTCACGCGGGCTCCTTGAGAGCACGGTCCAGCGGGACGTCCGCCGTCACGAGGACGGCGGAGGGGTCGAGGTCGGCCGGGGTCGGCATCGCGCTGCCCGGCAGCTGCACGGCGGCCGCGCCATGGGCCACGGCCGCGGTGAGCGCGGCGGCTCCGGTGCCGCCTGCCGCCAGGAATCCGGCGAGCGAGGCATCGCCCGCGCCGACGTTGCTGCGGACGGTGGCGACCGGCGCCGAGCCGAAGTAGGCGCCCGTCTCGTCCACCAGCAGCTGGCCGTCGGCGCCGAGGCTGGCCAGGACGGCGCGGGCGCCCAGCCCGCGCAGTTCCTCGGCCGCCTTGACCGCCTCGCCCACGGTGGCCAGCGGCCGGCCGACGGCCTGGGCCAGCTCCTCGGCGTTGGGCTTCACCACATCCGGGCGCTCGCGCAGGGCGGCGGTCAGCGAGGGGCCCGAGGTGTCCACGGCGATCCGGGCGCCCGCCCGATGGGCCCGGACGACCAGCTCGGCGTACCACTCGGGAGCGAGGCCGCGCGGCAGGCTGCCGCAGCAGGCGATCCAGTCGGCGCCGTCGGCCCTGGTCCGTACGGCCTCCAGCACCGCCTCGGCCTCGGCGGCGCTCAGCTCTGGTCCGCCCGCGTTGAGCTTGGTGAGGGTGCCGTCCGGCTCCGCGACGGAGATGTTGACCCGGGTGGAGCCCGTCACGGGCACCCCCGCCGCCTCGATGCCCAACCCCTCCAGCAGCCGGGCGAGCAGCGCGCCCTCCGGGCCGCCGAGGGGCAGCACGGCGACCGTGCGGTGTCCGGCGGCGGCCACGGCGCGCGAGACGTTGACGCCCTTGCCGCCGGGGTCGACCCGGTCGGTGGTGGCCCGCAGCACGGCGCCGCGCTCCAGCGCCGGGATCTCGTACGTGCGGTCCAGGCTGGGGTTGGGGGTGACGGTGAGAATCATGCGCGTACCACTTCCGTGCCCTGCCGCTCGATGGCGAGGGCGTGCTGTGGGCTGAGCCCGGTATCCGTGATGAGCAGATCGACGGCGTCAAGGCCGCCGAACCGGGCGAAGTGCTCCTGGCCGAACTTGGCGGAGTCCGCGAGCAGCACCACCCGGCGGGCGGCGCCGATCATGGCGCTCTTGACGGCCGCCTCGGCGAGGTCGGGGGTGGTCAGCCCGCCCTCCAAGGAGAAGCCGTTCGTCGCCAGGAAGACGACATCGGCCTTGATCTCGCCGTAGCCGCGCAGCGCCCATGCGTCCACGGCGGCGCGGGTGCGATGCCGGACCCGTCCGCCGACGAGGTGCAGGGCGATACCGGGGTGGTCGGCGAGGCGGGCGGCGATCGGCAGCGCATGGGTGACGACCGTGAGACCGGCCTCCAGCGGGAAGGCGGCGGCGAACCGGGCGGCCGTGGAGCCCGCGTCGATGATCACGCTGCCGTCGGAGGGCAGTTCGGCGAGGGCGGCGCGGGCGATGCGGTCCTTCTCATCGGCGGCGGTGGACTCGCGCTCGGCGAGGTCGGGCTCGAAGTCGAGCCGGCCGGCCGGGATGGCGCCCCCGTGCACACGGCGGACGAGCCCCGCCCGGTCCAGGGCCCGCAGATCGCGCCGTACGGTCTCGGCGGTGACCTGGAACTCCTCGGCGAGGGACAGCACATCCACCCGTCCGCTCTCGCGGGCGAGCCGGAGGATCTCCTGCTGACGCTCCGGTGCGTACATGTGGGTTTACGCCCCTTCCATGCCCGAACCTGTGATTTCGCGGCCACATTACGATGCTGCTTCCACAAAGTAAACAGACTCGGGCACGAAACAAACTCGACCGGGCATCGTCGACGAGCGCCCCCTTCAGCGCCATGTCCGAATGCCGCCGGACTTCCCGCACCCGCCCGGCGAGGATCGTGTCATGTCCTCAGGGACCACCACAGATCCTCGGGGACCACCACAGAGCGGATTTTTCATCCTCCTCAGGGAGTAAAGGAGCAGACATGTCACTCGACGGCAAGGCGGCCCTGGTCACCGGCGGCAGCCGCGGCATCGGCGAGGCCGTGGCGATCCGGCTCGCCGAGGACGGCGCCGATGTCGCGCTGACCTACCACAGCCGGGCCGACCGCGCGGCGGACGTCGTCGACCGGATCAAGGGGCTGGGCCGCCGGGCCTGGGCCGTCCAGGCGGACAGCGCCGACGCGGAGGCGGTGCGCGCCGCCGTGTCGGGGGTCGCCGCCGAGTTCGGCCGGCTGGACATTCTGGTCAACAACGCGGGCGTCGGCGTGCTCGGTCCGATCAGCGAGCTGGCACTGGCGGATGTGGACCGCGTTCTCGCCGTCAATGTCCGGGCGCCGTTCCTGATGGCCCAGGCGGCCGTCGGGCATCTGGCCGACGGGGGGCGGATCATCAACATCGGCAGCTGCATGGCCGAGCGCGTCGCGTTCCCCGGCGGGAGCCTCTACGCGACCAGCAAGACCGCGCTGACCGGGCTGACCAAGGCCCTGGCCCGCGAGCTCGGCCCGCGCGGGATCACGGTGAACCTGGTCCACCCCGGCCCGGTCGACACGGAGATGAACCCTGCCGACGGCGAAAGCGCCGCCCTGCAGACCGGCTTCACCGCGCTCGGCCGCTACGGCCGGCCCACGGAGATCGCCTCGATCGTGGCCCACCTCGCGGGCGACAGCGGCCGCTACCTCACCGGCGCGTCGATCGCCGTGGACGGCGGCTTCGCCGCCTGATCACCGGGGCAGCGGAAGGCCGGGCAAAGGGCGAGCCCCGGCGCTGGGGGGGGGAGAGGCGCCGGGGCTCGGTCCAGGGGGTGGTGCACAGGGTCCATGTGATCTGTGATGTCTTGGGCTCCCGGAATCCGGGGGCGCGGGTCTGGTTTCCGTATGACTCAGCTCTACGTATGACTCAAGCGGCGGCGTCGAAACCGGTCTGGCGCGCCATCTTCTTCAGCTCAAGCAGTGCGTGCTTCTCAATCTGGCGAATCCGCTCACGCGTGAGGCCATGCTGCTTGCCGACCTCCGTCAGCGTGCGCTCCCGGCCGTCGTCGATGCCGTACCGCGCCTTGATGATGGAGGCGGTGCGGTCGTCGAGGCGACCGATCAGGTCATCCAGCTCCTCGCTGCGCAGCAGCGTCATCACCGACTGCTCGGGCGAGACCGCCGAGGTGTCCTCCAGCAGATCGCCGAACTGGGTCTCCCCTTCGTCGTCGACCGACATGTTCAGGCTGACCGGGTCACGCGCCCAGTCGAGCACGTCCGAGACCCGCTCCGTGGTGGAGCCGAGCTCCCCGGCGATTTCCGCGTGCTCCGGCTCACGGCCGTGCTCACGGTTGAACTCCCGCTGCACCCGACGGATCCGGCCGAGCTCCTCGACCAGATGCACGGGCAGCCGGATCGTACGGGACTGGTCCGCGATCGAGCGTGTAATGGCCTGGCGAATCCACCAGGTCGCATACGTCGAGAACTTGAAGCCCTTGGTGTAGTCGAACTTCTCCACCGCGCGCACCAGGCCTGCGTTGCCCTCCTGGATCAGGTCGAGCAAGGGCAGCCCACTGCGCGGGTAGCGGCGCGCCACGGCCACGACGAGGCGCAGGTTGGAGCGGATGAAGACGTCCTTGGCGCGGGCGCCCTCGGCGGCTATCGCCTCCAGCTCCTCGCGGCTCGCACCTGCGGCGGGGGCGTCCTCAACCTCCCCGTCCAGGATCTGCTGGGCGTATACACCCGCCTCGATGGACTGGGACAGCTCGACCTCCTTCGCCGCGTCCAGCAGCGGGGTGCGAGCGATCTCGTCGAGATACATGCCGACCAGGTCGCGATCGGCGATCTCCCCGCCTGTGGCGCGAACACTGTTGGCCCCATCAGCACCACCGCTGGTGGACTGATTACGGGCGACGGCACGGGTTGCCATGCGTGCTCCCTTGCAAATGGATCGGGCGCGGACTATGGACGGACCTTCCGGACCTTCCTCTGCCGGGTGCCCCGTCCGATGGAAACAACGACTGGAATCCGGACAGAATTCCCATGCCGTGCACACCTTTTTGTGATCATGCAGTATCCTGTCGGCGCACAGAGCCGTCTGCGTGGCGCCGGAGTGCCGGAAAACGCAGGTCAGGCCCCCTTCGCGGGGGTCATCCCAGCCCTCCCCCGCCGCTCTCCCACCCCACAAGACGAATCTCGTGCGTCCCGGGTTGCCCGGGGACGTCCACGAGCCGGGTTGCCGGGTGCGGCGTATGGGTGTGCGCTGGAAAGCGACAGGTCAGGGGCGGGATACGGCGACGAGGAGGTCCTGCCATGAACGCGCCCGCGGCCCCCGCGGCCCCCCTACGTGAACGGCGTCACCCCGGGATTCATGCCCCACGCCTCCACCCCTCCGCCTCCTGGGTGGTCCCGCTCGTCCTGGGCGTCGTCTTCGGCGGCTGGGCGATCTTCATCGATCACAACCAGGGGTCGAGCCTCCTGGCTGCCGGCATTCTCGGCCTGGTGGCGGCCGTGGTCGTCGGAGCGGTCTGCTACGCCGTCGGCAGGGTGCAGTCGCCCCTGATGCCGGAGCTCCGCGCGGCGCTGTACGGGACGGTCCTCGGGTGCGCGCTCGGCTTTCTGTACTCGGTGAGCGGGGCGTCGGTGTACCGGGCCTCGGGAGTGGGCCTCGGGGTGGGGCTGGCGATGACGGCCATGGCGTACTACGTGTTCCACATGCGCGCGGAGGACGCGGAGGACTGAGCCGGGACCCGGCACGGCGGGACCCGGCACGGCGGGACCCGGCACGGCGGGCCCGCGGCCGCGTCCGCGGTGATCGGTCGCCCGGCGTAGGGCCGAGGTCCATCGCGACGTACGCCCGCAGGCCGTTCCGGCCGCCGGGCGGGCTCCCTAGGTTGGGCGCCATGACGGACGACACGAGCGGAACCCTGGACGAGGCCCTGGAACGGCTGCACGCCGCCGGGCCCGAACGGCAGGGGTGGCTGAGCAACCATGCGCCGATGGCCGTCGAGGCGCTGGTGCGCCATGGGCAGGGGCGGGCCGTTCACCCGTGGCTGGACGCCTACCGTGACAAGCTCGAGGACATGCCGCGCCCCCACGCCCGGATCACCGAGGAGAACTGGCGCGAGGCGCTCGGCGATCCACGTCATATCGCCGACTGGACCGCGTACTTCGGCCGTGAACTCGCCGACCGGCCCTGGTGGGACGTCCTCGCGCTGTGGTGGCCCCGGCTGCTGCCCGGGATCGCCGGAGGGGCGACGCATCCGGTGATCCGGGCCGGCCACGCCGTACGGACGCTCCTGAGCGCCCCGGACGAGGCAACCGGCGCACCCATCGCGACCGGTACGACCGGTACGACCCCATCCCGCACCGCCGAGCTCGCCCACGCCCTCGGCTACTGGGCCGCCCGGCATGAACCGCTGCCGCCGCTCACGTGGGCGCCGGCGCCCACGCCCGCCTCGGCGGCCGACGCGCTGGCCGCCGTGGAGCCGATCGACGACCAGAGCGGCGGCATAAGGGAACGGCTGCCGCGGCTCACCGCGTTCCCGGCCTGGCCCGCCGTCCCGCGCCCGGACGGGACACGGCCGGACGGGACACGGCCGGACGGAACAAGCGCGGACGAGGCGCGGCAGCGGCTGACCGAGCTCGTACGGGCCGCCACGCACCGCTACGCCACCCATGGCCACGGTGAGCCGATCATGCTGGTCCACGCCGCGACCGCGCCCAACGCGGTGCTGCGCACCCTGCCCGCGCTCCCGCGCGAGCTGTGGGCGCCGAGCCTGGACGCGGCGTTCGCGGCGAGCGCCGCGGTCACGGCGGCGTACGGGCCGGCGGAGCCACTTCCGGCCGACCGGCTGCCGTCCATGGGCGCCCTGTCTCCCGAAGAGGTCTTCGCCCGCGCCGCCGCCCACGGCGACGAGCACGTCATCAAGCTGACCGACACCGCGCTCGATGTCGTGGACGGCCGCGATACGGCCCTGGCCGCCGCCCTCCACGCCTGCGCGCTCATCGAACCGGCGCGCTGAGCCGACGCCTTGAAGCGGCACCACTTCAAGCGGCCTTGAAGCGGCACCACC
The DNA here is from genome assembly GCF_040607655.1 of Streptomyces sp. NPDC005266. NCBI lineage: Bacteria > Bacillati > Actinomycetota > Actinomycetes > Kitasatosporales > Streptomycetaceae > Streptomyces > Streptomyces sp. NPDC005266. The sequence continues at coordinate 734,239 of NZ_JBEXHC010000001.1, forward strand.
CTCAAGCGGCCTTGAAGCCGCACCACCTTCAGGCGGCCTTGAAGCCGCACCACCTTCAAGCGGCCTTGAAGCGGCGCCGCCCGAAGCGGCCTCAGCCGAACTGCACCGACCGCTTCGCCAGCCCCATCCAGAATCCGTCGATCACGCTGCGCTGGCTCCCCAGTTCCGACTCCGCCGCCCCCAGCGTGACGAACAGCGGCGCGAAGTGCTCGGTGCGCGGATGCGCGAGCCGCCCCGCCGGGGAGGTGCGCTGGAAGTCGAGCAGGGCGTCGATGTCCTGCGCGTCGAGGGCGCGCTGCCCCCAGTCGTCGAACTCGGCCGACCAGCTCGGCGGCGTCGGTCCCGTCCGCCGGAGCGCGGCGAGGTTGTGGGTGAAGAAGCCGCTGCCGACGATGAGCACGCCCTCGTCCCGCAACGGCGCCAGCTTCCGCCCGATCTCCATCAGCCTTTGCGGGTCGAGGGTGGGCATCGACACTTGGAGGACGGGGATGTCGGCGTCCGGGTACATCTCGACCAGCGGTACGTACGCACCGTGGTCGAGCCCCCGGTCCGGGATGTCCTGGACCGGCGTGCCCGCCGCACGGAGCGTCTTGCGGACGCGCTCGGCGAGCTCGGGGGCACCGGGCGCGGCGTACCGCACCCGGTAGTAGTGGTCGGGGAAGCCCCAGAAGTCATGGACGAGAGGGACCTGTTGGGTGGCCCCGATGGCCAGCGGCGCCTCCTCCCAGTGGGCGGAGATCATCAGGATGGCCGTGGGCCGGGGCAGCCCCGCGGACCAGGCGGCGAGCTGACCGGGCCAGACCGGGTCGTCGGCGAGCGGCGGAGCACCATGGCTGAGGTAGAGGGCGGGCATGCGCCCGTCGGGCACGGACATGAGGACTCCTCGAACGAGACATCCGGAGAAGCAGACACTTGAAGTCTCAAGCAATGCGTTTCCGACTGTACCGCGCACTTGTTTAAGTTTCAAGAAATATACTTACAATGAGCCTTGTGGACGACGCCTTGAAGACTCCCGCAGACGCCGAAGAGCCGCGTTGGCTGACCGATGAGGAGCAGCGCGCCTGGCAGGCATACCTCCAGGCCGGCATGCTCCTGGAAGACCATCTCGACCGTCAGCTCCAGCGCGACGCGGGCATGCCTCATGTGTACTACGGGCTGCTGGTGAAGCTCTCCTCGGCGCCTCGCCGCCGGATGCGGATGACCGAGCTCGCCGAGGCCGCCACGATCACCCGCTCCCGGCTGTCGCACGCCATCGCCCGGATGGAGAAGAACGGTTGGGTACGGCGCGAGGACTGCCCCTCCGACAAGCGCGGGCAGAACGCCGTCCTCACCGACAAGGGCTTCGCGGTGTTGCGGGACACCGCCCCCGGCCATGTCGCCGCCGTACGGACGGCGATCTTCGACCGGCTCACCCCGGAGCAGATCGCGCAGTTCGGTGACATCTGCCGGATCATCGCCGACGGTCTGCAGCCGGAGGGCGCGGATCTGCCCTGGCTGCGCTGAGCGGCCCCGGAACACGGCCCCCCGGCCCCAGGGACACACGAAGGCCCCGCTCCCATGGCGGATTCCAGGGGTCGTTGCAACACAAGTGATCAACTGGCTGTGGCCAGGAGCTCAGCGAGACGCTCGGCTGGGGTTTCCCAGCCGAGCGTTTTGCGTGGACGGCCGTTGAGTCCGGCTGCCACGGCCTCCAGGTGCTCGCGAGTGTGGACGGACAGGTCGGTTGCCTTGGGGAAGTACTGGCGCAGCAGGCCGTTCGTGTTCTCGTTCGAGCCGCGTTTGAGCTGCGGTGTTGCAACGACCACTAGAACGGAAGACGAGGGAGCGGGGCCTTCGCCTGCGTAGGAACGCTACGACCGCTGAGGCCGCTACGACCGCCAAGGCCGTTCAGAGGCCCCGGCTCAGTGCGCCATGACCGGAACGGCGTCCTCGACGGCCCCCTCACCGGAGCCCGCCACCGTGCCACCGCTGCCCTTCCCTCCGGAGTTGATCAGCGTGATGGCGATCGTGGCGGCCAGCGTCAGGATGCCGACGGCCCACCAGATGGCGGTGGTGTAGCCGTGCACCATCGACTGCAGCTCCAGCGCCTTGCGCGAGGGCGCCGCGAGCGCGTGCGACTTCGCGTACTCGGTGCTGGCGCTGGCGGCGATGGTGTTGAGGAGCGCGGTGCCGATGGCGCCGCCGACCTGCTGCGAGGTGTTCACCATCGCCGAGGCGACACCGGCGTCACGCGGCTGGACACCGTGTGTGGCCAGGCTCATCGCCGGCATGAAGGCCGTGCCCATGCCGAGACCCAGCAGCAGGAACGCGGGCAGGATCAGGGCCGGGTACGAGGTGTCCAGGTCGAGCTGGGTCAGCAGCAGCATGCCCGCCGCGGCGGCCAGGAAGCCCGGTCCCATGAGCAGCCGGGCCGGAACCCGGGTCATCAGCCGGGCGCCGATCTGCGTCGAGCCGGTGATCATGCCCGCGATCATCGGCAGGAAGGCGAGACCGGTCTTGACCGGGCTGTATCCCTTGACGACCTGCATGTAGTAGGTGAGGAAGAGGAACAGGCCGAACATGCCGATGACGGCGAGGCCCAGCGAGGCGTAGACGCCGCCGCGGTTGCGGTTGGTGACCACACGCAGCGGCAGCAGCGGGGCCTTCACCCGGGACTCGACGACCGCGAAGGCGGTCAGCAGCACGGCGGCGGCGACGAACAGCCCGATGGTCCAGCCCGCCGTCCAGCCGTCGGACTCGGCGCGGGTGAAGCCGTAGACCAGCGAAACCAGGCCCGAGGTGGCCAGGAGCACGCCGGGGATGTCCAGCCGGGACGGGTTACGGCTCTCGACGGGCTCGCGGATCACGGCGATCGCGCCGGCCGCGGCGACGATGGCGAAGGGGATGTTCACGAAGAACGTCCAGCGCCAGTCCATGTACTCGGTGAGCACACCGCCGAGGATCAGACCGACGGCGCCGCCACCGCCCGCGATGGCACCGAAGACGCCGAACGCCTTGGCGCGCTCCTTGGCGTCGGTGAACGTCACGGCGAGCAGCGAGAGCGCGGAGGGCGCGAGCAGCGCGCCGAACACGCCCTGCAGCGCGCGGGCGCCGAGGAGCATCGAGCTGTTGAGCGCGGCGCCGCCCAACGCCGAAGCGGCCGCGAAGCCGACGAGGCCCACGACGAAGGTCTGCTTACGGCCCCACAGGTCCGCAAGCCGGCCGCCGAACAGCAGCAGTCCACCGAAGGCGAGGGCGTAGGCGGTGATGACCCACTGCTTGTTGCCGTCGGAGATGTTGAGGTCGGTCTGCGCGGAGGGGAGCGCGATGTTCACGATGGTCGCGTCGAGCACGACCATCAGCTGGGCGAGCGCGATGAATATCAGCGCTTTCCAGCGCCGGGGATCGACGTACTGAGCCGTTTCGGGCATGGGTGTGCCTACCTAGCGGTGCGGAGAGTGAAGTGGGACGTGTGGGCCGGTCAGTCCGGCTCAGGCCGTTGGGACAAGAGAAAGCGAGAGGCGAGAACGCACGCACAGAAGACCTGTGAACGCGCGGAAAATAAGCGGTGCGGTGCGGTGCGGTGCGATCGGCCGTCGTGCGCTCGATGTCACGGCCGGTGCTGCAGATCCTCCAAGGTCGCTGCGGAGCCGGGCAGTTCGGAGCGCGCCGGGGCCGACAGGCCGTCCAGGAACAGCTGCAGATGCCGGTGCGCAAACGTGTCGAAGTTCACGCAGCCGCTGCCGGGCAGCGGCCGGGTGAGCTGGGTGAGGGCCACCATCAGATCACCGACGTCGATGTCGGTGCGCAGAAGGCCGGCCGCGCGCGCCGCTCCCATGAGGGCGTCGATACCGGCGTCCAGACGGCCGCGGGCGGCGATGTGGTCAGGGTGCTCCTTGTCGATTCCGTCGGAGAGCAGCGGGCACAGCGCGCCGATCCGCTCATCCGCAGCCGCGTGGACGAAGCGGCACAGCGCCCGGAAGGCGTCAGGCTCCTCGGCCAGGGCTGATTCGGCCTGTTCGGCGACGCGGGACATCACCGAGAGCGTGACGTGGTGGATCAGCTCGTGGCGGTCCGGGAAGTGTCGGTAGATCGTGGCATTGCCGACACCGGCCCGTCGAGCGATTTCATCGAGCGGGACCTCGGCCCCGTGCTCGACGAGCACTTCGCGCGCGGCGGCGACGATCCGCTCCCGGTTGCGCACGGCGTCCGCGCGCAGCCGGGGCTGCCCGGACTTCGCGGTCATCGTGGCGGCCATGTCAGCGCTCCCTTCTGCGTACGACATCCCTGCGTACGGCGTACGGCGTCTCCGCGCGCGATGTCCGGCGACTCGGTCCCGGCTCTCGACGTTTTGACGTTTCGACGTTCAACTTTTCCGGGGAGTCAGTCCCCGTTTATGCGATCACTCGTTTAAACGGGGAATCAGTCCCCGGAATTTCCCCGTCCGCAGGTGACCCGCATCACACTCTTCCGGGCGCCGTACCGCCCGGACGGAGCAGCCGATTCCCCCGCACGGCGGCACCCCACGGGCGCCCCCGCCGGCGCGCCCACACCGTGGTCGGCAATGGAGCAGACCCGCGAGACCACGCGCCCCCGCATACGAATACGCAAGCCCCGCCGAGGCAGCGCATTCGCCACTGCCGCCGTGCTCACGGTGGCCGCGGTGGCCCCGGCGGCGACACCGCGTCCCACGACCACCGCGACGCCCACGCGGGCCCCGGCGCTCTCGGCGGAACCGGCCACCGGTTCCCTCGGGCCGTGCACCCTCGCCCCGGGCCATGGGCTCCAGATGTCCGAGGGGATCCCCACCGGGCACGGCTACAGCCGTAGTACGGGCACGGTCAACGCCCTCAACCTGGTGATCGACTTCCCGGATGTCCACGGCAAGGGCACGGCCCGCCAGCGCTTCGAGGAGTTCTTCCCGCAGACCTCGCGCTGGTTCGCGCAGGGCTCGTACGGGCGGCTCGACTACCGCCCCGCGATGCCGATCGACCACTGGCTGCGGATGCCGCACTCCTTCCGCTCGTACGGCATCAAGCGCGGCAGCCCCTTCGAGCCCGGTTATCGCAAACTCGTCGCCGATATAGCCGCCACGGCCGACCCTGAGGTCGACTTCCGCCGCTACGACCTGGTCAACGTCCTGGTCACCCCGAACGCCGGACCGCCGGCCGCACACGCCGTGCTGTCCGTGACCTACGCCGACAACCAGCGCGCCCCGACCGCCGACGGCGTACCGCTGGCCAATGTCTCCTTCGTCTACAGCCGCCAGGACGACGGCTCCGGTTCGCTGCACCGCACCGGGTTCCGCGTCCTCCCCCACGAGAACGGCCATGTCTTCGGGCTGCCCGACCTCTACACCCGGGGCGGCGGGGACAAGGTCGGCCACTGGGACGTGATGTCCGAGGACTGGGGCGTCGGCAACGACCTGCTGGCCTGGCACAAGTGGAAGCTCGGCTGGCTCGGCCCGCGCCAGGTGACCTGCGCCGCCCAGGCCGGCGTCTCGGCGCATACGCTCACCCCGCTGAGCCGCCCGGACGGGACCAAGCTGCTCTTCGTCCCCGTCTCGCCGTCCACCGGCTACGCCGTCGAGGCGCGCGAGAGCGGCGGCAACGACGAGGCGATATGCAAGCCCGGCGTCCTGGTCTCCTGGGTGGACACCCGCATCGACTCCGGCGGCGGCCCCGTGACGGTCATGGACAGCACCCCCGGCGGCCGCGGCTGCACCCATGAGCGCAATGTCCACCCCGGGCTCAGCGACGCGGCGTTCGCGCCCGGCGAGAGCTTCACCGGGACGGCGGACGGCACGCGCGTGCGCGTCCGCGTCACCGGGCGGGACGCGCGGGGCAACTACGGCGTCGAGGTCACCCGTCGCGCCAGTGCCGGCGCCCGAGGCTGATCAGCAGCAGCTGCTTGCGCGCGGTGGCGGCCACCCGCCGCTCGATCTCCGGACGGTCCGGCTGGGCCTCCAGAAACGCCGTCGCCGTCATCACCATATGGTCGACATAGAGCTGCGCAAGGATCCGGACATCTTCTGGCGACCAGCCCTGCGGAACCAGCTGCGGAGTGAAGGCGTCCGCGACCTCGTCGGCGAACCGCCCCAACTCGGCGGCGATGGCCTCCCGTACGGGACGTACGCCACCGTGGCGCTCGCGCGCGATGAAGCGGATATGCGCTGGATAGCGGCGTACATGCTCGGCGACCGCCTCGACGGTGGCATCGATCCGCTCCTCGTCGCCGGCCTGGTCGGCGAGTATCGCGCGGATCATGTGGTGCAGACTGCCCAGCGACTCCTCGACGAGCGCGACACCGAGGTCGCTCAGATCCCGGAAATGGCGGTAGAAGGCGGCGGGGGCCACCCCCACCGCGCGGGTGACCTCGCGCAGACCCAGGCTGCTCAGGCTCTGGTCCTCCAACAGCAGCAGCCCCGCGTCCAGCAGCGCGCGCCGCGTCTTCTCTTTCTGGGCCTGCCGGACCCCGGAGGTGTGACTCATATCATTCAGTAAACATCTGTTCGCCGACTTTAGCCAGTGGTGTGCGGGGTACTCTAGATCTCAGTGAACAGTTGTAAATCCAACTGTTCACCGAACAACCATCGTAACGCCATCCGCAACCGGATCCGTCACTACGAGAGAGGCTCACATGCTCTTCATCGTCGCGGCTCTCGCCTTGATGGGGGTCCTTCTGGGCGCGGCGGCGCACACCCCGCTCCCGCTGTTCCTCGCCGCCGCCGGCGCCATCGGCGCCTGGCTGCTCGTCTTCTTCATCCGTGAACGCGCCGGACACAAGGGGAGCTGACCCATGGCACTCACCGCACCGTCCCGCACGTCGCCCGCCAGGGCGCGCCGGGACGCCGACGGCATGGCCGTCGCCTCGTTCGTCCTGGGCCTGATCGGCCTGCTGCTCTTCAACGCGATCTTCGGGCCCTGCGCCATCGTCCTCGGGACGCTCGCGCTCGCCCGTGAGACCCGCCGCCGGGGCCGGGCACTGCTCGGACTCGCGCTCGGCATCTCGGACGTGGTCCTGCTGATCGTCCTGTTGACCCTGAACCACTCGGTCTTCTGGCAGTTCGGCGGCTGATCCCGCCGCGCCCAAGACCTCTCCGCAGGTCCGACGGCCGCGCAGGCACCCCTGCGCGGCCGTCGGCGTTTCCGCCCAGTGGCACGTCGCCTTTCCCGCCCAGCGGCACGTTGCGTTTCCCGCCCAGCGGCACGTCGCCTTTCCCGCCCAGCGGCCGTCGGCGATTCCACCCAGCGACCCTTCCGTTTCCACTCAACGACTCAATGAAAGAGCCATTGCCCGCACATGACGCCCGTCACCACGCTCGGCGCCCACGGCGTAGTCGAGCCGGACGTCCGGGGGCAGAGCGGCGCGCAGCTCGTCGAGGGGCGAGACGATGTGGTCGGGGAAGACCAGCGCCGAACCCCCGCCGAGCACCCGGGCATCGCGCGCCGCCGCGCCGATGAGCGCGAGGTACCGATCCGCATGACCGCATTCGCGAGGAACCCGTGGTACGTCGCCGCCTACGGCCGTGAGACCGGCCGCGAGCTGCTGGGACGCACCATCCTGAACGAACCCGTCGCCTTCCACCGCGGCGAGTCGGACGGCACGGTGGTCGCGCTCGCCGACCGCTGTGTGCACCGCCGCTATCCCCTGACGGCCACGACTCCGTACTCACCGATGAGGAGCGGGCGTCGGGCGGGACGATGACGATCTGCGTCTCACGCTGCCGCGGCTCCCGGCTGGTGCTGGACCTGTGAATCGGCCCCGAGCAGCCGCCGGCACCTCTCGATGACGGGGCTGGGACGACCCCACCCACTGGACAACCAGGTTGGTTAGGCTAACCTAACTACGTCCTCGGGTCGCCGTCCCGTGGCCATCGTCCCCGTACGCATCGAGAGAAGGCACACCGTTATGCGCCAGGCCAGAGCACTCCCCCTCTCCCGCCGCGGCCTGCTCGCCGCGGGCGGCGCTGTCGGTCTCGGAGCCATGGTCACCGCCTGCGGTGGCAAGGGCGGTTCGGGCTCCGGCGACGACGGAAAGGGCGGCGGCGCCTGGTCCTTCACCGATGACCGCAAGCAGAAGATCACCCTCGACGGCCGGCCCCAGCACATCGTCGCCTACATCGGCGCGGCGGCGGCGCTCTACGACTTCGGCATCGAGCAGCAGATCACCGGCGTCTTCGGCCCGACCACGCTGAAGAACGGCAAGCCGGATGTGCAGGCCGGCGACCTCCCCGTCGACAAGGTGACGTCCCTCGGCCAGACGTGGGGTCAGTTCAACGTCGAAAAGTACGCCTCGCTCAGCCCCGATCTGCTGATCACCAACATGTACGACCCGGGCGCGCTCTTCTACGTCCCGGACGACAGCAAGAAGAAGATCCTCGCGCTGGCCAAGAGCGCCGCCATCACCACCGGCCGGGTCTCCATGCTGGAGCCCATCAAGCGCTACGCCGCGCTGGCCGAGGCCCTCGGCGCCGACCTCAAGGCCAAGAAGGTCACCGACGCCAAGGCACGGTTCGAGAAGGCGTCCGAGGAACTGCGCCGGACCGTGAAATCGCATCGGATCAAGGTCATGGCCTGCTCCGCCAGCGCCGATCTCTTCTACGTCTCCAACCCGAGAATCAACGCCGACCTGATCTACTTCAGCGAGCTCGGCGTCGACTTCGTCGTCCCCCAAAAGCCCGACAAGGGCGGCTACTTCGAGAGCCTGAGCTGGGAGAACGCCGACAAGTACGACGCCGATGTGCTCTTCCTCGACAACCGCACCGCGACCCTCCAGCCCAAGGCCCTGACCTCCAAGCCGACCTGGGCGAAGCTCCCCGCCGTCAAGGCCGGCCAGATCACTCCCTGGAGCAGCGAGCCGCGCTTCTCGTACGCCGGCGCCGCCCCGCTCGTCGAGTCCCTCACCAAGGCCATCCAGGACGCGAAGAAGGTCAGTTGACCGGCGGTCAGTCGACCGGCCGGCCCAGCCGCTTCACGGCAAGCGAAGGGAAGACCCCCCTCCCATGACCACCGCAGCCACCACCACCCCCACGGCCGTCCCGTTCCGCTTCTTCGACGCGCAGGTCGTCCGGACCCGTTCGCTCGGGCCGTCCATGGCGCGGATCACCTTCGGCGGAGCGTGTCTCAAGGAGTTCACCGCCGGAGGCCGCGACCAGCGGTTCAAGCTGTTCCTGCCGCACCCCGGCCAGAGCGCCCCGGTCGTACCGGTCGAGGACGGCGAGGGCTGGTTCGCCGGCTGGCGGGCCATGGACCCCGGCGTCCGCGGCATCATGCGCTCCTACACGGTGCGCGAACAGCGCCATGACCCGGACGAGATCGACGTCGACTTCGCGCTGCACGAGGACGGCGGCCCGGCCGCCCGCTGGGCCGCCCGCGCCGAGCGCGGCGACCGCGTCACCCTCCTCGGCCCGGTCGTCGCCGACAACGCCGGGATCGACTTCCGGCCCCCGCCCGGCACCGAGTGGGTGCTGCTCAGCGGCGACGAGACCGCGCTGCCCGCCATCGCCGGCATCCTCGAATGGCTGCCCGCCGGCACCCGGGCCAAGGTGTGGATCGAGGTCCAGCACGCGGAGGACCTGCAGGAGCTGCGCACCGAGGCGAACGCCGACATCACCTGGCTGATCCGGGACGGCGCCGCCCCCGACGCCCCGCGCTCCGCCCTCGTCCTGGACGAGCTGCGCGCCGCCGAGCTGCCGCACGGCACTCCGTACGCCTGGATCGCGGGCGAGGCCGGGACGGTACGGGCCCTCCGCCGCCATCTGGTCCGCGAGCGCGGCTTCGACCGCAAAGCCGTGACGTTCACCGGCTACTGGCGCCTGGGCGCCTGCGAGGAGCAGCTCGTCGAGGAGGCCGTGTCGGGCACCGGCCCCGCGGCCGACGACTGAGCGACCACACCCCTTCCTTCCTCACCCGACCTGGACGACGGGCGGCCGACCGCTCGACAGGCGGCCGACCGCTCGACGCGCCCCCGCGCGCCCGGCCGCCCCGTCCAGCGCCCCCGCAGGCCCGCAGACCTCGGCCATAGGGCGCGCCCGCGGGCCCAACGGGCCACTGGACACCCCGGCAGGCCCCCAGGCCACCCCCCACAAGCCGCATGCCCGCAGCTCCCCGCACGCCCGCATGCTCGTTTCAGAAGGGACAGACCGTGAGTTTCCTCGCGCAGACCGCTGAGGACCCGTCGCCGGAGTCGATACCCGGGGCGGCGGATGGCAGGGCCCACCTCTTCAACGACCGTACGGCGGAGCGCTATCGGCGCACCGTGACCGACGGCGTCGGCCTGGTGGCCTCCACCGTCGCCCGCACCGAGCGCCCGTTCACCGGCGTCTCCCCCGCCGAACTGGCCCCCGAGATCTCCGCAATCGACCTGGAACGGCCGCTGGGCGACCCGGGCGAGGCGCTCAAGGAGCTGGAGGACGTCTACCTCAAGGACGCCGTCTACTTCCACCACCCGCGCTACCTCGCCCATCTCAACTGCCCCGTGGTCATCCCGGCGCTGCTCGGCGAGGCGGTCCTGTCCGCCGTCAACTCCTCCCTGGACACCTGGGACCAGAGCGCGGGCGGCACCCTGATCGAGCGGCGGTTGATCGAGTGGACGGCCGACCGCGTCGGTCTCGGCGAGGCCGCCGACGGCATCTTCACCAGCGGCGGCACCCAGTCCAATCTGCACGCCATGCTGCTGGCCCGCGACGAGGCGTGCACGCTGGTGGAGAAGGAGAACGCCGCGACCGGAAAGACCGTCGCCAAATCCGAGATCCTGCCGCGGCTGCGCATCCTCACCTCCCAGGCCGGCCACTTCTCCATCCAGAAGGCCGCCGCCGTCCTGGGGCTCGGCTACGAGGCCGTCATCCCCGTCGCATGCGACCAGGACCGGCGGATGCGCACCGTCGCCCTCGCCCGTGAGCTGGACCGCTGCCGACGCGAGAACCTGGTGGTCATGGCCGTCGTCGCCACCGCCGGAACCACCGACTTCGGCACCATCGACCCGCTACCCGAGATCGCCCAGCTGTGCGCCCGCTACGACTCCTGGCTGCATGTCGACGCCGCCTACGGCTGCGGACTGCTGGTCTCCCCGACCCGCCGCCACCTTCTCGACGGCATCGAGCGCGCCGACTCGGTGACCGTGGACTACCACAAGTCCTTCTTCCAGCCGGTCAGTTCCAGCGCCGTGCTCGTCCGCGACCGCGCCACGCTCAGCCACGCCACGTACCACGCCGACTACCTCAATCCCGAGCGCAGCGCCAAGAAGCTCATCCCCAACCAGGTCGACAAGTCCCTCCAGACCACCCGCCGCTTCGACGCGCTCAAACTGTGGCTGACGCTGCGCATCATGGGCGCGGACGCCGTCGGGGCGCTCTTCGACGAGGTGGTGGACCGGGCCGCCGAGGCATGGAGCGTGCTGGACACCGATCCGCGCTACGAGGTCGTCACCGAGCCGCAGCTGTCCACGCTGGTCTTCCGCTACGTACCGCCGCCCGGGGACGACCGTGACCCCGCCCTCGTCGACCGGGCCAATCTGCACGCCCGCGAGGCGCTCGCGGCCTCCGGCGAGGCGGTGGTGGCCGGGACGGTCGTCGACGGCCGCCACTACCTCAAATTCACCCTGCTCAACCCGGAGACCTCGCTGAGCGACATCGCCTGCGTCCTCGACCTCCTCGCCGAGCACGCCGGCCAGTACCTGGCCCTGCACATCGAGCCCGAACTCAGCCACTCGGGCGCCGGCTGAGCCACGACCGCTGAGCCACGCCGGCTGAGCCGCGCCGGCTAAGCCGCGATCGCTGAGCCACGCCGGCTGAGCCGCGATCGCTGAGCCACGCCGGCTGAGCCGCGACCGCTGAGCCGCCTTCACCGCCTTCATCCCGCCGGAGACCCGGAGACCCACGTGTCCACCCCGCACACGCACGACTTCATCGCGGTCGGCGTCGGCCCCTACAACCTGGGCCTCGCCTGCCTCACCGAGCCGATCGACGAACTCGACGGACTGTTCCTGGAGAGCAAGCCGGACTTCGACTGGCATCCGGGCATGCTGCTGGACGGCGTCACACTCCAGACCCCGTTCATGGCCGACCTCGTCACCCTCGCCGACCCGACCTCCCCGTACTCCTTCCTCAACTATCTGAAGGAATCCGGGCGGCTCTACTCCTTCTACATCCGCGAGATCTTCTATCCGCTGCGTGCCGAGTACAACGACTACTGCCGCTGGGCCGCCGCCAAACTCTCGTCCATCCGCTTCGGCCACGAGGTGACCCGCGTCGAGTACGACGAGGCCGACGGCCTCTACACCGTGCACGCGCTGCGCCCAGCCACCGGCGGAACCACCGTGCACCGCGCCCGCCACCTGGTCCTGGGCACCGGCACGCCGCCATACGTCCCCGAGGCATGCCAGGGCCTGGGCGGCGATCTGCTGCACAACGGGCGCTATCTGGAGCACAAGGAAGCGCTCCAGGCCAAGGAGTCCATCACCATCGTCGGCAGCGGCCAGAGCGCCGCCGAGATCTACCAGGATCTGCTGGCCGACATCGACACCCACGGCTACCGGCTCACCTGGGTGACCCGCTCCCCGCGCTTCTTCCCGCTGGAGTACACCAAGCTCACGCTGGAGATGACCTCACCGGAGTACGTGGACTACTTCCACGCGCTGCCCGAGGGCACCCGCTATCGGCTGGAGTCCGAGCAGAAGGGCCTGTTCAAGGGCATCGACGCCGACCTCATCAACGCCATCTTCGATCAGCTCTACCAGAAGAGCGTAAGCGGCCCGGTGCCGACGCGGCTGCTGACCAACACCGCGCTCACCGACGCCTCGTACGACGCGTCCTCCGGCACGTACACCCTCTCGCTGCGCCATGTCGAACAAGAGCGGGACTTCTCCCTCACCACCCAGGGACTCGTCCTCGCCACCGGCTACCGCTACCAGGTGCCCGCCTTCCTGGAGCCCGTCCACGACCGCATCCGCTGGGACAGCCGCGGCCGCTTCGACGTCGCCCGCAACTACAGCATCGATGTGACGGGGCGTGGCATCTTCCTCCAGAACGGCGCCACCCACGCCCACAGCCTCACCTCCCCGGATCTGGGCATGGGCCCGTACCGCAACGCGTGGATCATCCGCGAGCTGCTGGGGCGGGAGCACTATCCGGTGGAGAAGTCCATCGCCTTCCAGGAGTTCGGCGCGCCGCAGGGAGCGGCATCATGACCCCTTTCTCACGTTTCTCACGCACCGACGACCGCCTGGGCACCTTCGCCCTGCGCGCCCTGGACCCCGCGGCCGACGCCGCGCTGCTGCACGGCTGGGTGACCCACCCCAAGGCGTCCTTCTGGATGATGCAGGAGGCGGACGAGGCGGAGGTCGCCACCGAGTACCGCAGGATCGCCGAGCATCCGCACCACGACGCCTTCATCGGCCTGCACGAGGGCCGCCCGGCCTTCCTCGCCGAACGCTACGACCCGGCGAAGGTCGAACTGGTGGGCCTGTACGAGCCCCGACCGGGTGACGTCGGCATGCACTTCCTGTGCGCGCCGACCGACACCCCGGTGCGCGGCTTCACCCTCGCCGTCATCACGACCGTCATGGAGTTCTGCTTCGCCGATCCGGCCGTGCGCCGGGTCGTGGTCGAACCCGACGTCCGTAATACGGCGGTCCACGCACTCAACGCCGCCGTCGGCTTCGAGATCGTCGAGCGGATCGCCAAACCGGAGAAGGACGCCTACCTCAGCATCTGCACCCGCGAGCGGTTCAAGGCGGCCTGTGCCGAAGGCGCCGTACGTGCCGTACGCGCCACCCAAGGAGTAACCCGATGACCCCCCGCGACGCCGTCGCCCACCTCACCCCCGACCTGTGGGAGCGGGCGGGCCGCCTCCTCATCCGCAAGGCGCTCGCCGAGTTCGCGCACGAGCGCCTGCTCACACCCGAGCCCTTGGACGACGGCCGCTACGCGGTCCACAGCGACGACGGCGCGGTGGCGTACCGCTTCGCCGCCCGCGTCCTGTCGCTGGACCACTGGCTGGTCGAGGCGGAGAGCATCACCCGCCACGGCCGGGACGGCGCCGAACTGCCGCTGGACGCCCTCGACTTCTTCATAGAACTGCGGGGGGCCCTCGGCCTCAGCGATGACATCCTCCCCGTCTACCTGGAGGAGATCAGCTCCACCCTCTCCGGCACGGCCTACAAACTGGCCGCCGAGCCCACCAGCGCCGCAGAGCTGGCGAAGTCCGGCTTCCAGGAGATCGAGACCGGGATGACCGAAGGCCATCCCGGCTTCGTCGCCAACAACGGCCGCCTCGGCTTCGGCATCCACGAATACCTCTCGTACGCTCCCGAGACCGCCAGCCCCGTCCAGCTGATCTGGCTGGCCGCCCGCCGCGACCGCGCCACGTTCACGTCCTGCGCCGACCTGGACTACGAGCAGCTGATCCATTCGGAGCTCAGCGAGCAGACCCGCGCCCGCTTCGCGGCCACCCTGACCGACCTCGGCCTCGACCCGGCCGACTACCACCTGTTGCCCGTGCACCCCTGGCAGTGGTGGAACAAGCTGTCGGTCAGCTTCGCCGCCGAGGTCGCCCGGCAGCATCTGGTCTGCCTGGGCCCGGGGGACGACGAGTACCTGGCCCAGCAGTCGATCCGCACCTTCTTCAACACCACGGACCCCTCCAAGCACTACGTCAAAACCGCTCTCTCCGTCCTCAACATGGGCTTCATGCGGGGCCTGTCCGCCGCCTATATGGAGGCCACCCCGGCCATCAACGACTGGCTGGCAGGGCTGATCTCCTCCGACGAGATCTTCCGCGCCGCCCGCTTCTCGATCATCCGCGAGCGGGCCGCCATCGGCTACCACCACCGCCAGTACGAGGCCGCCACCAACCGCTACTCCCCCTACCGCAAAATGCTCGCCGCGCTGTGGCGCGAGAACCCCGTCCCGTCGCTGGAACCCGGCCAACGCCTGGCCACCATGGCCTCCCTCCTCCACACCGACCGCGAGGGCGCGTCCCTCGTCAGCGCCCTCATCGAGGAATCCGGCCTCACCCCCGCCACCTGGCTCCGCCGCTACCTGGACGCCTACCTCACCCCGGTGCTGCACAGCTTCTACGCCTACGACCTGGTCTTCATGCCGCACGGCGAGAACGTCATCCTGGTCATCGAGGACGGTGCGGTCCAGCGGGTGATCTTCAAGGACATCGCCGAGGAGATCGCGGTCATGGACCCGACCGCCGTCCTCCCCCCGGCCGTCGAACGCATCCGCGCGGACGTCCCCGAGGACAAGAAGCTGCTCTCCGTCTTCACCGACGTCTTCGACTGCTTCCTCCGCTTCCTCAACGGCATCCTCGTCAGCGACGGCCTGCTGGAGGAGGACACCTTCTGGCGCACGGTCGCCGAGTGCGTACTGGCCTACCAGGAGTCGGTACCGCACCTCTCGGACAAATGCACCCAGTACGACATGTTCGCCGAGGACTTCGCCCTGTCCTGCCTCAACCGACTCCAGCTCCGCAACAACCGCGAAATGGTCGACCTCCAGGACCCGTCCGGCGCCCTCCAGCTCATCGGCACCCTCCAGAACCCGATCGCGGCCTTCCGTCCGGGGGCCTGATGATCAGGCGGCCGGGGGCGCGGCGGAGGGGCGATCAGGCGGCCGATCCGGGGCCGGCCCGGGCCCCAGGCCCGGGCCATTGCCCTGGGGCGACATCCCCCAGGCCATGGCCCCACCGACAAGATCCACAAGGGCGTGACCAGAGCTCCCGGGGGACGCACCCGCCCCTTCCCCCGTCCGCTGGGCTGTCCCCGGCACCTCCCCCTGCCACCAGCAGGGAGGATCGGGTGCACGCCTCCGTGGGGCTTGTAGAAATCTCCGTCAGTGCAGGTCAGCAGACGACAGGCAGAACGCTTCGGAACGCTTGACCCTCGACCCGGAAACGCTGTGCGGATTGCTACAGGTCAGGCCAGCTTTCACAGGGCGTAGCGGCGATCCGCTTCTCAGTGAGGCGCTGGGTCACCGCAATGGAATGCCCGATGTCCTTGACACCGCAGGCCACCTGAGTTGCCATCAAGCTGGCTCAGTGCTTCACCCACGCGGCGGCGATTGGCTCGCCACGACTTGCTAAGCAGGCCGACCGTGAAGCATGGGCATGTTCCGTCAGAGTGCGCGGCGCACCGTACTGATCGTTCTGCTGTCCCATGACAGGAGAACGATCCTGCTACACCAGCCAACGAGTACGGCAGTGTGGTGGCCGCTGCGGCTGGATGTGCCGGTGGACAGCTCAAGCGCGAGGGTGGTGCGAGGGTGGCGGCGGCAGGGCACGGCCCTATCCGAGGTGCGCAGAGGCCGAGTGACCGGATATCTGACTACGGCTGTCTCCAGTGCAGCGGGACCGATTACCCAAGATTATCGCGTGACGATCTTCAAGCTCTCAGAGCCGGTGGCGACCGACTCAGCTTTACCTTCAGCTCACTGGTGGCCATTGCACAGCTCAAGCAGGTCACAACTTTCCCTCGGGAACTGGGCCTATTCATAGAGGGGTACGTCGAGGGCTGGATTCCGGACGGCACAATCACCCTGGACAGCTGAGACAGACCGCGCTGGAGCCGGGGTTCGGCTCCGGGCAAGACCTGCTGGCGTCGGCTGGAGCGATGGCAGCAGGCCGGCGTCTTCGACCAGTTGCACCGGATCCTGCTCGCCGAGCTCAACTCGGCGGGTGAGATCGACTGGTCCCCGGCGTGTGTAGACGGCTCCCACATCCGCGCGAAAAAAAGGGGGTGCCGACACCGGTCCGTCGCCGGTCGACCGGCGCAAGACGGGCAGTAGACACCACCTGATCCGCGACGGACGCGGCACTCCGCTCAAGGTCATCACCACCGCGGCCAACGTAAACGACGTCACCCAGACCCTCGCCCTGGTCGACGGCATCCCGCCCGTCGCCGGCCGCCCTGGCCGTCCCCGCCGCCGTCCCGAGGCCCTGCTCGGCGACAAGGGCTACGACTCCAATCCCAACCGGGAAGAGCTGCGCACGCGCAGGATCCTGCCCGTCATCTCCCGCAAGGGCTCCCCGAACAACCAGGGACTGGGCAAGCTCCGCTACGTCGTCGAGCAGACCTTTGCCCTGCTCCACCAGTTCAAACGCCTCGCCGTCCGATGGGAACGCCGGACCGAGCTCCACGACGCTTTCGTATCCCTCGCCTGCAGCCTCATCTGCTGGAGGCGACTCAAGAAACGCCGATCATGGTCGTGTTACGAGCTCATAGTGCAGGGATCAAGAACCGTCGCACTGCGACACCATAAGTTCAAGCTCAGTACAACGTGTGCATCCTCGTGTCCTTGGACAGCCAGCACGCCATAATGGTGCGCGTCAGGCCTCAGCCACCTCCTCGTGGGGATCGTCCTGTACTCCACGCTCGCACTGACCATTCTGATAGAGAGCTACGGGAATCCACGATGACTGCGGAAGCAATTGTGGCAGCGATCTCGGTACTGGTGTCGATCGCGATCGCACTGGCCGAGGGGACGTGGCACTGGAGAAGACGAAGACTCCCGGATTACGACAGCCCTCTGCGGTTCGGTGATATCGACGAGGCGAGATCATTCAGCGTCCAGGACCTGGTCAAGGTCGTCAATCTGCAGAACAGCCCCAGCCTTGACCCGCAGAACCCAGGATCCGCGCTTCTCTCCGATGCGTACCTGGTGCAGCGGGAATCAGAGGGCGGGACCGGCCTCGTTTCCATCTACAGCACTCGCGGCCAGTTATCGGCCAGCTCGGCGAGTCATCCTCACCAATACGAGTCCGGCGACTACGACTCCACTCACATGGTGACCAATCAGGCCGTGGGTGTGCCCCTCTCCGGGCTTGCGCAGGGCGTCCCCAGCCCGGTGATCAACAGGGTTGCCTTCATCGGGGCATACGACGGAGTGACCGATGAGTTCTTTGAGACTCACATAGAGAGGCCCACCAAATCCCTCACCATCATTCTGATCTTCACGCAGCGTTATCGATGTACCGAAGCCTTCGGATCAGTCCAGACCGGGGCCAGGTCAAGGGTCGAGCCCGCGCGGGTCAAGCCGATGATCCTAGACGACGGGCGTATTGTGTACTGGCACGTCACCCCGGTCAAGACCGACTGGCTGCCCATCCATGCCCGGTACCGGGTCCGCTGGAAGTGGAGGGATGTCGATAGATGGACCGCATCGCACTGAAGACCATGCGCGCCGCAGGTACGCCCGTGCACAACTGGCATCCGGCGCGCAAATTTCCAGAGACGTATCCTGGGGTCTCGGTTGACCAGAGCTACCTCCTCTGGGGTGATCGGGTCCTGCCGGTCTCCAGCAACAAGGACCATGAGTTCCTGGTCACTGCCGGGGGCGAGAGTCTGCTTCTTGAGGAACTGCTCAGCGCGTTACGCCTCCCCGGTCTGCAGCAACGATTTCCCGTACTCGCCTACGGGGCCAACCGCAATCCGTCGACCCTGTACACCAAACTGCGTAACTACGCTTCAGGCTCGACCGAATCGGATGTCCACTTCCTGCCGGTGTTCAAAGGGCACATGCGAGGAGCCGATGTCGCTGCTTGCCGGTTCCATGGTCACGGTTACCTCTACGGCGAACTCCTTCTTGGGCACAGCCTGTGCAAAAACGTTGAGCTTGAGGTCTACGTCTGCCTGGTCGACCTCGAGCAACTCGCCGTTCTCAACAAGAGCGAGGGTGTCGACACGGGTGTGTACGACCTGGCTGTCATTCCCGACGTTCGAGTTGATGCGTTGATGAAACCATTCTTCGCCCTGGGATACGCGGCACGCCAACGCGTATGGCACTCCCCCGCCCATGGGATGCCCGTTGCGTATTCTCTGCTTCCCGCCGTCGGCCGCACGCTGCCTGCGATGACATCGAGGGAAATGGTGGATCACGCCCTGACCACCCTTGGCCTGCGCGGGCAGATCAGTGCTCTGACCGGCCTGAAAGACGACGGGAGGATGGCGGAGGAGGTGGCGAAGTACCTCAACGGGCAGTGGTGGTACCAGTTTCACACCGGGCAGCCGCCAATTCGGGGGTACTCCCAGGTGATGGAACTGCTCGACTCCCGCATGGCCGAGAGCTCTGCGCCGTCACGAACACTGGACTTTCTCCGGGCGAACGGCCTCGTTCTGCCGCCCAAGGACGCATATGCGCCAGGTGGTGAGCACGTCTGGAAGAACTGCGGGGGAGCCGCCTGAAGAGCTATCCGGTGCTGGGCCGGGGTGTCTCTATGTCCTGCGTCAAGGTTGAGAGGGGGACTATAAATCGTTCGGTGTAACTCCCGATCATGGAAGATGCATCGATGACCAGTGAGAACGTATCCGACTCCGAGGCCGCCGAGCCCACGAAGGCTGCGTCGGCGAAGGCCGTGGACGACCAGTTGATCGACGAGCTGGTGGGCCGCGCCCAGGCCGAGGGCCTGCAGCTGACCGGCGAAGGCGGCCTACTGCAGCAGCTGACCAAGCGGCTGCTGGAGTCCGCCTTGGAAGGCGAGATCACCGACCATCTCGGTTATGACAAGCACGACCCGGCGGGCAGGAACGGTGGCAACTCCCGTAACGGCACACGCTCCAAGACGGTGCTGACCGACGTCGGTCCGGTGGAGATAACCGTGCCCCGTGACCGATACAGCTCCTTCGAGCCGAAGATCGTCAAGAAGCGGCAGAAGCGCCTGAGCGGCGTCGACGAGATGGTCATCTCGCTGGCCCGCGAAGGGCCTGACCACCGGCGAGGTGCAGGCCCACCTGGCCGAGGTCTATGGCGCCGAGGTCTCCCGCCAGACCATCTCCACCATCACCGACAAGGTCCTGGAGGGCATGACGGAATGGCAGAGCCGCCCGCTCGACACCGTCTATCCGGTCGTCTTCATCGACGCCATCCACGTGAAGATCCGCGACGGTGCGGTGGCCAACCGGCCCATCTATGTGGCCCTGGCCGTCACCGCCGAGGGCCGGCGGGAGATTCTGGGGCTGTGGGCGGGTGACAGCGGTGAGGGCGCCAAGCGCTGGCTGCACATCCTCACCGAGATCAAGAACCGCGGCGTCAGCGACGTCCTCATGCTCGTCTGCGATGGGCTGAAGGGCCTGCCCGACGCGGTCGAGACCGTCCGGCCCAGGACGCTCGTGCAGACCTGCGTCGTGCACCGAAGCCGTCAAAAATCAACGCGTTGCTCCGCAGGAGTGACCTCGTTGATGTGGTATGCGCATATCCGACGAGGTCCGAGGCCAGCTGGCACGGCGGTTCGAGGTCCTGCTCCCGCACCTGAACGAGCGTCAGCAGCGGCTGGCACTGGCGACCGAGGCCCGGCTGCTCGGTCACGGAGGCGTGCGCCTGGTCGCTCGGACGGCCCAGGTCAGCGAGACCACCGTCCGCAAGGGCGTATTCGAACTCGAAGCCGGGGATCAGCCGCTGACCGAGGGGCGTGTCCGGCGCCCCGGTGGTGGACGGATGCGAGCCGAGGTCATTGACCCGCAGATGGTTCCCGCGCTGATGGCACTGGTCGAGCCGGACGAGCGCGGTGATCCGATGTCGCCGCTGCGCTGGACGACGAAGTCGCTGCGCAACCTGGCCGCCGAGCTGTCTCGGCAGGGGCATCGCGTGACCGCGCCCACGGTGGGCCGCCTGCTGAAGGAGCAGGGGTTCAGCCTGCAGGGCACCACCAAGACGCTGGAGGGCGATCAGCATCCCGACCGGGACGCGCAGTTCCGCTACATCAACGAGCAGGTCAAAGAGCACCAGGCCGCGGGTGAGCCGGTGATCAGTGTGGACGCGAAGAAGAAGGAACAGATCGGGCTGCTGCCGATGGCCGGGCAGGAGTGGCGGCCGGCCGGGAAGCCCGTCGAGGTCGAGGACCACAGCTTCTTCGCCGGCCCGCACGTGGAGTCGGTGATTCCGTACGGGATCTACGACATGACCGCGAACACCGGCTGGGTGAACGTCGGGACCGACCACAACACGTCCGCGTTCGCGGCCGCCTCGATCCGCCGCTGGTGGCAGGCACGCGGACAGCACGACTATCCCGAGGCATCACGGCTGCTGATCACCGCTGATGCCGGCGGGTCCAACAGCTACCGCTACCGGCTGTGGAAGGCCGAGCTGGCCGCGTTCGCCGCCGAGGCCGGCCTGACCGTCACGGTCTGTCACTTCCCGCCGGGCACTTCGAAGGTCGGGTAGCCGGAGGGATTCGCAC
This sequence comes from Streptomyces sp. NPDC005266, assembly GCF_040607655.1. Classification (NCBI taxonomy): domain Bacteria; kingdom Bacillati; phylum Actinomycetota; class Actinomycetes; order Kitasatosporales; family Streptomycetaceae; genus Streptomyces; species Streptomyces sp. NPDC005266. The sequence continues at coordinate 755,394 of NZ_JBEXHC010000001.1, forward strand.
CCTCCGGCTCCCACAGATCCGTACGTGACGATCTCTCGTCATACGGCTCTTGTCGTCCTGATCA
>NZ_JBEXHC010000002.1:0-257646 GCF_040607655.1 Streptomyces sp. NPDC005266
GTGGTGGGGGGGGGGGGGGGGGGGGGGGGGGGGGGGGGGGGGGGGGGGGGGGGGGGGGGGGGGGGGCGGGGGCGGGGCCCCCCCCCCCGCCGCCGTCGGGGCCGATTCGCCGACGACGGCACGGCTCGCCGATCTGGGCGTGGCACCAATCGCAGCGGACCGCAAGGGCGTCCGGCTGGCCCTGGGCGATGGCTACCTCTCGTGCAGCCCGGGCGGGCCGGTAGGGCGCGAGGGCGGCTCGAGCCGCCGCCGGTATGCAGGAACCGACCTCCCGCAGCCGTGCCTCCAGCCGCGGATCGATCCGGCCGCTGGTGATGGCCCGGTACTGCGCGGGCTGAGCAGCACCCGAGGCCACGGCGCGCCGAGTGCCGACCAGTTCGGCGGTCCAGGCCGCCTGGTCGTCCGGGTCCACGGACGGGGTCGGGTCGGTGTGCCGGCCCAGGCGGTCGCGCCGATAGCTCTGCCACGGACGGGCGACGTCCGCGGGCAGGATCTGGTAGGGCGAGACGCGGATGTGCTGCCGGGCGGCGACGCGGGCGTCCCAGCCGTGCGGCGTGGCCATCGGCACGTCGCCGAGCAGCTCGTGCCACTGGGCGAGCTGGTCGCGGGCCTCGCCTTGGTCGGTGCGGATGGTGCGAGGGTCGAGTCGGCCGATGTAGGCCAGCAGGGCGGCGGTTTCGCGGCGATCCATGGCTACTCCGTTCCGGTCGGCTCGTCGAGGGCGGCGAGAAGGGCTGCGGTGTGGGCTTCAGCGCGGGTCATGCCGCCTGCGGGCGCGGCGCCTCCACTGCGTGGCAGGGCGTAGAGGTTCGGGCGGCCCGGAGCGTGCTCTCGGGCGACCCAGGACCGCCAGTCGGCAGCCCACGCACCCGCCGAGCGGGGCTTGAAGTCGGCGCGGTGCAAACGCCACTTCGCGTCTGCGGCAGCGAGGCCCTCCTCGCCGAGGCGGTCGAGGTGGCCCTGCTGGCGGGCCCAGGCATGGGTGGCTGGGTCGACCTGCCACTCGCTGGCCGGGGTGACGGCGGTACCACTACTGCTGTACCTACGGTTCACCTTCGGTTCACTACGGTTCTGGGGTCCCGTTTCCGGTACAGCGCTGTGCCGGTTTCCGGTACGTCGGGGTGCCGGTTTCCGCCGTGAGGTGCCGGTTTCCGGACCTGCCGGTTTCCGGCCCGTCGCGGGGGATTCCGGTACCTCACGGGGGCGGATTCCGTACCGCCGCAGGGCCGAGATCCGGAGCGTCAGGCCGACCTCGGGCTCGTCCGTCGGAGCGGCTTCGTCGCCGGCCTCCTGCTCCCCCGCAGCCTTGGCTACGGCCTTTGCGGCGAGGGGCAGGCGGTAGACCGTGCTGCGCTGCGGGCCTGTGAGGTCGTCGACCTGCTCCAGCTCGCCACTGTCGAGCAGCCGGTCGAGGGCGTCGCGCACCGTGGACCGTGAGGCGTTCGCGCGCTCCGCCAGGCTGGCCAGGGAGGCCCAGGCGATGCACTGCTCGTCGGCCACCCGGTCGGCGATCGACAGCAGGACCAGGCGCGCGGTCCCCCGGCTGGAGCTGCGCTCCCACACCCACTCGCGGGCATCGCTGCTCATCGGCCGCTCCCGCTCACCAGACGGGACCGGCGGCTCGACGAGGCCGTTGTGGTGTGCTCCGGCCCAGGGCGGGAAGGCGCCGAGGCGGAGGTGGCTGCCGCGCAGGCCAGGCGGTTTGGCCTTTCGCGCAGGGCAGGAGGCATGCAAGAATCTCCTTTGCAGTGTTGCCAGGCTGACGCGCCCGTGGAAAGGGATCAGCGTGGTGATGGTGGGCAATCTCCGCCCTTGCCGGGGCGGGTTGTGCCGTTGAGCGTTCGGCGTCCGGGAGTTCGCATCTCTCGGGCGCCGCCGCTGTATCGGGACCTATACGGTCGGGCCGGTACGCATGTCGCTCCTCAGCTTCGCGGTGCCGGGCAGGCCGCCCGGCGGACGACGAACATACGCACGCCCCTGCGTCAAGATCCAGACTTGGTTCAAGAACGCTCCACTACTCGCAGCGTGCCCGGCGCCCGGCCGCGGACCGTGCTCACGATTGAGCCGGCCATGTCGCGCCCCGTGTCTTCAGTGAGGACAGGCAGCGGTTCTGTAGAGGCATGGCGGACTCCGGGGCTACAAGTGGCGCAGGAGCGTTCTGCTCGATGCGCGCGCAGGATGATGTCGCAGAGGTAAGCTGAGAAGCTCACCCCGATCGATGAAACGAAAGTATCCTCGTTTAGTCGATCGATCAAGTGGCTACAACGCAGACCTCATCGGACCAGGAAGGATGGGTTGGATGCCGGCACGCCGGTTCGACGCCGCGCGCGTGCTGATCACCCGCCGGGATGCCCGCCTCAAACAGAGCGACGTGGCGCTCGGCATGCGAGTCAGTGCTGCTCGGGTCAGCGCCTGGGAGACGGAACGCTCGGTTCCCGACCCGGAGAAGTTGCCTCGCTTGGCCGAGCTCCTTGGGCGCGGCCTGGACGACTTGTTTCCGCGTGAGGGGCGTCCCGACCTTGCCGACCTCCGTGCCGATGCTGGCTACTCGCAGGCGGATACCAAGCATCTGACGAAGACCAGGACGGCCGGCCCGGTGGCCGCCGCAGAGAAGGGCCAGCGGCGTCTTGCCGACGAGTATCACGCACCGTTGGCCAAGGCGTACGGCGTGGGCGTGGAAGCGCTGCTCCGCGCCCAGGAGCGCTCCTTCGGTATTGACGTGCCCGAGCCCGGCGAGCAGCCGGAAACGCCGCGAGTCGCTAGCGACGGGCTGCCCGAGACTCTCGCGGAGAAGATCACCTATCTGCTGGAGCAACTGCCGTCACCGCCGTCGGACGCGGAGGTCGCGGTCCTGGGCAACAGCCGTACGGGGGCGGAGATCCTCGACGAGGGCCTGGTGCGCGATCTGCGTACCGGAGTGGTGACGGGCGCCTCGGACGAGGTGCTGCATGCGTTGGCCGAAGCGCTGGATACCACTCCGCTCATCTGGTCCGCCGACGCCGACGTGCAGCGGATCATTGCGGAAACGATGCTGCTCAGGGGGCAGGTCGCCGCACTCGCAGCACGCGGCGGCGGACAGGAAGGGCTCTCGGCAGAGCTGCTGCAGTTCATCCTCAAAGAGGTCGAGAAGGCCAAAGCGGACGTCCAGGGGAGCGGCTCCTCTGAGACCGTCTGACTGACCAGCCCTGAAACGGCGTTCCCGGCACGAAAAAGCATGATCCTCGTGCCGGGAACGCGGTCTTAGAGGCGGATGGAGACCTCCATCAGGGTCTGGCTGGCATGGGCGGTGAGGGCGGCCTGCCAGACCTTGGTCAGGTGAGGGGGGATCAGGCCCGGCTCCATGTCATCGGGGTGGCAGAACCGGTACTCGCTCAGCTCAGTCTCCTGCAGCACGATCGCGGCCCGCTCCTTCTCGCCGAGGATCCCTCCGGCGTAGACGTAGAGCACCTGGGCGCCTCGGCCGGGGACGGTGACCCAGGCGTGCACAAGCAGGCGGCCGATAGGGGGCGTGATGCCGAGTTCCTCGCGCACCTCTCGTACGGCGGCCGCGTACGGCGTCTCGTCGTGGTCAATGTCGACCGCCCCGCCGGGCAGGTTCCAGTGGTCCTTGTATGTCGGATTGACGATGAGGACGGCGCCCTCTGTGTCGAAGAACAGGGCAGCGGCGGAGGCGCTCAGGTGGGAGGAGGTGGCACTCATGGTTACATCCTGGAGGTGTGGGGGACGGGTTGCTCGGTGACGGTGCTGCCGATGAGCGGGACGGCGGCAGGGCGCGCCGAGCGGTAGACGTCGGCGACACGCACCAGCCAGGCGACCTCCGAGGCGAAGTCGCCGCCGGCGGTTTCGAACCTGACAGGCGCTCCGGCGGGGTGGCGGACGGCGCCCAGCGCCGACTTGAGCCAGTACGCTTCGGCCACGGCCGCCGCGTCTGTGCCCCGGTGCCCTTCGGCGTCGGCGAGCTCGAGGGCCCGTGAGAGTAGGTCGGCCGGCACCCGGCGCCGCAATTCGTGGGTGACATCCCGGATCTCGGTGACGTAGCGGCCGAGCCGGATCTGCTGGGTGGCATCGTGCGACAGGACGTCGCGGGCCAGGTTCACCACGGCAGCGGCCCTATGACCATCCAGCAGCAGGCTGGGCTGGTATAGGGCGATGCCGTCCACTGCGAGTACGAGGTCACGCCACAGCGGGTGCAGGCGGACCACGGTCCGCATGCACTGGATTCGCCCGATGAGCGCCCGGGCAGCAGGGGTGACGGCCCCGACCAACCACAAGAGGAAGCCGGCGTACAGCACGGCATCGGTGATCTGCTCCTGCTGAACCACGGCTGCGGTCGACGGGAGCGCCACCGCGGTGGGGATGAGGAACGCGGTACGCAGGACGGCGTACAAGATGATCACGACCATGCCGGCGGCCATCATTGCCAGCCCGGCTCGCAGCGGCCACCGGCGGGCATGCCGTGCGGCCCTGCCCCACTGGTAACCGCACACAGCTGCTGCCGCCGCGGTGTACAGGTAGAGCAGACCCATGTAGAGGACCAGGCCGGGCTCGCCGATGTGCCGGCCGACGAAGTACGGGCTGTCTGCCCCGGTCTTCGTCCGGTCCAGGGCGAGGAAGAACACGCCGGCCAAGCACAGAACGGTCGCCAGGGAAGCCCGGGCGGCGACGCGATGCGCCAGCGACGTGATCTTGATGTGGCGGGCGGTGGCGTCCTCGTCGGCGTAGACGTCCGTGACGTAGGTCAGCAGTCCGCAGATCCCGACGATCGCCAGGATGTGCTTCAGGAGGGTGGGCAGGTCGTTGATGCCGAGCGGATCGATCACCGCGCGGCCGAGGTCGGTGCGCAGCCACCATGCAGTGGCGAAGGCGGCGAAGGCACCCCACAAGGAGCGCTCGCGACGCCGGCCGCGTATAGCTGCGGGGATACGCACGATGACCTGGAGCAGGAGCAGGACGACGATGAGAGTGATGGTCGCGTCAGGTGCGGACACGGGTCTTCCGGTCGTTGCGGGGACGGGGAACTAGGAGAGGACGGGACAGGTCTTCATCGAGGTGCCGGAGCGTCGTGTCCTCGATGTAGTCGATGGCGTACGCCTCGTTGTGGAGGAGGTCGGCCAGCATCTCGGCGCGCATCTCGGTGTGGGAGTCGTACCGATGCCGGGCCATGATCCGGCCGCGCCGGGTCAGGCGGTGCAGGACGTTGGGTGGAAAGTCCGGCAGGAGTCGGGCCAGTTCCTCGTAGCTGACTTCGGTCTCGTCGTCGCACCACATGTGGGCCAGCTCGTGGAGGATGATCCGCATGCGGTGGAAGGCGGTGGTGCCCTCCACATACAAGATCATGTCGACGGGTGCGTCATCGAGGTGCAGCCATAGGCCGCACACGTCGGTGTTGGCCAGCAGGTAGTCGGGGATCGCCACTAGTTTGATCTTTCGGGCGCGCGCCGCCTCGATGCCGGTGATCAGCCCGTCCAGCGTGAACGGTCGCGGGATCGGCATCTGCTCCAGCAGCACCCGACACTCCTCGCGCACGGCACGACGCCGCTCCGCGGCCTTGGGCGGGTTCCGCCGGACACGTTCGCTCAAAGGTCGGCGCCAGCCACCGCGCAGGCTTGCCCACAACATGGCGCTGCCTGATCTGCTCAAGCCGGGCCGGCCATCGGGGCGGGTGTAGCCAATTCCGCTGCTGCCCTGGTGATCGGATTGGAGCGCGTCATGAAGATCCTTTTTACGGTTCGACGGTCTTACTGCCTGGGGAACTGAGTGCCTCGGCGGCCTCAGCGAGATTAGGCGACAGCCCGCGCGTCACAGCAACACATAGCCTGCGCTTATCCTTTTGATGAGAACTCCCAGTTCACCCTGCCCTGCAAGAACCTTCATGCTTCAAGTAGTGGACGAGGTGTTCGGGGTCAACTCCCCTAAAGGCGCGCCGAGATACCGGTGGCCGCCTGAGTGGGGTGACCGTGAATGCGACGGCAGTGTGACCTGAGCCCCACCCTCCCGTCGTTATGTGAACGTTATGAATAAGAGTGAGACGCAGTTGATTGTCACCCGCATTCTGAGGCAAGCCCGCGCGCGGCGTAACACTTCGGGCATACCGGGTTTTGTGGCGTCGTTCGGTGACCGGTCTTCTGTCGGAATCACCCAAGCCCAGACGGCGCAGCTGGCCGGCGTCAGCCGTCGTTGGTACAACGCCCTGGAATCCGGCCGGCCGGAGAACTACAGCGACAATTTTCTGCAGGCTGTCCGGCGGATCCTTGACCTGAGTACTGAGGAGTGGGACATCGTGTACCGCATCACCCGCGGTCGAGTCCCCAACTCGGCGCCCGTCAGCTCCCTCAGTGGCCTGCTGCCGGATGCGATCCGCGATGTCGTCGAGCAGAGCCCCACATGGGCGCTCTACGTCAACGACTTCCGCTGGGACGTGCTCGCCTACAACGCCAAGACCCGCGAATACTTCCCCTGGATTCGGCATGGCCTCAATGTGATGGAGTGGGCCCTCACCTGGCCCGAAGCCCGTGCCCAGCTCATCGACTGGCAGGATGAATGGGCGCTGCCGATGGTCGCCCAACTCCGTCTGCACGCCGAACAATGGCCCCACGATGCGCGACTCCAGGCAGTTGTCGGCACCGTCATGGCTGACCCAATCGCGGGCAAGCTGTGGAACGCGCCCAACCTGCCAGCCATTACGCACCCGGCATCGCACCAGCCGCGGCGACTCTACTTGCCTCGGCAGGGCGGCAAGGAGTTCGCCATACGGCTTCTACCGTTTACCCCTATGGAGTTGCCCTCCTGTCGTCTGATGGCCATCACGCCCGTGAAATAAGAGTCGGGTCTCTGATGGCGAAGCTGCGCGGTCTCGGTGTGTAATGGTTCGCGATGTGTGCGCGGGTCAGCGAGCCCGCGCGGTGTATCGGGGTTTCTGCGGGTTCTGCTGCCACTGTCATGCAGCTTGCCGCCAAGGACTTGACCGCCGGTCAATTGGCCATTTGCTCATGTCGATCTCTGATGGGCATTCATGTGCGCACCGTTGTGAGCTTTTACGGAGGTGAGCTGCCCCCGAAAGGCGTCCACGCACACGGCTTGGTCCGCGGCCTCAGCGAGCGGGTTCGGGGCGGGGCCGGTCAGGGCACACGGTGAGCCCGAGCTTCTGACGCGCCTTCGAGGCGACGAGCACGTTGGGGCTGGCGCCGGAGGCGGAGATCAGCAGCAGGACGTCGCCGAGCCGGCCGTGCACGCGGACCTGCCGGGCAAAGACCTCGTCCGTGCCGTAGTCGTTGGTGATGGCGGTCACTGGGAGGAGCCGCCGGGCAAGCCAAGGGCGCGTTCGCTGCATGAGCTGCTGGCCGCCTGACGCCGCCGGGTGATCGCCGCCACCAGCCGCTTAAGGGCCTCGGCCGCTGAGCCGCCGTTGCCTGCTGAGCATCCACGCCACGAGTGCGAGTGCGAGGGCGAGGGCACTCTGGGCACTGGACAGCGGATAGCACGGATCCGCGCAGGGGTGAGGACCTCCGTGTCGGGAGGGTGAGGGTGGTTGGCGCTGCCCCGCAACGCGGGTCTCCACGGGAGTCAGCGCTCGGGCTTGGGGGGCCGCTGCATCAGCGTGGCCGCAGCCTGGTCGAGGTTCTCGTGCAGTAGGCCGGAGATGACTTCGGTGATCGGCATCTCGACGTCGTGGGCGTGGGCAAGGGCGAGGAATGCCTCGGCGCTCTTGACGCCCTTGGTGGTCTGGCGGGTGGCGGCGGTGGCCTCTTCGACGGTCAGGTCGTGGCCGAGGTGTTCGCCGAAGGTGCGTCTTCACGTTCAGCATGTCTCATGAGACATATGGCCTTTCACCTGTTGGGTGATTGACCAGGGGTTCGTATCGTTGGTGGTCCGCGAGGTGCTCGGAGAGCGCCGGCCTTCAAGCTGGGTGCTGGCCAAGGTGCGCGGCCCGGCCCGAGGCCGCAGGATCCGCTCCCGGGGCCCGGACTCAGGCTATGCGGACCCTGTTTGTTCTCCTGGCTCGTCCCACACCCGGCTCTGGTAGGCGTGAGCTTCAGCGCACAGTTCGTCTAGATAGTGCAGCAGGGCCCTCGGGTCGGGGTTCACCAGTGCGATACGGGCGACCGTACCCACGACCGTCGCGTCATCCAGGGACGACACCCATGCCTTGATCGTTTCTCGGTTAGCGCTCACTGGCGGCATGGAGAGAATTCCGGGAAGATCACGGCGAGCTTGTGTGGCCTGAATGCTCAGGGCGCCCCGTTCTGCTGCGGGCATGGCGCCTGCCGACAGCAGCGCGCGCCGGAGATCGCTGTGTCCGGTCGTGATGTCGAGCTGGGGCGGGATCGGGGTGCTCTGGCGGGACCCGGTGATGAGGATCGGGATGGCTGTGGTCCGGATCCAGTCTTCGAGGTAGCCGAGTTCCTTTACCGCGATGTTCCACACCCCGGTATGCGGGCGCTGCAGGCAGACGGGCGGGACGATCGAGAGCTCGGTTCTGGTGTTGCGGGGACTGCTGGCCAGAATGTCTCCGGGCTGGAGACGAAGGCTATGGCCGGGCTGGGGGTTGCGCTTCAAGGGGAGAGCGACGGTGAGATCGGGGTGTTGGTGGTCGGGATAGACGGCGCCGAGGCGGGTAGCGGCGACGGCCGGGGTGCGGTGCTTGGCCAGGTTGGTGTGCTCGGCCAGGAGCCGGAGTGGGTGGTCGTCGAAGTCGCGGCGCTGAAAGGGCTGCAACGCTCGGATGCGCTCCGCGAGCACAGCGCCGACGGCAAGTGGGGCCAGTCGGCTCCGGCGTCCGTGGGCGAGCCAGGTATCGAAGCGGGCTGGCTCGGTGCAGGCGGGCATCTCAATGCTTCGCGCCTCCTGGTCAGTCAGCCGGCGCTGCAGGAGGTGCTCGACCTCGGCGTACAAGGTGTGTTCCAGGGCGGCGCGGAGCTGGGTGAGGGCGTCCGCTACAAGGCGGGACATCAACTCGGGTATCGGTGCGATAGCGGCCACCTTGATGTGGACTCGATCGCCGTCCACGACCTCCGCGAGGGTCAGCGGGTCCTGGTCGGAGTAGTCATGGACGATCCGCGTGACGTGGTCGATCAGCTGGTCCACATGGGCCAGGGTGGGCACCACATGCAGTTGGTGGTCCGGTAGCCAGCCGTAATCGGCGGCGGAAGTCCTCATGACCGGGAGCGTAGCCACAGCGCACTCGCGCTGGCCTGGCAGTTTTCCTCACGAGCGGTCGCGTGGCGCAGCAATCCAGGTCAGTCCCATATCAGATGCTCGTTGAGGAAGTGTGGCCACGGCTGCCAGCCAGCCGGGCCTCGGCGGAGAAGCCGTTTGATCCCTTCTGCCCAGGTCGGCAGGTCGGTCAGCTCCAGTAGCAACCGTTCGATCTCCCTTCTCGTCATTGTGATGCGGTGCCCGTAACCCTCGACCTCCACGATAACTTCGTTCGGGCCCATCTCAGTGCCTTCCGGCAGGACCCAGCGCGCGTCGATTCCAGCCTTGCGTACCTCTTCGACGAAGCCGTCGGAGGATGTCGTGACGGTAAAGACCAGGACATCGGCGATGAGGCCGGCGCACTCTGCTGGTTGGAGCGGATAGATGCCCCATGGCGGCAGCAACGTGTTGCGGGCAGCTTGGTCCCCGCTGCCGAAGCAGACACGCTGCCCAGTCAGCCTGGTACGGCGGATCAACGCCGCGTAGGCCGATTCGAACTGCCGGGTTGCTTCGGGCATCCCCCACCTGTTGCCCACGGCGGAAATGTCCATTGCGACCAGGCCGCGCTGCCCGGGCACCCGCATCGTCTTCAGGCCGTCCTGGTGGGCGAATGCGAAGGCATCGCGGAGGGTGTCCAAGTGAGCCTTGTAGGGAATGCCGGTGGCAAAGAGGTGGGCCTTCTCGTGCCCGGACAGAGGCCCATTCGTGTGGAGGGCATCAGCCGCCATCCGCGTGCGGATGAGCTGCGCGCTCTCCCGCCGACGCGGGTTCGTCTTGAGTTCGTGCAGCAAGATCTCCTGCTCGCCGTCTTCCCGGGGGTTGTCGAACACGGTCACGTCGCCGATGCGCAGGCAGTTGGTGAGATCGTGGAGCATCGCGAAACGGCGGTGCTCGCTCCACTGCTCCTGCGCGAACTGAATCTCGTGGACCGTTCCCTCCTTGCTGAGGGTCATCGGGCCCGGCGACTCGTTGCGGCGCAGCGCGAGAATGTAGCGGCGGTCGTAGCCAAACGCGCGCCAGGCCATGGCGTCGCCGATTGACCGCAGCTGCCGGCCGACGCGCTCAAGGACATCTGACTCCAGGCGCCAATCCTCGATGTCGTACGGATCACCGACGGCGAGCTCGGGAGCATCGGCCGGAAGCCGGGCGCCTCTCCTCAGCCGCTTGATCACCCGGGACCGCTCCCCCCGTGCCTCACTGGCTGCGAGAGTGGCAACGAGCAGTCGCTCCTGGAAGGCCACGAAGTCCTCCGGGCCATGGCACTGACGCAAGTCGCTGATAAGGCTGACCAGCCGCTCACCAGTCTCCCGGTGAAACGGATGCTTCACCAGCGCGTCCAGCCGGTCGGGCGGCATATCGGTCAACATCACAGGCATGGTCCTATTTTGTAGCTCGGATTCTGCCACGGTTCCAGGGTCGACGAGGCCCTCGACGGCGCTCGCCAGTGGCGGACGAATGCGCAGGTCAGGGGCGGTAGGAGCGTCCTGCAGCGACTCCGTCGGCACTGCACAGGAATGAGAGGCCACGGTGACCCTCGCTCAGGTGCTCAGGCTGCGGTCTCAAAGGACCACGGGCGAACGCAGGTGTAACCAGGAGGAAGGTCGCAGCCCCTCAGTTCCCTATACCTCGCGTTGGCCTCCTCGCTGGCTTGCTGACCAGCGGGGAGCCTCCGCAGGAAGGGGTCACGGTCAGGGTCAAGGAAGGACCGACGAGGCTCGTCCGTGGCGTGACGGCCGGAGACCGGCTCCCAATCCCCGATGCCCTCGGCGTCGTACCTCTCGCCGGCCTGCCTCTCGTGGCGATGGGCGACCACAATCAGGCCCAGGCCCACGGCTAGAGTCACGCCCAGGGCGACGCGGATCTTCGGCTTGTGCTTCTCGTACCAGGTCTTCGTCTTCTCGGCGAAGGAGGTGGGCTCGCCGTCCTCGGGCGGAGTGGAGTCATTCACCTGCACAGACTTACCGGACCCACTCCTCAACTGTCAGGTAATCGGCCGACATCACCCAACCAAGTTCAGTCGCGCTCAATCACGTAGCCGAATGTCTGCGGGGGCCAGTGGAGTTCGCGGACGAGGTAGACGATCCAGATCGCGTTGGTGCCGGCGAGGACGGTAGAGGTGATCGCGTTCGTGGTGACGAGTGGACCGATCACCGGGTGTTTCCAGGTGTAGGCGAGCCCTTCGCGGATCTCTCGAAGCAGGGAGCGTTCGGCCGTTCTCGGCTGTGGTGGTGGTTCGGGGGTGCGGATACGGAGGGCGCACCAGGCGCTGACGAGGTAGGAGACGGCGTCGAGGGTGACCGCGCGGGCTGCGCCGACGAGGCCGATCAGCACGCCGCCGAGGGCCGGGCCGCCGATGTCCGCCAGGGTGTTGGCGCTGGCCAGCTTCGAGTTGGCCTGGAGCAGCTGGTCGGAAGGCACCAGATGCGGGATGTACGACAGGCTCGCCGCCATGCCGACGACCTGGCAGGAGCCGATGGTGAAGGCCACCAGCCACAACTGCGGGAGTGTGAGTCGGCCGAGGGACGCTGCGAGCGGGATGGTGGCCATCGCGATGGCGCAGCCGAGGTTCGTGGCGATCATCAGCGGCCGTTTCCGGAGCCGGTCGGCCCAGGCGCCGGCGGGGAGCGAGAACAGCAGCGGCGGGGTCTTCTGCGCGGCGGCGAGGACCGCGGCCTGCCAGGCGCTCGCGTGCAGGGCGACGACCGCTACCAGGGGGATGGCGACGGAGCTGAGCGAGGAGCCCAGGACGTCGATGGCCTGCCCGGTCCAATAGAGGCGGAAGTCGCGGTGCCGCCACAGGGTCGTACGCGGGGGCGAGTTCATCCACCTGCGCTTTCTGGAGCGGATGACGGTGCCGTTCGGCTGTCGTAGGGAGTGAAGTGGGCCGGGGGGTGGTCGATGGGCAGGTCGGGGCGCCAGGCGGTGAGGATCTGTGCGCTGCACTCGAAGAGACCGTCGGGCAGCTCGTCGAGCGGCCACCAGGCCCAGTCGCCGACGCTCTCGTCTGGCTGGGTGGTGGGTTCGCCCTGCCAGATGGTGACGAGGGCGCCTACGGTGACGCGTACGACGTCGCCGACGTGATCGACGAGGGTGCCCAGGAGGGTGACGTCTTCGGGGCGCGCGGACAGGCCGGTCTCCTCGGCCAGCTCGCGCACGACCGTCTTCTCCAGGGGTTCGCCGATCTCAAGAGATCCGCCGGGGAGTTCGAGAGTGCCGCGGCGGTGGCGGCCCAGGAGTAGACCGCGGTCGCCGAGGACGATGGCGCCCACGCCGATCGCGGCGTGCGGGACGGGCGGGCGTCGGCTGCGGGGGCGGCTGGTGATCCGCGCAGGTAGGACGGTCCTGCGCCGGGCCTGGATGAGCTGGCAGGTGACGGGGTTGTCCGGGGCGGGTGCGTGGAGCTGGGTGATGGCCTCGACCGTGAATCCGTAGTCCGTCAGGAGGTCTTCCCACACCTGGGCGGTGAGCACCCAGGTCTGCAGCGGCAGCGGGTCCATGCCCTTGAGCGCGACCGTCTCCGCGCGTGGAGCCACGGTGTCGGAGGGGCCATGGCCGTGCCAGTTGGTGTGCAGAACGGAGAAGACGAGCGGGGCTCCGGGGAGTAGTCCGTCGCGCAGCGCGGGCAGTGAGATGTGGGGGTCGATTCCGGCGAGTGTGCAGATGCCGTACGCCGCGTCGTACGGCTGAGCCTGCTGAAGGTGCTCGATCACGTCCGCGTGCAGGAACCGGACGCCGGGTACGTCGCCGAAGTGCCCAGTGGCGCGTCGGTGTTGGGTGGGCGAGAGTTCGACCGCGTCGACGAGTGCGCCGTGGGCTTGTGCGAGGTGGACGGCGTAGTGGCCTGCGCCGGAGCCGATGTCCAGGACCCGCTTTCCGGCCAGGGGGCCGAGGACGTCGTCGCCGGGGCCGACACCGTCCCAGAAGCCCCATCGCAGCTGTTCAGGTGCGGGCGGCATGTAGGACCGGTCGAGCTGAAACTGACCATAGGCAGTCCAGGTCTCGGGGTTGGGGGACGCCTCGACGGACATGAGAACTCCAAAGGGGAGGGCCGGGGTTAGGTGTGATCGGTGACGAGGTACTGCGGGCCGCGGCCGGTGCGGGCCCGTTCGATGGCCTCCAGGCGGGCGAACGCTCCCTCGGCCAGCAGAGGTCGCCACTCGTCGAGGCCGTGGATCGCCCACATGTCGTGCTCTGCCGGGTCGACGCGAATCTGCCGCAGCTGTTCAGGGCTGAGGCTGCCGCCGTCGAAGATGAAGCCGATCTTGCCCATGGGCCAGCGGGGCCCGGGGTGCAGGTAGTGCGTGAGCAGCAGGCGGGGTTGGCCCTGGCCGAGCTCGAGTCCGGTTTCCTCGGCCGTTTCGCGGCGCGCGGTCTGCAGGGGATCCTCGCCGGCGTCACTGTTCCCGCCTGGAAACTGCCAGGGTCGACCGCCGTACACCGAACGCAGCATGACGGGCCGATCGCGGTCGTCGCGTACGTAGAAGCAGCTGTACACCGTGTGGTGCTTGAACGGTCTGTACGTATGCCTCGGGGGACACGGGCATCGGCTGCCCCGCGAGTGCCGGCCGGTGGTCGAACTCGATCGCGAGCGGTCCAAGGGCCTCCTTCTCTGGTGGGTAGATGCGGCGCAGGTTGGCGAGCTGCTCGGCCTCTGTGGCGTCAGGGTCGATGCGGGAGGTGTCCTCCGCGGCGAGCAGCTCGGCGAACGAGGCGTGCGGCGTGATCCGCGCGACCCTTACGTCGAGTTCGCGGCCGGAGTCCTCGCCGTGGAATACGAGCACGTCGCCGACCGCGACGTCCGTCAACCGGGGTGTGCGCGCACCCGGACTTCGATGGTCTTGCGGCCGGATTCCACCTGGGCGTAGTAGCGCTCGTACAGGCCCAGCCCGTGCTGTGGCTCGACCTGGTCGGGTGCCGGTTCAGTCATGGGCGCTCACCTTCTCTGGCTGCGCGGCCGGGGCGTCGGCGGTGTCGGAGCGCCACGTCCACACGAGCCGGTTGTGGGTCTTGTCCAGCACGTGGCCTGCGGGTAGTTCGGTGTCAGGGGTTCCGGCGGGATGAACCTCCAACTGGGGGTAGCCGTGGGCTCGTTCGTGGACGTCCCAGCGACGCACGGCGAAGGTGAGCTGTTCGGCCAGAGCAGGCCCGGATGGCCCGAAGCCGTGAGCCAGAAACTCCGAGCAGCGCTGTTCGGCCGTGGGGCCGTCCTGGACCAGGACGTGGGTCAGGTAGGCGAGGGAGCCGGCCGCTGTGATCGCGGCGGCGTCCGAGCCTTTCGGCAGCGCGGTGATGCCACTGCTCTGATCACGGTTGCGGGCGAGGCGGCAGAAGCCGGGCAGCGTGGTGGCGGAGGAAGAGCTGCAGGGTCTCGAACGACTCGTTGCCTGCCACGGTCACGCCGGTGGCCACTTCGTGGCGAGGGCCAGCGAGGGCATCGTCCAGACCGGTGGTCTCGGCGGGGACGCCGTCGGGGAAACGGAGCTGCAGTTCGCCGTCGGCGAGGTCGACGGCAGGGACGGCGCGGGCCGCGGGCCCGCGGTCGCGGATGAACCCACAGAACGTGAAGTCCGTAGCACGCAGCACCGGGCCGTGCTTTTGAAAGGCGATGGCGCGGGTGTAGTCATGGACTTCCAGTGGGAGGACGAGATAGCGGCCGTCGGCGAGCTGGTCACGCCAAGCGGGAGCGATATCCCAGCAGTTGTAAGTAATCACCGCAGCATCGAAACCCCCGCGGGGCATGTGCTCGACGGCGCCGTCGCTGGCAGAGCCGAGCACCGCCGTGACGCGACCGCTGCCGGCCTCGGCGGTCAGCCGCCGCGTGCGGCGCACGACATACGGCGCGAGGTCGACGGTGATCACGCGGCCGGTCGGCCCGACGACGTGTGCGATCAGTTCGGCGTTGTAGCCGCCCGAGCCTCCCTCGAATACCGTCATCCCCTCGGCCAGATGCAGGTGCTCGGCCATGTCGGCCTGGAGCCAGGCCGCAGACACGGAACTGGTCGCCTGAGCAAGGTCGTTGTGCTCGGTGGCCACGGCCAGGTTGCTGTGGTACGCGGTCCGCAGAGGGCTCTCGGGGGTGAAGCGGTGCCGCGGGACCGAGCGGAGCGCTTGCTGGATCGGCGGGGAGGGGGCCCAGCCGCCGGCAATGACGCGGTCAGCCATCTGCTCGCGTCGCTCGATCGCCTCTGGCGGCTCGCCGGGCACCGGCGGGCAGCTGTTGTCGACCGGATAGGCGTGCGCGGACGGCACGTACGGAAGGACTCCCGGCCAGACCAGGTCCAGCGCCCGCGCTGAGGTGGCTGGCAGCCGGTCCAGACGGTGCAGGGTGTGCAGCGGTCGCCAGTCCACGTGCCCGAACCGGTTCGGCTTCAGCGGCTGGGCCTGCCCGGTGTGAGACGTGACGCGGACCACCACGCTCGTACGCAAGAGGCCGTCCGGGGCATCGAGTTGCAGTCCGAGGACGTGCGCGTCGGCGGGATCGGCCATCACGCCGGTCTGCTCGGCCAGGGCGCGCACCGCAGTCTGCTCGAATCCCTCCCCGGGCTCGGCCATGGCGCTGGGCAGCTCCCACTCCTGTTGTTGCGAGCGCCCCAGCAGAACGCGCCCCAGGGCGTCGGTGCCCACGACGTGCACCTCGGTCACTGAACTCGACTTCGGGAGAGTGGGGTTCGTGATCTGCACGGCGGGCTTCTTCAGCCCGCGCAGGACCAGGACGGCCATCCCGCTCGCGTCGAAGCGCTGTGCCTGCTCCCACATGCTCATCAGGTGCGCGACCTCGTCCTCGTCGAGGGCGATGCCCCGGCGCTCGGCGGGGGTGGTCGCGGCGAGCGGTGTGATGACGACGAGGGCACCGTGCTTGCGTAGCCGCCGGCCCAGCGTGCGGGTCAGGCGCGTGCGGTCGCGCAGGAACGCGAACACCATCCGCAGGACGATCAGGTCGTAGCCGTCTGCGTGCAGTTTCGAGAGGTTGGCGCGCTCGATGTCCAGGTGCAGCCAGCGAACGGCTCCGTGCGAGGGGTCTTCGGGGTGCGCGTCGGTGCTGGGGAAGGCGGCGTCGGCCCAGTCCACGGCGTCGACGGCGTAGCCCATGGAGGCCAGGTGCAGGGCGAGTTCGCCGGTCCCGCACCCCACGTCGAGTGCTCGGCCTCCATCGGAAGCGGGCACGTGCTGGGCGAGCAACGTGCGCTCGTCCTTGTCGAGAGGCCGGTAGCGGCGTCCCTCGGCATAACCGCTGTTCCATTCATCCTGCGAGGTGAACAACGAGTGGCACATCCTTACTTTGAGGGGTGGCTGGAGAGGCGTCGGCCAGAACCAGCAGGGTCGGAACGGCGGGGCCGTTGAGGGATGGGTCAGCTCCACCCCATCGCCGTGTACGGCTCGTCGCGGGCGATAGCTCGTAGCGCGACGCGGGTGTACTCCACGAGGGACTCGGGCAGGGCGTCGAGCGGCCACCACCGCCACTGGGTGCACCGCTCGGGGTTGAGCACGCGCGGCTCGCCGCTCCAACGGGAGGCGGTGAAGAACAGCTGGATACGCGACGTGGAGCTGCCGGGATCGAGGAGATCCAGGTGTGGGCCAGGCGGAGATCTTCAGCGACCATCGTGAGCCCGGCCTCCTCGGCCGTTTCGCGGACCATGCAGGCCAGGGCAGACTCGCCGGCCTCTCGGTGTCCGGCCGGCAGATGCCAGGCGCCGGGAGCGAAGGCGCTGTCGGGGTGGCGTTGGCCGAGCAGCACCGCGTTGTCGCGTACAAGGACGAGATGCGCTCCGACGATGCTGCGATCTCGGTGCTCGTCCGGCTCCGTCACCTTCACGATCGCGGGCATGCCCGAGCCGTCGAGGAGGGGCTGTGGAAGGCGTCGATGTTCGTCGAGGGTCGCCATGGTGGCGGGGTCCATCGTCATCGCGGCCGTCTCGTCGATGCGCGTCCACCGCAGCTGGATGCCTTCGCGTAGTTCGATCTCGTGGACGGCCCGGTTGAGCGTGCCGAGGTAGACATGCACGCGGTTGGTCAGGACACCGTTGGCATCGACGGTGTCCCGGGTCCGGAACGGGACGAGGTCCTCTACGACAAGACCGATCTCCTCCTGTAGTTCACGCCTGATGCAATCGTCGTTGCTCTCTCCAGCGTCGAGGCGGCCTCCGAGCAGACACCAGTGGCCGGCGCGCCAGATTGGCTTGTTAGCCGCGCGCAGGTGCAGCAGGTACTCACCGCTGTCGTTGACGAGCAGCGCGGCGGTGCCACTTCCACGGAGTAGTTCCGCGTGGCCGGGGCTGTGCACGGTGTCGGTGGACTGAAAGGACACGATGCTCCTTCGGAGGGCTGGTCAGGCGGACTCGGAGGCGGCCGTGGGCCGGGCGGGGCGGGGCAGGACGGGGGCGTACTGGGCGGCCTGGGCGCGGAACATGGATGCGTATTGCTTGTTCGCTTCGATCAGCTCGTCATGGGTGCCGTGCTCGGCGACGTGCCCGTTGTTCAGGACGTAGATCTGATCGGCCCACCGCACGCCGGACATGCGGTGTGTCACCAGCACCACGGCCCGGTGGGGCGCGGCCAGCTCTCGGATGCGGTCGAAGGTACGGATCTCGGCCTCGGGGTCCAGGGCGGAGGTGGGCTCATCGACGATGAGGAGGCTGTCCGCGGTGGAGGTCTCAGTGCGCCAATGCGACCGCGCCAGACCGACCTTCTGCCACTCTCCGCCGGATAGTTCGGTCGCACCTCGGAACATGCGGGCCAGCAGCGTGTTGAGCCCCTCCGGGAGTTTGTCGAGCACCGACGCTGCACCCGCGAAGCGCACCGATGGATTCAACTCCTCATCGGTGGAGGGGCGGTGGGGACGGCCGATCCGAATGTTCATCGAGGCGGTCATCGGCCACCGCTGGAAGTCCTGTGTAAGTTGCCCAACCCGCTCGAAGAGCTTGAAGCGGTTGAGCTGGGTGACCGGGGATCCGCCCCAGGAGACCGAGCCGGTGGTCGGGACCAGGAGGCCGCTAATGATCTTCACTAGCGTGGACTTGCCCGCGCCGTTGTCGCCGACCACGGCAGTCACGCTGCCCATGGGAAGGGTCAACGACACCTTTTCCAGGGCCGGTTCATCCCGGTCGGGATAGCGGTAGCCGACCTGCTCCAGCACGATCGCGTCGACCCGCTCCGGCAGGTCATCCCCGCTGTCCGGAATGGTGCGCCGGGCTGCCTCGACGAGGAAGCGCTCGTGATCCTGCACGTACAACGACTCCTCGTGCAGGTCGTTGACGTTCATCACGAGGGCGCCGAGGCTGGCCGAGCCGGAGCGGATGGCGAACACCGCCGTGCCGGCGACGGCCAGGCTCATCTGCCCGCCCGTGACCAGCCAAAACATCACCGCATAGGTCGCCGCCGTCGCGATGCCAGACATCGCCTGCGCCAGCAGCTCGGTCGCCGCCTTCCCGTTGGCCAGCCGCTGCTGTTCTTCCTCCGCGTTCTCGGCCATGTCCCGGTAGCGCGCCAGCAGATAAGGGCCCACACCGTGCAGACGCACTTCCTGGGCGGCGCTGCGCTCGGTCAGCAGGTTGCCGATGAGACGACTGGCCCGCAGGTGCTCGACCCAGTTCAGCACCGACACGTAGCGCCGCTGCGCCACCCTCATGGCGCCCCAGCCGCGTGGGGCCACGATCAGCAGCAGCATCGGGATGAGAGCCCAGTGCAGCACGAGGAGGATGCCGGCCGTGGAGATGAGCCCGATCATGCTGTTCAGGCCGGCGACGCAGGTGGAGATCATGCGGCGCGCGTACGTGGGGCCGTAGTAGGCCACGTCGAGCAGCCGGCGAAAGGCCGGGTCCTCGATCGCCTCCAGTTCGACGGCCTGCGCCGCGTCCAGGTACTCCGTCGTGGCGATCCGCTCGACGAGTGGTTCCAGACGGCCGGCGCGCGATGTTGACCAACTGGCCAGACCTGAATTGACCACGGCCGCGCCTGCCCCGACGAGCATCGCCGGCAGCGCCGCGTTGAGGCGTTCCGCCGGGCTGCCCGCGCCGAGCAGTGCATGCATCACTGCGTTGAGGACGAGGAGGTTCACCGCGGCGACGATGCCCTGGCCGATCTCGCAGGCGCCGACGCTCAGCAGAGCGCCCCGGTCGGCCCGCCAGGCTCGCCGCAGTGTGCCCCACACCTGCCGGGGCATGGAACGAAGTGCGCTCCATAGCGTCAA
Organism: Streptomyces sp. NPDC005266; assembly: GCF_040607655.1. Taxonomy (NCBI): domain Bacteria; kingdom Bacillati; phylum Actinomycetota; class Actinomycetes; order Kitasatosporales; family Streptomycetaceae; genus Streptomyces; species Streptomyces sp. NPDC005266. Next base: position 19,382 of record NZ_JBEXHC010000002.1, read on the forward strand.
CTCGAGCCGAGCGTGCTCGTGTTCGGTCCACCCCATGTCATAGCGAAGCGGTCCTCCGAACAGCTCCTGTTCGGAACGGGAGACCTTGGGCTCCTCCACTCGGGGACGGCGCAGAATCCTCATGCGGCGTCACCCGCAGTGGTGGGGGCGGCTTTGATAACGGCATACAGGGTCCCTTCGACGAAGTGGCGGAGCACGCCCTGGGTGTAGGGGTGACAGTCCTGGGGCGGGTCGCCGGGTTCGGCCCACAGGAGCTCCGAGTGCTTGTGGGGCTCGCAATTCGTCGGGGTTCCTTCCCAGGAGCGCGTTACCCAGGCCGTCCCGAGCCGCCGAGAACCGTCTGCCGCGACGAACTGGAATAGCCCGCAGAACTCGGCGTCGTGGGGGCTGATCCGGATCCCCAGCTCCTCCTCGGCCTCCCGGATCGCCCCTTTCAGGGGGGACTCGCCCTCCTCCAAATGACCTCCCACCACTGTGAGTTGTCCGGGCGCGTACTGATCTTGTGCACGCCGTAGAAGCGGCATCCGTCCGTCCTGGCGGTACGGGAGCATGAGAACGTCGACGATGCTGGTGTAGCGGTCCCTCACGCGAACGCCTCCTCGGATGCTGCTCCGAGGGGCTCCGTAGCGCCGACGGGCGCACAGGGATGAGGGGGACAGGCTCCAGGCGGAGGTCCGAGGCGCACGGGCACATGGAATTCGAGCGTGGTGTGCGCGCCAATGGCGATCATCTGGCGGGGCATACGGCCTCCTCGGTGTGCGTTCTCTCGGACAGGTGCTCGGAATAACGGCCTGCTGGGCCAGTCGTTCGGGGCACAGAAGGGGTATTTCTTGGAACGCATGTGCTGTTCTGGGGGTTTGGGCAGGTGCCTCCCGCGTCCTCCGGGAGGCGGGCCTCAAGTTCGTCACGCGTGTGGGGGGCGACGCGGCTTCGCCGCCGTGTCGGAGGTTGCGGCGGTTTGAGGTGATGGGCAGTCAGGCGGGTCGCGAGGGCGCTGCGGCCGTGGCGAGCCGAGGTGACGTAGGTGACCGAAATCGTGGGTGTGCTGCGGTGCGGCGGGCGAGCATCGCGGCGGCGCGTGCAAGATCCTCCGGGGTGTCGACCGCGATGCCGCTGTCGGACACGGGCAGCATCTGCACTCGGTGGCCGTGCTCGATGAACCGCAGCATCTCGATGCCCTCGGCCTGTTCGAGAGGGCCCTGCGGGAGCTGCCGGAAGCGTTCGAGAGCCTCGCGTGTGAAGCCGTAAAGGCCGAGCTGTCGCAGGAAGGAAGGCCGGCTGCTGCGGGGGTAAGGGATGGGCTGCCGCGAAAACATCAGCGCCTGGCTGTCGGTTCCGACGACAACCTTGACGACGTTGTGGTCGAGTACGGCCGCGGTGTCGCTCAGCTCGGCGTACGCGTTAACGGCCAGGGCTTTGCCGTCCAGGTTGGCGAGCGCGTCGGATAAAGCATCGATGGCTGACGGCTCAATGAAGGGCTCGTCGCCCTGGACGTTGATGTACGCGTCCGCGCGGAGACGCTCGGCGCACTCTGCGACGCGGTCGGTTCCGGTGGCGTGCTCGCCGGTCCGTACGCAGTCGATGCCCAGCTCGTGGCACGCTGCCTCGATGCGCTCGTCGTCCGTCGCCACTACGGCGCTGTCCAGAGACGTGGCTTCCAGACAGCGCTGGTGAACGTGCCAGAGCAGCGGCTTGTCGCCCAGACGGGCCAGGGTTTTGCCGGGGAAACGCGAAGCCCCCCACCGGCAGGGGATGACGGCTATCTGCCGGCGTCCAGGTGTTTTCGGTGGTGAGGATGTGGTGGCGGCCACGGGATCTCCTAGCGGTCGGCTGGGTGTCGGAAGTCAGAGAAGGGCGAGTTTGGCGCGGACCGTGGGCGCGGCGGCCTCGGTGAAGGGACGCCACTCGTAGCCGCCCACTTCCGCGGCCTGCAATGTCACTTCGTGCTCCGAACGGAGGCGGAAGATCCAGCGGAAATCGATGTGCTGGTGATCGGGCTCGCCTTTGGAGGGGTTTGCGTCGATCGCGTGCACGTCGATGTCGAAAGGGATGTCTGCGAATCCGGGAAGAGCGACAACGGCGCTTGGCGGTATGCCTGCTTCTTCGTGGAGTTCACGCAGTGCCGCAGTGGGGAGGTCGGGGTCCTCTGCCTCGTTGTGGCCCCCGGGCGCGAGAACCTTTCCGGAAGCCTTGTGGTGGATATGGAGGATCCTCTGGTCGCGGTCGAGGAGGATGGCGCTGCAGGTCACGTGGGCCGGGAACGTCTTGCGGCTCGTGGGGTCGTCGCCGCCGGCGAGTGCGGTGAAAAGCGGCGCCAGCCCGTCGCGTTCGTGCGGGTAACGGGAGAGGTACGTCTCGGTGACGGCGCGGATGTGCTGTGCGGAAGGGGGCACGGAATCACCTTTCGAAGTGGTCGAGCCAGGTCCTGGCGATGGCGTGACGGTCGGATGCCGCCATCTCGTGCATGCCGGGCTCGAAGTGGTCGCGGCTAAGAGCTGCTGTGGCGGCGAGTATTTCGGCCTGGACGAGATGGATGTACGAGCCGACAGCGGCGCCGTGCACGAAGTTGACCGCGCCGCCGTCGGCGAGCACGAAGAAGTAGTGGCCGGTGATTTCGTACCGAGTCAACTCCGCGCTGATAGACGTGCGTTGGTAGAAGCTGTGGAGGCTTCCAAGCTCAAGTTCGTCCTCCGAGGAGGTGACCGACCCGAGATACGCACCGTTGCGCAAGGCAGCGAAGTCGCTCTGCTGCAGGGCGAGGTTGCCGGTCGCACACAAGACGAGTTCCGCCTCGCGGACCGCGTCCGCGGCGGACGCGCAGGTACGGAAGCCCAGCGAGTGCGCCTGCACCTGCCTGACCGGGTCCTTGTCGTACAAGGTGACGCGCAGGTCCAGCGCCCGCAGCGTCTGAGCGATAGCGCGCCCGACTTTCCCGAAGCCGATGACGCAGGCGTTGCGGCCGGTCAGAATATCTCCGCGCCCGCGCACAAGAGCCTCGGTGGAGAAGACGATCGAGCGACCCACGAGGTGGTCCTCGCAGTCCTTGAGCGGGGAGCGGGCCACGGAGACGACCGGGCACGGCAGGGAGTCGAGCGCCGCGTATCGCTGGTGTCCGTTCTCGGTGTCCTCGACGACGCCGAGGATGCGGCCGGAGAACTTGCTCACGAGGGTGTCGAGGCTTGCCGCGAAGTAGCCGCCGATGTCCACCAGGACGACGTCCCGGCCGCCGGCCGTGTCCTCCAGGTAGTCCAGAGCCTGGGTCTCGTCGGTGAACCGTTCTCGGGTGAGGTCGTGGACTGGGAGGGTGCGGCGGACGTCGTCGAGGGTCGGCTGGTGGATCGACCGGGGCTTGGGGAGTACGGCGCCGACCGTGGACACCTCGGTCATGGCGCGCAGGAACGCCGGCCGCTCGGGGAGCAGATGCGTGATGACCAGCGTCGTGATCGCCTCGCCCGCGGGGAATTGCGCGGTGATCTGCCGGAAGAAGGAGTCCAGCCGGGCTCGCTCGGGACTTTCCATTGCGTCTCCTCTCGGGCTCCGGGTCGCGGAACTATGCGGCTCGGCTGTAGTTGGGGACCTGTGCGGCCAGAGCCTGCATGTGAGCGCGCAGCCCGTTGTGGAGGTCGACTCGCGGCTGCCAGCCGAGGATCTCTCGGGCACGGCTGGGGTCGGCGCGAGTGAGGAGGACGTCACCGCTGCGCGCGTGGTTCTGCTCGATCTGGATGTCGCGGCCGATGAGGCTGGTCGCGATGTTGATCACTTCCAGCAGCGACGCGTTCGACCCGCCGCCCACGTTGATCGCGCCCTGCGCGGTCGGCACGACGGCGGCGGCGATCGTGGCGGCGACTACGTCGTCGATGTAGGTGAAGTCGCGTCGCTGGTGGCCGTCTCCGTACAGGCGCAGCGGCTGTCCGGTCAGAGCTGCCTGCAGGGCGCGGTGGGTGAACATGTCCGCGCGCTGGCGGGGGCCGTAGACGGTGAAGTACCGCAGGGCGACGACGATGGGACCGTTGGGGCGCGTGGCGTAGGCGAGGCAGAGCTGTTCCTCGGCCAGTTTGGTCACCGCGTACGGGGACGCCGGTTGCGGGCGGTCGGCTTCGACGCTCGCGCCGCCGTCGGTCGGCCCGTAGACGCTGGAGGAGGAGGCGACGATCAGCCGCGGAACGCCGATGCGCGTGCAGGCTTCCAGGACCCGGTGGGTGGCCAGCACGTTGGACGCGAGGTAGTCGCCGAACTGCGGACCCCAGGAAGGCCGTACGCCGGGAATTCCGGCGAGGTGGAAGACCGCGTCCGCGTCGATCAGGAGAGGGTCGATCGCGCAGTGGAGGAGGTCGGCAGTGACGTGGTGGTAACCCGGGAGGCCCCACAGGGCGGCGAGGTTGGCGCCGGCCGTGTGGTCGGTGGACGGGTCGCGGCGGTCGACGCCGATCACGGTGGTGCCGGCCTGGACGAGGGCGTGGGCGAGGTGGGAACCGATGAATCCGGCGGAGCCGGTCACCACGGCTCGGCGGGGGGCAGCGGCGGTCGGGTGCTGCTCGTGCTGCGGCACGGGAATCTCCAGAGAGGTGTGGTCGAAGGGGGGAAGGTCAGGTGAGGCGGGACAGGACGGTTCGGCCGTGCGCGCTCAGAGTGAGGTCGTTTTCCTTGTGGCCCTTGACCAGGGCGGTGGCCGCCTCGATGGCGCCGAAGGACTCCAGGAGGCGCCGTTCGGCGTCGGTCAGCGGACGCCCGTAGCCGTCGAGGAATGCCGTTCGGAGGTGGGGTGCGGCTTGCCAGCGTCGGAACTCGAGCCGCGCGAAGTCGCGGACGCGGGCGTCGCGTCGCATGTGCTCGAAGTCGCAGACACCGAAGTCGTCTCCGACCAGCCAGTTCCGCGGCTGGTAGTCGAGGTGGCAGACCGCGCCGTCCATGAGGCTGTTGCCCAGGATGGCCGCATGGTGCTTCAGCAGGTTTCGCTCGGCCGTGTCGATCAGGTCGGCGTGAACGGCCCGGTCGATCCAGCTCTGGAGGCGCTCGGCGAGTGCTGCGCCGACGGCGCCGCCCTGAGGCATGGAGGTGGCCCGGTGGAGCTTGCCGAGGACGTGGCCGGCCTCGTGATGGGCCAGTTCCTCCTCGGGTGAGCCCGGGGCTGCGGTGTCCGCCCGAGCGCCTGCGAGCGCGGTTAGCAGAAGGGTGCGGGTGGCGTCGTCACGGCCGACTAGCTTCGGCGCGTGGCCGGTCAGCTGGGTGCCCCATGTCCGGTAGGCGTGGAGTTCGCCTGCGTACCGGTCGTGCTCGGCATGCTGCTTGGCGACGAAGTGACGCCCGTCGTCGGCCACCACGCGCACGACCCGGGGAGGGAGCAAGGGGTCCGGCGCGATCTTGACTGCGCCGAGGAGGCAGTGCGCCAGTTGGATCCGGGGATCGTCCGATGTCGCGATCACGGGGTCGGCTCCGGCGTGAGGAGATTGAGGTGCTCGGTGTCGTTGTGCCGATCGAGCATCCAGCGGGTCTGGCCCAGGCGGTTGCGGTGGTGCTGCCAGCGGGTGATGGAGGCGTGGTTGTGCGTGAAGCCCGCCGGCGAGCCGATCGGGATGTCGAGGAGCAGGGTGTGCGCGGTGATCACCGTCTCTCCGTGGGCGGCGAACACGATGCGCTTCCCCTCGTTCTCCTCGATGAGCTGACTCAGGTTCCTGCTGGCGCGCTTCAGGTACCCGTTCCAGGTGTCTGAGCCAGCGGCCCAGGGAGTGTCGGGGTGCGCATGCGGGCCGCCGTTGGCGGCCGTCTTCACCGCATCCCAGGGTTTGCCATCGGCATCGCCGTGGACGGGGCCGTCGAGCCGGTCGTCGATGTGCAGCGGGAGCTGGAGCGTCTGGGCGATAATCTCGCCGGTCTGGACGAGGCGAATCCGCGGAGCCGCGTAGACCTTGTCGAAGGGCTTCTTCAGGTGCTCGGTGGACAGGCGGCGCGCGGCCTGTTCGGCCTGGGCATACCCCAGGTTGGTCAGTCCCGTGCAGGTGCGAGGACCTCCGACGAGTCCGTCGGCATTGCACTGGGCTTCACCGTGCCGCACGAAGATGAGTTCGGTGGTGATCACGATGCTCCTTGAAGGCGGAGACGGATGTGGGCGGGCCAGATGTGGCAATAGCCGTTCCGGCCGAGGTAGGGCGCGGTGAGTACGGCGTGCAGCGCCAAGCCGTCGTCCAGGCGTTCTCGGTCTATGGGGTCCAGCTGTGGGGCGTGCTGGCGGAGCGCCTGGCTGTAGATGTCGCAGGCGTCGTCGATCGCTTCGCTCGCGAGGGGGCCGTAGGTGAGGAGAAGCGTGGCGACCAGCTTCGCGAGGTCGTAGCCCATGGGCGCGAGACTGAGATCGTCGGTGTCGACCGTGACGATGTCCCCGGCGGGAGTGATGATGAAGTTCCGCGGGTTGCTGTCCTTGTAGAAGGCACAGGGCCCCTGCGCCGTCTCCTCCAGCAGGCCGAGCATCGAGTGCAAGGACACCTTGTTCGGCAGGTAGCCCTGTTCGTGGCGCCGTCGGAGCGCGACCTTGCGCGGGCCGAGGTACTCATCGAACGTCGTGCCGTCTTGGAAACGATGCGGAGTGTTCAACGACGCGGCCTGCAGGTCACTGCGCCAGGCGGCACCGTGAGCGTGGCCCAGCAGTTCCGCTGTGCGCGGGAGATCCTCGGGGCGTACGGAGCGCCCCTCGACCCGCTCGAAAGTCAGGCTGGCAGGGCCGATGACTTTGAGGGCCGGCTGCCGCAGCGGCTTCGCGTGCTCGTTGATCCACCGGTAGTGGCGGACGGCCGCCGCCGCGCGCTCCGGCGTCTCGTAGTGCTTGGTGAACGGCGGAAGGGTCATGCCTGGCCCTTCTTCGGATGGGCGACGACGAAGGTGATGAGGGACCGAGTGGTCAGCGGCTGGTCCGGAAGGAATTCGTGCAACGCCGCCGCCATAGCCCCGGGGTTGCCGTACAGGCCGGGCGCGAGGTGGTACTTGGGGTTCGTGGCCAGGTATTGCGCCGTGTGGTCGTGGCCGTCGAAGGTGAAGGCGTGCTCCTCGTCCAGGACGGCGATCACGTCGAGCGAGGAGGCGGTCAGGTCGGCGAGGTTGCCGCTGTGCGCTGCGGTGTAGAGGCTCTCGTGCTTATCGCCCCGCGCGTCGAGGCCGGCCGAAGCGACCAGCTGGTCCATCTCCCGGTAGCTGTCGAGTGCCTTGGTGACGAGCACGGCCAGGCCCCCGGGGGAGAGGACCCTGGCGATCTGCGCGATGACGTCCTTGGGCTGCGGCGAGTGGTAGAGGCAGAACGCGGCGACGGCGACGTCGCACGACCCGGCGGGCAACGGGAGGTCGTGGAAGTCGCCTTCGACGAAGTCCACCGTGATGTCGGGTAACTCCTTGGCGCGCTCGCGGGCTTGGGCGAGCAGGGAGGGGGCGGCGTCCAAGGCGACGACGCGCTGCGGCCGGAGCTGCTCGGCGATGCCCAGGCTGCTCGTGCCGCGACCGCAGCCGATGTCGAGCACCACGCCGAGCCGGTCCGGCTGCGCGTGGTGCGTCTGCACCAGGCTGACGATCGTCTCGGGCACGGGGTTGCCGGAGGTCTTTGCGCGCATCAGGGCGCTGGTCCGCCCGGACAGCCGGGAGGCGTTCCCGTACAGCTCCTGTTGCCGGGCGGGGTCCAGGAAGGCGTTGGGCTCGTTCATGCCGCACCCCCTGCCTGGGGGCGCGGGTCGTTCAGGACTGCTCGGCGGCCACCTTCCGCAGCCAGCGGCGCGTCTGGCGCCGGTTGGCCAGCAGCACCACGTCGGCTTTCGCGCCGAACTCCTCGATCTTCGCCATCACGCGGGGCCGCATCTTGCGGCGGTACGTGGCGACGTACTTGATCACGCCCCAGTGGATGCGGTTGTGTACCCCGTTGCCCTTGTGTCCCGCGCCGTGCCGGATCTGCCGGGCGAAGATCCCGTACAGCGCCGCCACGGTCGACACGTCCATCAGGACCACCGTGTCGCAGGCTTCGAGCCGCACCTGCAGCGTCGAGTTGTAGTTGCCGTCGATCACCCACCGCGGCTGGGCGACCAGCTCGCGCTGCACGACGGTGAACTTGTCCATGGGGAGCGCGTTCCACTCGTCGTCGTAGAACGCGGCGTCCAGGTGCGTCACCGGGGCGTCGAGGATCTTGCCCAGTTCGCGGGCCACGTGGGATTTGCCGCTGCCTCCGCAGCCGACGATGGCGACCTTCTTCATGGTGCTCCAGCGTAGAGAGGTTCGGGTGTCCGGCGGAGCCATCCTCCAGGACGCGTTTTGATGATCCAGGCGCCATGGCCTGTAGAGCGGTCGGCATCAGGCAGCTCCCCGCTCGGTCGTGCCCGGCCTCACGAGACCGTGCAGAAGGGATTCCAGGGTGTCGACCTGCTTGCTCAGGCCGAACAGGCGCAGACGGTCCACGCAAGCGGCGATCAGGTCGGCGTGCTGCTGGGTGCCGGCGACCTCGCGGAGGTGGGAGAGGCGTTCGATCACGTCCCGGCCGGAGCGCACGATCAGCTCGTCCGGGACCAACCGGTTGACGTAGCGGATATCCGCCGGGGCCAGGGGCAGGCACCCGGCGAGCACGGCCTCGAAGATGCGCTGGGTCATCTGCCCGACCGCGGCGTACCGCTCGGGCAGCATGAGCACCGTGGCCAGGGATCTGCTGTATACGCCGGCGGCGGCCTCGAACGGGATCCGGCCCAGGAAGTGGACGTGTGGCCAGCGGTCGGTCTCCGTCCATTTCCCCGCGACCAGGTGCGCGACGCGGGCGGCGGCTGGGGCGAAGAAGCGGTCGAAGGGCTCGTCGCGGTCGTACTGGTTGCCCACGTAGCCGAGCACGAGGTCCCGCCGCTGTGCTGCGAGGGCCACAGGGTCCGCCTGGGTGAGGAGGATCTCGGCGACGGGGAAGAGCAGCGAGTGCGCTCCGTGGGTCGGGGCAAGGGCGGCCTCGCAGACGCGGGTGTGCGACGTGGTGCGCCACACGCTGTCGGCTCGCAGGGTGCGGTCCTTGTCCCAGATCACAGTGGGTGTCTGGTGCCGCACGGTGTAGTGGTTGATGAGCTGGGCCTGGCGGTGCAGGTCGCAGGTGTGCCCCTCGCTCCCGCACATGGTGGTGTTGCGGCCGGGGATCGCCCAGCGCCACTCCAGGAACAGGGCGTCGATGTGCGGAACGCCGTCGTCGAAGGTGTACGCGCCGCCGAGGTCCTCGCCCGCTTCGAGGCGGTCGCGGTCGGCCTGCAGGAAGACGATGTCGTGACCGTGGGCGATGAGGGCGTCGATGAAGGGGCGGCGGTGGCTGCGTCCCCCGTCCGGGGTGTCGGTGACCCCGTTGCCGAGGAAGCCCCAGAAGCTGTATCCGATCTTCACTTGGTGATCCACCGCCCTTCGAGGAGCATGGCGTCGAGCCCGGAGTTGGCCAGGCAGTCCAGGGCCATTTCCGGTGTTCCGCAGATCGGCTTGCCCTTGACGTTGAGGGACGTGTTGATCAGCACGGGCACCCCGGTCCGGCGGCCGAAGGCGGTCAGTACCGCGTGCATGAACGGGTTCTGCGCCTTGGTGACGGTCTGCAGGCGGGAGGTGCCGTTGGCGTGCACGATGGCCGGCACGCGCTCGCGCGTTTTGTCGGTCACGCCGGAGGCCATGGACATGTACGGCGCCTGCTGGCCGAGGGTGAAGAACTCGCGGGCGCGCTCGGCCAGGACCATGGGGGCGAAGGGCCGGAACGGCTCGCGGAACTTCACGGTGGCGTTCAGTCGCTCGACGACGCCGGGCTCCAGCGGGGAGGCGAGGATCGAACGGTTGCCCAGGGCGCGCGGCCCGGCTTCGACGGCCCCCTGGAACAGGCCGACGATCGTGCCGTGGGCCAGCTGGTCGGCGAGGAACTCTGCGGTTTCGATGCCCAGGGTCTTCTGGTGAAGGGCGGGCCAGGGTGTGAGGTCGAGGGCTTGGTCCTCGTAGGACGGGCCGAGGTAGCAGGTGCGGGCGACGCCGGCCACCGGTCGCGGGCTGCGTCTGCCGATATGCACGGCGAGGGCGGCGCCGATCGCGGTACCGGCGTCACCGGGCGCAGGAGGCACGAAGACCTCGTCGAAGATGCCGGCCTCGATGATCCGGCCGATGCTCACGCAGTTCGTGGCGACACCGCCTCCCACGCACAGGCGCCGGGAGCCGGTGAGCACGCGAGCGCGGCGGGCCAGGTGCACCATGACCTGCTCGGTCCGCTCCTGGAGAGCCGCCGCCAGGTCCCGGTGGACGTCGGCCAGGGGCTCGCCCGGGTGCCGTTCGGGGCAGGTCTCGGTGACGAAGCGGCGGGTCGTCCGCTCGTATCCCGACGTGAGGGTGCGCGTGGGGAAGTAGGCGGGGTTGATGCGGAAGCCGGTTGCGGTCGTGTGGACGGCGTGGGTGAAGAGGGAGCGGAAGCGGGCGGGGTCGCCGAGGGCGGCCAGCGCCATCACGGTGCCTTCCTCATCGCCCCGGCGCCAGCCAAGGTGCTCGGTGACGGCGCCGTACACGTACCCCAGGGAGGCTGGGTCGTTGATCGCCTCCAGGGTTTGCGCGCGGGGACGGAGCGTGTCGTGGCAGCGGGCGATGGTGGTGGTCTGCCGCTCGCCGAGGCTGTCGACCACGAGCACGGCGGCTTCGTCCCAGCCCGAGGTGGCGAAGGCCGTGAGCTGGTGGGCGCGGTGATGCAGCACGGGGGTGACACGGGCGGCGGGGAACTGCCGGCCGATCAGCCGCAGGCGCCGCTGGGTGCGCACGGCCACCTTGGCGAACCCGTGCGCTCGGGCGAACGCCCGGTCACGAGTTGTCGGGTAGAGCGCCATGCGCAGGGCGGCGGGCGACTCGGCGAGGTAGCGGGCGGGCTGGAAGTTGTAGGCGACGGTGTCCACGTCGGCTGAGGTGAGCTTGGCCCGGCCGAGCAGCCAGTCCACAGCGTGAGCGGGGTAGAGCTTGGTGTGCTTCTGCTCGGAGAGGCGCTCCTCCTCGACGAAGCCTATGAGTTCGCCGTCGACCAGGAGAGCTGCCGACGAGTCGTGGGTGTAGGAGCACAGGCCGAGGATGACCGAGAGAGTGCGCTTCATGGCGGCCGTCACCTCGCCCCGGCCGTCGTCGCAGCCGCGGGCTGGCGGGAGCGTCGTTTCAGCTCGCCATACCAGGCAGTGAGGGCCTGGCCGAGGGGGCCGTCGATGCCGTCGGCCACGCGCCACGCCTGCTGGTGCTGTCCGTCCTTCCACAGCCGGTAGCTGCGCAGCGTCCCGGCCATCGCGTCCCAGCCGGGGTGGCCGGTCACGTCCCGGGCCGCGACCTGATCGAGCAGACCGGCGAAGCCGTTCCACCGTGTCCGCAGGTCGGGCATGACGGGGCTCGCCGTGAGCGAGGCCAGCTGCTCGGACTGGTCGAGGTGCTCCTCGTAGATGTGCAGCGACCCCACGTGCAGGTGGAACTCGCCCAGCTCCGCGTCGAGCCATCCGGCGACAAGCTCGTGCAGGACGGTGTAGAAGAAGACGTCGTACGGCATGCCGATCCACACGTCCTGGCCCCGCATCATGGTCGCCATGTGCAGTCGGCCGGCACGCAGATGGAAGCGGAAGCCGAGGGTGCAGGGCACGTCCTTGTGCCCGGCGGCGTCCTGAACCGGGTCGTAGAGCTGGATCAGGGCGCGGCGGGAGTCGGGGTCCTCCTTGAGGATCTCCACGACACGGCTGAGCTGATCGACCTTGCCGGCCCAGTTCCGCATCCTGGGGCCGTACGCGCCGAGCAACACCCCGTCATCGGCGTACTGCCGGAGCCGCGCGTTGTAGTCGAAGATCCACGGATCGTCCGAGCCGGACAGGTGCCAGACGCTCTCGGCCACGGCGAACGCCGGGTTCAGGATCCTGGCCGGCGGCGCGTACAGCAGGCGGGCCCGCGGCTGCGTGAGCAGCAAGTGGATGTCGCGGACTTCCCGCGTGGGCATGCCGCGCGGGCTGACCTTGTCGCCGGACTTCGTCAGCGTGACGGCTCCGGAGAACAACTCGGCGATGTTGTCGGCGGTCAGATGGGTCATGAGGCTGGGACTCCTTTGCCCTGCTCAGGCACGGGTGGCGTGCTGCGGGCATCGTCGTGAAGGGGGTCAAAGGGCAGCTCGGGGTGCGTGGCGCGGTGATCGATGAGGCGGGCGACCTGGGCGGCGCTGTCGCCGCGCCACCGGCACACCGAATCGGCGGCTCCGGCCGGTGGGCGAGAGCGGGGCAGCTCCGCGAGGGCGATGCCGACTTCGTCCGCGGAGCCACACCGTTGCGCGATGCCGTGGTCGGCCAGGCCGAGGGTCCGTTCGCCCGGGGCGGCAAGTTCAAGGACGGGCACGCCCAGCAGCGCGGCTTCGATGCCGCATGTCGAGTAGGCGCTCGCGACCACATCCGCGCCGGCCAGGCACCCGCGTGCTCCAACCCGAGTGTCGGCGACGGCCACCGGAAGACCGGTCGCCTGCTCAAGAAGCGGGGCGAACACGCTGTCGCGCTGAGCCGGATGCGGAGCGATGACCAGTCCCCAGTCCGGGCCGGCCGACCGCAGCCCGCCGAGGAGGAGTTCGGCCTGGCGGGCGAGATGCTCGGGCCGGAAGGGCTGGCAGGCCCACACGGCGATCTTCGACGGGGTACGCCGTGTGCCGACCGACAACAGCTTTTCCAGGTACGGGCGCTGTGCCCCACGGCCCAAAGCGGCCAGGGCATCGAAGCGGGGCTGCCCCAGGACGTGCACCTCACTCTTCGGGTGCTTGGCCCAGGCGAGGGCGAGCGGATGGTCGCGCTCGCCCATCACGACCACGTCCCGGCTGTGGAGGGCGGGCCACGCGACGGACTCTTCCGTCCAGGCGCCGTGCTGGACGTGCACCGTGTTGGAGTCGTGCCGATCAGCAAGGTGAACCGCCAACGCCCCGAGCGGACTTGTGTCGTTGCTGAGGACGACGGAGTGCGGACGAACGGCTCTCAGAACGCGGCCCAGCCAGTTCTCCGCCTGGACCAGAGCAGGCCAGGATGGCTGCGTGCAGCCGCCGCTCATCGCCAGCAGCGTGGACAACAACCGGACGAGGCGGGACAGGCGGATCGCGTGCGGACCGACCTCGACGGTCCGGTCGTCATCCGCGGGACGCAGTCCGTCCGCCTCGCCTGACAGCTGGAAGAGCCCAACCGGTGCAGGACACACCCGCACGCTCTCGCTGCCCTCGGCCATGCAGCGCTGACCGGGATCAGTGGCGAGGTCGATGAGCACGCTGTCGTGCCCCTTGCGCGCCAACTCCCGAAGAACTGGCATCAGGGTCTCGGCGTGGCGGGACGACCAAGAAAGGGCCACGACTCCGCCCCGGTGCAGGCCCGTGGGGAGCGGGTGCGGCTCGGTGATAGCCACGTCGGCGGGTAAGAGCGTGCTCAACTCGGCAGTGTGCGGCTGATTGTGTGTCGCTGTGCCGCCGAGCAGATAGGCAATGCCCGACCAGGTGACCGTGTAGGTGCGGTACTCCTGAGAGCTGCTCGGCCGCACACCGACGAGACCTTCGTACGGCACCGGGGTGATGGGCCCGGGTGCGGTGACGAATGGCTCCCAGAGGTTCAATGCCAGCAGTTTCTGCAGGACCTGCGTGACCAGTCGGCGGACCGGTACGTGCTGGACATGGAGCCAGTCAGCTCCGCCGGGCGTGTGGGCTCGGCCGCCGCCGTACTCGTGCAGGGCGGCCATGACGCGTTCGGTCAACGAGCGGAGGTCCTGCTGGTTCAGCGGCAGCGCCTCCAGATCTCCCGTTCTGATGCGGAGGGAGTCGGCGACGTCAAAGCGGCCGGCGCCGACGAGGACCCAGGCGGGCCGGTGGCCGTCTTCTCTTCGGACAAGGCCCAAGTCTCCGAATGCCGAGGTGGTCACGCCAGGCTCCCTTCGACAATGGGAGTGCATGCCGTGGCATGGTGGAGGAGGTCGAGCAGGTCGGTTGGGGACTGGGCGACCGCCACAGCAGGAGAGCCGGGCTCGCCGTACCCCCAGGCGGCATGAATGTAGGGGACGCCGGCACGAGTTGCTGCCTCCCGGTCCACCGGCATGTCCCCGATGTACACGGCCGACGCAGGGTCGACTCCGAGGTCCACCAACGCGAGGAGGAGAGGGTCCGGCGCCGGCTTCGACCGCCCGGAACCCGCGGGTGTCCGCACGGTGCCGAAGGGGCAACCAAGCTGCGCCAGGAGGGGCGCGGCCCGATCGACGTGCTTGGATGTCACAACTCCAAGCCGCCAGCCAGCTGCCACGAAGGCGTGCAGGACGTCCGTGATCCCGATGAACTCCTCGGCCAAATGCGCTGCGGCTGTCGAGCCGGCTCCGTAGGTCCGGTGGACGCCGTCAGCATCGACGACACCGAGCCGCTCCATGATGTCGCTGAACTCCCGCCCCAGGTGGGCTTCGTACGCGGCGAACGGGATAGCGAGGCGGTGGTCTTCCTGGACCTTCCTCCACGCCTCGCGCATCACCGGCCGCGTGTCCAGTAGGACACCGTCCAGGTCAAGAAGGAGTGCCCGTTCAGCATCGGGAGGCTGGAGTGCCGACGGTTTCGGGCGATGGTGCAGGGGCGCGGAGGACTGCTCGGAGGCCGTGGGAACGGGTGACGTGGTCACTTGCTCGCTCCGCTCCGCACCGTGCTGGTCTGCTGGGCGGTCAGCAGGTTCCAGCCGTGGGCCCGGGCGACCAGCCGGGTGGTGTCCGGTGCCCCGGTATCAGCGAGCAACTGGAGAAGCGCCGCGCAGAGGTCCGCCGGTGCCATGTTGGCGCCGCGCGCGATGTCGAGCGGCTTGGTGTGCTCGGCGACGGCCTTCAGCAGGTTCGTCTGCTCGGTGCTCAAGTCGGGGGCTGGCGTGTCCGGTGTCGGGGCCGTGGCCTCGTTTGCGCTGAGTAGACGGTGGGTGACTACGGCAAGGGAGCAGCGTTCGGGGCAGTGCAGCTTCCTGCGCAGGGAGACCATGTGCGCGTGGACCGTGTGGTGCGACAGGGTCTCGGTGTCGGCGATCTGGCCTGTTGGTAGGCCGTTCACCACATGCTGGGCGATGCGCCGTTCGGCCGGGGTGAGCGGTGTGGTCGGGGCTGGGGCGGTCATGGTGGTCTTCCTCGTCGGTATCGGTTAGCGGCTCGACGTCGGGCGCAGGCGCACAGGGACGGAGGTGTGTCCGTTGCTGATCAGGCTCGGGAGCCTCTTCAGATCGGGCCTGTCCGTGGCGAGTTGGGCGTCGGGGAAGCGTTCGAAGAGCAGGCGCAGGGCGGTGGCGACTTCGAGTCGGGCAAGTGGGGCGCCGAGGCAGAAGTGGACGCCGTGTCCGAAGGCGAGGTGCTCCTTGCTGGGGCGGGTGGCGTCGAAGCGGTCGGCGTCCTCGTGCCAGTCGGGGTGCCGGTTGGCGGCGGCGTAGGAGGCGAGGATCGCCTCGCCGGTCTTGATCGTCTGCCCGTCCGGGAGGGCGATGTCGGTGCGGGCATAGCGCAGGGGAAGGTGCTTGACCGCGGGCTGGTGGCGCAGGGTCTCCTCGACTACGCCCTCCCAGGTGCAGCGGCCGTCCCGGACGTGGGCCAGCTGCTCTGGCTCGGAGAGCAGGGTGGTGATGGCCTGGTCGATGACGTTGACGGTGGTCTCGTACCCGGCGCTGATCATCAGCAGGAGCGTGTCGCGCAGCTCGGCGTCGCTGAGGGCGGAGCCGTCGCCCTCCTCGTCGCGGGCGGCGATCAGCAGCGAGGTCATGTCCTCGCCGGGCTCGGTGCGCTTGATTTCGATCAGGGCGTCCAGCAGGCCGTACAGGGTGGCGGTGTTCGAGGCTTGTTCCTCGGCGGAGAGGTGGGTGGCGAATACGTTGTCCACCACGGTGCGGAACTCGGTGCGCCGGTCGGCGGGGACGCCCATGAGCTTGCCGATGACGGCGATCGGGAGCGGGTAGGCGAGGTGCTCGCGTAGGTCGGCTACCTCATCGGCCGGGAGGGCGTCGAGGTCGTCGAGGATGCCGTTCACGAGGATCTCGATGTCCGCCTGGAGGGCGGCGGTACGGCGGGCCGAGAGGGCGGGGGCGACCATGCGCCGCAGGCGGCTGTGGTTGCCGCCGTAGGCGGTGAACATGTTCTCCACCGCCACCCACAGCGCTAGCGGCCAGGTGGGGACCGTCTCGGCGAAGGCCGGCCAGTGGGCGCGGCCGTCCTTGGAGACGTCCCTGCTGGTCAGAAGCTCCTTAAGGAGGGCCGGGTCGGAGACGGACCAGGCGCGCACGCCGAGGATGTCCACGAGAGTGGCGGAGCCGCGCTCGCGCAGGGCCTGGTGTTCGGCGTCCGGGTCGGATCCGGTGGGGTCGAGGACGAGTATCTGCCGTTCGGACACGTTGGGGCCTCTTTCAGCTTGAGGGGAAGGTGACGGGGAGGGCGACCAGCGAGCGGTGGAAGGGGCCGGGGCGCCAGACGAGGTCGTCGCGGTGGCCGTCGAGGTCCATCTCGGGCAGGGCGTCGAGGACGTGGAGGATGGCGGTTTCGGCGATGAGGTAGGCGTGTGTGCTGGCCGGGCAGCCGTGCGGGCCGGCGCCCCAGGCGAGGTGGGCCCGGTTGCCCAGTGGCCGGTGGGCTCCCAGGGCAGGGTCGTTGTTGCAGGCGGCATAGCTGACGACCACCGGCTGGTCGGCGGGCAGCAGGTACCCGCCGATGTCGGCTGGCCGGGGCGGGTAAGACATCGCGAAGTTCGCGAGCGGCGGGTCGCGATAGAGGACGCTGTCCAGGGCCTCGCGGACGGAGGCGTCGCCAGCGTGCAGGTCACCGGAGAACTCACTGTTGGTGAGCATCTCCAGGAGGGTGTTCGTGATCAGGTTGGTCAGGGGCTCGATGCCCGCCCCGTACAGGGTGATGAGCTGCTGGCCCATCTCGGTGTCGTCCAGCCGGGCGACATGGACGAGGAGCCTGCTGGTCACGTCGTCGCCCGGCTCTCGGCGGCGCAGGGCGACGAGGTCCGCCACGGCCTGGGCCATGATCTGGTTGCCGATGGAGGCGTTGACCCCGTCGAAGATCTTCGCCATTCCGTCCGCGATCCGGTGGCCGACCTCGTCGGGGCAGCCGAGAAGGTGGCTGAGCGTCTGGAACGCGAGAGGCCAGGCGTACTGGGACAGCAGGTCCGCCTTGCCGCTGCCCTTGAAGGCGTTGATGGTCTGCTCGGCAACCAGTTCGACGTGGGCTCGCAGCGCGTGCTGGTCGACAGCCGCGAGGGCTTCCGTGTTCGCGGCCCGGTAGCGGGCGTGCTCGGCACCGGCCGAGCGCAGGGCGTTGGGGCGCCACTCCATCATCGGCCGGATGGGGCAGGTGTCGGGGACGGAGGTCTGCCACTGGCGCGGGTCGGCGGGGAAACGTTGCGGGTCGCCGAGGATGCGGCGAGCCTCCTCATAGCCGACGACCAGCGTGGCGGGCACGCCAGGGGCCAGGTCCACGGGGACCAGAGGGCCGAACTGCTCGCGCATGCGCTGGTAGGCGGCGTGCGGATTCTGGGCGAAGTCCGGTTCGTACAGGGGGATGTGGTGGGTCGCGGTGCTCACGGTCGGGGCTCCAGACGGTGCGCGAGACGGGCGAGGTATTCGGTGAGCTGGATCAGGGCCTGCATGCAGGACGCTCGCTCGCGGGCATCGCACACGGTCAGCGGCGTGTGTCCCTCCAGGGCGAGGGCCTCGTGGACTTCTTCGAGCGGGTGGCGGGGTGCGCCGTCGAACTGATTGACCGCGACCGCGTAGGGGACGCCGTTCTCTTCGAGGAGGCCGAGGATTTCGTGGGAGGCGTCCAGGTCGCGGGGGTCGACGAGGACCAGGGCGCCGAGGGCGCCGATGATCAACTCCTGCCACAGGAAGCTGAATCGGGCCTGGCCGGGGGTACCGAACAGGTAGAGCACGAGGTCGTCGCTGAGGTGCTTGCGTCCGAAGTCCACGCCGACGGTGGTGGTTGACTTGGCAGGCGTGCGGGCCAGGTCGTCGACCAGGGCGCTCGCCCGGGTGATGGTTTCCTCCATGTGGACCGGAGGCACCTCGGAGACGCTGCCGACGAAGGTGGTCTTGCCCACGCCGAAGGCTCCGGCGACCACGATCTTCGCGGTAGCCGTCACCGTGCGCGCGACGAACCGGTCAGGCGTGAGCGCGGAGTCCATGAAGAACCCTTTCGATGAGTGAGGCCGGGGGCCGGTCGTCGTCCTGGCCCTGGGCGAGGGTCATCAGTCCGTGTCCGATGAGGTCGGCGACGAGAATCCGGGTGGTCGATGGCGGGAGGGCGAGTGCGGAGGCGATCTCGGCGACGGCCAGCCCTCCGCCTTGCGCG
The DNA here is from genome assembly GCF_040607655.1 of Streptomyces sp. NPDC005266. Lineage (NCBI taxonomy): Bacteria > Bacillati > Actinomycetota > Actinomycetes > Kitasatosporales > Streptomycetaceae > Streptomyces > Streptomyces sp. NPDC005266. The sequence continues at coordinate 37,706 of NZ_JBEXHC010000002.1, forward strand.
GGTGCGAACAGGGCGAGCACGCGCCGTGCGTCCGGGTTGAGGCCGGGACGGGTGCCGGTCGCGGCGAAGACCAGGCTCTCCAGGCGCACGTCCTTGCTGGGGCGGGTACGTCCGCCCGTGCGGACGTAGGGCCTGACCAGATCCGGGTCCTGCCGCGGCCTGCTCATGCCAGCGGTGCTTCCGTGCCGCCGGCGATGCGTGTCTGGACACCCAGCTGTTCGCCCACGCTCGAGGCCAAGCGCAGGGCGGCCTCGCTGATCACCCCGATGTCCGCGTGAGGGCTGTCGGTGCGGACGGCGAGCATGGTGTTGTCGCCAGCCGGGATGAGCAGGGAGATGTGGTCGACCGACTCCATGACGAACTGGCGGACGCCCCCGCCGTTCGTCTCCCGGTCGTAGGCCCGCGATGCTCCCCACAGCGTGGAGGCGATGGCCGAGATCTTCTCGGCGCGCTCGCGCGGCAGCCGATCGGTGTAGGCCGGGCTCATGCCGTCCGCGGCGACCAGCACGGCGTATTCCACGCCGGCGGTCTCCTCCAGGCTTTCGAGGAGCCAGCCGATGTTCTTGTCGGTCATGCGTCGTGTCCTTGGTCGTTGTCGGCAGTGGGGACGTGGGTGCCCTGCTCGGCGCGGGCGCGCTGAGTGCCACGGGCCCAGGCGGCGATCACGCTCGCTCGCCCCGGCTCGGCGTTGGCAGGGCGGGGAACGGGGGCGGAGGCGGGTGCGGCGCGGCGGCTGCGCACCGTCAGTCCGCTGGCGGTCGTGCGGGCAGTGGAACGCTCCTGGTCGGATTCCCCGGCCGTCGGCGGGACGGGGGTGAGCGCGGGTTGTGTGGCTACCGGAACCGGGGCGAGAGCAGGGAGCCGGCCGGACGCGGCAGAGGCGAGAGCAGCTGGCGGATCCTTCTGCACCGGCTGCGAGGATGCCGGTGGCGCCTGGGGCGCCGTGGTGAGGAGGTCCTGGGGAAGTGTGAGGAGCGCGCGGGTGCCCAGAAGGGAGTTGGGCGCCTGGACATCGACCCGGAATCCGTAGGCGCGCGCGAGGGCGGCGGCGACTCGGAACCCGGTCTGCGGGCGGGCGCCGAGCTGCGTGATGTCGTCCGTGCGCTGCCCGGTGAGGATGTCCCGGGCGCTGTCGAGCTGCTCCGGCGTCATCTGCAGGCCGCTGTCGTCCACGAAGACGGTGACTCCGTGGTGGCCCTGTTCGAAGGACACGTGCACTCTCGACTGTGGTGGCGAGAAGCGAAGCGCGTTGTCCAGCAGGAGCGCGAGGGCGTGCACCACGGGCCCGACCACGCGGGTCTTCACCGCGACGGTGAGTTCCTGGGGCTGTACGCGCTGGTAGTCCTCGACGTAGCCCATCGCGGCCCGCACCACGTCGGTCAGCGTGGTCGTGGGCCAGTGCCGGGTCAGCTTGCCGCCGGCCAGGATGGTCCAGCCCTGAGCGACCAGCAGCATCTGCTGCACGGTGTGGTCGATATCGGTCAGCGTCTCGAACGCGGCGTCGTCCTCGTGCTCGCGCACGCCCTCGCTGACCTTGCGGCTGGTCTTAGCGGCCATGCCCACGAGCGCCGACGACACACTGCGCACTGCGGCCTCGGTCGACCGCACGGCAGTGGAACTTACCCGAGCGATCTCTTCCTGGGCGGCGGTGTGCGAACGCCGCAACTCCTCCGCCCCGAGCGTCTTCGCCTGCTCGATCTCCTGGTGCGCCGCGTACTGGATGTCGCGGATCACGGCCTGGACGACGCCGGCGGTGGCCTTGACCACGTTGGTCAGGTGCTCACCGACTGCGGTGCCGGCCAGTTCCGGTGCGGGGGCCGGCACCGTGATCCGACCGCCCGACTGGTGGATCTGGGGCAGCGTCTCGTGGACCAGCTTCTGCAGGGCACCCTCGGTGGCCTGTTGTTCGCGGGCCAGGAGGTGTGCCCGCCGCCGCGTCTTCTGCCATCGGCGGTGGCTAACCCGGGCCGCTGCCACCGCGACGATGGCCGCGGCGGCGAGCACGATGACCATGGTGGTGGCGGTCGTGTTCATCAGACACCCACCGCCAAGAGCACGTCGGCCTCGGATGCGGGAGCCCCTGAGCCGAGCTGCTGCAGCAGAAGTGCGGACCCGATCACCCCGATGTGGCTGTACGCCTGCGGGAAGTTGCCCAGTTGTCGCCCGGTGGCGGGGTCGTACTCCTCGGCGAGCAGACCGAGGTCAGTGCGCAGGGCCAGGAGCCGGTCGAAGAGAGCGTGGGCTTCGTCCGGGCGGCCAGTCAGGGCGAGCGCATCGACCATCCAGAACGAGCAGAGCAGGAAGGTCCCCTCGTCACCGTTCAGGCCGTCGAGCCCGATGCGGTCGCCGGCGGTCGCGTAGCGCCGTACGAGGCCCTCCGGGGTGGACAGTTGCTGACGAACGGCCTCCACCGTCCCGAGCACGCGGGGATCGTCGGGAGGCAGGAATCCAACCCGGGGGATCAGCAGGAGGGCGGCGTCGACCTCCTGTGATCCGTAGGACTGGGTGAAGGTGTTGCGGACCGGATCGAATCCGCGCGTGCACACCTCCTGGTGGATGGCCTCGCGCAGTTCCATCAGGGCGAACAGGTCGGCGTCCAGGACGGCGGCCTCGACCAGGCGGATGGTCCGGTCGATCGCGGCCCAGGCCATGACCTTGGAGTGCACGAAGTGGCGGCGCTCACCTCGGATCTCCCAGATTCCCTCGTCGGGCGTCTGCCACCGCTCGGCGAGGTGCTCGACCAGCCGTTGGTGCAGGACCGCGGTGTCGCCGCAGCGGGTCACCCCGCTTTGGTGGGCGAGGTACAGGGTCTCGATCACGTAGCCGTACACGTCGAGCTGCAACTGGTCTACAGCCCCGTTGCCGATCCGTACCGGGCCGGAGTTCTCGTAGCCGGGCAGCCACCGCAGCTCCCGCTCCTGGAGATCCCGTTCTCCGGTGATCCCGTACATGATCTGCAGGTTCTCCGGATCGCCGGCCACGGCCCGCAGCAGCCACCGCCGCCACGCCTCGGCCTCCTGCCAGTACCCCGAACCGAGCAGGGCGCCCAGGGTGGTGGAGGCGTCGCGCAGCCAGGTGTAGCGGTAGTCCCAGTTCCGGCGACCACCGATCTCTTCCGGCAGCGACGTGGTCGGCGCTGCGACGATGCCGCCGCTGGGGGCGTACGTCATCGCCTTCAGGGCGATCAGCGACCGGACGACTGCTTCCCAGTGCGGGCCGCCGTAGGTGCATTGGCTCGTCCAGTCTTCCCAGAAGGCGAGGGTCGCCGCGAGCGCCGCGTCGGGATCCGGGACCTCCGGCGCGACACCGTGAGAGGGCCCCCAGCTCAGTACGAAGGCAACGCTCTCGCCGACGGTGACCGTGAAGGAGCTGACGATCGCGCCGTCCTTCTCAACCTGCCCGGTGGACGTGTCCAGCCACAGGGCGTCCCCGCCGCCCTCAGCGATCATGCGTCCGCCCAGCTCATGGATCCACGGGCTGACCCGGCCGTAGCCGGGGCGGGCGCGCAGCGTGGAAGCCATGGCGATCTGGCCAGCCGTTCCCTCCACGATCCGGATGACCTGCGGTGCCCCGTCGCGCGGCGGCATGAAGTCGGTGACCTTCGCGCTGCCGGAGGACGTCGTCCAGACTGCCTCCAGCACGAGGGACTCGCCGACATAGCGCCGCTCGGCCGTCGCACCGGCTCCCTCTTCGTGCGCAGCGGCCGGGGCTATGCGCCACGCTCCGTGCTTCTGCGTGCCAAGCAGCGCAGCGAAGGGGGCCGGCGAGTCGAAGCGGGGCAGGCACAGCCAGTCGATCGAGCCGTCGTGGCAGACGTGGGCACTGGTCTGCAAGTCGCCGATCAGGCCGTAGTGCTCGATACGCGGAAGGCGTTTCATCGTGTAGATCTCCGTTAGGCCCCGCGAGTCCGGGGAGGGCTTTAGGGCCGTCGAAACGGCCGGCGAACTGTCGGTGAGGCGAGACTCCGGTAGTCACCGGTGAGGCGGCGACTCGCTCCGCGCCGGTGCGGGTTCTTCGTCCGCTGACGGGGAACTGGTTGCGCGATCACCGCGGAGAACCAGCCATGTCGTGGGACCAAGGGTCAGGACGATCAGAACCGCCCCGGTGGCGGTCATGTCCGGGGCGCCGACGCGGCCAGGACGAGACAGGCGAAGGCGATCGCGAAGACTGTGCCGCGCAGCAGGTTGATCGGCGGTGTCCGCCAACGCCGTCCCCGCTGCCGCATCGCACGGCCGGTGCCGTGGGTCTCCACGGTCGCCACGAGCTCCTGGGCCGCCTCGGCCAGTTGGACCAGATGCGCCCTGCTGGGCATGTAGCCGTCGGGGACCCCCGCCGAGCCGAGCTGCTGCGCGCGGCGCAGCGCTGGCTCCTCCTTGGGCACCATGACGCCGAGTCGATTGATGTGACCGCGCAGACGCCTCGCGAGGTCTTCAACGTCGGCGGTGGTCTCCGGCAGCGGCGAGTCCTCGTCCAGCACGAGCGCCACTGTCTCGGCCGCGGCCACCGCTTGATTGCGCGGCGAAACCGGCTCGACAGCCATGCGGCCCTTCCTGTTGGACGTGACGTGTTGACAGGCGTCCTGGCGGGGCGCCAGCGAGAGGCGCATGACACAACTCCTGTTCGGATCAGGCCAAGTTGATTGGGGTTCGCCGTGCGGGGGCGGCGGTCGTCGTGCAAAGTGAGTGATCCGGTCGCTACGTTGAGCGAACCGTGAATCCCCGCTGGGGGGTATGCCTGCGCGACCGCCGAGGCCGTCAAAGGCGTCAAAGATCATTTCGGAACCGAGGGGCAGCCCATGGCCCGTGTGCGAAACGTCGCCCTCGCCGCACTTCTGCGCGAAGCGGGCTGGTCTCAGCCGCAAGCAGCCGCAGCGGTCGCCCGGGTAGCCGCGGAGAGCGGGGTGCGTGAGCTGGGGGCCATCTCCCGCTCGCACATCGCCATGTGGGTGCAGGGCACGCAGCCGAGCGGTCGGGCACCTCATATCCTTCGCGAGACGCTGTCCCGCAGGCTCGGCCGCCGCCTCACCCTGGCCGACCTCGGGCTGGAAGGTGAAGGCACAGGCCAAACCGACAGCGGTTCCGACTGGAGCGTCGATCCTCTGACCGTGCTGGCCGAGCTGGGAAGCGACGACCTCGATATGCACCGACGTAAGCTGCTGGCGACCGCCGCGTACTCGGCCGCCGGCCTGGCCTTGCCCACCGCCTCGTGGTGGGCAGCCGCTCCTGCCGCGGCGGCGAAGCGCCCAGCAGTCTCCTCCCGGCTGGTGACGCAGGCCGACATCGACGACGTCCGCGATCTGACGACCTTCTACTCCGCGCGTGACCAGCAGCGAGGCGGCGCCTCTGGCCGATCGGCCCTCGCCGGCCATCTTCGCGACGAAGCGGTGCCCCTGCTCGGCAGCAGGTTCCGCACGGAGCAGCTTCGTCGCGACACCTACTCGGCCGTGGCGGAGATGGCCTATTTGTCGGGGTGGATGGCTTTCGACGCCTCCGAGCACCGCACCGCCCAGCGCTACCTCACTCTCGCCGCCCGCATAGCGGCCGAAGCGGGCGACGGGCCGCTCGGCGGCCACATCCTGCGCGCCCTCGCGCACCAAGCCGTGGACCTTGGGCACCCCCGCCGCGCCCTCGTCCTGGCCGACGCCTCCATGAACCGCGACCGCTACGGCCAAGCTAGCCACCGTGAGAAAGCCCTGCTCGCGATCGTTCACGCACGCGCCCTCGCAGCCGACGGCGACCGCGCCGGCACTCTCGCGGCCATCAGCCGCGCGGAGCGGGATCTCTCCCGCGCCGACAACAGCGAGGCTCCGAGCCGCGTGAGCTTCTTCCAGGAAGCCTCCCTGGCCCACGAGACAGCCTGCGCCCTGCGCGACATGGGCCAGCCGCAGGACGCGGAGATCCACTTCAAGCGCAGCGTGGCCACCCGCCGCCGCCAGCAGTACGCCCGCACGCACAGCGTGACCCTCGGCTACCTCGGCGCCGTCCAGGTCCAGCAAGGCCGCCTCGACGAGGCATGCGCCACCTGGAACCAAGCACTCGACGCCATGGCCGGCGTCCAGTCCGGCCGTGCCCGCGGCGTCATCGTCCGCATCCAGAGCGACCTCTCGCCCGTCCGGCAACGCGGAGGCCGACATGTCACCGAACTGGACCACCGGGCACGGGGCATGCTGCGCACCATAGGCTGACCACAGAGCGGGTTCGCGGCGCTGGCCGGGGGCCGCCGTGCATGCTACGCCGAGGGAGAGGAACGAGCGCCGATGGCGACGTACGAGGTCGAGTCGATCGCAACAGTCGTCGGGGGCCACACCCGCGTTCAGGACGACTACCAGGGCGGGGTCGAATCGATCATTCGGCTCGACGACGCGTACCCCCTCGAAACGCTGCAGGGAATCGGAGAGTTCTCCCACCTGACGGTGACGTGGCGCTTCCACCTGGCGCGACCCGAAGACGTCGAGCTCCACGCACGCAGCCCACGGGGAAACCAGAACTGGCCGCCGACAGGTACGTTCGTCCACCGCAACCATCGGCGCCCCAACCAACTGGCGATCAGCTACCCGCGGTTGCTCAAGGTCGAAGGCCGGGACCTCCTGGTCACCGATCTCGACGCCGTAGACGGAACGCCCGTGATCGACCTGGCACCGTACTTCGAACAGATGGGGCCTCGGGGCCCGATCCATCAGCCCGCATGGCCTGGCGAGATGCTCGAACCGAATTACTGGGCGAAGGCAAGCGAACGGCCCTCGGAGCGCCCTGCGTAACGGGAGTGACTGAGCTGTGCTGCTCGTCGTTTGGCTGGTCGGGGACCAGCTGGAGGTCTGACTCAAGCCGCAGCCCTCGCGTACCGGAACTCACACCACGTCTCCTCGCCGCTGCTCTCCCACGCGTCTGAGATCGCATGGACAAGCCGGATCCCGCGACCGGATTCACCGTCAGGTCCGGCTTCCTTGAGTACAGCGGGGGCCGGATTGCGGTCGGTTACCGAGACCCGCACCACGTCGACGGTCACCGTGATCCGGAGCACGACTTCGCCCTCACCGTGAACCACGGCGTTGGTGACCAGCTCCGAAACGGCCAGCACGACGAACCCCGCCACCGGCTGCGAAACACGGCACCGTCGCAGGAACGCCCTGGTCGTCTGCCGCATCTCCCCAGCTTTCATGGGATCCGGGAGAAAGGCCGCCTGACAGGCATGGGGTGCCGCCGGTATGTCGGCCCATGCCGATGTGCTGCGTCGGTCCTCCTGGGTCGGCCTCACACACGACGTGCCTGCTGTGGCCGCAGAACTACGGATGCCCCCGCCGGGCGGGGTCGCCTCTTGGAGCCTCGTCATGGGGGCTATCGCACCGCGCGGCGACGCCGTCGACCAGGGGAATCCAGAGGGGGAAAAATCTGTCAAGGGGGGAAACCAGAGGGGGAATTGAGGCCATGATTGGATTCCGCCCACCAATAGAGGTCACACTCATGCCAGATCCGTTCGCCGACCTGCTCCTCCGGCTTCGGCAGGATGCGGGCCGGACGCAGGAGGAGCAGGCAGACGCGATCAACGCTGTCTCCGGCCGGGACACCATGACCCGCCGAGAGATCAGCCGCTATGAGAACTTTGAGAACATTCCTACCAATCACACAATCGGCCATATCGCGGCGGCCTGCGGTGTCCCCTTCGAGGAACTACAGCGGGAGGCTAAGGCTGCCCGCGCTCGGAAGAGAGAGGGGCATACCAATGCAGGGGAGGATCAGGACGCCGTGAAGCGTCGCACGCTGCTGGGTGGTGCCGCCATCGGCGTGAGCTCGGCTGCCGAGCCCTGGGGGCGCCTGGCCTTCGCCCTCAGTAAGGGGTCCAAGATCGATTCGCCCTCCGCCGTCGCGCTCATCGACCGGGCCGCTGAACTGCACGTCCAGGAACTCAATCTCAGTGCCCGGCGACTACAAAGCACGGTCGAGTCACATCTTGACGCGATCACCGCGGCCCTGCCCCGTGCTGGCGAACACGAACGGGCTCTCACTATCGCCGCCGGAGAAACTGCCGCTCTGGCTGGTTGGGTGGCCTGGGACCTGGGCGAGCACGACAAAGCCGACGCCTACTACAAGGTCGCGTCGCAGTGCGCGGCGACCGCCGGGCACCCTCCACTCCGAGCCCTGGCCCTGACCTACAGCAGCTACGGCGCCTCGACGCCGAAGGCGAAGTTGGAGTTCCTTTCTCAAGCGGCCAGCGACGTGCGAGGCCACGGCAACGCTACTGCTGCCGCCTGGGTCCTCGGCAGGCACGCGGAGGAAGCTGCGGCGGCCGGCGACGAGACGGGGGCACTCCGGGCCTTGGAGCGAGCGCGCTTCGCCTACGACTTCGCGGATCACACCAGCGAGCAGGCGTGGGTCCGGTTCGTGACCCCGTACCGCATGGACTCGTTGGCCCTCTCCGTCTACGGCCAATTGGGGCGTCCCGAACTCACGTCCACAGCAGATACCGCAGTCGACCGTCTAGCCTCGCCGTTTCAGTTGGGGGGTGCTGGGCGGCAGAGCGGGGTCGTTTGGAGCGGTGTCGGTCGGTGGGCATGGTGAGGGCCCGGCGCGGTGGGCCGGGTCCTCCAAGGTCCTTCGGGTCGCGGTGGTCAGAGGGCGGTCGTTCAGTTGGCGGGGCGAGGTAGGGCGGCCAGGCGGTGGAATGCGGCCGTGAGTTCATCTCTCCAGGGCCAGGTCGCCGATATCCGCATGCGCAGGCGGCGGCCGCCGCGGGTGATCCGGGCGGCGACGTGCAGGATTCGGTAGCGCAGTTTCTTGGGTTCGGCGGTGGCCAGGTCGCCGTCCAGCAGGAGGACGCGGGTCCAGGCGAGGAGGTCGATCGCCGCGAGGCTGAGTTCGAGCCAAGCGGCGTTGACCAGGAAATGGCGGGAGGGGAAGCGGCCGAACCCGGTGGTCTTGCCGCACCGGATGTGGTCCTCGACGGTGGCATGCCCGCGGTGACGGGCCTCCAGGAACTGGGCGGAGCCCCCGCCGGCGAACGGCGTGTCGGTGAGGAAGACCTGGTGCCGCAGGCCCTCGTCCTGGTCGAACAGGGACAGTTGGGCGCCGGGGTGCGGGCGCTCGCGGCGCACGATGATGCGGGTGCCGTCCGGATAGCCAGCCAGGTCGACCATGCCGGTCAGCTCGGCGACCTCGGCGCCGGCACGCAGTGTCCCGTCCTGGTCCAGGGCGGGGTGCCAGACCCGATCGGGCAGGGCCCGGATTGCGCGGCGGACCGGCTCGGTGACCGCGTATCCGACCGAGAAGAAGGTGCGCATTCCTCGTATGCGCAGGTCTCGGACGTGGGCGAGGAAGGCTTTCGCTGATCCGGCGCTGTCGGTGCGGACGAGGATGTCGGTGCCGTGCCGGTGGGCGTCGGGGATCTGCGTGAGCGCGTCGTCCAGCACCGCGATGTGATCGGCGGCGGTGTTGGCTCCGGCGTTGCCGGGCCGCAGCTGCCCGGACATGCCCTCGCCGGTGTTGGCCAGGAAACAGACCAGAGGGTGGAAGCCGAAGCCGCCTTTGTAGGTGGGTGCGGCTTGGTCCTTATCGGAGTGGCAGGCCACCAGTGTGGCGTCGATGTCCAGGACCAGGCCGGGAAGTTCCCGTCCGCCGGCCTTCACCGCCGGTATGCCGGAACGGGTCTCGGCGGCCTGCAGCCAGGCGACCTCTCGTGCCTGGGCGCGGGCCGTTCGCAGCCGAGCGAGGCCAGTCTCGTCGATGTCGGCGAGCAGCCGCCAGGCCGTCGGTGTCGAGGCGACCGGGCCGAACACTTCACCCTGGTCCCGCAGCACGGCCAGATCCGTGATGGCCTCGCCGCCATCAGCGAGCATCACCGCGAGATCGGCGGCGATCCGGCCAGGGTCGTGGCCGGTACCGCGTGGCCGAAGGGGCCCCAACGCGGCGGAGTACGCGCTGGTCAGCCCAGTGGCATCGGCAAGATCCGCCAGCAGGCGGGACCCCGCATGGCTGACCACCCCGGCACCGTCAGCAGAGACATGAAGCTTGGGACGCGAACCGATACCCTGCACGCAGAAAGTGCCTTCCGCCTGGACCGACAGAACCCCTCGACAAGGTTCATCGTCCCAGCTCAGAAGGCACTTTCGCATTACCGCACAGAACCCGGCCTCGCACCAAGTGAAATAGCGAGGCTAGGGGACGAACTACCGGACGGGGGCGTGGTGGTTCTCGGCGATCTCGCTTCGGCCTTACTGCGTGGAGGCGACGTCGACCAAGGCGTCTACGTGTCACGCCAATTCGCTACGGCGGCACAGGCCAAGCCCAACACGATGGGCAAGGAGCGCGCAGAGACTATCGCAGCTTCGCTCCCCGACAGAGAGCGAGAACTCGCCGTCTATCTGCGGCAGTGCGCATCCTGAGCCCCCTCCGGCGGTACGCGGCAAACCCCGGGACGCGAATGCTGTCGTACGTCCGGCCCGTCGCTCCTCAGCCCTGTGCCGTCTCCTCGACAACCCAGGACAGGTACGCCTCCGACCCGCCGGTCACGCGCAGTGTGATCCATTGGGGGACGTCATACGGGTGCCTCTCGTGCAGCCACGCTTCCAGCGCCGGTAGACGGTCCGTCGTAGTCATGTACGAGATCCGCCACTCCTGCGCCGCCTCGACCTTCCCCTTCCACCAGTAGAAGGCGGTGATCGGCGCATCGATGTGAACGCCCGCTGCCAGCTTGCTCTCGACCGCGCCTCGGGCCAGTGCCTTCGCCTGATCCTCGTTGTCGCTGGTCGTCTGCGCGATCACAATCTCGTTGGCCATGCAACTACCTCTCCAGCTCGGGTACCGCGACCCTACCCAGCCGTCCAGGGCACACCGAAAGCCGGTCGCCGGCCGTGAAGGTGAGTTGGGCTCGACCACGACGTGGATCAGTCAGACGGCAGCGTGTCAATCGGGGTTGCGCGTCGCTTCGGCACTGCAGTGGCAGGTCCACTCATCAACGAGGTGGTGCGGCTGCATGATGCAGGCGTCGGCGCATTCCCTGCGCCTCCATAAGTCCACGACAGGAGGACTTCATGCGGGCCGCCGACGGGCATTCGCTCACGGCAGACGAGAAATAGGACGACAGGACTGGATACCTCCGCCGGGACCATGTCAACGTACAACGTCCCCGAAAACACCAGGCCAGGATGCGTAGATACTCCACTGCGGCCCGGGTTGCGAAATATCTCGGAATCCTGCACAGCGTGTGACTGCCTTGCTGGCATGGCCCCTACTTGGGAGGTTCGCCTGTCTGACCCCGCTATTCGATCCGCTCGCTTCACGTCACCCGCTCTCTTTGTCCTCGGCGCACTGAACGCCTGGTATGGCCAGGCGGCGGGCGACTATGGTGCCGTCTCCACCGGGCGCGTACGCACTGCCGGCCTCTTTGGCGAGGACTTGCTGCAATGCGGCTACCGCCGCGATAGGGCCGTCCTCGCACATGCTGCGGTGCACCCGGAGCTGCAACTCGGCGTGTGGCCCCGTGCCATCGGGGTTTCTGAGCGTTTCGTGGTGCGGAAACTCGGGGGCGTGACTGGCAGCGCGGGACAAGCCTCTCTTGCGGAGCGCGAGCGCAACATAGGCCACGATCGCCGGTTAGCCAAACCGTTGATCGTGGTGACCATTACTCCATGCCTGCACGATCGCTGCTCCCTCCATCTGCCGCACCCGCTCCTGCTGGCGCCGCCGGCGCCGCATTCCTCAACGTCAAGGATGCCGCCGAGTATCTCGGCCTTTCACCGCACACGCTCTACGTCTGGCGGCACCGGCGGCAGGGGCCGCCGAGCTTCCGCATGGGTCCTCGCGGTCGCGTCATGTACCGCCGAGAAGCCGTCGACGCCTGGATCCGTGAACAGGAGCAGGCCGACTCCCGCTCCAACGCCGTCCTGAGCCCGCTGAGCGCCACTCCTCAGCAACGGCCCATTCGAATCCCCAACGCCTGACGCTCCCACGCCTCAGAGCGCCGTTTCCCCCTCGACAAGGAGTATCACCCTGGCCGGCTACATCGAAGATCGTTGGATCAAGAAGAAGAAGGACCCGATAACCGGGCAGAGGGAAAGAACCGCTCGCTACGGCAAGGGGAAGCGGTACAAGGTCGCCGGTATCCCCGGAGTCCGGGATCGCTCCTTCGACACGTTGGAGGACGCCAAGGCGTGGCTTCGTCGAGCAGCCACGGACGAAGAGCGGGGCGAGTTTGTGGACCCGCGCGACGGATCCATAACACTTGCCGACTACATTGCGATGCACTGGGCGCCGGGCAGGGGCGGAGTTCCGAAGACCCAAGACAACCAGGAGCGGAGAGCGCGCCTTCACATCATTCCGCACCTGGGTCAACTCCCCCTCAGGAACATCACGGCGGCGGATCTGCGCGCTTACATAGCCAAGTTGCAGTCAACCGTCTCCTCGGTCGACTACCAGCGCGGCATTCTGTCCGAGCTCTCCTCCATTCTGGAAGCGGCTGTTGACGACAAGCGGCTGGCCAGGAACCCCATGCACGCGAAGTCCGTGCGGTGGCCGAAGGCGCCGCAAGAGCGACGCGACGCGTGGCGATTGGAGACGGCGCTGCGAGTTCGCGACGTCATCAGTCCACGAAACCGGATAGCCGTCGTAGTCGGCCTGGGATGCGGGCTCCGTCAGGGCGAGGTGTTTGGGCTGAGCCCGGAGGACATCGACTACGCGCGAGGCGTTCTGCACGTCCGCCGCCAAATCCAGGTGATCCGTGGAAGGTTGTACTTTGCACTGCCGAAAGGGAAGAAGACACGTACCGTCGACATGCCCACCTCAGTAACCGAGGAGTTGAAGCGTCATGTCGAAGCGTTCCCACCGGTGGAAGTGGAGCTTCCGTGGGGGAAGCCGGAGGGTCAGGCGAGGAAGTTCTCGCTGCTGCTCACCACACGATTCGGCAACGCTATCGCGGTGAACACGTGGAACACCTACACCTGGAAGCCCGCGCTGGCAGAGGCCGGCATCATCCCACCGCGCGCCGAGAGAGCGAAACCCTGGCAGTGGGCGGCGGCCCCGAAGGACGGCTTCCATGTGCTGCGGCACACCTATGCCTCGCTCATGCTGGAGGCTGGAGAGTCCGTCGTGACCTTGGCGCGGTGGCTCGGGCACTCCTCGCCCGCGATCACCCTCGGTTACTATGCTCATTTCATGCCGGAGGCCGGAAGCAAGGGGCGCATCGCCATCGACGGACTGCTGGGGGAGCGGGGAGATCGGGATGCCAGCCGAAACTCCCCAGATTCTCCCCAGGCCCGTTGACGGGTGATTCCCGCTGTTACGCCCCTCCAGGGTTGACCGTGGATTGCAAGGCTGAAGAGATGGGTGGCCTGGGAATATGCTGAATGAGGTCACCGCGACCCGCTACGTCACGCCCCTGCGTGAAGGCGGATCGCTCCCCGGCATCGTCGAGGCCGACGATCTCGGTACGTACGTCATGAAGTTCACCGGCGCCGGGCAGGGCCGCAAGACCCTGGTCGCCGAGGTCATCTGCGGCCGGCTGGGCCGCCGGCTGGGGCTGCGGATCCCTGATCTCGTACGGATGCAGCTGGACCCGGTGATCGGCCGGAGCGAGCCGGACCACGAGGTGCAGGAGCTGCTCAAGGCCAGCGGCGGGCTCAACCTGGGCATGGACTATCTGCCCGGCTCGCTCGGCTTCGACCCGCTCGCCTTCGAGGTGGGCTCGGCGGAGGCCGGGCGCGTGGTGTGGTTCGACGCGCTCATCGGCAATGTGGACCGCTCCTGGCGCAACCCCAATCTGCTGGTCTGGCACGGACGGCTGTGGCTCATCGACCACGGCGCCACGATGATCTGGCACCACAACTGGAGCGGGGTGGGAACCGCCGCCGCCAAGCCGTACGACGCCTCCGACCACGTCCTGGCGACCTTCGCGCCGGACATCGCCGCGGCGTCCGAGGAGCTGGCGCCGCGGATCACCGAGGAGCTGCTGACCGAGGTCGTGGCCGACGTCCCCGACGAGTGGCTGATCGACGAGCCCGGTTTCGAGAGCCCGGACGCGCTGCGCCGCGCCTATGTCGAGGTGCTGCTGGAGCGCGCGGCGACGGTCGGTGACCGTATTACGGTCGGCGAGCGCACCAAGGACGGGCCGTCGCGGGCGCCGGAGTGGCTGCGGGTGTGGGTCGACGGAAAGGCGGCGAAATGAGCGGGGCGACCATGGACCGGGATGTCTTCGAGTACGCCGTCGTACGGGTGGTGCCCCGGGTGGAGCGCGGTGAGCAGATCAACGCGGGCGTCGTCGTCTACTGCCGTGCGAAGTCGTTCGTGGCGGCCCGGATCCATCTGGACGAGCACCGGCTGCTGGCGCTCGACCCCTCGGTGGACGTGGCGGGCGTCCGGGCCGCGCTGCGCGCGGTGGAGGGCGTCTGCCGCGGGGGCGAGCGGGCCGGGCAGGCGGCGGGAGACGACGCGGGACGGCGCTTCCGCTGGCTGGTCGCGCCGCGCTCCACGATCATCCAGCCGGGTCCGGTGCACACGGGGCTGACGTCTGACGCGGAGGCGGAGCTCGAGCGGTTGCTCGAGCTGCTGGTGCGCTGACGGGCAGGGTGAGCAACCGCATCACAGCAGGTCGTTGACAGGCGGTGGCGGGCCTCATAGCGTCTCGTCGCAGAAGCGACTAAGCGGTTGCTCACCACCGGGACCGGGGTGGTGAGCCGCTATCGAGGCGAGGAGAACCCGCATGTCCACCACCGAGCAGCGCGTTGCCATCGTGACGGGCGCGGCCCGCGGCATCGGCGCGGCGACCGCCGTGCGTCTGGCCGAGGAGGGACGCGCCGTCGCCGTGCTCGACCTCGACGAGGGGTCCTGTGCGGGCACCGTGGAGAAGATCACCGCGGCGGGCGGCAAGGCCATCGCCGTGGGCTGCGATGTGTCCGACGCCAAGCAGGTCGAGGCCGCGGTCGCACGGGTCGCCGAAGAGCTCGGCGCGCCGACGATCCTGGTCAACAACGCGGGCGTGCTCCGCGACAACCTGCTCTTCAAGATGAGCGAGGCCGACTGGGACACCGTGATGAACGTGCATCTGCGGGGCGCGTTCCTGATGTCGCGTGCCTGCCAGAAGCACATGGTGGACGCGGAGTTCGGCCGTATCGTCAACCTCTCCAGCAGCTCCGCGCTCGGCAACCGCGGCCAGGTCAACTACTCCGCCGCCAAGGCCGGTATGCAGGGCTTCACCAAGACCCTCGCCATCGAGCTCGGCAAGTTCGGCATCACCGCCAACGCCGTGGCTCCCGGCTTCATCGCGACCGACATGACCGCCTCGACCGCCGAGCGCGTCGGCGTGGGCTTCGAGGACTTCCAGCAGGCGGCCGCGGGCCAGATCCCGGTGCGGCGCGTGGGACAGCCCGAGGACGTCGCGGGCGCCATCGCCTTCTTCACCGGCGAGGGCGCCGGGTTCATTTCCGGCCAGGTCATGTATGTGGCCGGCGGCCCGCTCAACTGATCAGGAGCGACACACCACATGACCGCAGGGATTCAGGACAGCGGCAAGGCCGCGCTTGTCACCGGGGCGAGCCGCGGCATCGGATACGGCATCGCCGAGGCGCTGGTGGCGCGCGGCGACCGGGTGTGCATCACCGGGCGCAACGAGGAAGCGCTCAAGGAGGCCGTCGAGCGGCTCGGCGCCGACCGGGTGATCGGCGTCCCGGGCAAGGCCCATGACGAGGCGCACCAGGCGGTCGCCGTCGAGCGCGCGATGGAGACGTTCGGGCGGGTCGACTACCTCGTCAACAACGCCGGCACGAACCCGGTCTTCGGGCCCATCGCCGACCTCGACCTCGGCGTGATCCGCAAGGTGTTCGAGACCAATGTCGTCTCGGCGCTCGGCTTCGCCCAGCAGACCTGGAAGGCCTGGCAGAAGGAGAACGGCGGCGCGATTCTCAACATCGCCTCGGTCGCCGGGCTCTCGACCTCACCCTTCATAGCGGCGTACGGGGTGAGCAAGGCGGCCATGATCAACCTCACCGCGCAGCTCGCCCATGAGTTCGCGCCGGGTGTGCGGGTCAACGCCATCGCCCCTGCCGTGGTGAAGACCAAGTTCGCGACCGCCCTGTACGAGGGACGCGAGGCCGAGGCCGCCGCGGCGTATCCGCTGAAGCGGCTCGGGATGCCGGAGGACATCGGGGGCGCGGCGGCCTTCCTCACCTCCGACCAAGCGGCGTGGATCACCGGCCAGACGCTGGTGGTCGACGGCGGGATCTTCCTCAACGCCGGGGTCGCCTGAGCGAGCCGGTCCCCTCCGGGGGTGCCGTCGTGCGCGCTCCGACGGCCGGGATCCTCGGGCGGCCCCGATCCGATCCGGATCGGGGCCACCCGAGCGAATACGCCGTTGTCGGTGGGCGCCGGTAGGTTCTGTGCCTGTAGACGGATCACCTACCGGAGGTTGTTGACGTGCCCTACGTGCTGCCCGAGTCCTGGCGCGGGGTCCTCGGCGAGGAGCTGGAGAAGCCCTATTTCAAGGAGCTCACCGAGTTCGTCGAGGAGGAGCGGGCCAAGGGTCCCGTCCACCCGCCGCACGAGGAGGTCTTCGCCGCCCTGGAGGCCACCCCGTACGACCAGGTGAAGGTGTTGATCCTCGGGCAGGACCCGTACCACGGCGAAGGGCAGGGGCACGGCCTGTGCTTCTCCGTGCGGCCGGGCGTCAAGACTCCACCGTCGCTGCGGAACATCTACAAGGAGATGCACGCCGAGCTCGGCCATCCGGTGCCCGACAACGGCTATCTGATGCCCTGGGCCCGGCAGGGTGTGCTGCTGCTCAACGCGGTGCTGACGGTCCGGGGCGGCGAGGCCAACTCCCATAAGAGCAAGGGATGGGAGAAGTTCACCGACGCGGTGATCCGCGCCGTCGCCTCGCGCCCCGACCCGGCCGTCTTCGTGCTGTGGGGCAACTACGCCCAGAAGAAGCTGCCGCTGATCGACGAGGGGCGGCATGCGGTGGTGAAGGGGGCGCACCCCTCCCCGCTGTCGGCGAAGAAGTTCTTCGGCTCGCGCCCCTTCACCCAGATCGACGAGGCGGTCAAGGCCCAGGGGCACACCCCGATCGACTGGCGGATCCCCAACCTCGGCTCCTGACCGCGATCCCGCTACAGGTCGTAGCCGAAGCTGTAGGGGACGGCCTGTTCGCCCCGCACCGCGACGAAGGTGCCCGATCCGGTGAGCCCGGCCAGCCCGCCGGTGCCGGATCCGGGCACCACCTCGAAGGAACAGCGGACCGTGCCGTCCTCGCCCCAGGTGCAGCGCTGCTCGACGGCGAAGCTTCCGGTTCGGCCGTCGAGGGTGCCGGTCAGCAGCTCGTAGCCGCAGCAGACGCCGGTCTTCTCGGTGAGGTAGCTGATGGCGTACTCACAGCTGGTCTCCGCCGCCTCGATGCCCCCGGAGAAGGTGTTGGTGACGGTGGCGCGGGCCAGCTTCGGGCCCTCCCCGGCCTGCCCGACGACTGTCTCCTCCCAGTTGGCGTAGGTGAAGGTGCCCGTGGTGTGCGTGGTCATGGTGCGTCCTTGTCTAGGGGGCCAAGCGCTGATGAGAGCACTCTGGCCGCCGTACCTGACATCCTTTGTCAGGTACGGCGGCCAGAATGGACCGCATGCGCGCAGACCGCCTTCTCTCGCTGCTCCTACTGCTCCAGAACCGGGGCCGGATGACCGCGCCGGAGATCGCCGCGGAGCTGGAGGTCTCGGTCCGTACCGTCTACCGCGACGTCGAGGCGCTGAGCGCGTCCGGCGTGCCCGTGTACGCCGACCGCGGTCCGGCCGGCGGCTACCGGCTGCTCGACGGCTACCGCACCCGGCTCACCGGGCTCACCGGCGACGAGGCCGACTCCCTCTTCCTCGCCGGAATGCCGGGTCTCGCCGCCCAGCTGGGGCTGGGCGCCGATCTCACCACGGCCCAGCTCAAGCTGCGGGCCGCGCTTCCGGCGGAGCTGGGCGAGCGGTCGCGCCGCATCCAGAAGCGCTTCCACCTCGACGCGCCCGGCTGGTTCCGGGACGCCGAGCCGGTGCCGCATCTCGCGCAGGCCGCCGAGGCCGTCTGGCAGCGGAGGGTCCTGCGGGTGCACTACCGACGCTGGCGCGGTGAGGTGCGGCGGGAGCTGCACGCACTGGGCCTCGTCCTCAAGGGCGGCATCTGGTATCTGGTGGCGCGTGCGGAGGACACCGTGCGCAGCTACCGGGTCTCCCGGATCCTCGCCGCCGAGCTGCTGGAGGAGGTCTTCGAGCGGCCGGCCGGATTCGACCTCGCCGCCTACTGGCAGGAGTCGTCCCGGCGGCTGGAGTCCTCGCGCTACCGGGGCGAGGCCGAGCTGCTGCTCTCCGCGCGCGGGCTGAAGCTGCTGCCGATGCAGTTCGGCACGGCCGGCGCGGTGGCGGCGGCCGGGGCGGACCCACCCGACGCCGAGGGACGGGTGCGCGTGGTGCTCCCCGTGGAGTCGCTGTCCATCGCCGTCCACGACATGCTCCGGCTGGGCACGGACGCCGAGGTGGTCGGGCCGCCCGAGCTGCGGGCGGCCGTCGCCCGCGCGGTGACCGAACTGGCGCACCGGTACGGGCCGCCGGCCACGCCCGGCTGAACCCCGACACGCCGAGGGAGGCGGGTCCAGCGGTTAGCGTCGTCCAAGCGAAGAAGCGCAGCAGCGGGCGGGAGGTCGCGATGGCGCGAGTGCGGCGGGAGACGCCGGACGGCGGCGACGCCGTGCTGATCCGGATCGGGCAGGCGGTCATGCTGCACCGGGGCGGCGACCGGGAGGAGGCGCGCAATCGGTTCGCCGTGCTCTGGCAGGAGATCGAGCACGGTGGCGACCCCTATCACCGCTGCGCCCTCGCCCACTACATGGCCGACACCCAGGACGATCCGGCCGACGAGCTGATGTGGGACCTGCTGGCCCTCGCGGCGGCCGACGGGCTCACCGGCGCCTTGGAGGTGCGCGCGTTCTACCCCGCCCTGCACCTCAATGTGGCCGCCGACTATGTGAAGCTCGGCCAGGAGGAGGCGGCGCGCATCCAGCTGGCCCTGGCGCGGGCGAGCGCCGACGCACTCGGCGACGATCCGTACGGCGACGGGGTGCGGGCCGCCATCGGGCGGCTGACGCTGCGTCTGGAGGGAGCCGAGGGCTACTGAGCGGATGCGGTGAGGTTCGCCGCTGATCCCTCGCCGTTCGGCCTGGCCGAGGGGATGGACGTCGAGAAGGATCAGCACTTGACTTCGCCGTAACCGCTTAGAGCGTCTCAGTATCCGCGTCGCACGTTGTTCAGGGCCGCCTCGTCGCGCCTGTGGGCCCGCCGTTGCCGTTCCACCGCCAATTCCAGCAACGCGCCATCGACGGCGGTGAGCACCGTCGCCGCCGCCTCGTCGGCCACCTGCGGGGCGTCCTCGGCCGGTTTGTCGCTGATGCCGACCTCCGCGGCGAGGGTGGAGAGGACGGGCTCATCGGAGGCCCAGCGGTTCGCCGCCTGGCGGCGGGCGGGCGTATCGACCAGCACCAGCTCCGTGGTGCGGAAGACCACCCAGCGGCGGTGGTGCTGCCGGACGAGCTGCCCCTCCGCCTCGAGGTCGGACAGATACGTCGCGGGCAGGCCGCGGCCTCTGCGCCACAGCCAGTCGCCGACCGACTCGTACGGCGCTTCCCGGACGAACGACGACGCGGCTTCCTCCAACAGGTGATCGGCGAGCGTCGGCTGGGGGCCGGGCAGGATCCGATCGCCCTCCAGGCCGATGACTTCGGCACGCAGGAGGTCGACCGCCTCGGCTCCCGCGAGGGCGAGCGACAGATCGCCTCGCTCGACCGGGCGTGTGGACGCCATATCCATGGCGATGATCAACAGATCTCGCGGTGTGGTCATGCCTGGCTCCATGTCGAAGGACCCGCCGCCCGCCGGACAGGGGAGAGAGGAGGGCGGGCGGAGACGACGAGCCGGGTGCGCGGGCCCTATGTTCAGCGTGCGGCGTCGGCCGGGCGCGCGCATCCGGAACGGGCCGGGCCCCGCCGCGCCCGGACGGGGCCGCGCGGCCTCGCCGCCCTCCGACGACGGCGCGGCCGGGCCGTTCGAGGAGGGCGGTGAGGCTCTCGCGGCCGGTCCGGCGGTCCTAAGCGGTTACGGCGAAGTCAAGTGCTGATCCTTCTCGGCGTCCAAGCCCTCGGCCAGGCCGAACGGCGAGGGATCAGCGGCCAACTTCACCGTATCCGCTTAGTCGCCCGTGACGCCGTCGATCCGCTCGCGGATGAGGTCGGCGTGGCCGTTGTGGCGGGCGTACTCCTCGATCATGTGGAGGTATATCCAGCGCAGGTTGTAGTCGCCACGGCCGGGGCGGGTGACGATGTCGTCCAGGGAGCGGCCCGCCGCCGCCTCCTTGGCCTTGGCGATCTCGGCGCGCCAGAGGGCGTACGAGCTTTCCATGGTGTCCCCGTCGGTGACGTGGAAATCCCCGTCCGGGTCCTCGTCGCTGTACCAGATCGGCGGTACGTCCTCCTGGGCGAGCACCCGCCGGAACCAGGCGCGCTCGACCTCGGCCATATGCCGTACCAGCCCGAGCAGGGTCAGCTCGGACGGGGGCGCGGAGGCCTCGCGCAGCTGCTTGTCGTCGAGCCCCTCGCACTTGACGGCCAGGGTCGCGCGGTGGAAGTCAAGCCACTCCTCCAGGCTGGTGCGCTCATCGGCGGTGCGGGACACTTCGCGGCGTTCTGTTGTCGTCATGGCGGTCATCATGGCCGTCCGGCCACCGGGCCCGCCAGGCATTAACCGCCCGGCATATCGCGCAGCAGCTCCCCGAATCCGGTGCGCAGCGCAGCGCACCGCGGCGATCGCCGTCTTCAGCCGCTTCGGCCCCGGCCTGGTTCTCCGGGGCTTCGACGGCATGGCCGACTGGCAGCCGCCCACCGGGCCCCTCACCGCGCGGCCGAACCGGCCCGCACAGCCACTCCGCCGAGGCGGGCCCGGGGCAGGCAGGGGGAGCGGCTCAGGCGCCGCGCCCCGGTCGTAGGATCGGCACCCATCCACGCGGGCGAAGCGAATCGGGAGGCATCATCGTGAGGGTCGGCTGCATCGGTCTCGGCGACATCGCGCAGAAGGCGTATCTGCCCGTACTCATGGCCCGGCCGGGTCTTGAGCCGCATCTGCTCACCCGCCGCCCCGCCACCCTCCAGCGGGTCGCCGACACCTACCGCCTCCCAGGCGCCCAGCGCCACGCCGACCTCGACTCGCTGCTGGCCGCCGGTCTCGACGCCGCCTTCGTGCACGCCCCCACCGCCGTTCACGCCGAGCTCGTCACCCGGCTGATCGAGGCCGGGGTGCCGACGTATGTGGACAAGCCGCTCTCGTACCACCTCGGCGACAGTGAGCGGATCGTGCGGCTGGCCGAGGAGCGGGGGGTGGGGCTGATGGTCGGCTTCAACCGGCGTTACGCCCCCGGGTACGCGCAGTGTCTGGACCATCCGCGCGATCTGATCCTCATACAGAAGAATCGCGTCGGCCTCGCCGAGGATCCGCGCACGCTCGTCCTGGACGACTTCATCCATGTCGTCGACACGCTGCGCTTCCTCGCGCCCGGTCCGGTCGACCACATCGACGTCCGCGCCCGGATCCGCGACGGCCTCGTGCACCACGTCGTCCTTCAGCTGTCCGGCGACGGGTTCACCGCGCTCGGTGTGATGAACCGGATGAGCGGCTCCGCCGAGGAGGTGCTGGAGGTCTCGGGGCAGGACACCAAGCGGCAGGTGGTGAATCTCGCCGAGGTCGTCGACCACAAGGGACAGCCGAGCGTGCGGCGGCGCGGCGACTGGGTCCCGGTCGCCCGGCAGCGCGGGATGGAGCAGATCACCGACGCCTTCCTGGACGCCGTGCGCTCCGGCACCCGGCTCAGCGCCGAGGACGCGCTGCGCACGCACGAGCTGTGCGAGCGGGTCATCAAGGACGCGCTGGAGTTCAGCGGCCCGACGGCCGTCTGAGCACGCGGACGCCCCAGGCCGCACAGAAGGCGGCGAGCGCGGCCAGCGCCCCGTAGACGGGCCAGGGCCCCAGCCGGACGTATGGGCTCGTGCCCTCGCCCAGCGGCACCGTATAGACGGTGGCCGCGCTGGTGTCGGTGGACATCCGGGGGCCCACCGGCTCGCCGCGCGGCCCGTGGACGGCGCTCACCCCGGTCAGCGTGGCGTGCACCATCGGCCGCCAGGTCTCGGCGGCGCGCAGCGCGGCCAGCGAGGCGTGCTGCGTGGGCGCCCAGCTGTCCTGGAACGTCGAGGTCGCGGACTGGACGACCAGCACCTGCGCCCCGTCCCGGGTCAGCGCGCGGCTCATGTCCGGGAAGGCGGACTCGAAGCACACCAGCGGCCCGACCCGAAGCCCGCCCGGCAGCCGCATCACCACCTGCTCCGTGCCGCGGTGGCGGTCCTCGCCCGCCGCCTTGCCCACCGAGGTGGCCCAGCCCAGCAGCGGCCGGGCCGGGATGTACTCGCCGAAGGGCACCAGCCGCATCTTGTCGTAGCGCTGGCCGGTCGGGCCGTGCGGGCTGATCAGTACCGAGCTCTTGTAGATCCCCGGCCGTTCGCCGCGCCGCGCGTCCACGTTCACCAGCAGATCGGCGCCCACCGTCCGGGACAGCTCGGCCAGCCGGCGGCTCAGCGCGGGCTTCGCGGTCAGATCCGCGCCGACGCTGCTCTCGCCCCACACCACGAGGTCCAGGTGGCGCCCGGCCAGCTGCCGGGTGAGCTCCGCACTGCGCTCGAGGCGGGGTCCGGGACCCTGGATCACCCCCGGCTGCACCACCGCGATCCGCGCCGTACCGGTCTCCTTCGCGACCGGCACCCACGCCCACACCCCGGCCGCCGCGGCGGCGACGGCCGTGATCCCGGCGAGCGCCACCGTACGGGCCCCGTCCACCGCGATCAGCACGGCCAGCGCGACGTTCACCATCACCAGCAGCGCGCCCAGCAGCCAGACGCCGCCCACCGACGCCAGCCGCAGCGCCGGCTCCACCTGCCACTGGCTCGCGCCGAGGAGCCCCCAGGGCCCGCCCAGGTACTGCCAGGACCGTACGAGCTCGGCGAGCAGCCAGGCGGACGGCAGCAGCACCAGCGCCGCGGCGACCCGGCCCGGCCCCGGCCGCCCGTGCAGCAGCCGGTGCGTCAGCCAGCCCCACGGCACCCACACCAGCCCCAGCAGCGCGGCCAGGACCACGATGAACACATGCAGGCTCGGCATCAGCCAGTGGTGCACCGCCAGCAGAAATCCGGCTCCGCCCAGCCAGCCGTCCAGCGCGGCCCGGCGGCCGGTGGGCGCCGAGCGCGCCAGCAGCAGCCATGGCACCAGGGCGCCGTAGGCCCACCACCACAGCGACGGCTCGGGAAACGCGAGCGCGGGCAGCGCGCCCGCCAGCACCGCGACACCGCCGCGCCACCACGGGGAGGCGAGCCGAATCCGCCACCGGTCCCCGCCGCCGACCGACCTCCGCACGCCGGATGCCCCCCTCCTCTTGGCATATGACCAGTGTGGGGGAGTGAGGCGATCATGAACAGGGCGCGGACGCGCCGCAGTGTGTCTCATACCGGTGCCGGAAGGTCTTGCTCGGCCCAGATGAGCTTGCCGCCCTCGGTGTAGCGGGTCCCCCAGCGGCGGGTCAGCTGCGCGACCAGGAACAGCCCGCGTCCGCCCTCGTCGGTGGTACGGGCGTGGCGCAGCCGCGGAGAGGTGCTGCTGGCGTCGCTGACCTCACAGATCAGCATGGAGTGCCGGATCAGCCGCAGCCGGATCGGGCCCGTGCCGTGGCGGATGGCATTGGTGATCAGCTCGCTGACGATCAGCTCCGTGGTCATCACCAGCTCGTCAAGGCCCCACTCGGCGAGCTGGTGGACCGCCAGGGACCGGGCGTGGGCCACGACCGCCGGGTCGAAGGGCAGGTCCCACGAGGCCACATGGCCGGTGCCCAGTGCGTGCGTACGTGCCAGCAGCAGGGCCACATCGTCGGACTGCGGCGCGGTCAGCAGGGTGTCGATGATGCTGGAGCACAGCTCCTCGAGCGGAAGGACGGCCTGCGCGAGGGCGCGGCTGAGCCGCCCGAGCCCGACGTCGATGTCCTGGTCGCAGGTCTCGATCAGCCCGTTGGTGTAGAGGGCGATCAGGCTTCCGGCGGGCAGCTCCAGCTCCGCCGACTCGAACGGCAGCGACCCGAGGCCGAGCGGGGGCCCGGCGGGCAGCGGAGGGAAGAAGACGTCGCCGTCGGGGTGCGTGATCGCGGGGGCGGGATGCCCCGCCCGGGCCATCGTGCACCGCCGGGTGACCGGGTCGTAGACCGCGTACAGACAGGTGGCGCCCGGCACCGCCGCGGTCGCGCCCTCCTGGCCGGCCTCCTCCTCGGTGAGCCGGATGACCAGGTCGTCCAGGTGGGCCAGCAACTCCTCGGGGGGCAGATCCAGATCGGCGAGGGTGTGGACGGCGGTCCGCAGCCGCCCCATGGTGGCCGCCGCGTGGATGCCGCGTCCCACGACATCGCCGACCACCAGCGCCACCCGGGCCCCGGACAGCGGGATCACATCGAACCAGTCGCCGCCGACCCCGTTCCGCGTGTCCGTGGGCAGGTAGCGCGAGGCCACATCGAGGGCCTGGCCGCCGGTCAGGGTGTGGGGGAGCAGACTGCGCTGGAGCGTCAGCGCCGCGGTGTGCTCCCGGGTGTAACGGCGTGCGTTGTCCACGCACAGCGCGGCCCGCGCGACCAGCTCCTCGGCGAGCAGCAGATCGTCCTCCTCGAACGGGTCCGGATGGCGGGAGCGGACGAACGAGGCCACGCCCAGGATGGCGCCGCGCGCGCAGATCGGGACCACCATCAAGGAGCGCATCCCGAATTCGTGCACCTTCCGCGTCCGGGCCGGGTCGTCGCCGCTCCAGGCGGCCATGGAGGCGTCCAGCTCCGGGTCGAGCACGGCCTCCCCGCCGAGGAAGCTGCACGAGAAGGGCGACCCGGGGGAGACGGCGACCCGGTCGCCGGCGGCCGCGATGGACTCCGGGCAGCCCTCGTGGATGGATGCCTGACCCGCGCGCCGGAACGGTGGGAGGGTCCGGGTCCGCGGCGTCGACGGCTCCTCGCCGCGCAGGATGGACTCCAGCAGGTCGACGGTGACGAAGTCGGCCAGCCGCGGCACCCCGAACTCGGCCAGTTCCTGTGCGGTGCGCATGACGTCCAAAGTGGAGCCGATCTGCTCGCTGGACTCGCTGAGCAGGGCCAGCCGCTCCCGCGCCCGCCACCGGTCGGTGACGTCCATGGCCATGTAGCACACGCCCACGGCGTGGCCCTCGGCGCTGTCCAGGCGGAAGAAGGAGGTCGAGTACGCGTGCTCATGGTGGGGGTCTGCCGGGGTCCAGCCCCGGTACTCGTAGTCGATCAACGGCTTGCCGGTCTTCAGGACCCGCCGCATCCGCGCTTCGAGCGCCTCGGTGTCCAGGCCGGGCAGGCAGTCCGCCATCCGGCGCCCCAGCCGCCGCTCGCGCGGCACGCCGCTGTAGCGCTCCAGCGTGTCATTGATCCATACGTACCGCAGATCCGGGCTCAGTACGGCGATGCCGATCGGCGACCGGGTGAGGAACGCCTTGAGCAGCGAGCCGCTGAGCACCCAGCTCGGGATGGCCTCCATGTCGACCCCGGAGACCAGCCAGCCGACGTCGCCGCCCGGCTCTCGCGCCGAGGAGATCCGCAGCCTCGCCTCCACCCGGTGGCCGTCCCGGTGCCGGATCGCCTGATGCCCGCCCCAACTGCCGTGCACCCGGCACTCTTCCGCGATGACCGCCGCCTTCGCCGCGTCGTCGGGTGACGCCAGCAGGATCGAGGCCGGCCGCTTCATCACCTCGGCCGCCGGATAGCCGAGCAGGCTCTCCGCCGCGGCCGTCCAGCCCACGATGGTCCCCGTGGCGTCGATCAGCGCCGTTGCCGCATCGGCCATGTCGAATGGGACGTGCGCCTCGGTCGGCGCGATTCCCTCGGAGATGGCCATCGCACCCGTCCCATCCGCGGATACATTCCCCGTTCATCATATGACTCCCGGGCCTCCGAGGTGGTGAGGCACATCGGCACCAGGGGCGGGGCGCGCTCCGCTGACCTAGGCATTTGGACCCTTGACAGAGCTCCGGTGGACGGCTGAGGATCGGCGCGTGAACTTGTCAGACAGCCAGACAGGTGGTTACCCCCGGCGCGTCAGCGCGATGGAAGCGGTTCTCACCCACCTCCGGAGCGCGATCGAGCGCGGTGACTACGCGGTGGGGGACAAACTCCCCTCCGAGGCGGAGCTGTGCCGTCGGCTGGAGGTGAGCCGGCCGGTGCTCCGCGAGGCCCTGCGAGCCCTGCAGACCATGGGGCTGACCGCCTCGCGCACCGGAAAGGGCACATTCGTCATCTCCAGCGGGCCGGTGGAGGACCCCACCTTCGGCGACTACGCGGCCAGTGACCTGATGGAGGTGCGCAGGCACATCGAGATCCCGGTGGCCGGCTACGCGGCGCTGCGCCGCTCGGCCGAGGACCTTGACCACCTCAACCATCTGCTGGTGCGGATGGAGCAGGAGGCCGACACCACGGCATGGGTGGC
This sequence comes from Streptomyces sp. NPDC005266, assembly GCF_040607655.1. NCBI lineage: Bacteria > Bacillati > Actinomycetota > Actinomycetes > Kitasatosporales > Streptomycetaceae > Streptomyces > Streptomyces sp. NPDC005266. Next base: position 64,265 of record NZ_JBEXHC010000002.1, read on the forward strand.
GATGGACACGCTGTTCCATCTCGCCGTCGCCCAGGCCGCGCAGAATCCGGTCTTCCGCAGGGTCATCGAGGAGATCCGCGATGCCCTGGCCCGGCAGTCGGCCTTCCTCAATGAACTCGGTGGCCGCCGTGAGCAGTCGAACCGGGAACACCGGACGATCGTCGAGGCGCTCGCCGACGGGTCCGAACACGACGCGGTGGAGGCGATGACGCACCACCTCGAACGTGTCGAGGCCACCTTGACCTCCATCGTGCGGCCTGCCCCGGCGGACGTTCGTACTGACATACCGAAGTAAGACGGACATAACCAAGTGAGGCGGACAGCAGGCGTGAGCGAGCAGTCCCTCCGGCAAGAAATACGTCAGCAGCCCCAGGCCGAGCGGCACCGGCATGTGGACGCGGGCGACGCCGGCTACAGCAAGTCCCTCAAGGCCCGGCATGTCAACATGATCGCCATCGGCGGCGCGATCGGCACCGGTCTCTTCCTCGGCGCCGGCGGGCGGCTGAAGGATGCCGGGCCCTCGCTGGCCCTGGCGTACGCGATCTGCGGTGTCTTCGCCTTCCTGGTGGTGCGGGCCCTCGGCGAGCTGGTGCTGCACCGGCCGTCCTCCGGCGCCTTCGTCAGCTACGCCCGTGAGTTCCTCGGCGAGAAGGGCGCCTTCGTCGCCGGCTGGATGTACTTCCTCAACTGGGCCACCACCGGTATCGCCGACATCACGGCGGTCGCGACCTATACGCACTACTGGGGGATGTTCACCGAGATCCCGCAGTGGGTGATCGCCCTCATCGCGCTCGCCGTCGTGCTCTCGGTCAATCTCATCTCCGTGAAGATCTTCGGCGAGCTGGAGTTCTGGTTCGCGATCATCAAGGTCGGCGCCCTCGTCGTCTTCATGGCGATCGGCATCTTCCTGCTGGTCAGCCGCGAGCCGGTGGCAGGCCACGCCACCGGGCCCAGCCTCCTCACGGACCACGGCGGGGTGTTCCCGCACGGCGCGCTGCCGATGCTGCTGGTCATCCAGGGTGTCGTCTTCGCCTACGCCTCCGTGGAGCTCGTCGGCGTCACCGCGGGCGAGACCGAGCAGCCCGAGAAGATCATGCCCAAGGCGATCAACTCCATCATGTGGCGGGTCGCCGTCTTCTATGTCGGCTCCGTGGTGCTGCTCTCGATGCTGCTGCCTTCCGGCTCCTACTCGGGCGACCAGAGCCCCTTCGTCACCGTGCTGTCCAAGATCGGGGTGCCGGCGGCCGGCGGGGTGATGAACCTCGTCGTGCTGACCGCCGCGATGTCCAGCCTCAACTCGGGCCTCTACTCCACCGGGCGGATCCTGCGCTCGATGGCGATGTCCGGCTCCGCGCCCAAGTTCACCGGCACGATGAGCCGCACCCACGTCCCCTACGGCGGCATCTTCCTCACCGCCTTCTTCTGTGTGCTGGGCGTGGCCCTCAACTATGTGGTGCCGAGCGAGGCGTTCGAGATCGTCCTCAACTTCGCGGCCCTCGGCATCCTGTCCACCTGGGGCGTGATCATGCTCTGTCATCTGCGCTTCTGGCAGCGCGCCCAGGCCGGCGAGGTCTCCCGGCCGGGCTACCGGCTCCCCGGCTCCCCGTACACCGAGATCGTCACCCTGGGCTTCCTCGCCTCGGTCCTGGCCCTGATGTGGGCCGACGGCGGGCCCAGCCGGCTCACCGTCATGGCGCTTCCGGCGATCATGGTGGCCCTGGTCGTCGGCTGGTTCTGCGTACGCGGCCGGATGAACACCGCCGATGGCCGGATGAACGCCTCCTGATGAACCGTTTCTCCTCGCGCCTCACCGACCAGGCACCCCTGGGCCCGCACCATCCCGTGACCACCCCCGACCACGAGAGCACCACCATGAGCAGCATCCCCCTCGGACGGACCGACGACGCGACCCGCCGTACCCCGGCCGAGCCCCCCGCCGTCCGCGAACCCCGCCATGTGCCGCTCGCCCACGTCGTGCGGGCCGGCGTCATCGAAGGCGTCCACCACGGCACGGCCGTCGTGCTGGCCGCCGACGGCCGGGTGGCGTTCCAGGCCGGCGACATCGAAGTGGCGTTCTATCCGCGCTCCGCGCTCAAGCCCCTCCAGGCCGTCGCGCTGCTGCGCGCCGGACTGCCGCTCGACGGAGAGCTGCTGTCCCTCGCCGCCGCCAGCCACTCCGGCCAGGAGCGGCACCTGGCCGGGGCGCGGCGCATCCTCGACCAGGCCGGCCTCACCGAGGAGGAGCTGCGCAACGTCCCCGATCTGCCGTACGGGGCGGCCCAGCGTGACGCCTGGCTGCGCGACGGCGGCGTGCCCACCCGGCTCGCCCAGAACTGCTCGGGCAAGCACGCCGCCATGCTGCTCACGGCGCGGCTGCGCGGCTGGCCGCTGGAGGACTACCTCGACCCGGCCCATCCGCTGCAGCGGCTGATCGCCGAAACCGTGGAGGACCTGACCGGGCAGCGCGTCGCCCAGGTCACGGTCGACGGCTGCGGCGCCCCGCTGTTCTCCGTCTCCCCGCACGGCCTCGCGCGAGCCCTCGCCCGGATCGCCTCGGCCCCCATGGACACCCCCGAGGGCCGGGTCGCGTCCGCCCTGCGCGCGTACCCGGAGATGGCATCCGGTACCGACCGGGACGTCGCCCGGCTGATGCGCGCCGTGCCGGGGCTGATCGCCAAGGACGGCTTCGAGGGCGTCCAGGTCGCCGCGCTGCCCGACGGCCGGGCCGTCGCCGTGAAGATCGCCGACGGCGCGGACCGCGCCCGGATGCCGGTGACCGCGGCGGCGCTCGCCCACTGCGGGATCGACCCCGGCGTCCTGGCCGAGTTCGCCACCAGCCCCGTCCACGGCGGCGGCACCACGGTCGGCTCCCTGCACACCACCGGCGCCCTCACCCTCACCCCGCCCGCCACGTAGGGCGTGTCCGCGAAGTCCCGCCCGGCCCGCGACGCCTGGCACCACTCCTCGCCGCGTCGTCGGGCGCGTCCAAGCCGCCCCACCGCGAGGACGGCCCTCCGCCTCGCGATGTTCCCCCGGCTACCGCTGGGAGGTGCCCCCCGCACCCCCTCACCAGAGGTCGCGGGCTGATCCGACGCGACTTCGCGGACACACCCCAGGGCCTTCTTCCGCTCCGGCGGGCGCTCGCCACCGGGCGCGGAGTCGCCGAACTCGTCCTGGAGAAGGGGCTGCTGCCCGCCGAGCGGCTGGCCGAGGTGCCGCGCCCGGAGGAGATCGCGGGGCGGCGCTGACGCCCGCGTCAAGCGGTGATGTCCTGCTCTCCCGCTCCGGCTGTCACCCGGGGGCGCCCTCGTCCCTCCGCAGCCGGCCGATCGCCGGGGCGGCGCTGAAAGGGAGCAGCTGGTGGGGGCGGTCCGGCCTGGTGACGTCCATGCGAATCCCGTCCGCGATCCTGTAGGGGCGGTGCGCGAGCACCGCCCCCAGCCGTCCGCGCAGCCGTGACATCGCGGCCCGTGCCGTGACCGTCCGCGTCGGATCCCCGAACAGATCCTGGGCGAGCTGGGCCGCCGTACGCCCTTCCGGGTGCGCGGCGAGCACCAGCAGCACCTCGGCGTGGCGGGCACTGAGCTGGTGCGTCCAGGTGCCGGAGGGGCCCGAGAAGGTCAGCGACCAGTGGTGCGCATGGCGTACGTCCAGCACCAGGCGGCCCTCGCGGGCCGGGGCGCCGTGCTCGTCGTCCTCCCCGTCCAGCACCCGCACCAGATGGCCGCCGGGCAGCGTCTCCACCGTGCACATCCCGAGCGCGGGCAGCCAGACCGGCCCGTCCTGCGCCGCCTTGGGCAGCAGCAGCCGACGGTTACGGGGGGTCACCCCGGTCACCCCGGCGACCCAGCCGTGCCGGTCGACCGCCACCGCCTTGCCGCGAAGGCGCGCCAGTACGGGGGCGGCGACGGCGCGCACCGCCTCGAGCTCGCGGGTGTGGGCCAGCCGCAGTTCACCCTCGGCCCACCGGGCGGTCGCGGTGACCAGGGAGAGCACCGTCGGATGGGCAGTGGCGGCCGGACCGCTGATGTCGATGACGCCCAGCAGCCGTCCGTCCCGGGCGTCGCGCACCGGGGCGGCCGCACAGCTCCAGGTGTGGAAGGCGCGGACGAAGTGCTCCGCCGAATGCACCCGTACGGGGGACCTGACAGCGAGCGCGGTACCGATCCCGCTGGTCCCGGCGACGTCCTCGGCCCAGTGGGAGCCCTCGATCAGCGCGATGCCGTCGGCGGCGTGCCGGCGGACCCCGCGGTGGCCGTCGATCCACAGGATCCGGCCGTCGGCATCAGCGATGATCATGATGTGGCCGGCCGCCTCCGCCGCCTCCAGCAGCCCGCTGTGCAGGGTGGGCAGCACATCGGCCAGCCGGGTCTCCTTCCGCCGCCGCTCCAGTTCGTCCAGCCGAAGCGGGACCGGGGCGCGCCCGTGGTCCGGGTCGAGCCCGAGCCGCAGCATCCGGTCCCAGGAAGCGCCGATCACCGGGCGCGCGGGCAGCGGGAGGTGCCCGCGGCTCAGCGCCGTATCCCGCATGACCGCCATGAGACGGGCCGACTCGGCGGGGCTGAGCGCGGCCAGGGGATCGGCGTCGCGCGGGTGCTGGGTACGCATCGGATTGCGGCCTTTCGTTCCACCGCGGGCCGCCACGGCGGCCGGCCGCGGTGTCCGCCTGACGCCGAGTGCCCATCGTGCAGCCCTCAGCCTCTGCTGCACAGGGCTTCGCTGCCCCGCGATTGTAGTGAAGCCGCCGACCGTGATCGGCTTTCTGCCGAGCAGGACCGGTCGAGGAAGAGTAAGAACGACAGAGCGAGGAACCCGGGAAAGGAGAGACGTCAGGGAAAGGGCGAGGTCAGGATGGATGGGGCAGCGAGTAACGGGACCGGACGCGGGCCACACCCGCCGCAGGCCCCGCCGCCCGGCCGCCCGCACAGCTCGCACTGGGGCGCCTTCCACGCCGCCACCCGCCCCGACGGCGGCCTCGATGTGACCCCCGACCCCGGCGACCCCGCCCCGTCGCCCCTGCTGCGCAACGTCCCCGCCGCGCTCGGTCCGCGCGGCCGCGTCCTCACCCCGCACATCCGCCGCGGCTGGCTCGAACACGGCCCCGGCCCCGACCCGGCCCGCGGCGACGACGACTATGTGCCGGTGTCATGGGAAGAGGTGATCCCCCTCCTGGCCCATGAGCTCGACCGGGTCCGCACCCACCACGGGAACCGCGCCATCTTCGGCGGCTCGTACGGCTGGAGCAGCGCGGGCCGCTTCCACCACGCGCAGAGCCAGATCCACCGGTTCCTCAACTGCATCGGCGGCTATACGCGGTCGGTCGGCACCTACAGCATCGGCGCCTCCCGCACCCTGCTGCGCCACATCGTCGGCGACGACGCCCCGATCAGCGCCCCCACCACCCTGCCCGTCCTGGCCGAGCACACCGGCCTGTTTCTCTGCTTCGGCGGCATGCCCGCCAAGAACTCCCACGTCAACGCCGGTGGCATCAGCCTCCACCGGACCGCCGGGCGATTGCGCGCCGCCCGCGCCCGTGGCGCCCGCTTCATCCTGGTTGGCCCGGTGCGCGACGATCTCGCCGCCGAACTCGACGCCGAGTGGCTGGCCCCCGTCCCCGGCACCGACACCGCGCTGATGCTCGCGCTGTGCCACGTCCTCATCGACGAGGGGCGCTACGATGCCGACTTCTGCCGCCGCCACTGCGAGGGCTTCGACACCTTCGCCTGCCATGTCCTCGGCAAGGACGGCTCCGCCCCCAAGACCCCCCACTGGGCCGAGGAGATCTGCGGCATCCCGGCCGCCCGCATCGCCGCACTGGCCCATGAGCTGACCCGGCACCGCACCATGATCACCCTGAGCTGGTCCCTCCAGCGCGCCCACCGCGGCGAACAGCCGGTGTGGGCCGGGATCGCCCTGGCCTGTCTGCTCGGCCAGATCGGACTGCCCGGCGGCGGCTTCGGCCACGGCTACGGGGCCACCGCCGGGACCGGCGCCGGAAACCTGCCGTACAAGCTGCCCACACTGGACCAGGGCAGCAACCCCGTCCCCGACTTCATCCCCTGCGCCCGGATCGCGGATCTGCTGCTGCACCCCGGGGAGGAGTACGACTACGACGGCAAGCGTCTCACCTATCCCGACATCCGCCTCGTCCACTGGGCCGGCGGCAACCCCTTCCACCACCACCAGAACCTCGCCCGGCTGCGCCGGGCCTTCGGCCGTCCGGACACCGTCGTCGTCCATGAGCCCCACTGGACGGCCACCGCCCGGCACGCCGACATCGTCCTGCCCGCCACCACCACCCTCGAACGGAACGACATCGGCGGCGCCAAGCAGGACGCGGCGCTCATCGCCATGCACCGCGTCGCCGAACCGGTGGGCAAGGCCCGCGACGACTACCGGATCCTGTCCGACCTCGCCACCGAACTCGGCGCCGGCCACGCCTTCACCAAGGGCCGCGACGAGCGTGGCTGGCTCGAACACCTCTATAAGACCTGGCGCCAGGGCCTCGAGCCGCGGTACGCCCCCGAGGAGGACTTCGCCACCTTCTGGAAGGCGGGCCGCATCCCGCTGCGGGGACTGCGCGAACGCCACACCCTCTACGCCGGTTTCCGCGCCGACCCCACCGCCCATCCGCTGGCCACCCCCAGCGGCCGGATCGAGCTGTACTCGTCCACCGTCGCCTCGTACGGCTACGACGACTGCCCCGGCCATCCGGCGTGGCTGCCGCCCGAAGACGACCAGGACGGGGCATACCCGCTCCACCTCATCGCCAACAACCCCGCGACCCGGCTGCACAGCCAGCTCGACCACGGCGAGCTCAGCGCCGCCTCGAAGGTCGCCGACCGCGAACCCGTCCGCGTCCACCCCACCGACGCCGCCGCCCACGGCCTCCGTGACGGCGACGTCGTCCGGATCCGCAGCTCCGTCGGCAGCTGCCTCGCCGGCGTCGTGATCAGCGACGCCCTGCGCCCCGGCGTGGTCCAACTCTCCACCGGCGCCTGGTACGACCCCTCGGCCTCCGACATCGCCACCTGCGTCCATGGCAACCCCAACGCCCTCACCCCCGACACCGGCACCTCCCGCCTCGCCCAGGGCTGCACCGGCCAACTCACCCGCGTCACCCTCGAACGCTACGGCGGCCCGTTGCCGCCGGTGCGGGCGCACGGCCGGCCGGAATGACGAACACCTGTTCAGTCGATGATCGCGGTGGCTTCGACCTCCACCAGATGGTCGGGTACGTCCAGTGCCGCAACGCCCAGCAGCGTGCCCGGCGGTACCGGGGTGACCCCCAGCTTCGCGGCCGCCCGAGTGACCCCCTCCAGGAACAGGGGCATCTTGTCGGGGGTCCAGTCGACGACGTAGACGGTCAGTTTCGCCACGTCGTCGAAGGAACCGCCGACTTCGGCCAGGGCGGTGCCGATGTTGAGGTAGCACTGCTCGACCTGAGCGGCGAGGTCACCTTCGCCTACCGTGACCCCGTCGGCATCCCAGGCGACCTGCCCGGCGATGAAGACCAGCTTCGACCCAGTCGCGATCGACACCTGCCGGTAGGCATCGATTTTCGGCAATCCGCTGGGGTTTACCAGGGTGACGGCCATACTGCCTTCCTCCTTGTCATGAGAGCCCGTGGGCTCGCCTCCACCGAACCAAGACGCTCATGGTCCCTTGTGGTTACTCAAGAACCGTAGGAGAGTGGCGGCTGACGTGGAAGAACGCACTTTTCAGTGACTGGGGAACCTTATGGTGACCAAGCAGTTCAGAGGCTCGCCCGAGGAAGCGGACCTGACGCGCGCGGACTCTTTGGCGCGGGAAATCTTCTCGGACGTCGCCAATAAGTGGGCGCTTCTGATCATCGACGCTTTGGGCGCACGCACCCTGCGCTTCGGCGAGGTGCGGAAGGAAGTCGAGGGCATCAGCCACAAGATGCTCACCCAGAACCTGCGCATGCTGGAGCGCAACGGCCTGGTCGAGCGGAGCGTGCACCCCACCGTGCCGCCGCGCGTCGAGTACACCCTCACCGAGCCGGGCCGAGCCCTACGAGAGACAGTCCATGGCATGTGCGACTGGACCCACCAGTACCTCGGTCACATCGAGGCATCACGCCGCCGCTTCGGCGCCTGACGGGTGGAGCGGTTCGCTGAGCCGAGGGGGCAGGGCGTACGAGTCGTACGAGGCCGAGGACCGTGAGCGTTTGTTGTGCTCCGTCGTGCCCGTGAGCGGTGACAAGGGCGGCGAGCGCCACCGGTGGTGGACGGACAGGGTGCGGAGCTCGGGGTCGTACACCGGACACCGGCCGCGAAGCCAAGCGGTCCAGCACGGCTGGTGGCTTCAGCGGCCTTACGTGGCGTCGCCGCCGCTGCTGTTCCGGCGCCGGGTCCCGCTGGTCCTGCGGCCCCCGCCCGGTGCGGTCCGGCAGCCGGACCTCGGCCACCGCCAGACCGCCCAGGGCGGGTATCGGTCGGACGGCGCTGAGGCCGGTTGTGAACAGCGGCCCGCCGGTGCCGGGTTGGGTCAGCACAGAGCGGCCCGGCCGGAGACCCAGCGCGGGGCGCTGGGTCTCCGGCCGGGCCGGTGGGGAGGGGGAGGAGCGCAGGCGCGCTCAGGCGGTCAGTGCCGAGTCGTCCTCCACGCGGGCGCCGGGCAGCCGGTGCCGGGCGGCGATGAGGGCCGCGTCCACATCGCGGGTGCCGGTGGACACACACAGTGTGTAGGCGAGGTCGTCCATCCGCTGGCGTACCTCGGCACCGCCGGATTCGGCGCGCAGCACCTGGAGGGTCTCGTATTGCTCGATGAGGTTGCGGAGTACGACCGGGTGGGCCATCAGCACGGCGTGGTCCTTTCGACAGTCAACCTGGTGAGGGGCAACGACATGAAGCCGCCTACCCGGACGGCGCAGGGCCATGTGCGCCTCGTGGCCGAGGTCACAACTCCTTGAGGGGACGAAGGGCCGGACCCTGCAGCACGCGGCCGTCGGTTCCGAAGCGCGACCCGTGGCAGGGGCACTCCCACGCCCGCTCCGCGGTGTTGAACGCGACGAGGCAGCCGAGATGGGTGCAGCGGGCGGAGAGGGTGTGGGTGGTGCCGTCCTCGTCGCGGTACACGGCGCGGTGGCGCCCGCCGACGCGGACGACGGCTCCCGTGCCGGGGGCGACGTCGGTGACGGAGTCGGCATGCGTGGTCCGCAACCGGTCGCCGATGAAGTGCCGTCCGACCTCGGCCTGGTGCTTGAGCAGCGCCGGTGCCTCGCGCAGGGCGGTCCGCAGCCGCCGTGGGTCGTACAGCCCGGCCCACGGCGGCTCCTCGCCGGTGATGAGGGCGGTGAGCAGCCGGCCCGCCATGATGCCGCCGCTCATGCCCCAGCCGCCGAAGCCGGTGGCGACATAGGTGTGGCGCGCGCCCGGGTGGAAGGGGCCGACCAGCGGAACCGTGTCGGTGGGGTCGTTGTCCTGAGCGGCCCAGCGGTGGGTGACGTCGACGCCGGGGAAATGTTCCCGGGCCCAGTCGGCCAGTCGCGCGAACCGCTCGGGGGTGTCCGCGGCGCCGGGCTTGAAGGACTCGCCGGTGACGATCAGCAGCCGCTGCCCGTCGCCGTACGGGGCGGTGCGCACGGAGCGCTTGTTCTGCTCCGGGGTGATGTACGCGCCGTGCGGGTCCCGGTCGGCGGCGATCGGGCCGGCGACGACGAGCTCGCGGTGCGGGGCGAGCCGGGTGAACAGCAGCGCCCGGTCGAAGACCGGGTAGTGGGTGGCGATGACGACGTCCCGGGCCGTGACCACCGGCCCGTTCTCGGTGGTGACACGGCAGGGGGTGCCCTCGTCCAGCCCGATGGCACGCGTGCGCTCATGGATCAGCCCGCCGCGCGCCCGCAGGTCCTCGGCGAGCGCGAGCAGGTACTTGCGGGGGTGGAACTGGGCCTGGTTCTCGGCCCGGACCGCGCCCGCGACGGGGAACGGGAGCCCGGTCTCCGTGACATACGAGGCGGGCAGCCCGGCTTCACGGGCCGCGTCCGCCTCGGCCCGGATCTCAGGGGTGCGCGCCGGATCCAGGACATAGGTGAACGCCGGGACGCGCTCCAGCTCGCAGTCCACGCCGAGCTCGTCCACGATGGCCGCGGCCCGCTCCACGGCATCCGTCTGCGATCGCGCGTACAGTCGCGCCCCCTCCGCGCCGCGGGTCCTGCGCACCTTGTCGTACACGAGGGTGTGCAGTGCGCTGAGCTTGGCTGTCGTACAGCCGGTGACACCCGCGGCGATCTGCCCGGCCTCCAGGACTGCCACGCTCCGGCCGGTGCGGGCCAGCTCCCACGCGGTGCTCAGGCCCGCGATACCGCCGCCGATGACCGCGGCGTCGACCCGCAGGTCCGTCGTGAGGGCCGGGTGGGGGGTGCTCGGCGCGGAGCCCATCCAGTACGACTCGGGTGTGCCAGGGAGTCCGTTCATGGCTGCAGGGTGCCCCCTGCCCGCCGGGTGATGCACCGCAGACACGGGCCCGTCACGATGGGTGACGGCGCCCGGACGTGGCGGCCCCGGCCTCCGACCCCGGCACCCCGGGGCGGTGGCCGGGCGACACCAGCGCCGAGACGGCCCGGGAGTGCAGCGAGTCCAGGGTGGTGAGCTGCTGCCCGGCCCGGTCCAGCAGCTCGGCGAGCCGGCCGGTGTCCAGCCGGGGCTCGTGGACGGCCGTGGCGAGCAGCGTCCGCCACAGCAGTGCCTTGCCCTCCACCCCCAGTCGGAGCGCCTCAAGCTCCAGGACCGTGCTCAGCCCGGAACGGCGCCGCAGCCGGCCGTTGGGCTTCACCCGGGAGACCAGCTCGCCCGCCAGCCCGCCGTAGATCTTGTAACGGCGCACGGGGACGTCGATCGAGGCCATGCACCACAGCAGCGCCCTGCGGTCCTCCGCGATCTCCACCGCGAGCTTCGCGAGCTCGCCGCTGAAGGCCGAGTGCCGGTGCTCCCGCGCCATCCGCCGGGCCAGCCTGACCCCGGCGGTCGATCCGGCCAGATGGTCGTTGAGATAGATCCCGAGCATCCGCGGGGCGGGGGCACCACCGGAGCGTGCCGATGCCGGTACAGCCATGATCGTCCTCCTGAACGCCGGGCCCCGAGGATCGCTGTCACGCCGGTGGCGAGCACCCCCGCGGCACGCGGGCCGGGCCCGTGGCCGCGGCGCCTCGCCGCTCAGCCATTTTCGCCGATGTCCGGCGGGTCGGCGCCCCGAGGCCCGCCCCGTCCGGCGGGCGGCGGCATGCCGCAGGGACCCGGCCGGTGGCTACGGGCCCGCGGTGACCTGGGGCATCGTGCCGACGGTCTACCGTCGAGCTGTTCACCCCGCCGCCGACCGAGGATGAGTCCCGCTGTGCTTGTCGCCCGCTCCGTCGCCCTGTTCGTCGTCGCCGCCCTGTTCGAGATCGGCGGTGCCTGGCTGGTCTGGCAGGGGGTGCGGGAACACAAGGGCTGGGTCTGGATCGGCGCCGGGGTGATCGCGCTTGGCCTGTACGGGTTCGTGGCCACCCTCCAGCCGAACGCCGACTTCGGGCGCGTCCTTGCCGCGTACGGCGGGGTCTTCGTCGCCGGATCGCTCGCCTGGGGCATGGTGGCCGACGGCTACCGCCCCGACCGGTCGGATGTCATCGGGGCGCTGATCTGTCTCGCGGGGATGGCCGTGATCATGTATGCCCCGCGCGGCCACTGATCGACCGGCCACTACCGTGCGACGAGACGATCCTTTGCGATCGACGCGTGCATCGGCACCAGGAAGGAACGAACGCGATCATGTATCTCATCGTGGCCCCCGGACGGACAGGAGTTCTCCGGTGACCGACAACGACCCCGTCCTGCTGCGCACCGAGGGACGCGCCGGCTACCTCACCCTCAACCGGCCGCGCGCCATCAACGCCCTCAACCACCCGATGGTGACCCGGATCGCCGAGGCGCTCACCGCCTGGGAGCGGGATCCGGCGGTCGGGACCGTCGTGATCAGCGGGGCGGGGGAGCGCGGGCTGTGCGCGGGCGGCGACATCCGCTTGATCCACGAGGAGGTGAGGACGGGAGGGGGTGACGCGTCGCTGGCTTTCTGGCGCGACGAATACCGGCTCAACGCCCGTATCGCCCGCTACCCCAAGCCGTATGTCGCCCTGATGGACGGCATCGTGATGGGCGGCGGCGTCGGGGTCTCGGCCCATGGCGGCGTACGGATCGTCACCGAGCGCTCCCGGGTCGCCATGCCCGAGACCGGCATCGGCTTCGTCCCGGACGTCGGCGGCACCTACCTGCTGGGCCGCGCTCCCGGCGAGCTCGGCACCCATCTCGCGCTCACGGGGGCACCGGTGGGCGCCGCCGATGCCCTGCTGTGCGGGCTCGCCGACCACTTCGTACCGTCCGATCTGCTGCCGGTGCTCGGCAAGGACCTCGCCATGGCCCCCGTGACGGACGTCCTGCCCCGGTACGCCCGCGAGGCGCCGGCGGGTGAGCTGGACGGCCACCGGGAGTGGATCGATCACTGCTATGCGGCGGACACCGTCGAGGAGATCGTGGACCGGCTGCTCGCCAGTGGCGTGCCGGCGGCCAAGGAGACCGCCGAGTCCCTCCTCGCCAAGTCGCCCACCGCGCTCAAGGTCACGCTGACCGCCGTGCGCCGGGCCCGGCGGCTGGGTTCGCTGGAGCGCGTCCTGGAACAGGAGTTCCGCGTCTCGGCAGCCGCTCTGAGCTGCCCGGACCTGGTGGAGGGAATCCGCGCCCAGGTGATCGACAAGGATCGCGCCCCCCGGTGGTCCCCGGCCGCCCTCGCCGAGGTCACCGAGCAGGACGTGGCCCGTTTCTTCGCTCCCCTCGGCGACCGCGAACTCCGCCTGGCCTGCGCCTGATACACCAAAAATAGTGTGCCAAGCGGTCGGCGCCTCGCCCTGGCCGGTCTCGCGCCGCTGATCACCGTGGTGGAGCTCGACCGGGAGCTACTGCGGCCGGTGCCGGCCGATAAGAGCGCCGGGTGGATCGCCGTCGCGATCGGCGGGGCGGGGGTGGTCCGGCGGGTGCTGCTGACCGCCGCCTCCGGCGGGATCGGCCATCTGGTCGACGGCCCACTCCACTTGGACCTCGGGCGGCTGCCTCGCCCGGCTGGGTTCGGCGTCGGCCTCGCGTTCGTGCCGCTCACGGCCGCGGTTTTCGGTGGCGCGGTATCGCAGGCGCGGGAGCGACACCGGTGGACTGCCGCCCCAGGGGCGGGCATGGCGTCATCCTGCCGGGCCGCCCCCGCCCGCCACTCGCCCCGCCCGCACCGCGACCGCGGGGACGAAGCGGGAGCGGATCCGGAAACTTGCCGCTTTCGACCCGCGGCTCCTAGAGTTGGCGGGCCGTGGTGTTTCGGGAAGACCGGTGAGAAACCGGAGCGGCCCTCGCCACTGTGATCGGGGAGTATCCGTCCCGCTCCACGGCCTGAAGGACAAGGCTGTGGAGCCACTGGCAGCGCTGAGCGGCCGGGAAGGCAGGGGCGGGCGCGTTCGACCCGTCAGCCAGGAGACCGGCCGCGGCATCTCACGAAGTGATCCACGAGGTGCTGGAGCGTGACCGCATGACCCTGCCCACCGCACTGCGCTGGCGGCGCGAGGACACCGTACGGACCGCGGGGCTGCTGGCGGTGATCGTCGCCCTGCACATCGTCGCGTTCGGCGTGCTCTTCCTGGTCGTCGCGCCCCAGCACTACGAGGTCGGCTCCAGGACCTTCGGCATCGGCCTCGGGATCACCGCGTACACCCTCGGCATGCGGCACGCCTTCGACGCCGACCACATCGCCGCCATCGACAACACCACCCGCAAGCTGATGGCCGACGGAAAGCGGCCGGTGTCGGTCGGCTTCTGGTTCGCCCTCGGCCACTCCAGCGTCGTCGTCATCATGGCCGCGCTGGTCGCCGGGGGTACTCAGCTGGCCGGCACCCTGGCCGACGAGAGGTCCGGCACCCACCAGACCCTCGGCGTCGTCGGCACGACGGTCTCCGGCTCCTTCCTCTATCTCATCGCCGCGCTCAACCTGGTGGCGCTCGTCGGCATCCTGCGGGTCTTCCGGGCGATGCGCGCCGGACAGTACGACGAGGCCCGGCTGGAGGCGCATCTGGACAGCCGCGGCTTCATGAACCGGGCCCTCGGCCGCTTCACGCGGTCCATCACCCGCCCCGGGCAGATGTACCCGCTCGGCTTCCTCTTCGGGCTCGGCTTCGACACCGCCACCGAGGTGACGCTGATGGTGATGGCCGGAAGCGGAGCCGCCGCCGGGCTGCCCTGGTACGCGATCCTGTGCCTGCCGCTGTTGTTCGCCGCCGGGATGAGCCTGTTCGACACGCTCGACGGCACCTTTATGAACTTCGCCTACCACTGGGCGTTCTCCAACCCGGTGCGCAAGGTTTTCTACAACCTCGCCATCACCGGGCTGTCGATCGCGGTGGCCTTCCTCATCGGCACCATCGAGCTGGTGAGCGTGCTCCACGACAAGCTCGAGCTGCAAGACGCCGTCACCGGCCGGATCGCCGCGCTCGACCTGGACAACGTCGGGTTCATCATCGTCGGGCTGTTCGTGGTGGTGTGGGCGGCGGCCCTGGCCTACTGGCGGCTCGCCAAGGTGGAACAGCGCTGGTCCGCCCGGACGGCCGGAACCGACGGCGGCTGAGCCCGGATCAGACGGCTCCGGTGGCCCCGCGCTTCCCGCTGATCCTCCGCGCCACCAGATGCACCGCGAGCATCACCGCGGCGGTGACGGCGGCGCTGTGCCCCAGCAGGGCGTCGATCCGGCCCGCCGAGAGATACGCGCCGGCGGCCACCGCGGCCAGGGCGCATACGGCCCGGTCGATGATGCTCTCGACCGAGAGCAGCGTGGCGCGCGGGGCGCCGGGCGGAACGGCGGTGTTCACCAGTGCGCGCTGGATCGGGTACGCGAAACCGGTGACCACCGAGAACAGGCAGAGCAGGCCCACGGCCGCCACCGGGCCGCCGAGGGTGATCCCCGGGCACGCGAACCATGAGATCGCCGCCTCGCTCCGGCTCTCCCGGCAGACCCTGGACTATCACCTTGGCCGGCTGCGGCAGTTGCTCGATGCCCCCACCCGCCTCGCGCTGATCGGCCGGGCGTATTCCTGGGCATCCTCGACCCGCAGAGCTGGCGGCCGCGCCCCGCCTGAGGGCATCGTTTGCCCGCGGCAACCATGTGCGTCCGGGCTCGTCCCGATACGTTCTGGGCAGGGTGGGTGCGCCCGGGTGACACTTGAGGTCGGAGAGAAAGCTGGTGGTCATGGACTGGGAGAGCTTCGCCGAGCGCATGGCCCAGATGGCGCGGGACCTGCTGGCGCAGACGTCGGTGGACGCGACACTGGAGCGGATCACCGAGTCCGCCGTGGAGAACGTCGAGGGCTGTGACGCGGCAGGCATCCTGATCTTCCAGGGAAAGCGGGTGGAGACCCTGGCACCCACCGACGGGGTGGTGATCCGGTCCGATCAGCTGCAGGAGAAGCTGGGCGAGGGCCCCTGCTTCGACGTCGCCCTCCGCCGGGGTAGTGACCGGGTGTTCCGGATCAAGGACTTCAACGAACCCCAGGACCGCTGGCCGAAATACGCCCGCGAGGCCCGCGCGCTCGGTCTGGGCAGCATGATGGGCTTCCTGCTCTACACCGAGAACGAGAACCTCGGTGCCCTGAACATGTATGCGTGGCGCCCGGCCGTCTTCACCAGAGCCAGCGAGACGGCCGGCTGGCTGCTCGCCTCCCACGCCGCGGTGGCCTTCTCCAGCGCCCGCACCGCCGATCAGCTCAAGCGGGCGGTCGAGACCCGGCACATCATCGGCGAGGCCATGGGCATCCTCATGGAGCGCCTCAAGATCTCCGAGGATGAGGCCTTCGCCGTGATGCGGCGGGTGTCCCAGGAGCGGAACATCAAACTCAGAGACATCGCCCGGCAGATCTGCGAGAGCGGTGGCCTCGACGACTGAGCCGCCCGGACGTGAGGTAGGGGGCGGCTCTCCCGGCCCGTGGTCTGGACCGGAAGGGCCTGGCTGTCGCGTTCCCCCGGGGGTTGCGTCGGCAGCTTGCGCGGCGGGTACCCGAAACCGCCCGCCGTAACGTATGCCGTCGGCCATTGATTCACCTGCGGCTCCCGCACGACCCCGTGGACGTCGTCGACTGTTCATCGTGCCTGATCGGGGTACTCGCGCCCCATGATGCTCTTGTCTGCTCCGGGCGTGTACACGCCACAGGACGACACATGGCTGCTGGCCGAGGCGCTCCACCGGGAGCCCATCACCGCCGGCACCACCGTCCTGGACGTCGGTACCGGCAGCGGGGCCCTGGCCCTTGAGGCGGCGCGGTGTGGCGCGGCGCAGGTGACCGCCGTCGACATCTCCGCCCGGGCGGTGGCCTCCGCGCGCCTGCACGCCCGCCTCAACGGGCTGCGGGTCCGCGTGGTGCGCGGCCATCTGCTGACCCCCGTCGCCGACCGCCGATTCGATCTCATCATCGCCAACCCCCCGTATGTGCCCTCGGCGGAGCGGCGTAGCGGGGGCAGCGGGCGTCGCGGGCGTCTCGGGCGTTCCGGGTGTTCCGGGCGGGCGCTGGCCTGGGACGCCGGTGCCGACGGGCGGGCGCTGCTCGACCAGATCTGCGCGGACGGGCCGCCCCGACTGCGTCCCGGCGGTGTGCTGCTCCTGGTGCACTCCGCGCTGTGCGGCGTCGACCGCACCCTTGCGCGGCTGGAACGGGCGGGCCTCGCGGCCGCCGTCACCGACCGCCGCCTCATACCGTTCGGGCCGGTGCTCCGGGAGCGGGCAGGCTGGCTGGAGTCCCGGGGGCTCATCGAACCCGGCGAGGAGAAGGAAGAGCTGGTGGTGATCCGTGCCGAACGACCCTGGTGACCCGCCCGTGCGGGTGACGATGGCGACGGACGGCCCGCTGCTGATCGAGGGGCCGGTCGAGGTGACCCTGCCGGACGGCAGCGTCGTACGGTCGGACCGCTTCACCGTCGCCCTGTGTCTGTGCGGCCGCAGCGCGCGCTACCCGTGGTGCGACACCAGTCACCGCCGCCGTCCGCCGCGCTCACGGCGGGAGCGGAACGCGCGGTGAGGTGCGGCCGCCTCGCCCGCCCCCATCCGCCGCAGCGCCTGAGCCAGCCGGTCGGAGGAGGGCGACGAGGTGATCTGGGCGGTCGCGAAGTGCCCGACCAGCGCGCCGCGCAGCCTGCGGTGCAAGCCCAACAGCGACATCAAATTGACCACCGCGGGCATCCGGGCCGACGCGGCGTCCAGATAGTGGTCGGGTGACGAATGCAGGCCGAGGTCCGCCCATTGGACCGGCGAACAGCCGCGCGTGCACACGCTCTCCGCGCCCCGCGCCGAACTCGTCGTACTCCACCGCCGCCATGGCCGCCTTGGCCCGCCCCCGCAGCCGCGCGGCGCGTCGAGGAAGAGCCGCTCCAGCGCCTGTCGCATACGGAGCAGATCCGGTTCCCACTCCCAGCCGTCCCCACCCCGTCCAAGCCGCCGCAGTGGAGCTCGTAGCAGAGGTACGGAGCGAGTTGGAGGTCATCGCCGTACGGATCCGCCTGCCGCAGGGACGGCCCTTCGGACAGCCGCGTGCGGCCGGGTTCGCGCACAAGGGCGTCGAGCACCCCGGCGGACAGCTCCCCGCGCTCTCCCGGAAACGTCATCCGGTGCTCCTTGGGGGCGACTTCACGCTGGGCAATCGGTTACCACGGGGCTCGGGCTCGAGCATGTCACGCGGTGGCTGTTTTCCTACCAATCTCATAGGAATTCATTGACGCCGGCTGACCGGGTGAGGAGGATGAGGAACACGCTCCGCCCCCCCGCGTCCGCGTTCAGCGGACTGTCCCGAGGAGACTCCGTGGTCACAGCCGTAGTTCCGTCCGAAGTGTCGGCGGGGCCCGGCCGTGCGTACTGGCTGCGCATCGCCCGCGAGGTGGCGGAAGACCTGGCCACGGACGCCGTCGCCCGCGAGCAGGCCGGCAAGCCCCCGTTCGACGAGGTCGCCCGGTTGCGTGAGGCAGGGCTGCTGACGCTGCTGATACCGGCCGGCAACGCGGGAGGAGGCGCGGACTGGCCCACGGCCTATGCCGTGATCCGGGAGATCGCCACGGCTGACGGGGCGATCGGCCAACTCCTCGGCTGCCACTACTTCCTGTCGTCGTGCGCCCGGTTCTTCGCCCGGCCCGCCCTTGCCGCACGCGTCGAGCGGGAATCGGCAGCAGGACAGTGGTGCTGGGGCGGCGGTTTCGCGCCGTATGAACCCCCTTTGACGCTGCGTCCGGCGCCGAGGGGCTATCGGCTGGACGGCAGCCAGAGCTACCCCACCGGGGTCCGGGTCGCCGACCGGCTGGCGGTCCGCGCCCACCGGTACGACACCGGTGAACCGGTGGCCGTTCTCGTCGATCCCGCTCACCCCGGCGCCGTGTGCGACGACGGCGATGCCTTCGGCCAGCGGCTGGCGGCAGGCGGGCTCGTGGAGTTCGACGCCGTGCCCGTGGCGGCCGACGAGGTGCTGGGCTCGCTCTCCTCGGACGAGAGCGTCCTGCCGCCGTTCGCCGGCCTGGCCGCGTCGACTGCACGTCTCGTCTCCGCCCAGCTCTGTCTGGGCATCGCCGAGGGCGTGCTCGTCGAGGCCCGCGAGTACGCCAGGGTCGCGCACCCGCCCTGGCAGCCGTCCTGGCCGGACGGCTCCCGGCAGGACCCCTATGTGCTGGTCACCTATGGCGAACTCATGGTGGCCGCCCGCGGCGCCGCCGCCCTCGCCGACCAGGCAGTGGACGCCCTCACCGACGGGCTGGCCCGCGGCGAAGCGCTCACCGACGACCAGTGCGCCGAGACCGCGGTGCTCGCCGCCGCGGCCGAGGCCGCCGCCTCCCGGGCCGCGCAGGAGATCACCGCCCGGGCCCTGGAGGTCATCGGCCCCCGCTCGGCCTCGTCCCGGCATGGATTCGACCGCTTCTGGCGCAACGCCCGGGCCCACACGCTGCACGATCCGGTGGCGCACAGGCTGCGCGAGGTCGGAGACTACTTCCTCCACGGTGCGCACCCCACCTTCGCTCTCCCCGCCTGATCACGGGCTCGCCCGTCCGGTGAGGGAGCCACGCCCCGGTGGCGGATAATCACCGCATGCGGATCCCAGCGAAGGCGGACTATGCGGTACGAGCGGCCCTGGAACTGGCCGCGGTGGGGGAAGGCATGTCGGTGAAGGCCGAGGTGATCGCCGCGGCGCAGGGCATCCCGCACAAGTTCCTCGAGGGGATCCTGGGGGACATGCGCCGGGGCGGGCTGGTGACCAGCCAGCGCGGCGGAAAGGGCGGCTACCGGCTGGCCCGTCCGGCCGAATCGATCTCCATCGCGGATGTGATCCGTGTGGTGGACGGACCCCTGGTGTCCGTCCGTGGCGTCCGACCGCCCGAGCTGGCCTACACCGGTCCCGCGGAGGCGCTGCTGCCGCTGTGGATCGCGGTGCGCGCCAATGTCCGCAAGATCCTTGAGGAGGTCACTCTCGACGAGGTGGCCGGCGCCCGGCTGCCCGAGGACGTCCTTCATCTCGCCGAGGACCCCGAGGCATGGACGAACCCCTGAGCGGATGCGGTGAAGTTCGCCGCTGATCCCTCGCCGTTTCCGCCTGGCCGAGGGCTTGGACGCCGAGAAGGATCAGCACTTGACTTCGCCGTAACCGCTTAGGCCCAGCCGTCACCATAATCGGGGGAGCGTCAGCGCGACGGCTGCCGGTCGAGTCCTCTCATCACGGCGACGGTCAGCGCGGCGTATGCCACATGGGGCAGGAGGTCGGCCACCCAGTCCTCGGCGGTCCAGCTGCGCGGGTCCGTGACTCCCAGTGCGGTCATCGGTCCATTGGTGCCGATCAACACCCCGATGGTGAGAGCCACGCCGCTGACCGTCACTCCCGGCCGCCATCCGGCGGCGCGCAGGACCCCGTAGAGGGCCCCGATGCCGACTCCGGCGGCGATGCCCGTCAGGGGAGCGAGACCCGCGATGCGGTTCTCGCGTGCTTCTTCGGTTCCGGGGATCGGAAGGTGCAGGCGCTGCGACAACCGTTCCACCGTGGCTTCGGGAGTGGAGCTCGCAGGACGGGCTCGGACCACCATGTCGAGGGAGGTGACGACATCGAGCGCGGTGGTACCAGCCGCTCCCGCGGCGGCGCCCCACAGGGCGCCACGGATGAGGCTCATCGCCTTGACCCCTCCATGCCGTGACGGCCGACGGAGGCCCGAGCAGGCCCCGCCAAACCTGCTTCCCCTCGCCCCCGCCATCCGGCACGGGTTCGCGGACCGTCACCCGGCCGGCGGCCCTGTTTCACCCGCATGCTCCTCCGCCCGCGCTGCGCCGGTGCGGGTTGGCGACGCTGGTGCAGGGTTGACCGCCGTACCGAGGAGAGAAGCCATGGCCATGCCGTCCACTCGTGGCGTGCCGATGCGTCCCCGGCGTGGCTGCGCGCTCGCCGCGGCGCTCGCGGCAACGGCATGCGTCGCGGCCGTCCCCGCCGCCAAGGCCCATCCGGCCGCCTCGGGGCATGCCGCCGCCAAGCCCACGATCGTGCTGGTGCATGGCGCCTTCGCCGACGGCTCGTGCTGGGACGCGGTCATCCATCGGCTGCAGCGTGACGGCTACCGTGTCGTCGCCCCGGCCAATCCGCTGCGGGGTCTGCGGGGCGACTCGGAGTACATCGCCGGTGTCCTGAAGAGCATCCGGGGCCCGGTCGTGCTCGCCGGTCACTCCTACGCCGGAGCGGTGATCAGCGGGGCCGCGGTCGGCAACGCCAACGTCAAGGCGCTGGTCTACATCGCGGCGCTGGTTCCCGGTCAGGGCGAGGTGCTGTCGGTCCTGTCCGACAAGTTCCATGGCAGCGAGCTCAGTTCCGCTGTGGCCTCGTTCCGGTACACCAAGCCCGGCGGAGGCACGGGCACCGACCTCTTCATCAAGCCGGACCGGTTCCGGCCGGTGTTCGCCGCCGGACTCCCCAAGACCATCACGGCGGTACTGGCGGCCACCCAGCGCCCGATCAGCGCCTCCGCGTTCGACGACAGGGCGGGCCCCGCCGCCTGGAAGGCCGTGCCGTCATGGGCTCTGGTCGCCGGACAGGACAAGGCCATCGCCCCGGCCCTCCAGCGCTTCGAGTACAAGCGGGCCCACTCCCACACCGTCGAGGTCAACTCGCCGCACCTCGCGATGGTCGCCCAGCCCAAGGCCGTCACCGACCTCGTCCTCCGCGCCGCCGGTTCCCGTGCCTCCGACGACGCGAAACCGGCCGGGACGTCAGCGGACAAGGGATCCGCAGCGCCGATCGTCGCGGGTGCCGTCGGCGCGGCGCTGATCGTGGGGGCGGGGCTCGGCGTGGCCGTGGTCACCCGCGGACGACGGGCCGGCCGGCCCTGAGCCACGGCTCCCGGGGACCGACCGCGTCAGTATCGCGTCAAGGATGTGCCCGTTCCCGTCATCGTTCCGTCAGGGCGGGGTCTGCCTTCGGCGTGGGGGGATGAGCCTTCTGACCGTGCCCCGGAGCCCGGGGGCCCTCACGACCGTGCCCCGGAGCCCGGGGGCCCTTGCCTTCCTCCAGGAGAACTGCCATGACGGAGCTTGTGTACGGGGACGACCCGGAGCCCTCCGAACGGATCCCGGCCCGACCGCTGTACGTACCCGTCCAGCCGGGGCCCGCGGGGTGCGTGGTGCGTCTGTTCCGTGCGCCCCTCGGCGGCCGTACCGCCGTCGGCTTCACCACCGAGCGGCGACTGGCCACCGCTCTGGGCCCCCGACAACCGTGGATCAAGCTCGGTGAACCGGCGGTGCGCGCCCTCGCCGAGCCGCTGGGTGTCACCGCCCTCACCGTGGACCCGAAGCTCGCGGCCCGCGACGCTGCCCTGAGGATGGCGGGGGCCACCGCCCTCGTCGGGGCCCTCAGCGTATGGATCGGCTGAGGGGCGTCATGGTCAGTGGGTAAGACCCCCGTTGAGGGGGCAGGCCGGCCCACCCGGCACGTATCGCCTCAAGCAGCCACTCGGCTGCCCGCTCGCCGTCGCGACGGCGAGCGGGCAGCCGAGTGGCTGCGGTGGGGCTAGGAGGCGGCGCGGCGAAGCAGCCCGAACGCCGTCACCGGGTCGCCGGTGAGCAGGGCGTGGTCGGCGTCGGCGATGAGGCGCGCCGCGTCACCGGGTGCCCGGCCGGCCACCACGTTGGCCTGGGCGGCGTCCCTGGCCCGGGCGACGATCTCGTCCACCAGCCGCGTGTCGTCCTTGGCCCGGGCGGAGCGCAGAGCCGTAAGGCTTGCTGGGGCGGCGGTCTTGACCTTGGTACGCAGGCCCCAGCCGAACGGGTAGAGCGGGCGGTAGTCCGCGTCACCCACATTCACCGGCACCTGGGCGGCACTTTTCGGCCAACTCACCGGCAGCCGCCCGGTGAAGGGCTTCTTGCCGAACAGCACATCGGCCACACCGCCCCCCTCGGAGCCGGGCAGCCAGGAGGCGACCAGCGCGTCGATTGCCGCGAGCTGGTCGGTGACGATCTGCGGGCGGCCGGAGACCACCAGGACGACGCACTTCTCGACGGCCGAGCACACCTTGTCGACCACCGCCTTGTCACCCGCTTGCAGCGACATCGACTTCGGCTCCTGCTGGGCAGGGGAGTCATTGGTCCACTCCGGGCCGCCGATGTCGCCGAAGCCCTCGGCGTAGGGGGTCTCGCCGACCACCGCAATGCCGAAATCGGATCCCTTGGCGGGGGCCGAGGCGTCGGCGCTGTAGGTGACACGGGCCTTGGGGGCGGCCTGCCGGATGCCCTGGAGGATCGACGTGCCGCGGACGCTGTTGCCGCTCACACCCTGCCAGGTGGCGGTCCACCCGCCGGACTGGTTGCCGATGTTGTCGGCGCTGCGTCCGGCCACGTAGATCCGGGCCTTCGGGCTGAGCGGCAGCAGATTGCCGCTGTTCTTCAGCAGCACCTGCGACGCGGCGGCGGCCTCGCGGGCGACGGCCCGATGCTTCGCGCTGCCCACGCGGCCGGCGTGGTCCGCCGACGCGTATGGGTGCTCGAAGAGGCCGAGGGCGAACTTCTGGCGCAGGATGCGGGAGACGGCGTCGTCGATCCGGGCCGTGCGGACCCGGCCGGCGGTGACCTCGTCCCGCAGCAACTGCTCGAACTGCGGAGCGGTGTTGGGCTCCATGAACATGTCGATGCCCGCGTTGACCGAGGTGCGGACCTTGTACGGGGTCAGCCCCGGGTTCGACGGGTCGGACGGATCGACGATCTTGTGGACGCCCTCGTAGTCGGAGATGAGGAAGCCTTTGAAGCCCGTCCTCTGCTTGAGCCAGCCGGTGAGGAGCTCGCGGTGCGCATGCATCTTCACAGGGTTGCCGACTCCGTCGTCGGTGAAGTCCACGCTGGAGTACGACGGCATGATGGAGCCGACCCGGTGGCGCTTGACGGCGGGGCCGTAAGGGGCCAGGTCGACCCGGTCGAAGGCGGCCCGGCTGGTCACCGTGGTGCCCTGGTCGATGGTGTACTGCTGCTGGTCCGAGGGTTTGCCCTCGTTGGCGGCGGCGGTGGCGGAGTCGTACCGGGTGTCGCCGTCCCCGGCGAAGTGCTTCGCCGTGGCGAGTACGTGGTGGGGGCCGATGCGGTCCGGTGTGGGGCCCTGCAGGCCGTCGATCCCGGTCTCCATCGACGTGGCCAGGGCCGGGTCCTCACCGAAGCTCTCGTAACTACGGCCCCAGCGCTCGTCCCGGGTGACGCACACGCAGGGCGCGAAGTCCCAGGGGATGCCGGTCGCCCGTAGCTCGGAGGCGGTCACCTCGCCCTCGCGCTCGGCCAGCATGGGGTCACGGGTGGCCCCCATGCCGATGTTGTGCGGGAAGAGGGTGGCTCCGTGGACGTTGCCGTGCCCGTGCACCGCGTCGATGCCGTAGATCAGCGGGATCTTCAACCGCGTGGAGAGCGCCTGCTTCTGGAACCCGTTGACCATCTTCACCCAGCCGGCCGGGGTGTTCTCCGCCGGGGTGGAGCCGCCGCCGGACAGGACCGAGCCGAGGCCCCACCGGGCGACCCGGGACGGGTCGTCGGCGACCGCGGCGCGTTCGGCCTGGGTCATCTGGCCGATCTTCTCGTCCAGGGTCATCCGGCCCAGAAGGTCGGCGACCCGCCGCTCGACGGGGAGCGACGCGTCCAGATAGCCGGGGCGGGCGGGCGCCGCCTGGGCGCCGGGGGTGACCGCCAGTCCGGCGACCAGCGCCGCCGTGGCGCTCAGCGCCGCGACGGCGCGTTTCAGTCTGCGACGAGGGAACGTGCGTGGGGGCATGGGGAGTCCTCCTCGACTCACGATCGATCACATTGATCCCAGCGGCTGTGGCTCTCAGGGTCGGCGCGCTGGTCTGGACCTGAGTCTTGGATCACCGGTGGCGGGTGTCAATGGGGCCGATCCGGTCCCTTGGGAGCCGGCCGGCAGGGCGGGCGCCGGTGGAGTGCTGCCGTGCGGCGTTGCGGGGCCGTGGCGGCGACCGGCTGTTCCATGCCTCGTTGCACGACGGCGACCCCGGACTCCTGTGCCCGGATGCCCCTTCGACAGCGCGGAGTCACACCTGCGAAGCCGCCAACCGCATCGTGAAAAAGGCAGACGGCCATGTACCCGCGCTCCGCCGGCGGTTGCCGGGCTCGCGGCTGGTGACGCTCCACCAGGATTCTTCCCACGGGGTGTTCGCCGGCTGCGGGAACGTGTGGTGCCGAAACCGGGCGGCTGCCGCAGTCATGAATCCCTAAGCCACAGCTTTGAGTTGGTGAGCGAACCCCAGGATTGACTAGGGTGCTCACGGCTCGCCAGGATCGTGGCAGAGGCAGGCGGCAACCCGTGCGGTGCCTTCGCGAGGATCCGGACCAGCCGAAGGCGCCGCACGGGTGCCGACCTGCCACGCACCGAAAGGACACGGACCTGTGCCTGCTCCCCCTGCCGCGGCCGACGGGGCCGTCACGTTATTGCGCCGGCTCGGTGCCGCGGGCATCGCCCACCCCGGCGGCACTCTCCTCGCCCATCTCCAGCGCGTACGGGCGCGGCTCGCCGCCTGGGGAGCCCGACCCGACCTCCAACTGGCGGGCCTGTGCCACGCGTTCTACGGCACGGACGGCTTCCCCGTAACCCTGCTGCCCCTCGACCGCCGCACCGAACTGGCGGCGGTGATCGGCGCCGAAGCCGAAGCCCTCGTGTACCTCTACGCGAGCTGCGACCGCGAGGCCACCTACCCGACCCTCACGGACGCCGACGCGGCCTTCCACGACCGGTTCACCGGCCGTACCCACACTCCGGAACCGCAGCTGCGCCGGGACTTCGCCGAGCTGTCCGCTGCCAATGAACTCGACCTCGCCCGCATCGACCCCGCCTTCCGCACGAAATGCGGACCCGAGCTCCTCGACCTGCTCACCCGCTTCCGTCCACTGCTGAGCCGGCCTGCCTGGACGGATTGCCACGCGGTGATCGCTCCGTCCCCCCGGTGAGGGGAGCACCGGCTCCACCTCGGTCGGACGCGCGCCGCACCAGGCGGGAATAGGCTTGGCGGTAGCCCTCTCAGGAGGTGACGGCGGGGCTATGGCCAGGAGCCCACGGAAGGTACTTCTCACCGGCTGGTTCAGCTTCCTGGAAGGCGAGGTCACCGCCGGGGACGTGCTCGCGCTGCGCCGGGTGCGGGCCGCTCTGGACGGCCTGGGAATCCCGTACGAGGTGGCGTGGAGCCCGGGCTACCGGCCCGACGCCCTGCACCTGCCCGAAGCGGCCGTGGACGCCTACTCTCATCTGGTGTTCCTGTGCGGGCCGCTCCACGGCCCGCAGATCGAGGAGTTGCACCACAGATTCCGGTCCTGCGTCCGTATCGCCATCGGCACCTCGGTGATCGACGCCGCCGGCCCGGCGGTCACCGGTTTCCACCATGTCTTTCCACGTGACGCCCCTGGCGGTGGCACTGCGGCACGTGACCTGGCCGCGAGCGCTCCGGCCAGCTCCGCCGCCCCGGTCGTCGGCGTGATTCTCACCTACGGCCAGGGCGAGTACGGACGGGCGCGGCGCCATGACGAGGTGGCGGCCGCCCTGACCCGCTGGCTGGCGTCCAAGGACTGTGCGCGGCTGGAGATGACCAGTCGGCTCGACGCATACGACTGGCGTCTGTGTGCGACCCCGGAGCAGTTCGAGTCCGTTCTGGAGCGGCTGGATCTCGTGGTCACCGACCGGCTGCACGGACTGGTCCTCGCCCTGCGAGCGGGCACCCCGGCCCTGGCCGTCGACCCCGTCGACGGCGGGGCGAAGGTGACCGCCCAGGCCCGGGCTGCCGGCTGGCCCGCCACCCTGAGCGCCGGGCAACTCCACTGCGCCGAACTGGATCGGTGGTGGTCGTGGTGCCTGACATCGGGGCGGCTGCTGGCCCAGCAGCGCCGGGGCGAGTTCCTGAGCGCGCCCGCGTACGACATCGCGGACGCCACGGACGGGCTGGTCAGGGCGCTGTCGGCGGCCGCGCGAGGTCAGCGGTGAGGGCACCCGGAGTCCTGTTTGGGGGTATGCCGGCCGGTTACTCGGACACGCAGAGCCGGTTACTCGGACACGCAGAGCGGAACACGCGGTGAGGCGAGGAGTGGGCCATGACCGACGACCGGACGACCGTCGTCGTCATCACCCGCAACCGGCGGACCGAACTGCTGCACACCCTCGACCGGCTGGCCGAACTGCCCGAGCGGCCGCCCGTGATCGTCGCCGACAACGGCTCCACGGACGGTACCGCCGAGGCGGTGTCCCATCTGCACCCCTGGATACGGCTGCTGCGTCCCGGCCGCAATCTCGGCGCCGTGGGCAGAAACCTGGCGGTACGCGAGGTGCGCACGCCGTACATCGCCTTCTGCGACGACGACACCTGGTGGGAGCCCGGTTCGCTGGAGACCGCCGCGGACACGCTCGACCGCCATCCTGGTCTGGCGTCCGTAACGGGCCGCGTCCTCGTCCAGCCCGCGGGCACCGAGGACCCCATCGTGGAGGAGTTGCGCTCCTCACCCGTGCCGGGGCCGCCATGGCTGCCGGGCCCGGCCCTCGGCTCCTTCGTCGCCGCCGCGACGTGCATGCGGGTGGACGCCTTCCGCTCCGTCGGCGGATTCTCTCCCCGGCTGTGGCTCGACGGCGAGGAGGAACTGCTCGCCACCGACCTCGCCGTCCGCGGCTGGTGGCTCGCCTACGTCCCGGAAATGACGGTCCATCACGCGCCCTCCCGCGCCCGCGATTCCACGGCCCGCCGGGTGCGTGGGCTGCGCAACACGTTGTGGTTCACCTGGCTGCGCCGACCGCTGTCCACCGCGACGCGCCGCACTCTCTTTCTGGTCCGGACGGTACCCCGGGACGGACCGAGCCTGCGTGCCTTCCTGCAGGCGGCGGCCGGTCTGCCCTGGGTCCTGGCGAACCGGGACGTCGTGCCGGCGGACGTCGAGCACCGGCTGCGGCTGCTGGACGAAACCCAGCGCCACTCGACGGCTCGACGGTACGTGGGCTGAGACGGTGCCGATCGGCCCGGTGGCCCATACTGGCCATATGAGCACGCGCGAGTTCGTGCGGACCGCTCCCGGGCTCGGCGGGATGGTCGTGTCCGCGGTCGGCTATCGCTCTGCCGGGGTCCCCTCGGCGCTCCACCGTGGACTGCCGTCCCCGTATCTGACCGTGATCTTCTCCCTGGACGGTCCGGTCATCAGCGGGCACACCCCCGAGCAGGCGCGCGGGGCCGACGCCGTGCGCACCGACATCGTCGTCGGCGGACTGCACCAGCGTCCCGCTTTTGTGGTACAGCCCGGGCACGAGACCGGTGTGCAGCTGGCGGTGCACCCCCTGGCCGCCCGTGTGCTGCTGGGGCTTCCGGCCGCTGAGCTGGCGCCCCAACTGGTGACGTCCGGGACGGAGGTGCTCGGGAAGCGGGCCGCCGAGGTGCATGAGCGGATGCGCGAACAGGACGAGTGGGAGGAGCGCTTCGCCATCCTGACCGCCTATCTGCGGCAGCGCGCCGCGGCGGCCGACCGCGCCGAGCCGGTACGTCCCGAGGTCGCCGAGGCATGGGTCTGGCTGGCCCGCCACCGCGGCACCGGCACCCTGCGCGGCCTCTCCGCACATGTGGCGCTCAGCCCGCGCCGCCTGACCACCCTGTTCCGGGCCGAGACGGGGCTGAGCCCCAAACAGGCCGCCCGGCTGATGCGCTTCCAGCACGCCAGGACCGCGGTGGCCCGCGCCGTCGCCGCGGGCGGCGCGCCACGGCTGGCACGTATCGCCGCCGATTGCGGCTACTGCGACCACTCCCACTTGGTGCGCGACTTCCAGCAGTACACCGGAGTGAGCCCGACCGCCTGGCTGGCCGAGGAGTGCCGGAATATCCAAGCCGGTGGCCACCTGTATGGCGAAGAGTGAGACGCATGAACACCACAGAGAACCCACCGCGCGAACCCTCCGTCTGGCCCACGCTGCAGGCCCATGACGCCCCCGCCCTCATCACCTTCCTGACCGACACGGTCGGCTTCCGGCGCACCGCCGTCTACCAGGACGGTGACCGGATCGCCCACGCCCAGCTCGACTGGCCCGAAGGCGGCGGCGTCATGCTCGGCTCCTACGACCCGGCCACCAAGGCATGGTGTCTGGAGCCGGGCACCTTCGGTGCGTACGTCGTCACCGATGAGGTCGACGCCCTCCACGAGCGGCTCAGGAAGGCCGGAGTGAAGGTCATCCGAGAGATCGCGGACCAGCCGTACGGAAGCCGCGAGTTCGCGATCGCCGACCCGGAGGGCAACAAGTGGTCCTTCGGCACCTACCGCGGGGAGCCCCGCCCACCCGTCTGACCGCCGGAGGGGAGCCGCGGCAGACGGGACGTCCGCCGGTCAGCGGCGGAGGGCCCGGTCCGGGCGGCAGACATCGCAGACGGTCACGGTCAGCCGGCCGAGCAGCCCGACCGCGTCCTCCGTCGTGATCCGCTCGTGGCTCTCGCGGGCCTGCCAGCAGTCGCGGCGGTGGAGACGTCGGGGCGGGGCGTCGTCCACGAATTGGTGGAGCTTCTCCAGAACCCATTGCCGTCCGGCGATCGCCCCGTCCGTCGGCACCATGGAGTAGTCCTCGCCCGGGATGGGGGTGATGTCCTCGGCGGCGACACTGATGGGAGTCGGTGCCCCGGTGGTCCGGGTGCCACCGTCGGCGAGCTCGTGGCGGGCGGGGAGGACGGCCTCGCATTCGGCCCACCACCGGCCGTCGCGGGTGCGGGTCCAACCGGTGATGATCACGTCGAGTTCCTGGAGATCGGGCATCCGGGCACGGGCCCATGGCCCAGCCTTGCGCCGCCACTCCTCCGCACTCACCGTTCGATTCTAGTTCGAATACCGCGCGACTCCGACCGCGGGCGCGTCCACCGGACCTGGCCTAGCCTGGACAGCCCAGGGGGTGGAGGAGGGAGCTCTCTCGTGCCACGCCCCGTCTGGTCCGGAGCCGTCAGCTTCGGCCTCGTCACCATCCCGGTCAAGATGCTGCCCGCGACCGAGGACCACAGCATCAGATTCCGGCGGATCCACCTCCCTGACGGCGGCCTCATCCGTAACCGGAAGATCTGCGAGATCGAGGACCGAGAGGTCAGTCCGGAGGAGATCGGACGCGCCTACGAGGCGGGGCCGGACCAGCTCGTCCCCATCACCGATCAGGACCTCGAGCAGTTGCCGCTGCCCACCGCCAAGGCGATCGCCGTCGAGGCATTCGTCGAGGCCGAACGCCTGGACCCGGTCAGGTTCGGTACCCCCTACTACCTTCAGGCCGACGGGGCTGTGGCGACCAAGCCGTATGTCCTGCTCCGGGAAGCGCTCAAGCGCAGCGACAAGGTGGCGATCGGGAAATTCGCCTGGCACGGAAGGGAGAGGCTGGGCTCAATGCGCGTCGTCGGGGACGCGATCGTTCTCCAGACGTTGCACTGGCCGGATGAGATCCGCAGCTCGGAGGGGCTGGGCCCGCGTGCGGTGGAACTGTCCGACGCGGAGGTCGACGAGGCCATGGAGCTGATGGACACCATGGGCGGCGTCGACGTCAGCCAGTACCGCGATCACTACCGGGAAGCCCTGGAGGCCGTCATCCAGGCGAAGGCCGAGGGCCGGGAGCCGCCCGAACTGGAGGAGGCGCAGGCCGAGCCGAAGGGCAAGGTCGTGGACCTCATGGCCGCACTGCAGGACAGCGTCCGCGCCGCCCGCGCGTCCCGTGGCGAGACGGTCGGCGAGGCCGAGGTGCATGAGATGCGACGGCCCGCCAAGAAGGCCGCGGCCAAGAAGACGGCGGCGAAAAAAACCGCCAAGAAGACCGCGGCGAAGAAGGCCCCCGCGAAGAAGGCGGCGAGAAAGCGGCCCGCCTCTTGAGGGCAACGCGGCGCCGCATCAACTGAAGGCGGGTTCGGCATCCAGGAACCGGGCGACATGGTCGACGAACAAGCGCGGGTACTGGACATGGGAACCGTGGCCCGAATTCGGGTAAATGATCAGCTGAGCGCGAGGAATGTTCTGCGCCAGAATGAAGGAGTTGACGGTAGGGACCATGATGTCCCGGCGGCCACTCACCACCAGGGTCGGCTGGCTGATCCGCTTGAGCTCCGCGTAGCGCTCCCCGCGCACCTCCCGCCAGTCCTCGAGAGCCCTGGCCTGCGCCTGAGTGGTCTGCTCCGAGGTCGGCGGGTCGACATCAGCGGTGCGCCGACGCCGGCGCTCCCAGAACTCCTTCCCCGCGGCCTGACTGTCCTCCGACTGCTCGAAGAACAGAAAGAGAAGGTCCTCCAGGGTGAGCTCGGGGTTTCGGGTCGCCACCGCCGTGACGTCGGGATGCCTGCCTTCGTCCTCTCCGCCACGGGGTTTCGTTCCGACCAGGACCAGCCGGTGTACCAATGCGGGGTGGCGCAAAGTGAATGCCTGAGCCACATACCCGCCGATCGAGAAGCCCAGCACATCCACCCGCGGCATATCCAACGACTCCACGAACGCCGCCAGATCGTCGCCGAGTGCCTCAACGGTGTCCGGCGTCTCGCCGCTGGAGCTCGCCACGCCCCGGTTGTTGAACAGAATCACCGGCCGCTTCGCCGCGAGGCCATCCGTCACCAGGGGATCCCAGTGGTCCATCCCGCCCCGGAAGTGCTGAAGGAAGATCAGTGGCGTCCCGGTCTCCCGCCCGAACTTGCGATAGGCATAGCGGACCCCGCCTGCCTCCGTGAACTGCGTGGGGGCGGTCGCATGGAGTGATTCCGACACGTTCCGCTTCTCCTTAGTCCTTCCGCAGGGCCCCCACGTTACGCGCGAAGGACGTGCGGACACGGGAGCCGGCGGGCCGTGTCGTGGACAGGTAGCCGCACGGCGCCCGCTCGTACAGCTCCTCGACGCTGTCCTCCAGCAGTGCGGTGAACACGGCATCGGTGGCGCCCACGTCCTGGTCGGCGTCCGGCACCGGTATCTGATTCGTGCTCACCGCGCCTCGCGGAGGAAATCGAGGATCGCCCGCGCCGTCGGGGCGGGAGCGCTCAGCCGCGGTCAGTGTCCGGTCGCGTCCGGCGTCACCAGGCGGCTGCCCGGTATCGCGGCGTGCGCGTGGGCGCCCACCTCGCGCGGGGCGATCACGTCCTGTGCGCATTCCAGCACCAGCGTCGGCACCTCCACCGACGTGAGATCCTTGCGGCTGTCCGACAGGAACGTGGTCCGCGCGAAGACCCGCGCCATGTCCGGATCGGTCGCGCGGAACGACGCGGTCAGCGGCGACGCCCTCGGCAACCTCTTCCTGACCGCGATCCTGCTCATCCTGATGCGTCGGCTGCGTACGCGTCACGGTGTCACCGTCCGGGGCGGAGGCGGACCCGGTCCTCGAAACGGACGTTGAGGAACGAACCGGTCAAGAAGCCCGGCGGGCTTGATCTTGTCGCTCTGCGTGCTTCTTCTTGATACGCACCGTTTCCTTGCGGACCTCGGCCTGGGTGGCGCGTTCCTTCTGCAGCCACTCAGGGTTCTCCGCCTTCAACGCGTCGATCTGCTCAGTGGTGAGAGCTTCGGTGATGCCGCCACGCGCGAGACCTGAGATGGAGATGCCCAGCTTCGCCGCGACCACCGGCCGGGGGTGCGGGCCGTTGTGCCGCAGCTCCCGGAGCCACGCGGGCGGATCGGCCTGCAACGCGTTCAGTTCGGTGCGCGAGACGACACCCTCCTGGAACTCGGCGGGAGTGGCCTCAAGGTACACGCCCAGCTTCTTCGCCGCGGTGGCCGGCTTCATCGTCTGGGCAGTCTGGTGCGACTTCATGGTGTCAAGGTTATCGAGTGTGTGCGCTCCCTTTCGCCACGCCCGGTAACCTTGGCCCAGTGACAGGCTCGGAAGCATCCCCTTCGTTCCGGCTCGCGTATGTCCCGGGAGTGACGCCCGCCAAGTGGGTGCGGATCTGGAACGAGCGCCTGCCCGACGTCCCGCTGACCCTCATCCCGGTATCCGACGCGGAAGCATCCGACGTGCTGCGGGACGGTGGGGCCGACGTAGGTTTCCTGCGGCTGCCGGTCGACCGGACGGACCTCAGCGCGATCCCCCTCTACACCGAGACGACGGTGGTCGTGATCCCGAAGGACCACGTCGTGGCCATGGTGGACGAAGTGCCCGCCGAGGACCTGGCCGATGACATCGTGCTGCATCCCCTCGACGACACCCTCGACTGGGAACATCCGCCGGGACGGCCCGCGATCGAGCGTCCTGCCACCACGGCGGACGCCATCGAGCTGGTGGCGGCAGGAGTGGGCCTGCTCGTTGTCCCACAGTCGCTCGCCCGCCTGCATCACCGCAGGGATCTCACCTACCGGCCGGTCACCGGCACCCCCGAATCGCGGGTAGCGCTGTCGTGGCGGGAGGACGGGACCACCGACCTGGTGGACGACTTCATCGGAATCGTTCGCGGCCGGACCGTCAACAGCACACGGGGTCGTCGCTCCTCTGTCCCGGCGGAGCCGGAGCGCAAGCGCCCCGGTAAAGGCGCCGCACGGCAGAAGCCCGCAGCCGGCAAGTCGGCGGGGAAAGGCCCTCGGAGCGGTTCCGGCGGTTCCGGCGGATCCAAGGGCGGCAAGCGCGGCAAACCTCGCCGCCGGTCGTAGCCTCGGGCATCGCGCATTCCCGGGCCGAGTCGGCCCGCTTCGACAAGCGGGCCTACGGACGATCGTGGGTTCTTCGGTGAACTCGACGCCCGGCCCGCGGCCGATTCGTCGGTGCGGGCGGTAGCCGCGGTCGGCTGCCGCGGTCTTACCGTCGTGGTCTGACGAGCGGAAAGCGGGGTACAAGACGTCTCCATCCACTATCGACGCAAGGAGTCAGCATGCTGTCCGCCCCCGCGAACACCGACGTCGTCGAACTGATCCTGCAGGATCACCGCACGATGGAGGATCTCTTCCGGACGATGCGCAGCAACGACGCCGATCGCGCGGCAGCGCTGGCCGAGTTCTCGGCACTGCTCATCGCGCACGCGGAAGCTGAGGAATCCAAGATCTACCCCGCGCTGCGGCGTTACAAGAACGTGCCGGACGACGATGTCGAGCACGGTGTGCACGAGCACGAAGAGGGCAACGCGGCCCTGCTCGCCCTGCTGGAGGTGGAGGACACCGCTTCAGACGAGTGGGACGAAAAGCTCGAAGAGCTCGTCTCGGCGATCAATCACCACACGGACGAGGAAGAGCGGACCTTGCTCAACGAGGCGAGGGAACACGTCGCCGCGGAGCGCCGCGCGGAGCTGGGGAGGCTGTTCTTCGAGGCGCGGGCGGAGCTGTTGGCTGCCGACTGCGGCAGCATCGACAACGTACGCAAGATCGTCGACTCCGGCCGCCGTTGACGCCCGGCGGCCGCTGCGCAACGGCCGGGCGAGCCCCGGGACATGACCGCCGTTACGATCCCCCTGTGAGTTCTCGGCGGCGCGCCTACACCGATTCGCGCTGCCCAATCGGGTTCAAGGGGATGGAAAAGTGAAGAGCCGAGTCACCGTCGCTGCCGCGTTATCCGCATCCCTGATAGCGCTCTTCAGCGGTACGACACCGGCGGCTGCTCAGGACACCGACCCGGCCGCCAAGCCCTGTGAAGGCGTCCGGCTGACCGGCGAACTCCCTGCTCCGGCGCCCGGCCAGGCCGTTTCGGGACAGATCAGCATAGGCCCGGGCTGCAAGCCGAAACTGGGCCCGGCCCAGTATGTCCCGGCATCGGTCACCTCGGCGCAGGCGGGCGGCCCGGCCGCCACCGGCCTCAGCCGGCAGCTGCGCAGCTGGAACGAGATGTACGACTGCTGCAACATCCGGATGACCGGTCTGTACACCACGTCCGCGTGGGACACAGCGGACAGCCGCATCCCCAAGGCCACCACCACGGCGACCCAGGAGTGGAATCGCGAGCCCTGGGACGCCGGCTGGTCGCTCATGTCCCGGACCGCGAAGGACGACTGTGTTACCGACTGCGTCGCGGTGAACTCCGAGGCGCACGCCGACTTCGGCTACCGAGGTGTGTTTGACCCGACCGGCGGCTGGTACGCGAACACTCACCACTCGTACGTCCAGTTGACAGCCGACGCGAGGCCAAGCTGCCGCTTCGACGTGGCGCTGCGGCACACATTCGTCGGGTGGAACTGGCGATACGGCTGCGAGTGAGGCCACCGCCCGCAGAGCAATCGGACCCACCCCTGTGATGGGTGCCCGGCCCGCCCCCCGGCCCCAGCCGGCTCCCGGCCGGCCGGGGTAGACGAGCGCGGACGTCCGACTGGGGCAGTGGGCGCGGCAGGGGGTACGAGCCAGGGGCCGCTGGGGTACGCGCCGTCGGCACCGGAACGCGTCCGCGCCGCGGTCTCCGGGTCGAAGCGCGACGGGTCGAACAGCTCCCGGGCGCCCCACACCGCGGCGCGGTGCAGCATGGTGGCGAGCACGATGGCCGCCTGCCCGGCCCGCATCGGGATGCGCCCGCCGAGCATCGTGTCCTCGCGCGCCTGCCGCGAGCAGGCGGCGGCGGTCGGCCACAGCCAGCCGGACCGGGGCGGTGGCGGTGGCCCACGGCTGCGGCACCGTCAGCCGCGCCAGCCGCTCGAGCGTGCCACCTGCTGCCTGCGGGCGCCGGCGGCGGTCGAGTTCGAGCCCGAAGTACATCCGCGCCGGCTTGGACCATCCGTAGGAGTGCTTGGGCCGGTGGTCGTGCTGGGGCCGCAGGTCGTCCAGGTCCAGCCACTCGGACTTCGCCGCGAAGCTGCCCATGGTCACGACCGCGGCCCCCTGGTGCCATGCGGACCGGAACAAGATGACCACTGCCCAGTCGCACGACCCTCGGACGCGGCCCGGCTGGGACTCCTGAGACACAAAAGCGGGATGTGTCGCGGCACCGGAAAATGGAAACGCGGAGTGTCGGCGAAGATCCAGCGTCCTACGGGAGGCAACGATGAGTGACGAACACATGGCGGACGACGTCTACCAGCCGACCGGCGGCAACGAGGAGCAGGAGGACGCCGGTCCCCTGGACATGGAGGACGCTGTCGACGAGCGTGACTACGACGAGATACTCGATGAGGGCTACTCTCCGCCGGAGAAGCCACTGGGTGTCACCAAGCACGGCACGACGGCGGCCGAGCAGCGCGAACGGCAGACGCTCGAGGACCGGCTGGCCGAGGAGGTTCCCGACACCGGAGAGCGGGCGGGCGACGGTGTGGGAGACCTGCCGGGCGGTGAGGGAGAGCCCATCGATCCCGAAGCCGGTGCGGAACGGGCCGGGCGTCTCGTCGCCCCCGACGAGGGAGCCCACACCGACACCACCAAGGAAGCACTCGTCGCGGACAAGGGCATCGACGGGGGCGCCGCCGGGGCGGAGGAAGCCGCCATGCATGTCGTCCCGGAAGAACGACTCGAGGACGAGGGCGCCGGAGAACCGGATCGCTGACGCTGTCCGATGGCCGGCTACGGCAGGCCGCCCCACCAGCCGGGGGGCTGCTCCGGGACGGGCGGCGCCGGGCGAGGGGGGTGTGGTGGCTCAGGTGCGGCAGGGGGCGGGGTGGGCCGCGGAGGTGGGGACCAGCGCAGGCCGAAGAGCGAACCGGTGGCTTCCGCGAGCCCCGCGGCGCACCGTACCGCCGTGCCCTCCCGGACCGCCGTGCGGCGCAGCGCTCCGGCGAGCACGTCCTCCACGAGGTGAAGGTGCGCGGACAGTTCGTCCGGCCGGACCGGCCCCCCGCGTGGCCGGCTGACCAGGGCGGTGAGCACCTCCTGCGCTCTGGCCTGGACCAGCGTCAGTCCTTTCCATCCGCTGGGCTGCCGCACCCGGCGAAGGCCCTCGGCCCCGGCTACGGGAAACCCGAGGACGCCGCGGATCCGGTCTCCGACCCCAGCGTGCCACGTGCTCAACTCACCCCGCAGATTGGCGCACAGCCCGTCCAGTAAGGCCAGCAGGGCAGCGATGCCCGCGGACAGGTCATCGGCACGGTCCGGGCGTCGGCCGTGGTGGGCGGTTTCCAGCGAGGCCGCGAGGGGGGCGAGACTGCGAGCGGCGAGTTCGGCCGCGGCCTGGCAGGCGTGGTCAGTAGGCACGGGCTGTGTCATCCCTCCGCTGTGTCGGCCGCCCATGGCCGTTCGGGCCGGGTGCGCCATGGGAAGGGGCCTGGCCGCAGGCCCTGGTCCGGCCCGCACGGGCGGATAAAGAGGTGGTGGGCGTCTCCTGCCGACCGGATGGCGGCGATTCCGGCAGCATCGCCCAGGCGCAGGTACCGGAAGGTGTGCAATGCACTCCGCAGCGCTGGGTCACGGCGTCCACCAGGTGGAACCCCCGGCCGCTCTCCGCGATGTCGTCGTCCGGGTCCGAAGCGGCCGGGGCTCGCCACAGTCCGCTGTCGAAGACCTCAATCCACACGGAGGAACCGGAGCGGGCCAGCCGGAGGCCGACCTCCGTGGAGCCACTGTGCCGGACCGTGTTGGTGACGAACTCCGTGACGACGAGCTTGGCCGCGTCCGCCACCTCCTCGCTGATCTGCCAGTTCGCCAGCCGCACTGTGGTGAAGTGCCGCGCGTGGGACACCGCCCACTCCTCGGCAGGCAACGCGCAGCATGCGATGGCGCGGCGGGCGAAGGGGGGCTGCGCCGGTCGCACCGGGCATTGAGGCGGCGCTGCTCGGCGGCGCGTTTCTCGGTGCAGGACGGACATGACTACTCCGTTGCAGAAAGGGGACTGATGAGGGGATCACAGATGACGAGGGCCTCCAGCGTGCGCGGTCCGTGCACCCCTTCGACCCGGTCGAGTTCGATGTCACTGGTCGCCGACGGGCCTGAGATGAAGGTGAGCGGCCGGGCCGGATCGAGCCTGGCCAGTGCCTCCGGCACGGATGCGACGACCTGCTCGGCGCGCACCACGCACAGGTGGTAGTCGGGCACCAGCGTGAGGGCCCGCCGCCCTTGTCCCGGGCCCCCGTCGAGGACCAGCGTGCCGGTGTGGGCGATCGCGGTGGCGACGGTCGTGACCGCGCCGCCGACGCGGTCCAGTTCGGCGACGGGCAGCCAAGGCTGGTCGCTCAGTACTCGCTCCGGAGCGAGCCCGGCTCGCCACTGTGGAGGGAAGCCTCGAGGCACCACCACGCACGGCGCGCCGCGGGCGGAGACCGCTTGCGCGACGGCGTCGGCGACCTGGTCGGCGGTCACCGGCCGGACCGAGGCGCCGTAGTCGGCCAGTCGTTCCATCAGCAGTTTCACGGCGTCGGGGGACCCGGCGGCCGGCGTACCGCCCGAGGTGTAGAGCCGCGGCACGGGCACGTCCTCGGGGCGTTCTTCGTTCGGTACGTCGCCGAGGGCCCGGCGGACGCGGTCGAGTATCTCGTTACGTGCGTTCGTCATCGGTTTCTCTTCCACCAGGTTCGGAAGCTTTCCGGTGGCGGCGATGGGATGTCGCGGGCGTCGGTCCAGCCGGACAGGGGACGGGGCAGACGGGTGATGCGCCCGTTGCGTCCTATCAGGCGTCCGGCCACTGAGCCCGCTCGCTGGGCCGCGGCGAGCCGCGCCGGGCGTGAGAGCACCCAGCGGGCGGCGGACATGGCCAGTCGTTCCGGCTTCGGCAGCGGTCGGAAGCGGCTTTCGTCGACCATCCTCGCGCGCAGGTGGACCAGAACCTCCGGAATGTCGATCTTGACGGGGCAGACCTCGTAACAGGCACCGCACAGGGTCGAGGCGTAGGGCAGGGAGCGGTCCACCTCCGAGGTCGTTCCGCGCAGCTGGGGGTTGAGGATCGCGCCGATCGGGCCGGAGTAGACGGATCCGTAGGTGTGTCCGCCCACCCGCTCGTACACCGGGCAGACGTTCAGGCAGGCGGAGCAGCGGATGCAGTTGAGCGCCTGCCGGCCGACGGGGTCGGCGAGCGTGGCGGTCCTTCCGGCGTCCAGGAGGACGAGGTGGAAGGCGCGCGGCCCGTCGCCGTCGGTGGTGCCGGTCCAGGTGGAGGTGTACGGGTTCATCCGCTCGCCGGTGGCGGAGCGGGGCAGGAGCTGCAGAAACACCTCCAGGTCACGCCAGGTCGGCACCACCTTCTCGATGCCCACCACGGAGATCAGGGTCTCGGGGAGCGTCAGGCACATCCGCCCGTTGCCCTCGGACTCCACCACCACGGCGGTGCCGGTCTCGGCGACCAGGAAGTTGGCGCCGGAGACGGCGACCTTGGCCCGCAGGAACGTGTCCCGCAGATGCAGCCGGGCCGCTTCCGCCAGCTCGTGCGGATCGTCACCGAGACCGGCGGGTGCCGGGGTGCCGCGCTCGGCCATCCTGCGCAGGAAGATCTCCCTGATCTCCGCCCGGTTGCGGTGGATGGCCGGGACCAGGAGGTGCGAGGGCTGGTCCTCGCCGAGCTGGACGATCAGTTCGGCGAGGTCGGTCTCGTACGCGGCGATGCCCGCCCGGGCCAGCGCGGCGTTGAGGCCGATCTCCTGCGTGGCCATCGACTTGACCTTGACGACCTCACGCTCACCGGTGTCGTGGACGAGGCCGACGACGATGCGGCAGGCTTCCTGGGCGTCGCGCGCCCAGTGCACCTGTCCGCCTGCCGCGATCACCCGCTCCTCGAGCTGCGGCAGATAGTGGTCCAGATGGCGCAGGGTGCGCTCTTTGACGGCACGACCGGCTTCGCGCAGTTGCTCCCAGTCGTCCAGCTCCTTTACGGCGGCCGCCCGCTTCTCACGGATGGTTCCGGTGGCGTACGCGAGGTTGCGGCGCAGCTGAGCGTCGGCGAGAGCGCCTCGCGCCGCGTTCGGGAACGCCGGCATACCGAGGAACGTCGTGTCGCTCATGGGGACTTCATCCTTTCCGGTTCCTCCTCGGTGGAGGCGAGGATCTCGGCGAGATGCAGGGTGCGCACGCCGGTGCGGAGCCGGGACAGCGCCCCGCCGATGTGCATCAGGCAGGAGTTGTCGCCCGCTGACAGCACTTCCGCTCCGGTCGCGAGCACATGCCCCGCCTTGTCGGCGCACATCGCCACCGAGGTGTCGGCGTTCTTCAGCGCGAACGTGCCTCCGAAGCCGCAGCACTGCTCGGCCGCGGGCAACTCCACCAAATCAATGCCGCGTACGGCCCGCAGCAGGGCCAGCGGTTTCTCGGCCACGCCGAGCATGCGCAGCGAGTGGCACGTCGGGTGATAGGTGACCCGGTGCGGGAAGTAGGCCCCGACGTCGGTGACGCCCAGGGCGTCGACGAGGAACTCCGACAGCTCGTAGACCGGCGGCATGTCCGCCACGGCGGAGGACAGCCGCGGGTCGCCCGCCACCCGCGCCACCCGTCCGTGGTGGTCGCGCACCATCCCGGCGCACGACCCGGAAGGGGTCACGACGGCGTCGTAACCGGCGAAGACCTCGGTGAAGTGTCGTACCAGGGGCACGCATTCGCGCTGGTAACCGGTGTTGAAGTGCATCTGGCCGCAGCAGGTCTGTGCCAGGGGGAACTCCACCCGGCAGCCCAGCCGCTCCAGCAGCCGCACCGTGGCCCGGCCGGTCTCCGGGAACAAACTGTCGTTGAAGCAGGTGATGAACAAGGCGACGCGCATGGCTTCTGGGGAGCGCGGCGACGGCGCGGTGGCGTTCACGGGAGCATCCAGGCGAGGACGTTGGACTGGAGGAAGACCAGCACGCTCAGGGCCAGCAGGAGCAGCAGACTCCACTTGATCGCTCCCCGGAAGAGCGTCGACTCCCGGCCGACGAGGCCGACCGCGGTGGCGGCGATCGTGAGGTTCTGCGGGCTGATCATCTTGCCGACGACGCCACCGGAGGTGTTGGCCGCGACGAGCAGCGTCGGGTCCAGCCCGGCCTTGTTCGCGGCGGTCTGCTGGAGGGTGGCGAACAGGGCGTTGGCCGAGGTGTCGGAACCGGTGACCGCCGTTCCCAGCCAGCCCAGGGTCGGTGAGAGGAAGGCGAACGCGGCACCCGTGCCGGCGATCCATGTGCCGACGGTGATGGTCTGTCCCGACAGGTTCATCACATAGGCGAGGGCGAGGACGGAGGCGACCGTGAGCAGCGCCCAGCGCAGCTTGTGCACCGTTGCCGCGAACTCGCGGGCGGTGACCGCTGGGCCGACCCGGTATACGGCGGCCACGATCAGCCCGGACAGCAGGAGCAGCGTGCCGGGAGAGGAGAGCCACGGGAAGGTGTAGACGGTGGTGGCCGACGCCTTGCCCGCCGCGGTGAGCACCTGTCCGTCGAGCCCGGGCCAGCCGACCTTGAGGTCCGTCTTCGTGAGGAACTCCTTGACGGGCGTCCACAGCTTCGCCATGGAGAAGACCGCGATCACGATGAGGTAGGGCAGAAAGGCCATGAGCACGCGGCTGCCGCTGCCCGCCGCACCCTGTGGGGCCGGGCGCGCACGCGTTGCCGTGCCGACGGGGGCGGATGTGTCCGAGGACCCGCCACCCCTTCCGGCCCTGGGTGCGCCGGTCTGTCCGGAGCCGCTCTCACTCGCCAGGCGCTCGGCCTGGGCCTCTGCCCTCAGATCGGCTCTGGACTGCTCACCGCCCTGTGGCTGCCACACGCGCAGGAAGAGCACCAGCGCGGCCAGGCCCGCAAGGGAGGCGATGATGTCGGTGAGCTCCACGGAGATGTAGTTGGCGCTGCTGAACTGGGCCAGCGCGAAGACCACGCCGCACACGAGGGCGGCCGGCCAGGTCTGGCGCATCCCGCGGCGGCCGTCGACGAGCGCGCTCAGCAGAAGCGGCACGAAGAGCGCGAGCAGGGGGGTCTGACGGCCGACATAGGCACCGATCTCGGTGTACGGGATCTTGGTGAGGTCCCCGGCAGTGATGATCGGGATCGCGATCGCGCCGAACGCGACGGGGGCGGTATTGGCCACCAGCACGGTGATCGCCGCCCGCATGGGGGCGAAGCCCAGCGCCATGAGCATGACGCCAGTGATCGCCACCGGGGCGCCGAACCCTGCCAGCGCCTCGAGCAGGCCGCCGAAGCAGAAGGCGATGATCATTGCCTGGATCCGTGGGTCATCGCTGATCAGGCCGAAAGCCCGGCGCAGATCCTCGAAACGGCCGCTGACCACCGTCAGTTGATAGATCCAGATGGCGGTGACAACGATCCACATGATCGGGAAGAGGCCGAAGGCCGCTCCCTGGCTCGCGGACAGCAACGCGAGACGCGTGGGCATCCCGTACGCCGCCACGGCGATGACGATGGCCACGGCCAGGGAGGCGAGACCGGCCCAGTGGGCCTTCAGCCGCACCCCGCCGAGCAGGAGGAAGAGAGTGAAGAGCGGCAGGGCGGCGACGAGCGATGAGAGCGCGAGGCTGTCGGCGACGGGAGAGAGATCGGGAAGATACATGGGACCCTCAGTGTGTGTTTGGTCAGACCATGCCTTGGTTTCTTCCACGCTAGGCACGGTGGCGATCGGCTGTCCAGGGGTCGACGCCAGAATTTTCTATGGTCAGACCAAAGGTCGGTCTCCTAAAGAGTAGGATCAGATGGGAGAGGGAAGATCGTCATCACGCCTGGTGATGCAACCGATGCAGGGGGAAAGGGCCGCCATGGCTGATATGACCGCAGCCTGGGAGCCGGTGCCGCGCTCCAGGACCTTCGAGCTCGTCCTCGCCCGGATCGAGGAGCAGATTCTGGCGGGCAACCTGCGCGTCGGTGACCGGCTGCCACCGGAACGCGAGCTCGTCGAACTCCTGGGAGTGAGCCGGGCCGCCGTCCGCGAGGCCCTGCGCGTCCTGGAAGCACAAGGCGTACTCAGGTCCCGGGTGGGCACGGGGCCTGCCTCCGGCAGCGTGATCGCCGCCATGCCGAGCGATGGCCTCAGCCAGCTGCTGCGTTTCCACATGGCACTGGCGAACTTCCCGCTCATGGATGTCATCGAGGCCCGGGCCACGCTGGAGCGGTCGAGTGCTCGGCTCGCCGCCGAACGCGCCACCGAGGACGATCTCGCCCGCATGCGGGCTCCGCTCGTCCGCATGGACGAGGCCGGAATGCCCCGCGAGCAGTTCAACGACCACGACACCGAGTTCCACGTCGCCATCGCCGAGGCGGGTGGCAACCGGCTGATGGCCGACATGACGATCGCCGTCCGCAATGCCGTGCGGCTCACCCTGCTCACGGCGTTCCACAAGATTTCCGACTGGGAAGCGGTGGCCGCGCGGCTGCGGGCGGAACACCACGCCATCTACGACGCCATCGTCGAGCGGCAGCCCGAGCGGGCCGGCGATCTCGTGGAGGAACACATCCGCGGCTTCCACCGCGATGTGGTCATGACGGTCCTGGAATCGGAGAAGCCGGGCGGCCGTGCACCCCGTCGGGGGTAACGCTCCGCCGAAGCGCCTCCGGGACATCGCCGCGGCACCGCTGGCCGACGACGGCATGTGG
This sequence comes from Streptomyces sp. NPDC005266, assembly GCF_040607655.1. Lineage (NCBI taxonomy): Bacteria > Bacillati > Actinomycetota > Actinomycetes > Kitasatosporales > Streptomycetaceae > Streptomyces > Streptomyces sp. NPDC005266. The sequence continues at coordinate 107,152 of NZ_JBEXHC010000002.1, forward strand.
GCGCGGCGCAAGACGGCTTGCCCTCATGGCGTATGACGGGGGCTCAGATCGGTGATCTTGGGTGTAGGCCGGTGACATTCGGATACTTGCCGTTCATAGGGTCGCCGGCGGGACTGCGTGAAGCCGATCGGACCCTGACGCGGCAGGCGGGCCGCCCGTCCCGTGTCCGTGGGCTGACCGGCTGCCCCGACCGGACCCGTTCACTGTGGACCCGCAACGAACCGAAGACGAAGGAGAGCGCCGCACGTCGCAGGTGGAGGAGTCCATCGAGGTCAACGTCCCGGTCCGCACGACCTACAACCAGTGGACCCAGTTCGAGACCTTCCCCGAGTTCATGGAGGGCGTGGAGCGCGTCGAGCAGCGCACCGACACCCTCACCCACTGGGTGACGAAGATCGACGGCGTCCAGCGGGAGTTCGACGCGAAGATCACCGAGCAGATCCCCGACGAGCGGGTCGCCTGGACGACCGTGGACGGGGAAGCGAAGCAGGCCGGCGTGGTGACCTTCCATCGCCTCGACGACAACGGCGGGTGACGCCCTCACCACCAATGTCGAGGCACAGGAAGAAAGTCATGGAGAGCGAGATTGACGGCCCCGGAGCCGGGCGCCTCCCTTAGCGGGTGACGGATCCCCGGCGCGGCCGGCCGGGGCTCCGACGGAGACGACGTGTGTGTGCCCGATCCCTCATGGCAGGGAAACGCTCGGCCGGGAGCTTGTGGGCTCCAGCCGGACCACGATCCCCTTTGACGTCGGTTGGTTGCTGATCTCGGCCACGCTGTCGAGCGGCACCAGGACGTTGGTCTCCGGGTAGTACGTGGCGGCGCAGCCGCGTGTGGTCGGATACGGGACCACCTCGAAGTCCTCCGCGCGGCGCTCCACATCGTCGGTCCACACTCCCACCAGGTCGACGAACTGTCCTTTGGCCAGACCGAGTTCGTTCAGGTCCGTCGGGTTGACCAGCACCACTCTGCGGCGCCCGTGGATGCCCCGGTAGCGGTCGTTCTCCGTGTAGGGAATGGTGTTCCACTGGTCGTGGGAGCGCAGGGTCTGCAGCACCAGGTGCCCTTCGGGGGCTTGCAACATGTCCCAGGCGTTGCAGGTGAACAGGGCCTTGCCGACGGAGGTGGCGAAGACCCCCTCGTTGACCGGGTTCGGCAGCCTGATGCCACCGGGGCGGGCCACCCGCCGGTTGAAGTCGTGGAACCCCGGAACGACGTGGGCGATGCGGTGACGGATCGCCCCGTAGTCGGCCTCGAACCGATGCCACGGGATGCCGGCCTTGCCGTCGAGGGTGTGGCGCGCGAGCCGGCACAGGATGGCGACTTCGCTGAGCAGCAGCCTGGAGGCCGGCTCCAGGCGCCCATAGGAGGTGTGCACCTCGCTCATCGAGTTCTCCACGGTGACGAACTGCTCGCCGCTGGACTGGATGTCCCGTTCGGTGCGGCCCAGGGTCGGCAGGATGAGTGCGGTCCGGCCGCAGACCGTGTGCGACCTGTTGAGCTTGGTGGAGATCTGCGCGGTGAGGCGGCATCGCCGCATGGCCTCCTCGGTGACCTCACTGTCCGGAGCGGCCCGGACGAAGTTGCCCGCGAGTGAGAGGAAGACCTTGATCCGGCCCTCGCGCATGGCCCTGATCGAGTTCACCGAGTCCAGCCCGTGGGCACGAGGCGGATCGAAGCCGAACTCTTGCCGCAGCGCGTCCAGGAAGGAGTCCGGCATTTGCTCCCAGACGCCCATCGTGCGGTCGCCCTGCACGTTGCTGTGCCCCCGCACCGGGCAGGCCCCGGCTCCGGCCCTGCCGAGGTTTCCGCGCAGCAACAGGAAGTTCACCATCTCCCTGACGGTGGGGACGCCATGCCTCTGCTGCGTCACCCCCATGGCCCAGCAGACGATGATGCGCTTGCTGCGCAGGACATCGTCCCGGACCTCCTCGATCTCCTGGCGGGTCAGTCCGGTCGCGGTGAGGATGTCGTCCCAGGCGATGGTGCGGACGTGCTGGGTGAACTCCTCGAAGCCGCTGGTACTGGAGCGGATGAAGTCGTGGTCGAGTACGGTGCCTGGCCGGGCGTCCTCCGCCTCCAGCAGCAGCCGGTTCAGGCCCTGGAACAGCGCCAGGTCGCCGCCGCAACGGATATGGAGGAACCGATCGGCGATCTGGGTACCGCGTCCGATCACCCCGCGTGCCTGCTGCGGGTTCTTGAACCGCAGCAGGCCGGCTTCCGGCAGGGCGTTCACCGCGATGATGCGGCCGCCGTTGCGTTTGGCCTGCTCCAGCGCGGAGAGCTGGCGCGGATGGTTGCTTCCGGGATTCTGCCCCACCAGGAAGATCAGGTCGGCGTGGTGCACGTCATCCAGGCTCACCGTGCCTTTGCCCGTGCCCAAGGTCTCGTACAGGGCGAAGCCGCTGGATTCATGGCACAGATTGCTGCAGTCGGGCAAGTTGTTGGTGCCGAAAGCCCTGGCGAAGAGCTGCAGGACGAAAGCGGACTCGTTGCTGGCCCGGCCCGAGGTGTAGAAGACCGCCTCGTCGGGGGAGTCCAGCGACTTCAATTCCGCGGCGAGCAGATCCAGGGCGTCATGCCAGCTGATCGGCTCGTAATGATCCGAATCCGGCCGCTTGACCATCGGTTCGGTGAGCCGGCCCTGCTGGTTCAGCCACAGGTCGGAACACCGGCCCAGCTCGGAGACCGCATGCGTGCGGAAGAAGTCGGCGGTGACGCGCCGCGCTGTCGCCTCGTCGTTGATGTGTTTGGCGCCGTTCTCGCAGTACTCGTTGCGGTGCCTATGGCCGGGGGCGGGGTCGGCCCAGGCGCAGCCGGGGCAGTCGATGCCGTTCACCTGGTTCATGGTCAGCAGCGTCGTTGCCGTTCGCCGGGCCGTCGTCTCGTCGAGGGAGTACTCCAGCGCGTGTGTCACCGCGGGCACTCCCGCCGCCCACTTCTTGGGCGGAGTCACGGAAAGCCGTTCCTTGGGCTCTTGCCTCGGCGCCTTCTTCATCAGGTGAGTCTCGCTCTCTCGTACGCGGGTCAGCCGACGGGCCAGCGAGCAACCCGGCTCCTTGGCGGTTCCGCTTCCGCGGGCTGTACGTGTCCGTTGTGGATGGCCCCGCGCCAGGCCCCGCTCTCTTCCCCCAGGCCCTCGATGAACTCTTTGAAGTGCCCGAGTTCGTTTCGGACCACACGGCGCGTGAGACCCGAGGAAGCGGCCGTGAGGAAGGCTGCGACTCCGCGCGGCCTGAGCTCCATGCGCATGGTGACCGCGGCACGGTCCGGTGCCATGGAGCGGAACGACACCTCACCCCAGTGGGAGGGGCGCCGATCCAGGCTCCGCCAGGCGAGAAAGGAGTCCGGCCGCTGCTCCACGATTTCCGCCTCGAACTCGCGACGCACCGGGCCGAACCCGATAACCCAATGGGTGATAGTGGGTCTGACCTGCTCGACCCTCTTCACCGCGTACATGAACCGCGGAAAGCTCTTGAACTGGGTCCACTGGTTGTAGGCGGTACGTACCGGGACCGCGACCTCAATCGTCTCGTCGATGGTGCTCATGGCTCACCTGTCCTCAGGTGCTGCTGCCCCTCAGTGTCGGCGTCTGACCGGGAGGCCGCCATTTGGATCGCGTCCAAGAGTGAGGGGAAGGCCCCGGATACGTTCCCACCGTTCGCGCCCTTGTTCACAGGCGCGCCCGACCTGCTCGCGGATCTGGTCGACGAAGAGGAACGTCGCGCTGGGCCGGCACACGGGCGTATGCCAGGGCAGCGAGCAGGGAACGCATGGCAGCGCCGTGGTCGAGGGCCAACGAGTGTTCTGTCGGCATGCACGGCATGCACGGACTTTACGCCGCCGACCTCTCGCCCGCGTTTGTGCCCGCGATACGAAAGGCGGCGCACATCTTGTGACGCGCACCCGTCGTCGCCGTGACGCGGCGGGCCCTACGTTCGCCTGGATTCATCCATCGACTCACCTCTGAGGTGCAAGCCCGCATGAACTTGAGTTGCCTGCCTGCTGTGCGCCGCGAACAGGCCCCTGACGCGCCGGCCGTCGCCGACGAGGCGCACGGCAGCCTGTCGAATGCCGCCTTCGCGGACCTGATCGATCGGTATGCCCGCCACTTCGCCGGCCAGGGACTTGGCCCGGGAGACATCGTCGCGGCCAAGCTCCCCAACAGGGTCGAACTGGTGGTGGCCCTGTTCGCCGCCTGGCGGCTGGGAGCCGCGCTCACCCCGGTCAACCCGGCGCTGACCGCGGCGGAGACGCGCTACCAGCTTGAGGATGCCCGAGCCAAGATGCTCGTCGCGGAGGAACCGCCAACCGGTGTCTCCGAGGCCGTCCCCGAGTCCGTCACCGTCCTGACGCCGGCGGAACTGGCCGGACCGGCTCCACAGGTGGCCGCCCTGCCCGAGCTGCCCGCTGATCCGGACACCGGGGGAGACGATCTCGCCCTGGTGATCTACACCAGCGGCACCACCGGACGCCCCAAGGGCGTCGCGCTGCTCCATCGCAACATTGACGCGATGACCGCCGCCATGGTCGAGTCGATGAAGCTGACCGAGGCCGAGCACAGCCTCGTCATCCTGCCGCTGTTCCACGTCAACGGCATCGTCGTCGGCATCCTGTCGCCGCTGCGTGCGGGCGGCCGGGCCACCATCGTGGGACGCTTCAGCGCCAAAGGCTTCTTCACGGCATTGGAAAAGGCCCGCCCCACCTGTTTCTCGGGTGTCCCGGCGATCTACGCGATGCTGGCGAACCTGCCCCCCGAGGTGCAGCCGGACACCTCCTCGCTCCGCTTCGTCGTCTGCGGCGCGGCTCCCATGCCTCCGCAGCTCATCGACGTGGTGGAGCAGCGGTTCGGCGTGCAGCTGATTGAGGGATACGGGCTCTCCGAGGCGACCTGCGCTTCGACGTCCAACCCGCTGGACGGCTTGCGCAAGCCCGGCACGGTCGGGCTGCCGCTGCCCAACCAGACCGTGGCGATCATGGGTGAGGACGGTCGGCTGATCACCGACGGCGGCGTCGGGGAGGTTGTCATCTGCGGCCCGACCGTGATGCGCGGCTACCTGGGCAGGCCGGAGGAGACCGCCAAAACCATCCGGGACGGCTGGCTGCACACCGGCGACTTGGGCCGGCTCGACGAAGACGGCTATCTGGTCCTCGTCGACCGCGTGAAAGACATGATCATCCGAGGCGGGGAGAACATCTACCCCAAGGAGATCGAGACCGTCCTGCACGACCACCCGGCCGTTCTCGAGGCCGCCGTGGTAGGACGCCCCGACGACGTGCTGGGTGAAGTGCCGGTGGCCTTCGTGTCCGTGCGGGACGGCGCAGAGACCTCCCCGGCCGGCATCACCGCGTTCCTCACGGCGCGACTCGCCCCCTACAAGCAGCCTGCCGAGGTCTTCATCGTCCCCGAGGTCCTGAAGAACCCCGTCGGCAAGATCGACAAGCCCATGCTGCGCCGCCAGGCGCTCATGCCCGCCCACTGAGCCTCGGCACGGCCCCAACGAGACGCAAAGGTGTAATCGTCATGGGCTTCATGAAACCCCAGCTGCCGCCGGTCGACGCCGACACATTCCGTACCCTGCCGCGCCAGGAGCGCCTGAAGCTGCTCACCCGGCACTGGGTCGAGCACGGCTTCGGCAGCCCCTACGCGGTGTACCTGTTCTACGTCGCCAAATGCCTGCTCTATGCCGGGGGCGCGGCGCTCGTGATCTCGCTGACCCCGGGGCTGGGACCGGTCGCCGAGGCCGCCTCCTGGTGGTCCGAACCGATCGTCTACCAGAAGCTGATCGTCTTCACGCTCCTGTGGGAGGTGGTCGGCCTGGGCTGCGGATCCGGCCCGCTCTCGTCCCGCTTCAACCCGCCGATCGCATCGATCCTGTACTGGCTTCGGCCGGGGACAATCCGGCTCCCTCCCTGGCCGGACAAGGTACCGCTGACGCGCGGTGACCGCCGTACCGGTGTCGATGTCCTGCTGTACGCCGCTGTTCTCGCCTCGGGTGTGTGGCTGCTGAGCCGGCCAGGTGACGGAAGCCGAATCGAAGGCTTCGGTGACGTCGGCCTGCTCGATCCGCCGGCGGCCGTGCCGCTCATCGCGTGTCTGGCGGTGCTGGGCCTGCGGGACAAGACCGCCTTCCTCGGGGCGCGTGGCGAGCAGTACTGGCTGTCGCTGCTGATCTTCTTCTTCCCCTATGGCGACATGTTCATCGGCTTCCAGCTCGTCATGCTGGCGCTGTGGTGGGGGGCGGCGACCTCCAAGCTCAACCACCACTTCCCGTTCGTGGTGGCGACCATGATGAGCAACGCACCGCTGATCCCCTCCGGCCGCCTCAAGCGGGTCTTCTATCGCGACTACCCCCGCGACCTGCGCCCCTCACGTCTGCCGTTCGTGCTCGCCCATGTCGGTACCGCCACCGAGTACGGCGTCCCGCTCTACCTGGTGTTCTTCGGCGACGGCGGCTGGTGGACGTGGGCGGCCCTGCTCTACATGACGGTCTTCCACCTCCATATCCTCTCGACCGTACCCATGGGCGTGCCACTGGAATGGAATCTCTTCTTCATCTTCTCGCTCTTCTACCTCTTCGGTGCCCACGGCGACCTGACGATCTGGGACCTGCGATCGCCCTGGCTGCTCGCCGTGATCCTGCCGAGCCTGCTGCTCCTGCCCATCCTCGGCAACGTACGGCCCGACCTCGTGTCTTTCCTGCCCGCGATGCGCTACTACGCGGGCAACTGGGCCACCAGCGCCTGGGTGTTCACGGGCGATGCTCTGGCGCGCCTGGAAGGAGGTCTGACCGCGGCGTGCCGGCTTCCCACCCACCAGCTGGAGGCCCTCTACGACGCTGACACCGCTCTGCTCATGGCCGGCAAGGCGCAGAGCTGGCGATCCATGCACTCCCACGGCCGCGCCCACAACGGACTCATAGACCGCGTCACCGCCGGCCAGGACGACGTCGTTGTGGTAGACGGGGAACTGATCGCCGGATTCGCGATCGGCTGGAACTTCGGCGAGGGCCACCTCCACAACGACCAGCTGCTGCGCGCCGTCCAGGCCCGGTGCGGCTTCGCTCCCGGCGACGTCCGGGTGATCTGTCTGGAGGGCCAGCCCATCCACCGTCAGACTCAGGCGTACGAGATCCACGACGCCGCCCTCGGCCTGCTCGAACGCGGCCACGTCAAGGTGCACGACATGCTGACCCGGCAGCCCTGGCCCACCGACGGCCCCAACTACCCCGTCTACGGCGTCCAGTCTGCGCATCCGCTCCGGCCGACGCCCAACGAAGCGCGGTCCGCGGAAGCCGATGGCTCCGTCGCGGGCGTGCCGCCCCTGGACACGGCGTCATGACGTCCGCGGCCATCGTCGGCGGCGGGCCCAACGGGCTCGCCGCCGCGGCCCTGCTCGCCACAGCCGGCCTGCAGGTCACCCTCCTGGAAGCCGCCGACGAGGTCGGCGGCGGCACCCGCAGCCACGAGGCCATCCTGCCCGGACTGCTGCATGACCACTGCTCGGCCATCCACCCCATGGCCGTAACCTCACCGGCGCTTCGCTCTCTGGACCTGGAGCGTCACGGGCTGCGCTGGCGGCTGGCGGACATCGACTGCGTGCACCCGCTGGACGACGGGAGTGCCGGGGTACTCCTGCGCTCCGTCGAGGACACCGCCCGCATGCTCGGAGCCGACGGCAACCGCTACCGGGCACTCATCGAGCCGTCGGTGCGCCACTGGGACGCGCTCGCCCAAGACGTGATGGGCCCCCTGCTGCGGATCCCAACGCACCCGATTCTGCTCGCGCGCTTCGGTCTGCCGACCGTACTGCCCGCCACCGTCCTCGCACGCCTTTTCACAACCCCCCAGGCACAAGCCCTGTGGGCCGGCGTCGCGACGCACGCATTCCGCCCGCTGTCCCACCCGCTCGGCTCGGCAGTCGGACTCGGCATCCTCACCGCCGGCCACGCCGCCGGATGGGCCGTCGCCGAAGGCGGCTCACAGTCCATCGCCCGCAGCATGGAGAACGTGCTGCGCAAGCACGGCGGCACGATCCACACCGGCGTGCGCATCACCAGCTGCACGCAGATCCCGCCCGCCGACGTGACCCTCCTCGACCTCGACCCCGGCCAGGTCGCCGCCATCTACGGCGACCGGCTGCCGGCCCGTGTGCGGGCCGCCTACCAACGCTTCCGCCGCGGTCCCGGCGCGTTCAAGATCGATCTTGCCGTCGAGGGCGGCGTGCCCTGGACGAACGAGCACGCACGACGTGCCGCCACCGTGCACCTCGGCGGCCCGCTCGCCGAAGTAGCTCAAGCGGAGAAAGACGTGGCGGCCGGACGGATGCCCGGGCGTCCCTTCGTCCTGGTCGGCCAGCAGTACCTGGCAGATCCCTCTCGGTCGGTCGGCGACGTACACCCCGTCTGGGCCTACGCCCACGTTCCGCACGGTTACGACGGAGACGCCACCGAAGTGATCCTCGAGCAGATCGAGCGATTCGCCCCCGGCGTTCGCGAACGCATCGTGGGCCGGCAGGTCACCCGGCCCGCCGACTTCGCCGCGGCCAACCCCAACTTCGCCGGCGGCGACATTCTCACCGGAGCCAAGACCATCGCCCAACTCCTCCTCGGCGCCCGCCCCGCGCTCGACCCGTACGGCACCGGCCTGCCCGGAGTGTTCCTGTGCTCGGCTGCCACCCCGCCCGGCCCCGGAGCCCACGGCATGTGCGGCGCCGGAGCGGCAACATCCGCACTGCGCCACCTCGGAATCCAACCCGGTATTCACTGAGGCCCGGGATCCCCGGGGAGGCGTTCCAGGGCGGCGGCGACCTCGGTGTGCCGTGCGATCTTGGTCAGGGCGCGGGCCATGACCGATCCCGGCTCCCGGGCGGTGATCACCGGTCCGGCCGCCCCGTCCGGGCGGGCTCGACCAGTGGCACCGCCCGCATGCCGTGCGGGATGCCGAAGACGTGCGGCCAGGTGTGCGGCACCATGCCCGCCCACCGGCCGGTCCTGACGTGGGCGAACAGTGCGGCCACTGAATCGCTCTCGACCCGGGGTGACGGCCGTAACCGGGCCTCGGCGGACAGCTCGTCCAGCACCTGGCGCACCTGCACGGCCCCGGTCAGCAGCACATACCCGGCGGCGTGCAGACCGCCGGTGCTGTCGAACACCCGCTGGGCCGCCCGCAGCCGGTCGGGGAGGGCCGCCAGTACCTCCGGTCCGATGCGCAGCCGGTCCTCGGCAACCGACCACGCCGCCGAGGTGCGTACCGCGTCCAGGCCGGCCTTGCCACACAGTCCACACGAGGATGTGGTGTGGAGGTTCCGCTCCAGCGACGCGTCGGGGGCGGCCACGCCTCGGGCCAGGGCGACGTCCACCACGTTGTAGGTGTTGCCGCCGTCGGCCGTGGCGCCCGCACAGTAGCGGATCCCGGCCACGTCGTCGGCGGCGTGCACCACGCCCTCGCCCACCAGGAATATCGAACAGTCGGCATCAGCTGCTGTCACATCTCCTGATGTGTCTCCGCTTCGCCTCTGGAATGGGCGAACAGCGGCGATGTGCCGGTCAGCGCGAGCACTCGCTTGACTATGGGGCTGGGGGAGCGAATGGCGACGGTCCTGCCGTCCGCCAGCGCCTCTTGACGCAGGCGCAGCAGCACATTGAGGGCTGAGCAGTCCCAGAACCTCACCGCTCTCAGGTCCACATCAACACCTCGGACAGAACGGTGGAGGGCGTTCCGCAGGGTGTACGTCAGGGGGGCAATGGCGTCGTAGTCCAATTCGCCACGGACCACGACCACCACCCGGGCCCCCTCCGGATAGCTCTCGGTCACGAAGGTCTGCCGCTGGCGTCGGGCGGTCGAGTCGTCTGATCCCGCGGAGGCGGCATCCCTGGGCGTCGTCCGGGGTCCATGTCCGGACTCCGGCGTGGCGGCCTCTCCTGTGCCCACCTGTCTGCCTCCCCTTCCAAGGTGACCCCGCGCACGTAACACGACTAGATTTACACGAACTCTGGTTCATGTTTTCACGTACGTGCGTCTGTGGCAATATCATCTAGCCATGGACGGAGTGCCTGAACCGCACACTGGATGGACGTTCCTGACCAACCACGCCCGCGTGCTGGCTGCCATCGCCGATGACCCGAACGTGCGCATTCGCGATATCGCCGCGCACTGCAGGCTCACGGAGCGTGCCGTCCAAAAGATCATTTCCGACCTGGAGCAGGACGGCTACCTGTCTCACACACGTGAGGGACGCACGAACACGTATCGCATCGAGCCGGGGAAGGTCCTGCGCCACCCGGCCGAAGCCGGGCTCACTGTGGCCTCTCTGCTCTCCCTGCTCGTCGAGGACGAGGCCCACCGTGCGGAGGACGCCGGGAAGCCATCCGCCGGCGGGCACCACGCCGCCTCCTGACCCATTCCGCCGGCGCCATCGCCGTGGCCCAGGGGTTACACCTACGACGCCCTGCGCCGCGGTACAGCTCGAGGGCGCCGCCGCCCCCAGCTGCGTGAGCGGTTCCATGGCGACTTCTGGATCCCGGGAGTCGGCTTCCTGGCCCTGGATGGTGAGGGCCGCCGCGCCGACACCCTGGCCTCGGACGCCGGTCATCTGCTGTGGTCGCGCATCCTCGACGCGCATCCTCGACGCGGATCACGCCCGTGCGGTCGACCCCGGCCCCGGCCCCGGCGCCGGCACCCGGCACAGCGCGCTCACTGCCCGCCCCGGCCAAGCCATGGACGTTCGTGGAGACGCCGACAGGGCGCCCCTCAGACCGCCATCTCCAGCGCGTCGGCCAGTTCTGCGGCTGTCGTGATCTCTATGCCGGGTTTGTCGACCAACGCGGCGTCGACGACGGCCGTCAGTCGAGAGCCTGTCGCGGATGAGGCCAGGGGCTGCGCTTCGTGTCTCGGAACACCTCGGCGCGCTCTGCGGCAGACATCGCTTCGGTCGCTGCGGGATCGGCGTACATCAGCACCGTGTACGTCATGCCACAACCCTGGCACCGAGTCCGGTGAACGTATGTGGTCACCGCACCAGAGGCCGGTTCGGGTGGATGTGCGGGGCCGAAGTGGGTACACGGCGCGAAGCATTGTCGATGCTCGGACCTGCTCGTAGTGACAGTAACGGAGACCAGATGAGGGCGCACCGATCAATCGTGCCGTCGGCACTCCGCGTGTCCGCCGACGTCGTGGGCGGACGATACCGGTTGGACGCCAAAATCGGTACAGGAGGCGTCGCCGACGTGTACCAAGGGGTGGATCTTCGCCTCAGGCGACCGGTGGCCGTCAAGATTTTCCGGCCCGGCTCCGACGCGGAGATGGAAGAGCGCTTTGCCGACGAAGCCGTCCTTCTGGCGCGCATGCGGCACCCGGGACTGGTCACGGTCTACGACGCGGGACGGCACAAAGAGCGTGCCTACCTGGTCATGGAACTGGTCAAGGGCCCCACTCTGGGCCAGCGCATATCGACGGGGGTCATGACGTCCGAGCACGTCGCCGAGCTCGGCGCCGCTCTCGCGTCCGCTCTCTCCCATGTGCACACCGCCGGAATCGTGCACCGTGACGTCAGGCCCTCGAATGTCCTGCTGGACGCCGAGGGCAACCCACATCTGGCTGATTTCGGCATCTCGCGGATGATCGGCGCGACCCGGCACACCGACTCCGGAGCGCTGATAGGCACCGCGGCGTATCTGGCACCGGAGCAGGTCCGGGGCGAGGGCACAGGGCCGTCCGCCGACGTCTACGCGCTCGGCCTGGTGCTGCTGGAATGTCTGAAGGGGCAACTGGAATACGACGGAACCCCATGGGAAGCCGCCATCGCTCGCCTTCACCGACAGCCCGAAATTCCCTCCTCGGTGCCCCCGGGCCTGGCCCGCCTCCTGGGTGCCATGACAGCACTCGACCCGGAGGCACGTCCCAACGCCGGCCGGTGCGCCCAAGCGCTGTACGCCCTCGGTCGTGGTCCGGGCCCCGTACCACCTGCGGCAGGATTCGCCGACCCCGGCACCGCCCTCACCGTTGAGAGCATGGACGGACGGGACACCGGACCGCTTACCGGACAGCAAACGGCCCCGGGAGGCCGGAGCCTCTCGCCCGCGCTGACACCCAACAGGCCGGCCCCCGCCCGGCCGACGGCCAAGCCGGGCACCCCGCCACAGCGTGGCCAAGGCCCCGGCCGCGCCCGTCGCAGGGTGCTGGTCCCGGCCGCGGCAGTCCTCACGGCGGTCCTGGGGGCGACCCTGGCCCTCTCCACCGACCACGGTGACACCAGCGCCGACCGGCCCACCAGCGCCGACCGGCCCACCAGGGGCGACCGGCCCACCAGGGGCGACCGGGCCACCTCGACCGCCCAGCCGCCGACCACCACGGAAGCGGAGAGCGCTCCGAAGACGCATCCCCAACCGACCGCACCGCCCTCCGGCTCCCCCCCGCGGGCTCACAGCCCCCTGACCCCGTCGGGTCCAGCCCCTGACGTCAAACCCCAGGATTCGACAGCCCCACACCCCGAAAGCCCCGCAACCGGACAACCTGAACACCACAAGCCGCCCAAGCAGAAACCAAAGCCCAAGCACCATCCCGGGAAAAAGCACGGAAAATGATCTCCCGGGAGCTACGGGCCCAGCAGGCCGGCCGTCACCCCCACGTGGGGCGCAAGGCTCGTTTCGCGTATGCGCCCCTGACCCCGACCGGACAATGCCGCCATGGGCATGAGCGGGCGGACTCGGCGGGACGGTGTCATCTTCATCCTCCTGGCAGTAGGCGGGGCGGCCGCCGCCGTATGGGTGGCGCACCGCTTCGATCTCCAGCCGGCTGGGATTGTCACGGCTCTCCTTCCGTCTCTGGGGAGCCTGTATCTGTCCTGGGCGGCCTTCCGTTCCGACCATGCCGACGGCGAAGCAGACCGGGAACCGCCGTACATCGCCGATCAGTTGGCGGTCGCGGTGCGTGGACAGTGGGAGGCCGAGGCTAGGGTACGGCGCATCAGTGACCCCTATCCGCTGCCGGTTTCCTGGCACGCCGCCCACGCGGATCTGGCCGAACCCTGGCCGCTGCTGCGGGAGATGGCCTCGCAGTGGCCGTCGGGACGGTCCTGCGACCCCTCCGGCTGGGCGGCCGACCCGGCCGGGCTGGCGGGGGCGGGCGGACAGATCGCCGATGTGTTCCTGCGCCGTACGCCCACCCGCCGGCTCCTGATCCTCGGTCCACCGGGAACCGGTAAGACGGTGCTGCTCATCCGCCTGCTGCTGGCCCTGATCGGGGAGCGTGCGGAGGGCGGCGCGGTCCCCGTTCTGTTCCCGCTGGCATCCTGGAACCCCACCGAGCAGCCCCTTGACGCCTGGATGGCGGAACGGCTCGCTCGGGACTACGCGGGCCTGGGCAGCCCCGCCGGGGCATCCCACGCGGACCAGTCAAGCCATGCCCGGACACTGCTGGAGCGCGGACTGATCCTGCCGATCCTGGACGGTTTTGACGAGATCCCCCAATCGTTACGCGGCCAGGCACTCGCCGTGATCAACACCTCTCTTCCGCCCGGCCAGGCGCTCGTGCTGTCCAGCCGCGTGGCGGAATACCGCGACACGCTCACCCCGGCCACCGGAGTACCGATCCGGCTGGTGGGCGCGGCCGCCGTAGAGCTGCGGCCGCTAGCCGCCGCCGACATCGCCGGCTACTTGCGAAGGGACGCGGGCGGACCTGGCGCCGCGGCGGCCCGCTGGGAGCCGGTGATCAGCCGCCTGGGCACACCGGCCCCCGTGGCCGAGGCCCTGAACACACCGCTGATGCTCTTCCTGGCCAGGACGGTGTACAACCCGCGGCCAGGCGAGCACGACGCCACGCTCCCCGACCCGGCTCGGCTGTGTGACCGCGTACGCTTCCCCGACAGCGCGGCCGTACGGACCCACCTGTTCGACGCGTTTCTCACCGCGGCCTACCGCCCGCACCCCCGGTATCCGTGCCGGTGGTCTCCACAGCGAGCCCGGCACGCTCTCGCCTGTCTGGCGCGACTTTTGACCCACACCCTCGGCGGAACGACCGACCTGGCGTGGTGGCAGCTGCACCGGGCTCTGCCGCCCCGCGCCGCCCAACTGGCCGCCGGAGCGGCGGTCGGGATCATGGCATGGTTCACCGCCGGAGTGATGGGCCGGCTGATCGCCGCAGTGGTCGGCCTGGACAGCGGATGGCTCACCGGACCGCCCGCCGCGGTCGTGGCGGGGCTGGCGGGCGGGATCGCGGGCGGCATCGGCTGCGGGCTTGCCGCAGGGCTTACCGGAGGCGTCGCGGAAGGATTGACGAACGCGCTCGTCACCGGGCATGCGCATGGGCTCATGACCACCATCGCGAACGGACTCGCGTACGGCTTCGCCGGCGGGGTGGTCGGCGCTCTGTCCAGCAGGCTGACGGCTCGGCGCGCCGGAGCGATCCGGGCATCCCAGCCGCGCTGGTCCTGGGACTGGCGCGGCTTCGCCGTGGGTCTCGTCTCCGGCGGTGCCCTCTGGTTCTCCTTCCGGCCCGTCTTCGGCCCCGCGGCCGCGAGCGTCGGTGCACTGGTGAACGCGGTGGTGTACGGCCTGGCGGGCGGGGCCACCGGCGCCCTGGCGAGCACTCTCTCCGCGGGCCGTCCCCATCCGGCACCGGCGATCCGGACGCAATGGTCCTGGGACTGGCGCGGTTTCACCGTGGGCAGCGTCAGTGGCCCCGCCGTGGGCGTCACCCACTGGGCGGTCCTCGAGATCCAGGCCCGGATCAACGACCAATCCGCCTACTCCTACGCGGACATGCTCTCGTTCGTGTGCGCCTACGGCCTTGCCGTCGGCCTTGCCCGCGGACTGAGGGGCAAACCCGCCGACCTCGCCACGGCCGTCGGTCCCGCCGCGCTCCTCGCCCAGGACCGGTGCACCTTCCGGAAGCTGTGGATCACGGTCGGGCTCGCGGTGGGCAGTGCGTTCCTTCTCTGCTACGGCGCCGCGTACCTACTCAACGGCGGACTTTCTTACGGCATCACCCGCGGCACCGCACACACGGAGGGGATGGCGCTCAACCCTGCCCACATTCTCGTCCGCGGCCTGGCGTACGGGGCGACGATCGGCTTCGCTGCCGCACTCAGCCAGACCGCGTGGTGGTACTACGACCTCGCACGTCACCATCTGGCACTGCGTCGGTGCGTACCTCGCGACCTGACGACCTTCCTGGCAGACGCACACGAACGACGCGGCGTACTACGGCAGGTGGGAGCAGTCCACCAGTTCCGCCATGTCGATCTGCAACACCATCTCGCCATGCCGGCGCCACCGAACGAACCCCCGGCAGCAGCCCCGGGTGTCCCACGGGCGCGGTCGCCCTGGTTCGTACCCACTCGCCACCGGCCCGGGCCTTGAGGTTGGTGAAGGTGTACAACGGCCACCGGCAGACTGCGCTACCGGAGCTGTACCCCACCGAGCCCGGCCATCCTTGCCCCATGAAGCACTTCCCGGGCCGTCCGTCGACGGTCGCCGCGGTGGCGCCCACGGGGGAGCAGTACTGCCCGGACTGAGCGCCGGCCCGGCTGCCGGGGCTGCCGCCCGAGGGGCAACAGTCCCGTCAGCTGCGCCGCTGGAACCATATGACATTCACGGCGCCACCCGGCCACGGTCAGGCCGTCTCGTCCGGGTGCATGCGCCCCAGCAGCTCATAGAGGCTGCGGCGGCCCTCCTCGTCGAGGCGGGTGAGGGCCGCCGAGGTGGCCCGCATATCGGCGCGGATCCGGCGGACGACGTCCTTGCCCTCTTGTGTGGCGACCACGTTCTTGATCCGTCGGTCGGTGGGGTCGAGATGTCTCGAGACCAGCCCGTGCGCCTCCAGTCGGTCGACGAGCCCGGTGATGTTGGACGCGTCGCAGGTGAGCAGTCCTGCGAGGGCCCGCATGGGCAGGGGCTGCCGCAGCAGGATGAGCATCTTGGCCTGTGTCATGGTGAGCCCCTGTGCCGCGGCGGCCGCGGTGAGGTCCCGGTAGTAGCCGGCGGCGGCGCGTGCCAACCGCTCCATGAGGGCGACGGGGGTAGGGGTGTCGCCCTGCGGGGTGGGGGCTGGATGCGGAGCGGAGGGGCGGGAGGCCATGCCCCGAGTATAGCAGTATTTGACTTCCTCAACCATTGACCCTACGGTCGGTTCCATTGCTTGAGTGCGTCAAGCATCTACCTATTGTGAATCTACCTATTTTGAGCTGAACACGGCGGGGAGCTGCGGGTGGAAGTGGCCGCCACGTTCCCGCTCGAGCGGGCCGCCGACGCGCAGCGGATGAGCCGCGAGGGCCACACCCGCGGCAAGATCGTCATCACTGTCGCCTGAGCCACCGCTCGCCTGGGCACCATGCCCGGCACCCAAGAAGCCACCGCCACCATCGTGCGCCCTTGCGCGCCCCATATGAAGGAGATAGACATGACCGCGGTTCTGTTCGTCGTTACCGGCGCCGACCACTGGACACTCGCCGACGGCACCCAGCATCCCACCGGCTACTGGGCGGAGGAGCTCACCGCACCGCACCGGCTGTTCCGCGAAGCCGGTTTCGACGTCACCATCGCCACACCGGGGGGCGTGACACCGACGGTCGACGCCGCCAGTCTCACTCCGGAGTCCACCGGCGGCAGGGACCAGGCCGACGCCATCGCCACGTACCTCGAGTCCATCCGCGCCGACCTGGAGAACCCGGGCAAGCTCGAAGAGGCCGACCTCGACGCGTACGACGCCGTCCTCTATCCCGGGGGCCACGGCCCCATGGAGGACCTCGCCGTCAACGCCGACTCCGGTCGCCTCCTCACCGCCGCATTGGACTCCGGCAAACCGCTCGCTGTGCTGTGCCATGCCCCCGCGGCCCTGCTCGCCGCCCGGCGCGAGGACGGCACCTGGCCGTTCGCCGGTTACCGTGTGACCGGCTTCACCAACGATGAGGAGACCGCAGCCGGCTTCGCCGACAAGGCCAAGTGGCTGCTCGAGGACCGCCTGGTGGAACTGGGTGCCGACTTCCACGCCGCCGCCCCGTTCAGCGCACACGTCGTGGCGGACCGCAACCTGCACACCGGCCAGAACCCCGCCTCCTCCGCGCAGCTCGCCCAATCCCTCATCAGCATCCTGAACCGCGCCTGAACCCCGTGCCGGCGCCCAGGCCCGCCCCGTGGCGCCGGCGCCGCGCGGGCAACCGGCGCCTGCCCGCGCCGTGACCGCTGCGCCGACAACAGGTCCTCGCCCATCCACCTCATCTGAGAGGCCATCATGACTACTTCCGCACCCGAGCAGCCGGCCGAGCTCAACGCGCGGCTGCGTGCCACCTTCCGCGCCGGCACTACGAAGCCTCTGACCTGGCGTACTGGTCAGCTGCACCAGATGCGCACGCTGCTCACCGAGCATGGTGAGGACATAGCCGCCGCCCTCCGCGCCGATCTGGGGAAGAGCGCCTCCGAGGCGTACCGCACCGAGATCGACTTCGTCATCCGCGAGATCGACCACACCCTCGACCACCTCGAGGGCTGGCTCCGGCCGGAACCCGCCCCGGTCCCTGCGCATCTGGGAGAGGCGAGCGCGTGGACGCAGTACGACCCGCTGGGCGTCGTCCTGATCACCGCCCCCTGGAACTACCCCGCGCAGCTGCTGCTCGCGCCCATGGCCGGTGCCCTGGCCGCAGGCAACACCGTGGTGGCCAAGCCCAGCGAACTGGCCCCGGCCACCTCCGCGGTTCTGGCCCGCCTCCTGCCGCGCTACCTCGACACCGACGCGGTCGCCGTGGTCGAAGGCGGCGTCCCGGAGACCACCGCTCTCCTCGAAGAGCGCTTCGACCACATCTTCTACACCGGCAATGGCACCGTGGGCCGCATCGTGATGGCCGCGGCCGCCAGGCATCTCACCCCCGTCACCCTCGAACTGGGCGGGAAGTCACCGGCGTTCGTGGACCGCGGCACCGATGTGGACAAGGTTGCCGCCCGGCTGGCGGCGGGGAAGTTTCTCAACGCCGGACAGACCTGCGTGGCGCCCGACTACGTCATCACCGACCCCGGAACCGCTCGCGCTCTGGAAACCGCCCTGGCCAAGGCCGTCGACGCGCTGTACGGGCCCGACCCGGCCGCGTCCCCGGAATACGGCCGCATCGTCAACGACCGCCACTTCGGCCGGCTGACCGCCCTCCTCGACTCGGGACGGCGGGTCATCGGCGGCGGGTACGACCGGGACGCCAAGTACATCGCTCCGACCGTGCTGGCCGAGGTGTCCCCGGACGCACCGGTCATGCGAGAGGAGATCTTCGGCCCGATCCTGCCGATCGTAGAGGTGGCCGGGCTGGACGAGGCCATCGCCTTCATCAACGACCGCGACAAGCCGCTGGCCCTGTACGCGTTCACCGAATCGGACACCACCCGGGAACGGCTGGCGGCCGAAACCTCCTCGGGCGGCCTCGGAATCGGTCTGCCGGTGGCCCATCTCACCGTCTCGGACCTGCCGTTCGGTGGCGTCGGCGAAAGCGGTATGGGCAGCTACCACGGCCGTTACTCCATCGAGACCTTCAGCCACCGCAAAGCCGTCCTCGCCAAGCCCCTCAGCTGACCCGGCCCGCCCGCGGCATCTCGTGCCGTTGACGGCGCGCTGCCCAGCTGCTGACCTCCACTTACACGCGGGGCCTGGGTGAGAACCTCACTCGACAGGGGACCTACGCAGGTCACGGCCGCCTCCGCTGGCCGCGGATCGAACCGCAAGCAGGCGGGCACGGCGTACCGGGGCGGTAACGGGGTGCCGCGGTGGCGGCCACCGCACACTCCGAGCGCTTGGCCGTACTCGGAGCATCGCGCGGTGGCCGCCGGGCTTTTGTCGCGGGCCATGGGTGCCACCTGCGTAGGGCGCCGACGGATCGCCGCGCCCGGCGCCCGCAACTGCCCGTAGTCCTTGTTCCTGGTCATGTCGACCGGGAACAAGCACTCCTTCGTCAGCCTCGCGGAAGCCTGTGTGACGAAGTCGGCCTTCACTGGGCAGTTCAGGCGGAGGGCGAACTGCCGGTGCTTGTTCCGGGGTAAGCACCGACTCGGCATTGCCAGGTGCCCGATTCATCAGGGTCTTCCCAGATGACCTCGTCTTGTGTGAGGCGAGGCCTGGCCGGCCGGTGACTACCAGGAACCAGTGGAAGGCCCACGGAGCAGAGCTCGACGTAGGCGTCCGGGATTCGGTCGGCGAGCTGGAAGAGGATGTTCGCATCCGTTCCGTTGCCGTCGACGGAGAACCCGACCCCCATACCCGAGCTGTCGGAGACCAGAATATCCACGTACCCTTCCGCGCTTGACTCGGTGTATGTGGTAGTTGGCTCCTCTGCGACGCCTGCCCAGTGAAGGTCGTGCAGCACCTTCTGGGCGAGTCCTTCGACTCGGGGCACCTCGCCTCCTTTTCATGTAGGCACTGCACTATCTTCACGCAGGTGGGGCGCCATCGTCCCCATGGGGCCGGGTGTACTCGTCGCCGGCTGGTCAGATCAGCGTGATCGCGCATTCGAACACAGTGTTGATGGTGCGTGTGCGGTTGCCGGCCATGGGACGGGGTGACGCCGACCGCCGGCGCCGGGGCCTTTGCGGTGAGACGTCCAACGGATCCCGCCGTGCGCGGCGTCGTGAACCGATGACGGAACGCTGTTGGCCGAGGCTCCGCCGTGGCCGCCGCCTCGGCCGGGCGGAGATGGTTGGGCCGTGCAAGCTTCGAGTGGGTGTTCGGGGCGACCCCCCTTCACAGCCGGCCGCGACACGGGCTACAGTCCCAAAAACTTCCAGCGCTAGTTTTAATTCCGAGGCGCGTCCCCGCTCAACGCGCTCCCTTGCACCCGACCGCGAGGTGTACTCCCATGCATCGTGAACTCACACCGGAGCAGGTCATCGGCGCGACCTGGCCAAGGGCCGGATGCCGTTTCCCGGCGGGCTGTGCCGACATGGTCCGGGCCGGATCGGAGGCGGCCGTGCGGCACCCGGGGGAGTGCAAGCGGTCCGGCACGCCGACCGCCGGGCACCAGTCGCTCCAGAAGACGATCGAGTCCAGAAGATGATCGAGGACACCGCCGTCGTCCTCGGCGCCGCCCGGTCGGCGACCTGGCGGGTCGCTGACCGCATCGGTGAGGGCATCAGCCAGATCCACAAGCCGCTCATCGCACCCGCCTTCACCGGTGCCGGCCCCATCGGTCGAGCTGCCCGTTCCACACCCACTCGCGCCCAGCCAGCGCGCGCCGCGGGCTGGCCACCATGTGCGTCGGCGTCGGCCAGGGCAGCGCCGTGGTCGTCGACCGCGGCTGACACCCACCCCTCACAAGGCATCACCGATGGGAGACACGTTCATGAGCAGGTTCACTGACAAGGTCGCTGTCGTCACCGGAGCCGCCCGGGGCATCGGCGCGGCCACCGCCCTGCGCCTGGCCGAGGAGGGCGCCGCCGTCGCCGTCGTCGATCTGACCGCCGAGAGTGGCGAGACCGTCGCGGCGCAGATTCGGGAGAAGGGCGGCGTCGCCCGCGCGTACGGATGCGACGTCGCCGACCTCGATGCCGTCGAGGCCGCCTTCGCACGGATCGCCGAGGAGCTGGGCGGGCTGCACATCTTGGTCAACAACGCTGGTATCACCCGCGACAACCTCTTCTTCAAGATGCCGAAGGCCGACTGGGACGCTGTCCTCACCGTCAACCTCACCAGCGCTTTCAACTGCGCCCAGGCCGCACAGACGTACATGGTGAAGCAGCGCTACGGCAAGATCGTCTCCCTCAGCAGTCGCTCCGCTCTGGGCAACCGCGGTCAGGCCAATTACGCCGCCGCCAAGGCCGGTATCCAGGGACTCACCGCGACCCTCGCCATCGAACTGGGCCCGTACGACGTCAACGTCAACGCGGTCGCCCCCGGTTACATCGCCACCGCCATGACCGCCGCCACCGCCGAGCGGGTCGGCTCCGTACCCGAGGAGCACCAGCGGCTGGCGGCCGAGCGCACCCCGCTGCGCCGCGTCGGGCAGCCGGAAGAGATTGCCGCCGTGGTCGCCTTCCTCGCCAGCGACGATGCCTCGTACGTCAGTGGCCAGACTCTGTACGTCAACGGCGGAGCCCGCTGACACCGGGCCGCGCCGGTGAAGTCGACCGTACGTCCCCGTGACACGGTCGCAGCCGATTCAGCCGCGCCCCTGCGGTCTGCTTCTCGGGCTGTTCTCGTCTCCACCTGGTCGAGACAGCGTTTCGATGTCCGTCACATCAGCAGTGAGGAAGCTCAGTGAGCAACAGCGATACTCTCGCTCCGTTCGACCCGATTGACCCGCTGGGCCTGGACTCCCAGCTCTCCGAGGACGAACTGGACGTCCGCGACACCGTCCGGAAGTTCTGTGCGGAACACGTGACCCCCTACGTCGCGGACTGGTTCGAGGCCGGTGATCTGCCGACCGCACGTGAACTCGCCAAGGAGTTCGGCAGGCTCGGCGTGCTCGGCATGCACCTCGAGGGCTACGGGTGCGGTGGCGCGAGCGCGGTGCACTACGGTCTGGCCTGCCTGGAACTGGAAGCCGCCGACTCGGGCATCCGCTCGATGGTCTCCGTGCAGGGCTCACTGGCGATGTACGCGATCTGGGCGAACGGTTCGGAGGAGCACAAGCAGGAGTGGCTGCCGCGTATGGCCGCCGGCGAGGCCATCGGGTGCTTCGGTCTGACCGAACCCGACTCCGGATCCGACCCGGGCTCGATGATGACCAGGGCCCGGCGCGACGGCACGGACTGGGTCCTCAACGGCCGAAAGATGTGGATCACCAACGGCAGCATCGCCGACGTCGCCGTGGTCTGGGCGTCCACCGAGGACGGGATCCGTGGTTTCGTCGTACCGACCGACACGCCCGGATTCAGCGCCCACAAGATCAAGCACAAGCTCTCCTTGCGGGCGTCGGTGACCAGCGAACTGGTGCTGGACGACGTCCGTTTGCCCGACAGCGCGATGCTGCCGGGGGCGAAGGGGCTCTCCGGACCACTGGGCTGCCTGAGCGAGGCGCGGTACGGAATCATCTGGGGCGCCATGGGCTCCTCCCGGTCCGCCTGGCAGGCGGCGCTCGAATACGCCAAGCAGCGTACGCAGTTCGGCAAGCCGATCGCCGGCTTCCAGCTCACCCAGGCCAAGCTGGTCGACATGGCGGTGGAGCTGAACAAGGGCCTGCTGCTGGCCCTGCACCTCGGTCGTCAGAAGGACAGGACCGGCCTGCGTCCCGAACAGGTCAGCTTCGGCAAGCTCAACAACACGCGCGAGGCACTTGAGATCTGCCGGACCGCGCGCTCCATCCTCGGCGGCAACGGCATCTCCCTGGAGTACCCGGTGATCCGGCACATGGTGAACCTCGAGACGGTGCTGACCTACGAGGGCACCGCCGAGATCCACCAGCTGGTGCTCGGCCAGGCGTTCACCGGGCACAGCGCGTTCCGTGGATAGCGGACGCGGCCGGAGCCGGCGGCTCGGCCTCTCGCGTACGAGCACGGGGCGGACGTCCAGCTCGCGGCGATTGAGCCGGTTCGACCAGGCCGCACGGATAACCGCCATCCCGCCCCCGTAACGGTCCCAGGGAATCACACGTGGGCTGCGCCACCAGCTCGCGAACAGGTCCGTACAGGACACCGCTCAATGAGGAGGGAAACCCGGATGACCGCAAAGGCGCAGGCGGCGTTCGAGCGAGCCCTGCGGGGTTCCAGAACGGGGCCCGGCGGATCGGCAACCCACTCGACCGAGACCGCACGAGCCACCTGACTCGCCTCGACCTCACACTCACTGTCTGGCGGCCCATCAGCAAGAGAGTCCGACCGGCCAGGGTGGGCATGGAGGTGCTCAGCTCCGGACCGGGCACCTTCCGTGGAACTGCCAGGGGTGAGGCCGGGGTCCGTCGTTGGGATGGGCCGCCGTATGCGCGGATACTGGCGGCATGCGTATCGATTTTGATCCCGAGGCCATGGACCGGACCCCCTTCTACAAGCTGCTGACCTCGGTGGTCGTGCCGCGGCCGATCGCCTGGGTGTCCACGATGCCGGCGGACGGGACGGCCAATCTCGCGCCGCATTCCTTCTACACCGTCTCGTGCGTCTCCCCGCCGATCGTGCAGTTCACGTCCGTGGGGCGGAAGGACTCGCTGCGCAATGTTGAGGACACCGGTGAGTTCGTGGTGAATCTCGCTCCCGAGGATCTCTTTGAGCAGGTCAACGCGACCGCGACGGACTTTCCGCGGGGGGTCAGTGAGTTCGGGGCGGTGGGGGTGGAGCAGGAGGCCAGTGTCCGGGTGAAGCCGCCGCGGGTGGCAGGGTCGCCGGTGGCGTTGGAGTGTGTGCTGCACAGCACGGTGGGGCTGGGGGACTCGACGGTGGTGTTCGGGCGGGTGGTGCATGCCGCGGTCGACGAGGCGGTGATGGTCGACGGCCATCCCGAGTTCACCAAGCTGCGGCCGCTGTCCCGGCTGGGGAAGAACGAGTGGGGCACGGTCGGCCAGGTGCTGGAGATCGCTCGGATCCGTTACGCGGACTGGGAGGGTCGGCTGTAGGGACTTTACGGGGAAGGGGCGGCCGGGACGTCCATCCTCCGGGAGGGGCCGTCCCAGGGCGCCTCCTCGGAGGGCGCCTCCTGGGACGGGCGAGCCCGCAGCCGTAGGGTGCTGCGGTGATGGAGACCATCGTGTTGGACGTCGGCTCGACCCTCGTCCGCGAGGATCGTTACTGGGCCTCGTGGGCCGACTGGCTCGGCGTTCCGCGGCATACCCTTTCCGCGCTGGTGGGGGCCGTTGTGGCGCAGGGACGGCCGGATGGGGATGCGATCCGGTTGGTGAGGCCGGGGGCGGATGTCGCCGCCGAGCGCCGGGCGCGGGAGGCGGCGGGGTGTGGGGAGTGGCTGGACGAGTCCGATCTGTACCCGGATGTGCGGTCCGCGCTCGGTGCGCTGCGGGAGCTGGGGGTACGGGTGGTGCTGGCCGGGAATCAGTCGGCGCGGGCGGGGGAGCTGCTGCGGGGGCTGGGGTTGCCGGTGGATGCCGTCGCCACCTCGACCGAGTGGGGGGTCGCCAAGCCCGAGCCGGGGTTTTTCCGGCGGATGCGGGAGGTGGCGTGCGCCGCGCCGGAGCGCACCGTGTACGTCGGTGACTATCCGGCGATGGACATCCGCCCGGCGAAGGCCGCGGGGCTGCGGGCCGCGCATATCCGGCGGGGGCCGTGGGGGCATCTGTGGGCCGATACGGCCGACGCGGCCATGGCGGACTGGCGGATCACCACGCTCACCGAGCTTGTGGACATCGCCGGCGGATAGCGGCAGCTCAGGGCAGGGATGTGCGCTGTGTGAGGAATTCACACCCCGTGTGACCAGAGTGCTTGCATATATCTACCGCACACCCTTCCCTCCGGGCCCCACCCGGCGATTGACTCGTCACATACCGCTCAGGGGGCGCCAGACCTGAGCGAAGGGGCCGCCGGACTCCCCTCCCTCCTCGGCCGGCGGCCCATCCCCCTTCTTCCTTTTCTTCCTTCAGCGTCGTGTGGCGTCAGCCCGCCGACTCGGCGGCGTGGGCGCTCAGCACTCCGAAGCCGACCAGCGCGAACAGTGCCAGGCCCAGCAGAATCCGGTAGATCACGAAGGGCATGAAGCTCTTCGTCGAGATGAACTTCATGAACCACGCGATCACCGCATAGCCGACGACGAAGGCGATGACCGTCGCGAAGATCGTCGGGCCCCACTCCGTATGGCCCTCGGACGCGTCCTTCAGCTCGAAGACCCCGGAGGCCAGTACCGCGGGCACCGCGAGGAGGAAGGAGTAGCGGGCCGCCGCCTCCCGGGTGTAGCCCATCAGCAGACCGCCGCTGATCGTGGCGCCCGAGCGGGAGACGCCTGGTACCAGGGCCATCGCCTGGCAGACGCCGAAGATCAGGCCGTCTCGTACGCTGAGCTCCTGCAGTGTCTTGCGCTGGTTGGCGACACGGTGTCGGCCGCCCGTCTCGTCGCGCGCCGCCCGCCGGTCCGCGAAGCCCAGCACCAGACCCATGACGACCAGGGTGGTGGCGATCAGCCGCAGATCGCGGAAGGGGCCCTCGATCTGGTCCTGCAGGGTGATGCCGAGCACACCGATGGGTATGGAGCCGACGATCACCAGCCAGCCCATCTGGGCGTCGTGGTGGCCGCGCCATTCCTTGCTGAACAGTGAGCGGAACCAGGCCGAGACGATATTGGCGATGTCCTTGCGGAAGTAGATGAGGACCGCGAGCTCGGTGCCTATCTGGGTGATCGCGGTGAAGGCGGGCCCCGGGTCGTTCCAGCCCGCGAAGGCGGCGGTGAGCCGCAGATGGGCGCTGGAGGAGATGGGCAGGAATTCGGTCAGCCCTTGGACGAGCCCAAGGATGAATGATTCAAACCACGACATTGCGTCTACGCTATCCAAAGGCTGGTCATGGGCTGACCGGTACATGGCGATGCGCATGACCGGATCAGGCGGGTGGCCAAGGGGAAGCCCGGCGGTCGAGGATCGACGACCGGGTTGTGGGGGCAGCGTAGCGCCCCCGGGTGAGCCGCCCACCAAGGGCCCGGTCAGACCGCCGGTTTATCGGTTTGATCATGGGGGACCCGGGAATCAGCGCGTTCACACTGTTCACACTGTCAAGAAGCAGCCGGGACAGCTGCCGAGAAGCCGCTGAGGAGCGCCATGACCGCGACCGGGCCCAGTGGATCGTCGAGAAGAGCGCCGGAAGGACGGGGCGGCGGTGGGACGATCACCACCAAGGTACCGGCGCGGCTCGACCGGCTGCCCTGGTCGCGCTGGCACTGGATGATCGTCATCGGCCTCGGCACCGTATGGATCCTCGACGGCCTCGAAGTGACCGTCGTCGGCAATATCGCCAGCCGCCTCTCCGAGCCCGGCAGCGGTCTGCCGATCACCGACACCCAGGTCACCGGCATGGCGGCGGCCCTCTACGTCACCGGAGCCTGCTGCGGTGCGCTGGTCTTCGGCTGGCTCACCGACCGATACGGCCGCAAGAAGCTCTTCCTCATCACGCTCGGGGTCTATCTCGCCGCCACGGCGCTCACCGCCATCTCCTTCTCCGTCTGGTGGTTCTTCCTCTTCCGCTTTCTCACCGGCTTCGGCATCGGCGGGGAGTACGCGGCCATCAACTCCGCGATCGACGAGCTGATCCCCAGCAGGTACCGGGGCCGTGTCGATCTCATCATCAACGGGAGCTTCTGGCTCGGTGCCGTGGGCGGCTCGCTGCTCTCCGTGGTGATGCTGAACACCGACTTCTTCCCCCTGAACATCGGATGGCGGCTCACCTTCGCCCTCGGTGTCGTGCTGGGCCTGGTGATCCTCCTGGTGCGGCGCAATGTTCCCGAGAGCCCGCGCTGGATGTTCATCCACGGCAGGGCGGAGGGGGCCGAGAGGCTGGTCGAGGAGGTCGAGCGCCGCATCGAGACGGAGAAGGGGCAACCGCTGCCGGAGCCGGACAAGGCCATCACCATCAGGACGCGCGAGAGCACCGGCTTCGTCGAGATCGCCCGTACGCTCTTCGCCCACTACCCCCGGCGCGCGCTCCTCGGGCTGGCCCTCTTCATCGGTCAGGCGTTTCTCTACAACGCCATCACCTTCGGCTTCGGCTCCATCCTGGTGAAGTTCTTCGACGTGCCCACCGGTGACACCGGCTACTACTTCGCGGTCATCGCGGCCGGCAACTTCCTCGGGCCGCTGCTGCTGGGCCATCTCTTCGACACGGTCGGCCGCCGGCCGATGATCGCGGGGACGTATCTCGTCTCCGGCGCATTGCTGTTCCTCACCGCCTGGCTGTTCAGCGCCGGCCGGCTCAACGCGTCGACCATGACCGCCAGCTGGTGCGTCGTGCTCTTCTTCGCCTCGGCCGGCGCGAGCTCCGCGTATCTGACCGTCAGTGAGATCTTCCCGATGGAGACGCGGGCCATGGCCATCGCCTTCTTCTACGCCCTCGGCACGGCCGCGGGAGGCATCACCGGACCGCTGATCTTCGCCGAGCTGACCCGAAGTGGCGTCGTCGGCGACACCGTCCTGGCCTTCCGCATCGGGGCGTCGTTCATGGCCGGGGCCGGCCTCGTCGCCGCCTTCCTGGCCATCCCGGCGGAACAGCGCGCGCTGGAGGACATCGCCGAACCGCTGTCGGCCCGCGCCGCGGCAACCTCGGCCGCCGGCCCGGACGACTGACCGTTACGCCCCCGGCTGCCCGGCGGCGCCCTCGGCGCCGCGCCCGGCCCGCAGCCGGCCGCGCTTACGCCAGGCCACCGTGAGCCCGGCGAGACCGGGCACCGCGATAAAGGCCATCGCGAGCAGGAACGCGGGCGAGGTGGGCGTGGTGGCGTGGCTGCCCGCCACGACGTACGCGGCGGTGTTCGGCACGCTGCCCAACCCCGTCGCCAGCAGAAAGGAGGGCCAGCCCATGCGCGAGACGGCCGCGCAGTAGTTGGCGGCGGCGAACGGTACGCCGGGGAAGAGCCGGATCGCCAGCATGGACCGGAAGCCGTGGTGGCTCAGCTGTCGGTCCGCGGCGGTCAGCCAGCGGCCCCGCAGCAGCGGGCGCAGCGCGTCCTGGCCCAGCAGTCTGCCGAGACCGAAGGCGATGCCGGCGCCGATCACGGTGCCGCCGATGGCCGTGGCGAGCCCGGTCTGGGAGCCGAAGAGCGCGCCCGCGGCCAGATTCAGCAGGGGCCGGGGCACCAGCGCGGCGGTGCACAGCCCGTACGCGGCCGTGAACACCGCGACGGCCGTCGCGCCGGACAGCTGCGGCGACCAGCCGTCGGCCAGCAGCCGCTGGGGCTGCCACGCCCAGACCGCGAGCGCGGAGCCCGCCAGCAGCGCGGCGAGCAGCCCCAGCCGTGACCACGGCGAGAGCAGCACCGCGCGGGCGCGGCGCGGAGCCGGTTTCGGGGAGGGGACGGCGACATCGAGCACCGGTGGAGCGTAACGGACGGGGCTGGGCCGCCGCTGTGATGTCGCCGGGTTGTCGTCGGATCGTCGGCCGTTCGCCGGCGGTTCGGAACAGAACGCGGACCTGAGCAACAACCCCACACTCACCAGGGGTTCATCTCCGCCGCACCGGCCCCGTGCGCAGCGAAAACCATTCGACGCGGACCGTACAGTGCGCAATGATCACCACATGTTCCGGTACGCCTTCCGCGCCCCGCCGTCCGCTGCCGCGGACGCGCCGAAGGCTGCCGTCCTTCCCCTCGCCGCGGCCACGGTCCCCGTGGTGACCACCGCTTGCACACCGCCCGCGGTCGCCTGCCTCCCCGCGGCCGCCTGCCTCGACGGCGCACGAGTCTGACTCTCCTCGGACATTCCGACGGATCCCGCGAAGGGAGGGTCGGCCAGGCCCTGGGGTCCGTGCATTCCACCGCTGTTCCGAGGAGGAACCGCTCACCATGTCCAAGCAGACCTATGTGCGCACCAAGCCGCATCTGAACATCGGCACCATGGGCCATGTCGATCACGGCAAGACCACGCTGACCGCAGCCATCACCAAGGTGCTCAGCGAGCGCGGCTCCGGCGCCGGCTCCGCCTATGTGCCGTTCGACCGGATCGACCGGGCGCCGGAGGAGGCCGCGCGCGGCATCACCATCAACATCGCGCATGTCGAGTACGAGACCGACACCCGCCACTACGCCCATGTCGACATGCCCGGACACGCCGACTTCATCAAGAACATGGTGACCGGCGCGGCCCAGCTCGACGGGGCGATCCTCGTCGTCTCCGCGCTCGACGGCGTGATGCCGCAGACCGCCGAGCATGTGCTGCTGGCCCGTCAGGTCGGCGTCGACCACATCGTCGTCGCCCTCAACAAGGCCGACACCGGCGACCCCGAACTCGCCGACCTCGTCGAGCTGGAGGTGCGCGAGCTGCTCTGCGCACACGGCTACCCGGGCGACACCACGCCGGTCGTACGGGTCTCCGGGCTGCGGGCGCTGGATGGCGATCCGCGCTGGACCGGCGCGATCGAAGCGCTGCTGGACGCCGTGGACATCTACGTACCGACGCCCGTGCGCTACACCGACGCGCCCTTCCTGCTGCCCGTGGAGAACGTGCTGACCATCACCGGACGCGGCACGGTGGTCACCGGAGCGATCGAGCGCGGCACGGTGTGCGTGGGCGACAGCGTCGAGGTGCCCGGCGCCGGGGTGGCCACGGTCGTCACGGGCGTCGAGACCTTCGGCAAACCGATGGAGGTGGCCGAGGCGGGCGACAATGTCGCGCTGCTGCTGCGCGGGGTGGCGCGGGACGCGGTGCGCCGCGGCCAGGTGGTCGCGGCGCCCGGCAGCGTCGTGCCCCGGCGGCGGTTCACCGCGCGGGTGTACGTGCTGTCGGCGGCCGAGGGCGGCCGGCGCACCCCGTTGGCCACCGGCTACCGCCCGCAGTTCTACCTGCGGACGGCCGATGTGTCCGGCGAGGTGGACCTCGGGGCCGCCGGAGTGGCGTGTCCGGGCGACACCGTCACCATGACGGTCGAGCTCGGCCGCGCCCTGCCGCTGGAGCCGGGGCTCGGCTTCGCGATCCGGGAGGGCGGCCGCACGGTGGGCGCGGGCACGGTGACCACCCTCGCCGACTAAGCGGTTACGGCGAAGTCAAGTGCTGATCCTTCTCGGCGTCCAAGCCCTCGGCCAGGCCGAACGGCGAGGGATCAGCGGCGAACTTCACCGCATCCGCTCAGCCGGGTAGCCGTTGCCGCGCGCGGCTTCGCCCGCCCGCCCCGCGAGGGCGCCGGTGGGCGAAGCCGCGGCGCGGCACCCCTGGGCCCGGCACAATGAGAGCGTGGACGAGCCCATACCCGTGACCCGCGCCGTGGACGGCGGCACCGCCAAGCTGATGCCGGACGTGGACCGTCCGCGCGCCTGGCTGCTCACGGTGGACGGCGCCCCGCAGTCGTACGTCGACCTGGACGACCCCGAGCACCTGGAGTTCGAGTACGTGCGGCGGGTCGCGCATGTCCTCGACGCCACCGGCGACCCCGGCGGCCCGCTCGACGTACTGCACCTGGGCGGTGGAGCGCTGACGCTGCCGCGCTATCTGGCTGCCACCCGCCCCGGCTCGCGCCAGGAGGTGATCGAGGCCGACGGCGGGCTGCTGGATCTGGTCGGCGAGCATCTGCCGCTGCCGGAGGGGTCGGGCATCACGGTGCGGCGGGCGGACGCCCGCACCGCGCTGGAGGCCGCGCCGGAGGCATCGGCCGATGTCATCGTGGCCGATGTGTTCGGCGGTTCGCGGGTGCCCGCGCATCTCACCTCGGTCGCGTACGCCCGCGCCGCCGCGCGGGTGCTGCGGCCGGGCGGCCGGTACACGGCGAACCTGGCCGACGGCGCGCCGTTCGCCTTCCTCCGTTCCCAAGTGGCGACGTTCGGTGCGTTTTTCGCGCATCTGTGCCTGATCGCCGAGCCCGCGATGCTGCGCGGCCGCCGGTTCGGAAACGCCGTGCTGGTGGCCGCGCAGACGGAGCTGCCGGTGGGTGTACTGGCCCGGCGCGCCGCGGCCGACGCCTTTCCGGCCCGCGTCGCGTACGGGGAGGCGCTGGAGCGCTTCACGAGCGAGGCGGCGCCTGTGCGGGACGAGGACGCGGTGCCGTCGCCGGAGCCGCCGCGCGGGGCCTTCAGCGTCGGCTGACCCGGCTCGGCAGCCGAGCTCAATCGCCGGGGGAGGGGCGGGACTTCGCCGCGATGGCCGGGCGCTCCGTCGCTTGGGCCGTGTCGCCGGGAGCGGCCGGTCCGCCCTCGGCGACGGTCGCCGTCTCGCGCCGCCGCAGCTGCCGTACGTCCGGTACGGTCAGCACCGCCAGCGTCAGCGCCAAAATCAGCGCCGAGCAGCCCCACAGGGAGGCCGCCCGCCCGAACACGGACTCGGCCGGGCCCGCGAGCGCCGTGGCGAGGGGCAGCATGGCCACGGAGCCGAACCAGTCGTACGCCGAGACGCGGGAGAGCTTGTCCTCGGGGATCTCCTGGTGCAGCGCGCTCATCCAGGACACGCCGAACACCTCGATCGCCACCCCGGCCCCGAACATCACCGCGGCCAGGAGCGGGACGGACAGCGGGACGGCGAGGGCGGCCGACGGCAGGGCCAACGGCAGCACACACAGGGAGCCCGCCAGCAGCAGCCGGCGCGGACGCCAGCGCATCATGACCAGCCCGCCGAGGAGGGTGCCCGCGCCGAACGCCGCGAGGGCCAGCCCCCAGGGCCGCGCCCCGCCCAGATGGTCCTCGGCGACCAGCGGCCCGTACACCGCCTCGGCCGCTCCCACCACGGCGTTGATGACCGAGAACTGCACGACGATCGCCCACAGCCAGGGCCGTCCGATGAACTCCCGCCAGCCGTCGCGCAGATCCCGCAGCATGCCGCCGCCGGGCTCCCGTGGGGCGACGCCGCTGACGTCGAGGAGGGCACGCAGGGCGCCCGCCACGGCGAAGGCGGCGGCGTCGAGGGCCAGCATCCATCCCGGCCCGACGATCGCGATCAGGGCGCCGCCGAGTGCCGCGCCGCCGATCTGTGCGCCGTTCATGCCCATCCGGAAGAGCGCGAAGGCACGGCCGGCCTGCTCGCCGGTGACGGTGGAGAGCAGCATGCCCTCGGCGGCGGGGGAGAAGAACGCCTGCCCGGTGCCGCCGAGCGCGGCGAGTGCGGCCATCTGCCACAGCTGTGCCTCGCCGGACAGCACGAGCGCGGCGAAGGCCGCCTGTGACAGACAGTTGAGCGTGTTGGCGGCGACCATCACCCGGTGGCGCGGCAGCCGGTCCGCCAGCGCGCCGCCGATCAGCAGGAAGACGACGAGCGGGAGCGTACGGGCCGCGGCGACGAACCCGACGTCACCGCCGTCCCCGCCGGCCTCCAGCACCGCGAACGCCGCCGCGATGAGGGCCCCGGCGTTTCCGAGGCCCGTCACCACGGCGGCCGTGGTCAGCAGGGTGTAGTTGCGGCCGGCCCAGGCGGGTCGGCGCGGTCGGGGGCGCGGGGCCGGGGGAGTCGTCACGCACGGACTATCCCTGGGGGCGGACCCCGGCGTCCAACCGGATTCCGGCCGCGGTGACCGGGATGATCAGGAGTCGGTGGACTTCACCGGGCGAAGGGTGCTCATGATCTTCTTGATGGTGGCGTCCGGGACCTCGTCCTTGATGCCCTTGGCGGAGTAGAGCACCCAGGTCGCGTAGTCACCGTTGGTGTCCGTGTAGGTGACGGTGAACGCCTTGCCGTCCGTGGTGCACTTGTCGGTCTTCTTGACCCCGGTGACGGTGGCCGACGAGGAGTAACCCTTGAGCCCGTGGTCGCTCTTGAACTTCTTGGCGGGGGTGACCACGCGCTTGCCGGTCTGCTTCTGGTCGAAGGCGGCGAACACCCAGTTCTCGGCCTCGATCTTGGCGGCCGACGCCTCGCTCTTGGCTCCCTGGGCGCCCTTGCTGCCCACGCCGGCCACATCGCTCTTGTCCTCGTAGCCGCCCTCGCGCTTGATGGTGCAGTAGTCCTCCTTGTACCTGGCCGGGGCGGACATGATGACGAGGGGCTTGCCCTTGTCGTCCTCGAATCCGGTGCTCAGGTCCGGAGATTCGACCACCCAGTTCGGCGGTACGTCGAAGGCGTTGTGCCGCTTGGCGCTGACGACCGTCTTCCAGCCGGGTATGACCGGCTTGACGGTGCCCTCGTCGCCACCGGCACGCGGGTTGTCCGAGCCGCCGGCGGAGGGGTCCTCGGCCGGGGCGGACGAGGCCGGGGCAGACGAGGAGGCGGCGGGCTTCTTGTCCGCGCCCTTCTTCGACTCGTCGCTCTCGCTGTCGTCCTTGCCCAGCACCAGCACACCGGTGATCACGGCCGCCGCGACGACCGCCACCGCCACCGCGATCGCGATGGTCGCCGTGCGCTTCTTGCCGTCACGTGGCGGCTGCGGCGCACCGGGCGGCGCGGACGGCGCGCCCCAGTTCTGGGTCGGCTGGTCCTGCGGCGGTCCGTAGCCCGGGTGCTGACCCGGCTGCTGCGGCTGACCGGGCGGGCCCGGCTGCTGCTGCGGCGGCTGCTGATACGGATTCGGCTGGTGATAACCCGGCTGCTGATACGGGTTGGGCTGGTTGTACCCCGGTTGCTGGTAGGGGTTCTGACTCTGGTTCTGGTCGTGCGGGTTCTGCTCGCCCCCGGGCGGCTGCTGTCCTGGCCACATGGCCAGTAACCATAGAGGGGGGTGACGACAGGTGCCACGTCTGCCCCTTCCCACCGTTTGCTACTGAGTGGTAACTTCCGGGCATGTCAGAGACCCTGCCCTCCGTCGGCGAGATGCTCGCCGCCACAGTGCCCATGGTGCGCACCCTGAACCTGGAGTTCATCGAGGCGTCGGCCGAGCGCGCCGTGCTGCGCCTGCCGGACCAGCCCGACTTCCACAACCATGTCGGTGGCCCGCACGCGGGCGCGATGTTCACGCTCGCCGAGTCCGCGAGCGGTGCGATCGTCCTCGCCGCGTTCGGCGACCAGCTCGGCCGGGCCGTACCGCTCGCCGTGCGCGCCGAGATCGGCTACAAGAAGCTCGCCAAGGGAACCGTCACCGCAACCGCCCGGCTCGGCCGCACCACTGCCGAGGTAGTCGCCGAGCTGGACGCGGGGGAGCGTCCCGAATTCCCGGTGAACATCGAGATTACGCGCGAGGACGGCGCGGTGACCGGCGAGATGTCCATCATCTGGACGCTGCGTCCCCAGTCCTGAGCCGGCGCTCCCGGCCCCGGTCCGTCGGCCCCGGCAGGGGGCCGACGCGACCCCGGAGCACGACCTGGGGATGATGGCGACCGCGCCCTGATTGAGTAGGCTTCCCGAAACGTGCGCCGAAATCGGCGCACGTTGGCGAAGAGATCGGCATACGGGGAGGAACCGGCGTTGCACATCGAGGAATGGCTCGAGACCGTACCCGCGGTCAGTGTTTATCTTCTCGTGGGTCTGGTCATCGGCCTGGAGAGCCTGGGCATCCCGCTTCCTGGAGAGATCGTCCTCGTCAGCGCGACCCTGCTGGCGGCCTCACAGGACCACATCAACCCCTACATCCTCGGCGCCTGCGCCATCGCCGGCGCGGTGATCGGCGACTCCATCGGCTATCTGATCGGCCGCAAGGGCGGCCAGCCCCTGCTGGACTGGCTGGGCCGTAAATTTCCCAAGCACTTCAGCGCCGAGCATGTGGCGACCGCCGAGCGGTCCTTCCAGAAGTGGGGGATGTGGGCGGTCTTCGTCGGCCGCTTCATCGCGCTGCTGCGGATCTTCGCGGGCCCGCTCGCGGGCGTGCTGCGCATGCCGTACTGGAAGTTCCTCATCGCCAACGTCCTCGGCGGCATCGTCTGGGCGGGCGGCACCACCGCGGTCATCTACTCCGTCGGCAAGGTCGCGGAGGACTGGCTCAGGCAGTTCTCCTTGCTCGGGCTCGTCCTGGCGCTGCTCTTCGGCCTCGGCTCGATGCTGATGATGAAGTGGCGCTCGAAGAAGGCCCAGGGCAAGGCCGCGCCGGTGGCGACGGCGGATGCCGGGCCGGAAGCGGCCGAGCCGGAGCCGGTCCGGGCGGCCGGCGAATAAGAGTCTGTAAAGGCATGGAACGGAGCGCCTGGATCAGGGCGCGCAGAGGGTGGGCGGGGAGATGGTTCCACGAGGGGTGGGCGGGGAGATGGTTCCACGAGCACTGATCGCGGCGGTGGGCGGCAAGGAGCCGACGATCGCGCCGGACGCGTTTGTCGCCCCCACATCGGTCGTCATCGGTGATGTCGTCCTGGGTGCGGGGTCGAGCGTCTGGTACCAGGCGGTGCTGCGCGGCGACGGCGGGCCGATCGTCCTCGGCGCGGAAAGCAATATTCAGGACAATTGCACCGTGCATGTCGATCCCGGATTTCCGGTCTCGATCGGCGAACGGGTGACGGTGGGCCACAACGCGGTGGTGCACGGCTGCACCGTCGAGGACGATGTGCTGATCGGCATGGGGGCGACGATTCTGAACGGCGCCCACATCGGGGCGGGCTCGCTGATCGCCGCGCAGGCCCTGGTGCCGCAGGGCATGCGGGTGCCGCCGGGCTCGCTGGTCGCCGGCGTCCCGGCGAAGGTCAAGCGAGAGCTGACCGATGAGGAACGAGAGCTCATCGGACTGAACGCCGCGGTGTATGTGGACCGGGCGAAGCAGCATCGAGAGGCGTTCCCGGCAGACGAAGGGTGAGCGGTCCGTGGGCGCCGTGGACCGGAGGCCGTGCGCGTCCGTCCGCACGCCGCGGCCGGGCCGCTCGGCCACGGCGCCCGGCGCGCGCTCCCGACCGTGACCCAGCGGTGGTCCACCTTCCAGGTCTCGCCCTCGGCGGTGGCGCCACGCAGACCGTGCAGGGTGTCCGGCCCGGCGAGCGCCGGAAGGCGGGGGTCCCGCGAGGGGGCGAGGGCGTAGCCGCGGGCCGGGCCGCGAAGGCTCCGGCGGCGGCGCGGGAGGCGGCGTCGCGGCTGTGACCGACGCGACGGTCCCGACGCGTGGCGTCGGCGACGTCAACAAGCCGAGGAGGACGGCGCGTTCGGCGTCGGGGGTCCGGTCCGGGGCGTGGTGGATCTCCGTACGCGGCCGAATTCCTCGGGCAGGACGGCTCGGCGCCGATCAGGGGAGAGGGGGACGGCTGTGGCCGCCCCCCGGTGAGGCCGCTCGGCGCGGGGGTGCGCTGCCTCCCGCTCATGAGGCGTCGTGGAAGACCAGGCCGAGCGTATGGCGGCGCCCGGAGCGGACCGTGCTCACACCGTGCCGCATCGGGCCGATGGACCAGCCGCGCGCGGAGGCCACGGGGCGGTCCCGCGTGGTGAAGATCAGCCCATGGCCCTGGGGCAGGGTGGTGGACGATCCCCTGGACTGGGCGCGCGGGCGCTGCTCGGTCATGATGAAGTCGCCGCCGGTGAAATCGGCTCCCGGGGCGTCGAGGCCGATGACGACCTGGAGCGGGAAGAGCATGTCGCCGAACACGTCACGGTGCAGGGCGTTCCAGTCGCCGGGGCCGTAGCGCAACAGAATCTGGGCGGACTTGGCCTGTCCTGCCGCATGGCACATGGCCAGCCACTCGTCCAGGCTGTCGGGCCAGGGCGCGGGCCGGCCCAGCTTCGCGGCCCAGTCGCGGGCGATGGGCAGCAGCTGCGGATAGAACGCCTCGCGCAGCTCGCGCACCGTCTCCGGCAGATCGTGGGTGAAGTAGCGGTACTGGCCGGAGCCGAAGCGGTGGCGGGCCATGTCGACGGTCGTGCGGAAGCGCTCGGTCTGGTCGTAGAGGCCGACGATCGCACGGCACCGGCCGGGGGTGAGGAGCCGGCCGGTGAGCGCGTGGCCGTAGGCGTCGAGCTCGCCGGCGACGGCGCCCCAGTCGCTTGCCGCGACGCGGTCGGCCACCCGGCTCGCGGGGTGCGTGGTCTCGGTCATCCTGCGGAACCTCCTCGCTCCGGCCGGACGGGACCGGACAGGGGCCGGACAGAGATACGTGCGGCGCGTCAGATGAGCGTCGGCTGCAGGGCGCCCTCGTGGGTCAGGAGCCGGACCTTCCGCTCGACGCCGCCCGCATAGCCGCGCATGGTCCCGTCCGCGCCGATCACCCGGTGACACGGGCGCACCACCAGCAGCGGGTTCGCGCCGATCGCCGCGCCCACGGCCTGCACCTGGCCCCGGTCCACGCCGAGTCGCTCGGCGATGGCGCGGTAGGTGGTCGAGGCGCCGTAGGGGATCTCCTCCAGCGCGTGCCACACGCGCTGCTGGAACTGCGTACCGGTGGGCGTGTACCCGATGTGGAACTCGGTGAGTTCGCCGGCGAAGTACGCCGCGAGCTGCCGGGTGATCTCGTGGAACGCCTCGGGGGCGTGGCGCCATCCGGGCTGTACGGCCGGAGCGTTCTTCTGGCCCGGCATGGACAGCGAGGTCAAGGTGGTGCCGTCCGGGGTCTCCTCGCCCACCAGCAGCAGTACGCCCAGCGGGCTGCTCGTCGTGGTGTACGCGGTCATGGTCGCGTGCCTCTCGTTCGGTGTCTTCCCTTTCGACCATGAGGCGTCGACGCGGTGATTGCTGGCGGGATTCGGACGTCACGCTGGCGCGGCGGGCGTGAGCGCACCGAGGCGGGGAACCGGCGGAATCGGCCAGGCGTCCTGCTGTCCGTGGAGACACGAGGACGGGACGACCGCGAGCCGCTGCGCCGCTTCTTCCTGGAGTGCGACGGCGAGAAGCTCGGCTGTGCGATGTTCGCCCCCGCCGGGCCGCCGGTGGCCGCGACCGCCGTGGTGCTGCACGGTGCGGGGACCAGCGACAAGGAGCGGATGATCCCCCTGATGGGCGATCTGGCCGCCCATGGTCATCGGGCCGTGGCCTGTGACTTCTCCGGGCATGGCGAGAGCTCCGGCGAGCTGAGCGCGCTGAGCCTGGAGCGGCGGTTCGCCCAGGCCCGCGCCCTGGTCGACCGGTGGGCGCCCGCCTCCGACGAACTGGTCCTGGTGGGCTTCAGCATGAGCGGTCAGACGGTGGCCGATCTGGCGGCCCACTACGGCCCCCGGGTCAGGGCGGTCGGCCTGTGCGCCCCGGCCGTCTATGCGCGCGGGGCGTGGCCGGTGCCCTTCGGGGCCGGGTCGGGGTTCACCGAGATCATCCGGACGCCGGGCAGCTGGCGCTCCTCCGCGGCCCTCGACGTCTTCCGGGGTTTCACCGCGCGGGCGGTACTCGCGGTGCCCGCGCTGGACGAGGTGATTCCGGCGGAGGTGACCGAGGCGGTCGCGGCGGCTCTGAGCGAGCGGTCGGACTTCACCCCTCTCGTCCTGTCCGAGGCCGACCACTGGCTCGGTCGCTGGTTCCGGGACCGGCCGGGGGGCCGCGGGCGGTTCGTCCGGGCGCTCCTCGGCCGGTGAGCCGGGTATCCGGTCGCGTGCCCGGCCGGCCTCAGCCGGTCGCCAGCAGCAGCGTCCCGGCCAGGGCGAGCCCGGCGCCCGTGGCCTGGACCGCGCGCAGCCGCTCGCCCAGCAGTCCGCGGGCGGCGAGCGCGGTCACCACGGGGTAGAGGGAGGCGAGCACCGCGGCGACGGTGACCGGGCCGTGGTGGGCGGCCAGGTTGTACGTACCGTTGGCGGCGACGTCGGCGAGGCCCACGAAGGCGAGCGCGGGCAGGGACGCCCTCACCACACGCCATCCGCCCTCGGGCAGCCCCGGGTTTCCGCGCCGTACGGAGGCGAGGAGCGCGGCGCCGCCGACCGCCACATTGCACACCCGCTGGACGAACAGGGCGAGAAAGAGCCCGGTGAGTGTGGTCGACGCCTCGGCGATCAGCGCCATGACGGAACCGAATCCCAGGGCGGCGACCAGCGTGAGCACCAGGGTCTGCCGCTGGACGGGCGTGCCCCCGGTCTGCGGCCCGCTGGCCAGGACGACGCCCGCCACCGCCACCGCGATCCCGGCGATCTGCAGCAGACCCGGCCGCTCGCCGAGCAGCAGCGCGACGCCGAGCGGCACCACGACCCCGCCGAGCGCGCCGAGCGGGGAGACGACGCCCATGGGGCCGAGCGCGAGGGCCCGGTAGAAGCACAGCATCGCGGCCGGGCCGACCACGCCGGCCGCCGCGGCGAACCACAGCTGCGGCCCCGCCTCGGACCAGCCGCCGGTGGCCACCACGATGGCGCCTAGGATGGCGACCGCGATGGTCTGCGAGACGACGACCACGGTGAGCACGGGCGTACGCCGGGTGAGCAGGCCTCCGCCGAAGTCGGCCAGCCCCCACAGCAGGCTGGTGGCCAGAGCGAAGAGTGCGGACATGGGAAACCTCGCCGTACAGTGTGATGGACGTGGGAGTACACTACACGGTAGTGCAATCTGTTCGACTGTGCCATTGAGAATATTGGACGGACCGTGACGGACCTCGATCAGCTCACCCAGTCGCTCGCCCGCAACCTCAAGCGCTGGCGCAATGAACGCGGCTACACCCTCGACGCCCTCGCGGCCCGCGCCGGGGTCAGCCGCGGGATGATCATCCAGATCGAGCAGGCCCGTACGAACCCGAGCGTCGGCACCACCGTCAAGCTCGCCGACGCGCTCGGGGTGAGCATCACCACACTGCTCGACTACGAACAGGGGCCGCAGGTCCGGCTCGTCCCCGCCGACCAGGCGGTGCGGATGTGGTCCACCGACGCGGGCAGCTACACGGCGCTGCTGGTCGGCACGGAGGCGCACGGCCCGCTGGAGATGTGGGAATGGCGGCTGATGCCCGGGGACAGCAGCGAATCCGATCCGCATCCGCTCGGCACGGCCGAGCTGCTCCATGTGACGGCGGGGGAGCTGACCCTGGTGGTCGGCGGTGAGGCGCACACCGTACCCACCGGGGCCTCGGCCGTCTTCGAGGCGAACACCCCGCACACCTACCGCAACGACGGTGAGACGCCGGTGGAGATGACCATGGCGGTGTCGGTGCCGCCCGCCCGCTGAGACGGGCCGTCTCACCAGGCGGTGCTAGTTTTGGCCGCATGAGTACGCCGATGGACGCCTTCGACGAGGTCCGCCCCGCCGTCGAATGCCTGGATCTGCTGACCCCTCCGGTTGCCGAGGCGCTGCGCGGCTGGCGCGGCCCGGACCCGGTGGAGCAGGTGTTGTACGTGGACACGGATCCGGACAAGGCCGACACCGCCGTACTCGTCGAGAACTACGGCTCCTGGCTGCTGGAACAGTCCGCCAACTGCGTGGTCGTCGCGGGCAAGCGGGGCGGTGACGTCACCCTGGCCGCCGCCGTGGTCCTGGCGCACACCCGGGCGGACGTCAATGGCGTCGTACGCCGCCATCTCGGTGCGCGCAAGGCGTCGTTCGCCCCGATCGAGACGGCGACCGGCGAGAGCGGCATGGAGTTCGGCGGCATCACCCCGATCGGGCTGCCCGCCGGCTGGCCGCTGCTGCTGGACGCCGCCGTCGCCGACATTCCGTACGCGCTCATCGGCAGCGGCAGCCGGCGCGGCAAGCTCATCGCACCGGGCAAGGTGCTCGCCGGGCTCCCGGGTGCGGTCGTGCTGGAGGGGCTCGGCGTCTGACGTACCGCCCGTGGACTCAGGCGTCGCGCCGGGAGAGGACCAGGGACAGTGCGAGGGAGTGCTCGGTGAAGCCGAGGCTCCGGTAGAGCCGCTCGGCGTCGTCCGTGGCGTGCAGATCGACGCGGGTGACGCCCTGCCCGGAGAGCCAGTCCAGCAGCGCCTCGGTCGTGGCGCGCGTAACCGCGGCTTCGGTAGCGGGGATCGGCGCACACATTGAAGATGAACCCGAAGCGCCCCGTGGGATGGCGGGGCGCGGGCAGCCGCTCCTCCACCCGCCCGACCGCGCACGCTGCCAGACGCGGCGCCCCGGCCGCCTCCCCGGCCACCACGAACGCGCCGAGCCGGCCCCCCGGCTCCGCCTCCCCGGCCACCACGAACGCGCCGAGCCGGCCCCCCGGCTCCGCCGGCTGCCGCCGCACCGACTCCTCGGCGCTCCGTTCCCAGGTCCCCGGCTCGTCCCGGCCGCGCATCGCCCGGAACATCAGACGGCGCAGCCGGATCAGTTCGGCGGCATCGGAGGGGCGGGCGGCACGTATCGCGATCATGGGCCGACGCCAGCGCAGGGGCCGGAGCCGGCCACACCCGATTTCTCAGCCCAGCCGCGGGATCTCGATGGCCGGGCAGCGGTCCATGACCATGTGCAGCCCCGCGGCCCGGGTGCGCTCGTAGGCCGCCGGGTCGATGACCCCGAGCTGGAACCAGACGGCCTTGGCGCCGATGGCGACGGCCTCGTCGGCCACCGCGCCCGCGAGGTCGCTGTTGACGAAGGCGTCCACGACGTCCACGTCGAACGGGACCGCGGAGAGCGTCGGGTACCCCTGCTCGCCGTGCACCGTCTCGGCCTTGGGATGTACGGGCACGATCCGCTTCCCGTAGCGCTGGAGGACGCCCGCCACGCTGTAGGCCGCGCGCCGCTGATTGGCGGAGAGTCCGACCACCGCCCAGGTGTCCCCCAGCTCCGTGAGGATCGTGCGGACCGTCGCTGGGTCGCTGTACATGCCTGCCTCCTGTGGTGCGCGAACCGGCCTGTTCGGAAAGCAACGGACGCGGCGTCCGCGAGATTCCCCGGCGCCTCGGCTGGTGGATCTAGCCCCTCAGGAGCCGTCGTGTCTCGGCTGCGATCTGCTGGGTCTCACCGGTGGCGACGACCACCACCGGGACGTCCGCTCCGGGGTGGTGGATTCTGCGTGTGCCCTCGTCGCGCAGATCCTTCAGCGGCGGAACGGACAGGTGGCCGCCTACGCCCAGGACCTGGAGGCCCGAGCAGATCTCCTCCCGCACCTCGGGCTGGTCCTCGCCGATCTCGCCGGTGAAGACCAGGGCGTCGAGCCGGTCCAGTGAGGCGGCCATGGACGCGATGCCGCGACGGCAGCTGTGGACGAAGACGGCCAGGGCGCCGGCGGCGCGCGCGTCCCCCTCCGCTCGCGCCCGCACCAGGTCACGGGTGTCTCCGGAGGTGCCGGAGAGACCCAGCAGTCCGGAGCGCCGGTGGAGGGCGTCCTCGAGCTCCTCGGCGCTCAAGCCGTGATGGCGCTGGAGCCACAGGAGCGCCCCCGGATCGACACTGCCGCTGCGACGGCTCATCACCAGACCCTCCAACGGGGTGAACCCCATGGTGGTGTCCACGCTGCGGCCGTCGCGCACGGCGCAGGCGGAGCAGCCGCCGCCCAGGTGGACGAGAACGGCCTGGAAATCGCCGACCGGACGGTCCAGCGCTTCGGCGGCCCGCTCCAGCGTCCAGGCGTAGGAGAGCCCGTGGAATCCGTAGCGGCGCAGCCCGTACTCGACGCGCCACCGCTCCGGGACGGCGTACTCGTACGCGGCGGCAGGCAGGCTCCGGTGGAAGACCGTGTCGAAACACGCCACGTGCGGAATGTCGGGCAGAAGCTCCATGGCGGTGTCCACGACCGCGAGCGCGGGAGGCAGATGCAGGCGTGCCAGCCTCGAAGCCTCCTTCAGCAGCGCGCGCACCCGCGCGTCCACCAGCGCATGCTCCGTCAGATGCGGGCCGCCGTGCACCAGACGGTGTCCGACCGCGGCGGGGGCCGGCACGCCGGCCAGGAAGCCACGCAACTCCTCGGCCGTGTCGGGCCCGGGGGCGGTCTCGGTGGCACGCCCGGCGATCCGCGTGCCGTCCGCCGCGAAGAGGGCGAGCTGAAGGCTGGAAGAGCCGGCGGCGAGGACCAGAACCGGCTCGTCGGGAGACAGGGTGGTACGCATCGCTGACGTCTCGTCAGGCCGTGGGTCGCGGACGCCGGAGGTCATCCGCGGGCGGTCGGGCCGGATTCCGTCCCAGGGGCCGGACAGTACGGATTCTCCACGACCCGGCCGCCGAACCAGACCTTCGGATGGGCCTTGACCATGGGGATGATCAGGTCGCCGCTGAACAGCTCAAGGTCGTACATGCAGACTCCCACCAGTGGATTGGACCTGAGCCACCGGGTCGCCTTTGTCTCGTACCGCAAAACCTCCTGGATGAAGGCAGGCTGCACCAGGGGCCCGGCCCAGCTCATATCGGCGGCCAGGCGGGCGAAGCGGCCGGCCTCGTGCCGGAAGCCGGCGGACCAGGTGTGGAGCAGATCCAGCATGCCGTCGCCGTCGAAGGTCCCGTTCAGCAGATAGCTCTCCTGCGGTTCCTTGATCTGGAGGTGGCCGGGCGTGCCGTCGGCCGAAGGGAGCTCCGCGGCCTGTGCGTCGGAGAATGCCCCGCCGTCGTTCCGGGCGGCCAGCAGGAGGCAGATGTGTCCGTCGCGGAGGCCGTCCGCGAAGAACGGGGAGAGGAGCTGGTCCCGCTCGGCGTGTCCCCGGTACAGCGCGCAGACATGGTCGCCGGCGGTCAGGGGCACTCCGCCCACCGAGGCGACGGCCGCCGGTCCGGCTTCCTCTCTGTCCATGGCCATCGGTCTCTTTCCGATCGGGACTAGCCGCCCAGGACTTTCCACACCCGGGTGGCGACGTGCAGATTCAGCCGGCTGTCGACGTCCGCGAGGTCGCTGCCGCTGACGTCGCGGATGCGCTGGAGCCGGTAGCGCAGCGTGCTGCGGTGGATTCCGAGGGCGGCGGCCGTCCCGTCGTAGTTGCCGCCGCACTCGAAGTACTGGGAGAGGGTCTGGGTCAGATCCGCGTGGTGTGCGGCGTCGTAGTCCAGGAGCGGGCCGAGCCATACCCGGACGAACTCTTTGACCTCCCGGTAGTCGCCTCCCGGCCCGAGGATGCGGTAGAGGCCCAGTTCGTCGAAGGCCGTCGTGCCGTTGGGCGACCCCGAGCGCTGCCGGACCTCGAGTGCCCGCAGCGCTTCACTGAAGGAGCGCGGTATCTCGCCCGGAGTGTCGCAGCGGCCCCCCACCCCGATCGAACCGGTGGGTGAGCCCAGTTCCCGGACCACCGCCTGGTGCAGCGCTTCTCCGCGCGGCCGCCCCTGGCATACGAGGACGGCCATGCCCGGCCTTCTGGCCGGCAACGACCGCATCCGCAGACTCGCGGCCGCACGGGCGACGGCCTGCACGAACGCGTCGTCGGCCGCCCTGCCCGCCCACTGCACCACGGCGAGATAGTGAGGGCCGTGCAGATCATGGCCGACGGCGGCGGCCCGGGCGTAGCCGCTCTCGTCATCGGTGCCGGTGATCAGATCGTCGACCAGCTCACGGCGCAGCCGGAGCTCGACCTCGGCGAGGTTGCGCAGGTGGGCCAGTTCCAGGGACAGCGCGGCGCATGCCTGGTCGAGGGTGAATTCCTCCCGCTCACCGGCGCTTCCCGCCGTGTCGACCAGGGCCATGGCACCGAGGACCTCGCCGCGATAGGCGGCCAGGGAGATGAGCCGCTTACCCACCCGCACCGGGCACAGCCGGCGCGCCGCTTCCTGCAGCAGTTCCTCGTGCTGGGTGGCGTCGGGTTTCGGGTACGGATCGGGGCGGCCCGGTCCCGCCCAGGCCTGGAGGTTGCCGAAGCGGTCCTCGACGGCGACGGGGTATCCGGTGAGCCGGTGTACGGCGCCGGCGATGCCCGCCACACCGCCACCGCTCGCCGTCGCCTCGCTGAGTGCCTCATGGACGGTGCGCTGGTGCTCCAGCTCGGCGACTGAGGTGGCCAGCCGGGCGTTCACGGCCGCGCGGCCCTCGTTGAGCTCCCGCAGCTCCCGGGCGTGATCGCGTTCGCTCCGCCGGGCCGTGGCGTTCATCAGGGCCGCCGCGGTCTGCTGGGCGAGAACATGGATCAGGAAGACATCGTCGCCGGCGGGCCGCGTCGGCGCGCTGACCACCAGATAGCCGATGCCCCCGTTCCTCGTGTGCAGGGCGACGGCCCG
This sequence comes from Streptomyces sp. NPDC005266, assembly GCF_040607655.1. Taxonomy (NCBI): domain Bacteria; kingdom Bacillati; phylum Actinomycetota; class Actinomycetes; order Kitasatosporales; family Streptomycetaceae; genus Streptomyces; species Streptomyces sp. NPDC005266. Next base: position 151,458 of record NZ_JBEXHC010000002.1, read on the forward strand.
CCCCCACTTCCGGCCCGGCACCCGGATCGGCCCTTCCTGGCCACGCAGGTGCTGAAGCTGGTCGTCCAAGTCGGAGATGGCGTGCGGCCATTCGACGGGCGTACGGACCGGGGGCTCGCCGAGGGTGAGGAAGCCCGCCTCGGCCCGGCAGGGACCGAGTGCGCCCACCGAGCTCAGTGCGAGCCGCAGGATGTCACGCTCGTCCTGGCCGTCGTTCATGATCATGGAAAGCACGAACAGGCTGAAGAGGTTGGCCACGTGTTCCCGCCCCCAGGCCTCCCGCTGAGATCCGTCAGCCCTGCCCGAGATCGCGGTCATGGTGAGGATTCCGGCGCCTTCCTGGAGAACTGTTCCCCCGACTGCCGTCACCCAGGCTACTCACCCATGTCCAGATTGCGCCGATACATTCCTCTCCGGGGTCGCGACAGCCCCGGTGCGGCTGACGCGGACCGCCGCCGCTTCCGCCTAGGCTCGGCTGCGTGACGTGGGCGCAATCGCTGAAGGAGATTGTGCGGTCCGGGCTAATGATCGAGCGCAACCGGCTCGAACCCCTGGTCGCGTTGCGGGCGGCGGCCGGAGTGGCCATCGTGATCGGGCTCGCGCTGTGGGCCGTCTCCCCGACATATGCCGCCTCCGCCGCCTTCGGCGCCTTCTCGGCCGGTGCCGCGACGTTCCAGCGGAGCTGGCGGCCGCGCAAGGTGATCGCGCTGGCGGCGGGCGCCGGCCTGGCCGTCAGCACCTTCCTGGGCTATCTCGCGGGGGCGCACCTGGTGCTTTTCCTCCTGCTGCTCGCCGCGTGGACGTTTCTCGCGGGGATGGCCTGGGCCGCGGGGCCGACCGCCGGGATCGTCGCGACGGCGACGGTCGGCATCATGCTGGTGACCGTCACCCTGCCTACCACGGTCGAGCAGGCCCTGGAGCACGCCGCGGTCATCGCATTCGGCGGTGTGGTGCAGGCGACGCTCATCCTGCTGTTCCCCATCCGCAGGTGGGGAGCTCACCGGGACGCCCTGGCCGACGCCCTCGCCGCCGTGGCGGACTACGCCAGGCGGCTGAGGCAGGACCCGGTGGCCCCGTTCGACCCGGAACCGCTGATGACCGCCCGGAGCGCCGCCATGCTCACGCCGTGGCAGGCGCGCCATCGGCCCGCCGTCCTGCACGGCCCCCGCGGCCTGGCTGAACGCGTCCGCCCCGTTGTCGCCGCCCTCGCCGACCCTCGGATCGGTGCTCCGGTGGAGGGGCCGGGACGGGACCGGGCACGGGAGCTGCTGGGCGCGGCCGCCCGGATCCTGGACTCCGCCGCCCGCTCGATCCGTCGCGGCACCCCGGTCAGGACGCCCTCCGAGGCCATGGAGGTCCTGCGGATCGACGAGGAGGACGAGGTGTTGGAGGGGCCCGCGCGACAGGCCGCTCAGAAACTGGCCGACCTGCTCACCGAGGTGGTGGAGATCGCCGACAGCGGCGACACCCACGTGGTGAGCGGCCGTACCTCCGGTGGGGCGGACCGGCCGCCACTGGTACGGCCGACGATGCTCCAGCTGGTGCCGGTCGTCCTCCGCGCGATGCGCCGTGAACTCCACGGCGACTCGCCCGTGTTCCGGCACGCCGTGCGTCTCGCGGCGGTGGCCAGCCTCGGCTATCTGCTCGGTACGGAGCTCCCGCTGGGCCATGGCTACTGGGTGCCGGTCACCTCCGTGATGGTGATGCGACCGGACTTCCACCGGACCTACAGCCGCGCCGTGGCCCGCTTCGTCGGCACCTCGGTGGGCGTCGGGCTGGCCACGGGAGCGGTGGAGCTGACCCACCCGCACGCCTACCTGGCCGGCGGGCTGGCCGTGGCCTCGGCCGCGCTGACGTATCTGCTGATGCGCACCGGGTACGCGGCCTCGCAGGCCTCCACGGCGGCGTACGTCGTCTTCCTGCTCGGGATGGGCGGCCAGGAGTGGCACCAGACCGTGCGGGACCGGCTCCTGCTCACCCTGCTCGGCGGGGTGCTCGCGATGGTGGCCTACGTGATTTTCCCGGCCTGGGAGACACCGCGGTTGCGCGACCGGCTCGCTGACTGGCTCGCCGCGACCGGTCGGTACGCGGCGGCCGTGGTCGGCGGCTATGCCGATCCCCGGCAGCACCGTGCCCGGGTACGGCGGGCGCTGCTCGCCGGCCGAAGGGCGCACGCCGCGTGGGACGAGGCATTCGAGCGGGCCAAGCGGGAGCCCGTGCGTCATCAGGGACTCAGCCCCAGCCAGGCGGAGGAGGCCGAGGACGCGATCAACTCGTCCGGGCGGGCGGCGATGCTGCTGGAGACCCACCTTCCGGAACGCGGTACGCGCCCTGTTCCGGAAGCCGCGCGGTTCGCGGAGGCCCTGGAGGCGGACACCGCGCAGGCAGCGCGGGATGTGCGGGAACGGCGGGACCCGGACTGGCACCGGGTCAAGGAGGCGCTCGAGGCCTGGGAGAGTGCCGACAGCGGAGAGGAGCCGGTGGTGCGGCGTGGGGCGGAACTTTTGGTGCGGGCGCTGGAGGAGCTGACGACCGCCGTAGGGCGCACGCCACTGGAACGGGACGTCGAGTCGTCCCGGCAGGAGCGGCGCGTACAGGCGGCAGAGGAAGAGAAGAGAGTGGCAGAGGAAGAGAAGAGAGAAGAAACAAGGGGCCCCGGGGAACGCGAGGCCGCGCCCCGGCCGCCTACGGAGGAGGACTGAGCCCCACCCCGCGGGCCGTCCGGATGGTCGCGGACGACGTCGCACGAAGGGTGGCCGTAGAGTTGCTCGTATGGTGGACGCGGACGTGTCGACCTCTGCCGGGGCCGCCGAGAAACTGCTGGAGGAGCTGGTCAGGGCCGCCCAGCAGGCCTCCCCCGCGGAGCTGCCGGAGGTCCTGAACCGCTATGCCGGGGCCATGAGCCTGGGCCGTGCCGTCGTCTATCTGATCGATCTCCAGCAGAGGCTGCTGATGCCGCTGGCCGAGGACGAGCCGGACCTGCGGGTCGACGCGTCCCTGGCCGGATGGGCCTACCGCACGGACTCCCTGCGGGTGGAAGAGGACGGCTCGGGCGGGCTGGCCGTATGGCTGCCGCTGGTCAACGGGGCGGAGCGGCTGGGAGTCCTGCGACTGCGGATGGACAGCCTGGACGGGCTGAAGCTGTGGCGGAGCCGGGCGATGGCGTCGCTCCTCGGCTTGATGATCACGTCCAAGCGCACCTACATCGACACCTTCGCGCAGCGGACACGGACCCGGCCCATGCAACTGCCCACGGAGATGCTGAGGGCCTTTCTCCCGCCACGCTCGATCGGCACCGGCCGGGTAGTCTCCACCGCGGTCCTGGAGCCCGCCTACGAACTGGCCGGCGACGCCTTCGACCACTCGTTCACCGAGGACCTGCTGCACGCCACGATCCTCGACGCCATGGGCCACGACCTGGCGTCCGGCCTCGCCACCTCCGTGGCCATGGCGGGTTCCCGCAATGCCCGGCGCACGGGCGCCGATCTGGCGGCGCTCGTCACCGCCGTGGACAAGGCGCTGTCGACATGGCTTCCGGATCAGTTCTGCACCGGTATCTTCTCCCAGCTGCACATGCCCACCGGAGTGCTGCGCTGGTCCAACTGCGGACATCCGTCACCCTTGCTCATCCGCCGCCACCGATTGCTCGAGAAGGAACTGGAGCGGGCTTCCGAGCCTCCGCTGGGTCTGCCCGCCAGCCTGACCGGCGGTCCGCGGCAGATACACGAGACGACCCTCGAACCCGGTGACCGGATTCTGCTCTACACGGACGGTGTCGTGGAATCGCGCGACGAGGGAGGCGAAGAATTCGGCTTGGAGCGTTTCACCGACTACATCATCCGGTCGACCGCCGCCGGGCAGAACGCCACGGAGGTGCTCCGCCTGCTCATCCACGCCATCCTCGATCACCGGCGCAACGAACTCAGCGACGACGCCACGATTCTGATGGTCGAGTGGCAACCGCCGGGACCGTAAGACGATGTCCTCCGTGGTGAACGAGGTTCGCGACGTGGCCTACCTGGCCACGGCCACGATGGATGAGCACGGCGTCGTGACCGGGTGGAGCGAGGGGGCTCAGCAGCTGCTCGGCTACCGGCCCGAGGAGGCCGTGGGACGAGCGGTGACCGATTTGCTCGCCGGGGCCGCCGCCGAGGAGGCCGGGCGATGCCTGGCCGGCCGGTCGAGGTGGAGCGGACGGGTGGCGCTGCGCCATCGTGACGGCCACCGCGTGGACGTGGAGCTGCTGGCGCACCGCGTGGTGGCGGACGGCGGGGCCACCGGGTGGCTCCTGGTGTCCGCCGTGGCGCGGGAACCGTGGCCGCTCGAGGCCGACGCGCCGGCGCTGGGAGCGTTCGCCCAGGCCCCGTGCATTCTGGCGGTCTTCGACACGGACCTGCGACTGGTGCGGGCGAACGCCGAAATGGAGGCCGCCGCCGCCCTCACGGAGGATCGGATGCGCGGTCTGCGGCTGCCGCAGATCTGGTCGCACCCGGACAGCGAGAAGACCGAGCAGGCCATGCGCCGCGTGGTGGAAAGCGGCGAACGGCAGTCCCTGGAGGCATATCTGCGGGTGCCGGGCGAGCGCCGCGAACACGCGTGGTCGGTCTCCCTCGCGCCGCTCAAGGACCACACCGGCCATCTGTACGGCGTGTGCTTCGCGGCGCACGACACGACCCGGCTGCACCAGGCCCAGCAGCGGTTGCTGCTGCTCAACGAGGCGGGGAAGCGCATCGGCAGCACCCTGGACATGGCACATGTCGCCCGTGAACTGGCCGACGTGGCCGTCCCCCGGCTCGCCGACTTCGCCGGCGTCGACCTGCTCACCTTCCTCGATCGTGGCGAAGTACCGCCCTCGGACCGGCTGTCCGGCCCCATCACCATGCGTCGCGCCGCCCATCGGTCCGTCCTCCCCGGAACCCCGGAGGCCGTGGTCGACGTGGGTGAACTGGACATCCACCCGGAGTCCTCACCGTCGGCCGAGTGCCTGGCCGAAGGCCGGGCCGCCCTGTACCAGGTGACCGACGATCTCATGGCCCGATGGGAGGCCCAGGACCCCGCCCGGGCCGCCCGGATCCGGGAGTACGGGATCCACTCGGAGATGGTGGTGCCGATACGCGCTCGCGGTGTCACCTTCGGCGTGGCGTTCTACGCCCGCCACCGGTCGCCGGTGCCCTTCGCCCAGGACGACCTGCTGCTGGCCGAGGAGATCACGGCCCGAGCGGCCGTGTCCATCGACAACGCACGCCGCTACAAGCGCGAGCGCATGACGGCCATGACCCTGCAGCGCAACCTGCTGCCGCGGCGCTTGCCCGACCTGACAGCGATGGAGGTCACCTCGCGCTATCTGCCCTCCGAAGCCCGGGCCGGCGTGGGCGGCGACTGGTTCGACGCGATCCCGCTCTCCGGCGCCCGCGCCGCCCTGGCGGTCGGCGATGCCGTGGGCCGCGGCATCCAGGCGTCCGCCGCCGGCGGGCGGCTGCGCAGCGCGATGCGCACCCTGGCCGATATCGATCTGCCTCCCGGCGAGCTGCTCACCCACCTCGACGACCTCGTCACCCGCCTGTCGGCCGACGAGGACTCCGAAATCCCCGGGGCCACCGGCGCCACCTGCCTGTACGCCATCTACGACCCGGTCTCCCGCCACTGCACGCTCGCCAGCGCCGGCCACCCCCCGCCCGCCGTGGTCACCCCGGACGGCACCGCCGACATTCTCGACCTCCCCAGCGGCCCGCCCCTCGGACTGGGCACCCTGCCCTTCGAAGCGGTCGAGACCGAACTGTCCGAGGGCAGTCTCCTCGCCCTCTACACCGATGGCCTGGTCAAGAGCCGCGACCGCGCGATCGACGAGGGACTCGACGCGCTGTGCGACGCCCTCGCCCAACCGGCCCCGTCCCTGGACGCCCTCGGTGACACCGTCCTGCGGACTCTGCTCCCCGCCCGCCCCGACGACGATGTCGCCCTGCTTCTCGCCCGCGCCCGAGCTTTCGGCCCCGACCGGGTCGCCACCTGGGAGATCCCCCCGGAACCCGCCGTCGTCTCCCGGATCCGGCGGGAGGTCACCGCCCAACTGATGGACTGGGGACTGGAGAAGCTGGTCTTCACCACCGAGCTGGTCGTCAGCGAACTGGTCACCAATGCGATCCACTACGGTCAACCCCCCATCCGGCTGCGCCTGATCCGCGACCGCACGCTCATCTGCGAGGTCTCCGACTCCAGCAGCACGGCACCGCATCTGCGCCGGGCCCGCGCGCTTGACGAGGGTGGCCGCGGCCTCTTCCTGGTGGCCCAACTCGCCCAGCGCTGGGGCACTCGCCTGGAGGTCCGTGGCAAGACCATCTGGGCCGAGCAGGATCTCTCGGACGACTGAGCGGGGGCCGAGGGCGCCGCCCCCACCCCCACCGGCTGCGGTCGCGTTCGGGCACACCGGATGAGACCGTGGAGAGAAAGAGGCGACTCGTCTCCCACAGCAGGCAGCACGTGCCGCCAACGCACTTCGGCCGCACGGACACGACGGTCGCGCCACCATCCATCCACCATCACTCGCGGCCTCGGGCCCGATGACGACAGTGGGCGCACGGCGTGGGGTGGTGAGACGAGGAGTGATCATGAAAGCAGCTGTATACGAAGGACCGCGGAACGTCGCGGTCGAGGAGAAGCCCGACCCGAGCATCGAGCACCCCTGCGACGCGATCGTCAAAATCACCACCACCAATATCTGTGGCTCCGATCTGCACATGTACGAAGGGCGTACGTCGTTCGAGAAGGGCCGCGTCTTCGGGCACGAGAACCTGGGGCAGGTCGTCGAGGTCGGCTCGGCGGTCAGAAAGCTCAAGGTCGGCATGTATGTGGTGCTGCCGTTCAACATCGCCTGCGGTTTCTGCAAACAGTGCGAGCGCGGCTTGACCAACTACTGCCTGACCATGCAGCCGGAGCCCTCGGCCGCCGGAGCCGCTTACGGCTTCGCGGACATGGGGCCGTACCAGGGCGGCCAGGCCGAGTTCCTGCGCGTGCCGTACGCGGACTTCAACGCGCTGCGGCTGGGCGAGGACGCCGAAGAGCGCCAGACGGACTACGTGATGCTGGCCGACATCTTCCCCACCGGCTACCACGCCACCGAGATGGCGGGCGTCAAGCCCGGGGACCAGACCGTCATCTACGGTGCGGGTCCCGTGGGGCTGATGGCGGCCTACTCGGCGGTGATCAAGGGTGCTGGACGGGTGTGGGTGTGCGACTTCCACACCGATCGGCTGCGCAAGGCCGAGGAGATCGGCGCCATTCCGATCGACATGCGCGAGCAGGACCCGGGCGAGGTCATCAAGGAAGCCACCTTGGGGCTCGGTGCCGACAACGGCTGCGAGTGCGTCGGCTACCAGGCCCATGACCCGTCGGGCCGCGAGGACGCCTCCATGACCATGAACGGCCTGATCGAGAACGTCCGCTTCACCGGCTGCATCGGCGTGGTGGGCGTGTTCGTCCCCGAGGACCCGGGCGGCAGGGAAGCCCAGCCCCAGATCGGCGACTTCGAGGCCAAGGGCCAGGTGCCCATCGACTGGGGCAAGCTGTGGTTCAAGGGCCAGAAGATCGGCACCGGCCAGGCACCGGTGAAGAGGTACAACCGCCAGCTGCGCGACCTGATCGCCGGGGGCAAGGCCAAGCCCAGCTGGGTGGTCTCCCATGAGCTCCCACTGGACCAGGCCCCCAACGGCTACGACCACTTCGACCGCCGGGACGAGGGCTGGACCAAGGTCATCCTGCACCCGGACGGTTCCGGCTGACCGCAATGCGGCATCGGTCTGCCCGGGCGCGGGGCCGCCCGTCCCGCGCCCGGCTCTTACTTTGTCCTCGGTGGCGGACTGGGGCGGCGAAATTCGACCCCGCAGGCGCAGGCGGACAAGTGCCCGGTTTTGCCACTCTTGCGACGTAGGTCCCGTAATCCCGACCCCGTCGCCCGACCGGGCACTGGGGCCGAATATCCGCGGCCGCCTCGGAAGGAGTTGCCATGGCCAAGGCAGTCGGTATCGACCTGGGCACCACCAACTCGGTCATCGCCGCGTGGGAAGGCGGTGAAGCCTCGGTCATCCCCAATGCCGAAGGCAGCCGCACCACCCCGTCTGTCGTGGGGTTCACCGACACCGGTGAGCGGCTGGTGGGTCAGCTGGCCCGGCGCCAGGCGATCCTCAACCCCAAGGGAACCATCTACTCGGCCAAGCGCTTCATCGGCCGCAAGTTCGACGAGGTGTCGGACGAGGCGAAGGCGGTCGCCTATGACGTCGTCGAGGACGAGCACGGCCTCGCGCGCTTCAAGGTGCGCGACAAGCTGTACTCGCCGGAGGAGATCAGCGCCCTGGTGCTGCGCAAGCTCGCCGATGACGCCGGGAAGCAGCTGGGCGAGAGGGTGACCGAGGCGGTCATCACCGTGCCCGCGTACTTCAACGACGCCCAGCGCAGCGCCACCAAGGACGCCGGCCAGATCGCGGGCCTGGAGGTGCTGCGGATCATCAACGAGCCGACCGCGGCCGCCCTCGCCTACGGCATGGACAAGAAGGAGCACGAGACGGTGCTCGTCTTTGACCTCGGCGGCGGCACCTTCGACGTGTCCATTCTCGACGTGGGCGACGGCGTGGTGGAGGTGCGCTCCACCGCGGGCGACAGCCACCTCGGCGGCGACGACTTCGACCGGCGCCTGGTCGACTACCTTGCCGACGAGTTCCAGCGAGACACCGGTATCGATCTGCGCCAGGACCCGCAGGCGCTGCAGCGGCTCTTCGAGGCGGCGGAGAAGGCCAAGGTGGAGCTGAGCTCGGTGACCCAGACGCAGGTCAATCTGCCGTTCATCACCGCCGATGCCTCCGGGCCCAAGCACCTGACCGAAACGATCATGCGGTCCACATTCGAGCAGATCACCTCCGACCTGGTGGAGCGCTGCCTCGGCCCGGTCCAGCAGGCCATGGGGGACGCCAAGGTCAGCGAGAACGATGTCGACGAGGTCATCCTCGTCGGTGGCTCCACCCGGATCCCGGCCGTCCAGGCGCTGGTGCGCCGGCTGACCGGCGGCAAGGAGCCCAATATGAGCGTGAACCCCGACGAGGTCGTGGCGCTGGGCGCCGCGATCCAGGCCGGGGTGCTCAAGGGTGAGGTCAAGGACGTGCTGCTGCTGGACGTCACCCCGCTCTCGCTGGGCGTCGAGACCCGCGGCGGTGTGATGACGAAGATCATCGACCGGAACACCACCATTCCGGTGCGCCGCACGGAGACCTTCTCCACCGCCGAGGACAACCAGGAGGCCGTCGATGTGGTGATCCTCCAGGGTGAGCGCGAACGGGCCGCCGACAACCGGGTGCTCGGCCGCTTCCAGCTGAGCGGCATCCGCCCGGGGCCGCGCGGTGAGCCGCAGGTCGAGGTCACCACCGACATCGACGCCAACGGCATTCTCAATGTCACGGCACGGGACAAGGACACCGGCAAGGAGCAGTCCATCCAGATCAGCGAGACCGGCAACCTCGACCGCGAGGAAGTCGAGCGCATGGTCCAGGAGGCCGAGCGCAACCGCGGCGAGGACCAGGCGCTGCGCGAGGCCGTGGATGCCCGTAACGAACTGGACGCCATCGCCTACCAGGTCGAGAAGCGGCTGCAGGAGCTGGGCGACGCCGCGCCCTCGCACGAGAAGTCGCGTGCCGAGATGCTGGTGACCGAGGCCCGTCAGGCCGTCAAGGACGAGGCCGGCGTGGACAAGGTCAGGCCGCTGATCTCCGAGCTCCAGCAGGTCTACGCCGGGCTGCAGGCCCATGGCGCGGAGGCCGCCGCGGGCGCGGGCGCGGCAGGCGGCGAGGCCGGGGCCGGCGGACCCCAGGGCGCCGGGCCGGGGCAAGCCGGTGAGGGCGTCGACGAAGACGTGATCGACGCCGAGTTCGACAAGGGCTGAGGCGGCTGACGTGTCCGACCAACCCCAGGAGCGAGACCCGGTGCCGGAGGGCGCGGCACCGGAGCCCGAACAGGATCTGCCCGCCCCCGAGCCCCAGGAGCAGGCGGAGCCGCCCCAGGAGCCCGGCCCGGACGCGGCCGGGGGGCCCGCCCCGCCCGGGGGCGAGCGGGCCGAGCAGAAGGCGGCCCTGGCGGAGCTCGAGGACAAGTGGCGGCGCGCCCTGGCCGATCTGGACAATCTGCGCAAGCGCCACGCCAGGGACCTGGAGCGGGAGCGGGCCGCCGAGCGGGCCCGCACCGCCTCGGCGCTGCTGCCCGTCATCGACAACCTCGAACTCGCCTTGGCCCACGCCGGATCCGACCCCGAGGCGATCGTGGAGGGCATCAGGGCCGTGCACGACCAGGCCGTGGACGCCCTGGCCCGGCTCGGCTACGAGCGGGAGGCCGAGACGGGTGTGCCGTTCGACCCGACCCGGCACGAGGTGGTGGGCGTGGTCGAGAACGCCGACGTGGAACCGGGGACGGTGGTGCAGGTGCTGCGCCCCGGCTACGGGAAGGCCGACAAACAGCTGAGGCCGGTCGCCGTCGCCGTCGCCAAACGGGAGTGACCGGCCATGGCACGGGACTTCTACGACGTACTCGGGGTTTCCCGGGGCGCGAGCCAGGACGAGATCCAGCAGGCGTTCCGCAAGCTGGCCCGCAAGTACCACCCGGATGTGAACAAGGACCCCCAGGCCGAGGAGCGCTTCAAGGAGCTCAACGAGGCGTACGCCGCGCTCTCCGACCCGAAGACCCGTGCCCGTTATGACCGGTTCGGCGAGGACTACCGCAAGGTTCCCGAGGACTGGGAGGAGCGGGTCGGCGCCGGTGTCGGCGGCGGTGGCGGCGGATTCCGCGGCTGGACGACGTCCGGGGACGGGGACCGGGTCCGGTTCGTCCGTGGCTTCGGCGACGACATGGGGGGCGGCGGAGTGGACTTCGAGGACCTGTTCGGCTCGTTCTTCGGCGGCGGCGTGGGGGGCCGGGGCGCAGGCCGCGTGGACATCCCCGGCCCTGACCAGGAGGCCGAACTGCCGCTCACCGTCGAGGACGCGTACCACGGGGGCCGCCGCACCGTCACCCTGGCCGGGCCCTCGGGCCGGCGCAGCTTCGAGGTCGACGTCCCGCCCGGCGTCGTGGACGGCCAGCGCATCCGGCTGGCCGGACAGGGCGGCCGCGGCACCGGTGACGCCCCGGCGGGCGACCTGTATCTGCGGGTACGGATCCTGCCGCACCCGCGGTTCCGGCTGGACGGTCGAAACGTCCATGTCCACCTTCCGGTCGCTCCCTGGGAGGCCGCGCTCGGCGCGACCGTCCCCGTGCCCACCCCCGGCGGCACCGCCAAGGTGACGGTTCCCCCCGGCACCTCCAGCGGCCGCAAGCTGAGGCTGCGCGGCGAGGGCATGCCCAGCCCCCGCGGTCCGGACGGCGACCTCTACGCCGAGATCCGCATCATGGTGCCGCCCGAACTCACCGACCGCGAGCGGGAGCTGTTCGAAGCGCTCGCCGCCACCTCCTCCTTCGATCCCAGGAGTGAGCGATGAGCAGCTACCCCGCCCACCATCCGACCACGGCGCGGACGGACACGAGGTACGCGCCTGTCCCGTCCATCCACTACGACCTGGTGCCCGCCCGCAGGCTCTCGCTTGAGACCGTGGCCCGTCGCACCGGGCTCCATCCCGGCCTGGTGGCGAGGTTCGTCGCCCTCGGCCTCGTCGACGCCGAGCGTGACCATGCGGGGCGGCTGGTGTTCGCCCCCTCCGCCCCGGCGGTGCTGGGCCGCATCGAGCGGCTGCACGCCGGAATGTGCCTGAACTACGCCTCCATCGGTCTGGTACTCGATCTGCTCGACCGCATCGACCGGCTCGAAGACGCACTGCGCCGCAGCGGCGCGAGGAGTGATCAACCGCCATGGACATGAACCGTCTCACCGAGAAGTCCCAGGAAGCCCTCCAGAACGCCCAGACCACCGCGATGCGGTTCGGGCACACCGAAGTCGACGGCGAGCATCTGCTGTTCGCCCTCCTCGACCAGCCGGAGGGTCTGGTCCCGCGGCTGGTCACCCAGGTGGGCGCCGACCCTGCGGCGATGCGCTCGATGCTGGAGGCCGAGCTGGCGCGCAAGCCGAAGGTCACCGGCCCCGGCGCCGCCCCCGGACAGGTCTTCATCACCCAGCGCCTCTCCCAGCTGCTGGACACCGCCGAGCAGGAGGCCAAGCGGCTCAAGGACGAGTACGTATCGGTCGAACACCTCGTCCTCGCGTTCACCGACGAGGGGTCGGGGACCGCGGCCGGACGCGTGCTCAAGGAGCACGGCATCACCAAGGACGCGTTCCTGCACGCCCTCACCCAGGTCCGCGGCAGCCAGCGGGTCACCTCCGCCAACCCGGAAGTGGCGTACGAGGCGCTGGAGAAGTACGGCCGTGACCTGGTCCTGGAGGCCCGTTCCGGCAAGCTGGACCCGGTCATCGGCCGGGACGCCGAGATCCGCCGGGTGACCCAGATCCTCAGCCGCAAGTCGAAGAACAACCCGGTGCTCATCGGTGACCCCGGTGTCGGCAAGACCGCCATCGTCGAGGGCCTGGCGCAGCGCATCGTACGCGGTGATGTGCCCGAGGGGCTGCGCGACAAGACCGTCTTCGCCCTGGACATGGGCTCCCTGGTCGCCGGCGCGAAGTACCGCGGGGAGTTCGAGGAGCGGCTCAAGGCCGTACTGGCCGAGGTCAAGGCCGCTCAGGGCAGGATCCTGCTGTTCGTCGACGAGCTGCACACCGTGGTCGGCGCCGGGGCGGCGGAGGGCGCCATGGACGCGGGGAACATGCTCAAGCCGATGCTGGCCCGCGGCGAGCTGCACATGATCGGGGCGACCACCCTGGACGAGTACCGCAAGTACATCGAGAAGGACGCCGCGCTGGAGCGCCGCTTCCAGATGGTGCTGGTGGACGAGCCCAGCGTGGAGGACACCATCTCCATCCTGCGGGGCCTGCGCGAGCGGCTGGAGGTCTTCCACGGCGTCAAGATCCAGGACACCGCCCTGGTCGCCGCCGCCACCATGAGCCACCGCTACATCACCGACCGGTTCCTGCCCGACAAGGCCATCGATCTGGTCGACGAGGCCTGTGCCCGGCTGCGTACCGAGATCGACTCCATGCCCGCCGAGCTGGACGAGATCACCCGCCGAGTCACCCGGCTGGAGATCGAGGAGGCCGCGCTCTCCAAGGAGACCGACCCGGCAAGCCGGCAGCGGCTGGAGGAACTGCGCAAGGAACTCGCCGACCTGCGGGCCGAGGCCGACGCCAAACACGCCCAGTGGGAGGCCGAGCGGCAGTCCATCCGCCGGGTGCAGGAGCTGCGCAGGGAACTGGAGGAGGTGCGCCGCGAGGCCGAGGAGGCCGAACGCACCTACGACCTCAACCGCGCCGCCGAACTGCGCTACGGCAAGCTCCAGGAGCTGGAGCGCAAGCTGGCCGCCGAGGAGGACCAGCTGGCCGCCAGGCAGGGCGAGCACCGGCTGCTGCGCGAGGTCGTCACCGAGGACGAGATCAGCGACATCGTCTCGGCCTGGACCGGAATCCCGGTCTCCCGCCTCAAGGAGGGCGAACGGGAGAAGCTGCTGCGCCTGGACACGATCCTGCAGGAGCGCGTCATCGGCCAGGACGAGGCGGTCAAGGTCGTCTCCGACGCCATCATCCGCGCCCGCTCCGGCATCCGGGACCCGCGCCGGCCGATCGGATCGTTCATCTTCCTCGGCCCCACCGGCGTCGGAAAGACCGAGCTGGCCAAGGCGCTGGCGGCGGCCCTCTTCGACACCGAGGAGAACATGGTCCGCCTCGACATGAGCGAGTACCAGGAGCGGCACACCGTCAGCCGGCTGCTCGGTGCCCCTCCGGGATACGTCGGCTACGAGGAAGGCGGCCAGCTCACCGAGGCGGTGCGGCGCAAGCCGTACTCGGTCGTGCTCCTGGACGAGATCGAGAAGGCGCACCCCGACGTCTTCAACACCCTGCTGCAGGTCCTCGACGACGGCAGGATCACCGACGCCCAGGGGCATGTGGTGGACTTCCGCAACACCGTCATCATCATGACCTCCAACATCGGCTCCGTGCACCTGCTGGACGGCGTCACCTCCGAGGGCGAGCTCAAGCCGGACGCCCGGGGCCTGGTACTGAGCGAGCTGCGCGGGCACTTCCGCCCCGAGTTCCTCAACCGGGTCGATGACATCGTGCTGTTCAAGCCGCTGGGCGAGCGCCAGATCGAGCGCATCGTGGAGCTGCAGTTCGACGATCTGCGCAAGCGGCTGGCCGAGCGCAGGATCGGCGTCGAACTCACCCCCGAAGCCCGGAAGGTCATCGCCCACGAGGGCTACGACCCGATCTACGGCGCCCGGCCGCTGCGCCGCTTCATCTCCCACGAGGTCGAGACCCTCGTCGGGCGTGCGCTGCTGAAGGGCGACGTCCAGGAGGGCACCACCGTCCGGGTCGACGCCCAGCACGGCGTGCTGGTGGTCACCTACGAACAGCCATCGGGCGAGCGCGTCGAAGAGCGCGCCCGACAGGAAGTCGGAGAGGCCGCGTGACCAGCCATGCCAAGCCAGACCATCAAAGCCCGGACCATCAAGTGCCCCACCTGCGCACGCGCGAACAAGATCCCCGCGGCGGCCGAGGGCGCTCCCCGGTGCGGCAATTGCAAGTCGGCGCTGCCGTGGATCGTGGACGCGGACGAGCACGACTTCGCCGAGGTCGCCGAGAAGGCGACGCCCCTGGTCGTCGTGGATCTGTGGGCGACCTGGTGCGGGCCCTGCCGGATGGTCAGCCCCGCACTTGAGCAGGTCGCCACGGAGCTGGCGGGCAAGGTCAAGCTCGTCAAGGTCGACATCGACCGCAATCCGCACCTCGCCCAGCGGTTCGAGGTGCAGGCCGTGCCGACCCTGCTCATCCTGGACAAGGGGGAGCCGGTCGCCCGCCGCGCGGGTGCCGCCCCGGCGGGCACCCTGCGCTCGTGGATCGAGCAGGTGATGGCCGGCCGGCGGGACAGCAAGAGAGGGTGACGTCCATGGCAATCCAACCCGACCCGCACCTGTCCATGGTGCGCCCGGTCTCCCCGCGCAGCCCCGAGGGGTGCGAGGAGTGCCTGCGGCTGGGGTCCCCGTGGGTGCATCTGCGGCTCTGTCTGACCTGCGGCCACGTCGGCTGCTGCGACTCCTCACCGCTCAAGCACGCGCGAGCCCACGCCTACGCCGAGCAGCATCCCATCGTGGAACCCATGGAGCCGGGCGAGAACTGGCGCTGGTGCTACGCCCACGAGGCGCTGGCCTGATGGCAGGCGACGACCGGCCCCCCGACGCCGCTCCCGAGGAGGCGGTGCCGTTCGAGACCCCGGATCTGTACGGCGCCTACCCCCGGCTGTCGCAAGCCCAGATCGCGTTCCTCGCCGAACACGGGGAGCGCTTCCGGGTCGAGCCGGGCCAGGTGCTGGTCCGGGAGGGGGAGCGGTGTGCGGATTTTCTGGTCATCCTCAGCGGCTCCATCGAGATCGTAGAGGCCCACGGCACCCCCGACGAGCGGGTCCTGAGGGTGCACGGACCGGGGCGCTTCCTCGGCGAGTTGGGGCTTCTCCAGGGACAGGTGGCCTTCTACACCGCCCGGGCCCGTGATCCGGGAGAAGTGCTGTCCCTTCCGGTCGACCGGCTGCGGGTGCTGGTCGCCCGCGATCCGATCCTCGGCGACCTCATCCTCCGTGCCTATCTGGGCCGCCGCGCGCTGCTCGTCGGCGTCGGCGCGGGCTTCCGCATCATCGGCTCGCGCTACTCACCCGACACCCGGCGGCTGCGCGAGTTCGCGGCCCGCAACCGGCTGCCGCACCGCTGGATCGATCTGGAGTCGGACGAGGAGGCCGAGGCACTGCTGCGCCGCTTCTCCATCCCCCCGGAGGAGACACCGATCGTCATCTGGCGCGATCAGCGGGTGCTGCGCAACCCCAGCAACGCCGAACTGGCGCGGCTCATCGGTCTCTCCCCTCCGTCCGCCGAGGAGACCCGCAGCGATCTGATCATCGTCGGCTCCGGACCCGCCGGGCTGGCGGCCGCCGTCTACGGCGCGTCCGAGGGACTGACCACGGCCCTCCTGGACGCGATCGCCACGGGCGGCCAGGCGAGCACGTCGTCCCTCATCGAGAACTACTTCGGCTTTCCGACCGGGATCTCCGGTTCCGACCTCGCCGACCGGGGCGAGCTTCAGGCGCGCAAGTTCGGGGCCCGGGTGTGGGTTCCCGCGGAAGCGACTTTGCTCAAGCCCGAGGACGACGGCTACTACCGCGTCACCTTCGCCGACGGCGGCGATGTGGTGAGCCATACCGTCGTGCTGGCAACGGGCGCCTTGTACCGCAGGCTCGAAGTGCCCGGCATCGAACGGGTGGAGGGGGCGAGCGTCTACTATGCGGCGACCGTGTACGAGGCGCAGCAGTGCAGCGCGGATCCGGTTGCGGTGGTCGGCGGCGGTAACTCAGCGGGCCAGGCCGTCCTCTTCCTCGCGCAGCGCGTCCCGCGCGTCCATCTGCTGATCCGGGGCCCGGACCTCGGCGCCAAGATGTCCCGTTACCTCGTCGACCAGATCGAACGCCATCCACGGGTGAATGTGCTGCTGAACAGCGAGGTGCGCGAGGTGGAGGGCGACGATGCCCTGCGGGCCATCATGGTGGAGAACAACCGAACGGGGGAGCGCCGCAAGCTGGTCGTGCGCGCGATGTTCGTCTTCATCGGGACCCAGCCCCGTACGGCCTGGCTCGGCGACGTGGTCGCCTTGGACGACCGTGGCTTCGTGCTCACCGGCGCCCCGGCGCAGGCCCGCGCGAGTGGCAGGGTCTGGGAGGGCCAGGGCCGTGCCTGTCTGGGGCTGGAGACCAGCCTGCCCGGGGTCTTCGCCGCGGGCGACGTGCGCAGCGGCTCGGTCAAGCGGGTGGCCTCCGCCGCCGGTGAAGGGGCGATGGCCATCCATCAGGTCCATGAGCACCTCGGCCACACCACCACCGTCGACGTCGCGCGCCACCCCGATGACACAGAAGCTCCGTCCGGCCGGTTCGCCGAGCCGGGCGGTGGTCACACAACAGATCCGCTACTCACCAACCGACACGACCGGAGGGACGCACGATGAACATGCCGGTTCGCCGACAGCGAGGCCAGGGAACGGTGGAGCGTCCCAGGGGCTGGGCGCGCAATCCACTTCTCGAATTCGACGACCTCATCAACCAGATGGGCGGTCTGCTCGAATCCACGGTCGGAAGCGCGGCTCCCGCCGTAGCGGCGTGGACGCCGTCCGCCGATGTGACCGAAGCCGACGACGCCTATCACATAGAACTCGAGCTCCCCGGCGTGGACCGCAAGGACGTCGACATCGAGGTCAATGGCCAGGAGCTGGCCGTAACGGGGGAGATCAAGGAACGGGAGCGCAAAGGCATCATGCGGCACAGCAGTCGCCGTACCGGTCGCTTCGAGTACCGGTTGCTGCTTCCGAGCGAAGTGAACACCGAGGGCGTCACGGCGAGCATGTCCAGCGGCGTGCTCACGATCACCGTCCCCAAGGCGGCGTCCGCCAAGCCCCGTCACATCGAGATAACCGAGAGCGGCGAACGCCAAGGCGGCTGAGACCGCCGGGATCCGGCTCTCTCCCGCGGCGGCCCCGCTCCGCCGGGCGCCGCCGCGGGCATCGGAAGGACTACATGATGGTCGCGACAGGCTTTTCCTCGTTCGACACCATGGTCGACAAGGCCAACCATGTCCTGAAGGAGATCGAGCACGCCTATGGGTGGCCCAAGGAGCGCCGGAAGCAGTCGTACGCCGCTCTGCGCGCGGTCCTGCACCACCTGCGGGACCGGCTGTCGGTCGATGAGGCCGTGCAGTTCGGAGCGCAGCTTCCGACCTTGCTGCGCGGCGTCTACTACGACGGGTGGAAACCCGCGGAGACGCCCGTGAAAATGAACAGCGAGGAATTCTTGCGGCGGGTCCGGCACGACTTTCCGTACGCGATCGAGGGCGACACCGAGCAACTGGTGCGCACGGTCCTGCATGTCCTCGAGAACCACGTCAGCGCGGGCGAGTGGAAGGACCTCAAGGCGCGTATGCCCGCCTCGATGTCCGCAGTCATGCCCTCCTGAGCGGTTACGGCGAAGTCAAGTGCTGATCCTTCTCGGCGTCCAAGCCCTCGACCAGGCCGAACGGGGAGGGATCAGCGGCGAACTTCACCGCATCCGCTTAGCCGGTCCGGCGGTCACCGCATCGCTCCCCGCATTCACAACCCCGGCGTCACAGCAGGAGATCGAAGAGCCGCCAGACCGTCTCCCAGTGCTTGGTCTGCGGGTTCTTCAGGTCCGGGTAGATGGTCTTGAACGCCTTGGCGAGCGCCAGGCTGAGCCCGCCGACGATTTCCGGCAACCTCGCCTCCGTCGCGTCGTCGGGTGCGCGGTCCAGCGGCGGGTGCGTGGCGAGCTGATCGAGGATGGGCTTCAACTCGATCTCGTGGTCGAGGTCCCGGAAGCGGTGGATGTTCTCCTGCAGCCCCTTGGTGATCGGCAGATCCCACGGCAGGATCACGTCCCGGGTGTTGGCCTTCGCGACCGCCTCGGCGATGAGCAGCAGATCGTAGAGTTTGGCGTCCACGAAGTCGCTGTAGCGTTTGAGGTCGTTCTTGTCGACATCAAGTCCCGCCGCCACCCGGAAGAACCGCTCGAACCTGGGCACGGACATCACCGTCATGGTCACCAACCTCCAGTCGTCCGGCGCTGGGCGTAACCCGGCGCGCCTCGTCAGCGCCACCCTCGCTCGCCGGATGCGCGACCGCATGGGCCCCCAGGAACCAATCGCACGGCCCGGCCTGCTGCCGACAGGTCGATGACCGCGCCAGGTCATGCTATGGGCGCGGCTCCCACCGCCGCGGCGACACTCGGGGAGCGCCGTGAGGAGCACTCGGTCAGGTCAGGGAAGTTACGGAGGCGGCGGACAAGTGGCGGCTGGTCGGGCATGCCTCAGGTGGCCGGGCGCCACGGCGGGGCACACTGTCGCGGGACGGCCCCCGACAACCCCGCCCCGAGGTTCCCCATGGCGTTCGGACTGGCACACCGCGCATTGCGGCCACGGGTACCTTTGCGCCACGGGGAGGGCGACAAGCACCATCTCACCAGCCTTGAGGGGCTGGCCGCGCTGTCCCTGGACGCGCTGAGCTCGGTCGCGTACGGCCCCGAGGCCATCGTGGTCGTCCTGGTCGCCGCCGGCACCGGGGCCCTTACCGCCACGCTGCCCATCACCGTCGTCATCACCGTCCTGCTCACCGTGCTGGTGATCTCCTACTGCCAGGTGATCGCCGTCCATCCGGACGGCGGCGGCGCCTACGCGGTGGCGAAGAAGAGCCTCGGGCAGCGGGTGAGCCTGCTCGCCGCGGCGAGCCTGATCATCGACTACGTCCTCACCGTCGCCGTCAGCCTGGCCGCCGGCGCCGCCAGCCTCGCCTCCGCCTTCCCGATCCTCTCCTCGCATCTGCTCGCCGTCTGCCTGGTGCTGCTCGCCCTGCTCACGGCCGTGAACCTCTGGGGAGTGGCCGAGAGCGCCCGGGTGCTGATGCTGCCGACCGTGCTGTTCATCGTCAGCATGCTCGGCGTCGTCGTCATGGGGATCCTGCGCTCGCACCCCGCGGCCGTCGTCGGCGCAGCCCACCCCGTCCGGGCCACCGAGGCGCTGGGCGTCCTGCTGATCCTGAAAGCGTTCTCCTCGGGCTGCTCCGCCCTGACCGGGGTGGAGGCCATCGCCAACGGCGTGCCGATGTTCCGCGAGCCGCGCGTCAAGCGGGCCCAGCACACCGAGCTGATGCTCGGCATGCTCCTTGGAGTGATGCTGCTCGGGATGGCGTATCTGATCCGCCGCGACCATGTGGCGCCGCGCGGCGGTGTGACGGTCCTCGCCCAGCTCGCCGCCGGGTCGTACGGAACCGGATGGGAGTACTACGCGACCAACCTCATCGTCACCCTTGTCCTCGCGCTCGCCGCGAACACCAGCTTCGGCGGCCTCCCGGTCCTGATGAGCGTGCTGGCGCGGGACGACCGGCTGCCCCACCTGTTCGGGCTGCGCGCGGAGCGGCCGGTGTACCGGTACGGCGTGGTGGCGCTGGCGCTGCTGTCGGCCGTGCTGCTCAACGCGGTGGGGGCCGAGACCCATCGGCTGATCCCGCTGTTCGCCATCGGGGTGTTCACCGGCTTCACCATCAGCCAGGTCGGGCTGGTACGGCACTGGGCGACCGAGCAGCCGGAAGGGTGGCTGCGCCGGGCGATGATCAACGCTCTGGGGGCCGTGCTGACCACCGTGGCCGGTCTGGTCCTGCTGACCACCAAGTTCCTCGAAGGGGCCTGGGCGGTCGTCGTCGCGGTGCCGCTGCTGATGCTGCTGTTCACCCGCGTCCAGCGCTATTACACGGCGGCCGGCGAGCAACTCGGGCTCGGGCGGATCCCGCCGCCACCGGTGCGCACCATGAGCCTGGTCATCGTCCCGCTCGGCGACGTCAGCAGGCTCGCGCAGCGCGCGCTGACGGCGGCGCTCGCCCTGGGCGACGAGGTCGTGGCGGTCAGCGTCCAGGCCGAGCCCGCGAAGGCGCGGGCGCTGCAGGACACCTGGGAGCGCTGGAATCCCGGGGTGCGCCTGGAGATCATCGACAGCCCGCACCGCTCCCTGGTGCAGCCGATGGTCGCGTACGTGCGGCGCGAGGCCGGGGGCGGCCGGGAGGTCGCCGTGCTCATCCCCGAGGTCGAGCCCCGGCACCGGCGCTACAAGATCCTCCAGAACCAGCGCGGCCTGCTGCTGGCCACGGTCCTCAGGGCGCGCACCGATGTCGTCGTCTGCATGATGCCGTACCGCCTCGGTCTGTGACCGGGACCCCGCTCGTCGGGGGCTCGTGGTGCCTCGCGTGGGGGATGCGTACGTGGCAAGGTGGAGGATGACGTCCTCGACTCCGGTAAGGAGGCCCGCATGGACGAAAGAGAGTTCTTTCAAAAGGTGGCGGACCGTACGCAGCTCTCGCGGCAGGAAGCGGCCGACCTCACCCGCGCCACTCTCGACGTGCTGGCGCTTCGGCTGAGCGACGGCGAGGCGCGCGATCTCGCCCTGGAGCTTCCGGAACACCTTCGGGAATATCTTCACCGGGGGCGGCGGGAGATGGAGCTCCTCGACCCCGAGGAGTCGATCCGCAGGGTGCACGATCGCACCGGACTGTCCATGGCGGAGGCCGACCGAGGGGTCCGGGCCGTCCTCGCCACGCTGCGGGAGGCCGTGTCCCAGGAGGAGTACCGGCACGCCATGTCCCAGCTCGGCAACGAGTACGCGAGGATGGCGGAGACCACGAGCTGACGGCGGGGCGCGGACCGTGCCGGGGGGCCCGCCCCCGGCGGACCGTGTCGGGGCCCCCGCTCCCGCGGACCGGGGCCGCCGCTCCTGCGGACCGGGGGCCCGCCCCTGCGGACCGTGTCGGGGGGCCCGTTCCTGCTGACTGTGCCGGGTGGCCCGTTGCTGCGGACTGTGCCGGGGGGCCTGCTCCTGCGGACCGTGCCGGGGGCCTGCTCCCGCGGGCGGACCGGGGGCCCGTTCCCGTGGACCGTGCCGGGGGGCCCGCTCGGACCGGGGGCCCGTTCCTGCGGACCGGGGGCCCGCCCCTGCGGACCGTGTCGGGTGGCCCGTTGCTGCGGACTGTGCCGGGGGGCCTGCTCCTGCGGCGGACCGGGGGCCCGTTCGCGTGGACTGTGCCGGGGGGCCCGCTCGGACCGCCCGCGGACCGTGCTGGGTGGCCCGTTGCTGCGGACCGTGCCGGGGGCCCGCTCCCGCGGACCCGCGGACCGTGCCGGGCGGCCCGCCCGCGCCGGAGGGTGCCGCCCGGCGGATCTGGTGCCGCCCGGCGGATCAGGCGGAACTCAGCGGAACCGGGCGGCGACCTCGGCCATGGTGTCGAGGTGCTCGAGCGTCTCCGCCTCCGGCATCGTCGGCAGATAGAACAGCACCCGCTCGACTCCCAGCCGCTGGTAACCCTCGACTGCCTCGGGTGTTTCCGGCGCCGCGTACACCGTCACGGGCACGTCCCGGCCCGCCACCTTCCGCAGCCGCTCCAGCTGGGGGGCCAGCTCGTCCGGCGACGCGCTGTTGGCCAGCCAGGCGTCCCCGTAGGCGGCGATGCGGGGGAACGCCCCCTCGCCGCCGCCCACGAAGATCGGCGGATGCGGGCGCTGGACGGGCTTGGGCCGCATGTAGACCGGGTCGAAGTCCACGAACTCCCCATGGAACTCGGCCTTTTCCTTCGTCCACAGCTCACGGATCGCCTGCAGCCGCTCATCCACCAGCCGGCCCCGCGTCTTCGGGTCCGTCTCGTGGTTCTCCATCTCCTCGCGGTTCCAGCCGATGCCGACCCCGAAGACGGCCCGCCCGTCGGAGACCAGGTCCAGGGAGGCCACCTCCTTCGCTGTGATGATCGGATCCCGCTGGGCCACCAGGGCGATGCCGGTGCCCAGCAGCAGCCGTTCGGTGACGGCGGCCATCGTGCTCAGGGTGACGAACGGGTCGAGCGTGCGGTAGTACTCCTCCGGCAGCTCTCCGCCGCCCGGGTAGGGCGAGCGGCGCTCCACCGGGATATGGGTGTGCTCGGCGATGAAGAGCGACTCGAAGGCCCGTTCCTCCAGGGCCCGGCCCAACGGAACGGGCCTGATGCCATGGTCGGTGACGAAGGTCGACACACCAATTTTCACAGCGGCTCCTTGGAAGGCGTGCAAATGCCTCATACAGCCCTATGGGTACCCCGCTGTTCGCTCACCACAACAGGCCGGGACACCAGCACGGATTAGGGTGGCCGGATGCAGGAGCGGTACCGGACGATCGCGCGCGAGGGCGTGCACGAGATCGAGATCAACAAGTCGCGCTTCCTCTGCACCCTCGCCCCCGCCGCGAGCGAGCACGAGGCGCAGGAGGTGATCCAGCGCGTCCGGAAGGAGCACCACACCGCCACGCACAACTGCTTCGCCTACGTCATCGGAGCCGACGGCGGGGTACAGAAGGCGAGCGATGATGGAGAGCCGGGCGGCACGGCCGGGGTGCCCATGCTCCAGATGCTGCTGCGCCGGGAAATCCGGTACGTGGTGGCCGTCGTCACCCGGTACTACGGGGGCGTCAAGCTCGGCGCGGGCGGGCTGATCCGGGCCTACGGCGGCGCGGTCGGCGAGGCGCTGGACGCACTGGGCACCGTGGTCCGGCAGCGGTTCCGGCTGGTCACCGTCACCGTCGACCATCAGCGGGCCGGGAAGCTGGAGAACGATCTGCGGGCCACGGGACGGGCGGTGCGCGATGTCCGTTATGCCGAGGCCGTGACGATCGAGCTGGGACTGCCCGAGACCGAGGTGGACGCCTTCCGTGACTGGCTGGCGGACACCACCGCCGGGACCGCGGCCCTGGAGCTGGGCGGCGAGGCGTACCAGGACGCGTAGCGGCCCCCCGGCGACACACCCTCCTCGGCGGAAGTGCGCTGGGCGGAGGGCTCCGGGGGTTTTGGCTGACCCGTCGGCCTGCGGCGCAGTGATCCTGGCGGCACGGGCCGGGACGGCGCGGGCCGCCGCGGGGCGCAGCCGGACCGAGGCTTCGAGGCCGCCGCCGGGAGCCGCCGCCAAGGTGGCCACCGCGGAGTGGTACTACCTCGACACCCGCCCCTTCGAGAGGTCCGAGGACTCCGAGGAGGCCCAGTGGTGGGATGCCCGTCCCTAGACACGCCCGGCAAAAGTGAGGTCCCTGAGGAGCGGGGCACCGGCCGCGGCTAACGTGGTCGGTGCCCGCACCGCGCGTATCCGGTCCGGGTGTGACGCTGGCCACTGGGGCGGAGGAAGGACACACGTGCGGGTCGGAGACTGCTTGTGAGAATTCTGCACACCTCCGACTGGCATCTCGGACGGTCCTTCCACCGGGTCGACCTCCTCGCGGCGCAGCGGGAGTTCATCGGCCACCTCGTCGCCACCGTGCGGGAGCGGCAGGTCGACGCGGTTCTGGTCGCGGGGGACGTCTACGACCGCGCGGTGCCGCCGCTCGCCGCCGTCGAACTCTTCGACGACGCCCTGCACCGGCTCGCGGACCTCGGCGTGCCGACCGTCATGATCTCCGGCAACCATGACTCGGCCCGCCGCCTCGGCGTCGGCGCCGGGCTCATCGAGCGCGCCGGCATCCATCTCCGTACCGACCCGGCCGGATGCGCCAGCCCTGTCGTCCTCACCGACGACCACGGCGAGGTGGCCGTCTACGGGCTGCCGTATCTCGAACCCGGCCTGGTACGCGAGACGTTGGGCGCCCCGGCCGCCGGGCATACGGCGGTGCTGGGCGCCGCCATGGACCGGGTGCGCGCCGACCTCGCCGCCCGGCCCGCCGGCACCCGGTCCGTCGTTCTCGCCCACGCCTTCGTCACCGGCGGAGCGGTCAGCGACAGCGAGCGGGACATCACCGTCGGCGGTGTCGCCTCCGTGCCCGCCGAGATCTTCGACGGCGTCGACTATGTGGCGCTCGGGCATCTGCACGGCTGCCAGACCCTCACCGAGCGGATCCGCTACTCGGGCTCCCCACTCGCGTACTCCTTCTCCGAAACGGCCCACCGCAAGTCCATGTGGCTCGTCGAGCTGGGGAAGACGGGCGGTGAGCCGCCGGTCTGTGAGCGGATCGACTGCCCGGTGCCCCGCCCGCTGGCCCGTATCCGCGGCCGGATCGAGGATCTGCTGGCCGATCCCGGTCTGGCCCGCCACGAGGAGGCATGGGTCGAGGCGACCCTCACCGACGCGGTCCGTCCGTACGAGCCGATGGCCCGGCTGGCGCGCCGCTTCCCGCATGTGCTCACCCTGGTCTTCGACCCCGAGCGGCCCCCCGAGGACCCGCTCGCCTCCTACGCCCAGCGGCTGCGCGGCCGCTCGGACCGGGACATCGCCGAGGACTTCGTGGCCCATGTGCGGGGTGGGCGCGGCCCGGACGAGGGCGAGCGGGGGCTGCTCGGTGACGCGCTCGAGGCCGTACGGCACGAGGAGAGGGCGTTGGGGACCGGGGAGGCGGCGCGATGAGGCTGCACCGGCTCGCCGTGACGGCCTTCGGCCCGTTCGGCACCACCCAGGAGATCGACTTCGAGGAGCTGTCCGCAGCCGGGCTCTTCCTGCTGCACGGGCCGACCGGCGCCGGCAAGACCTCCGTCCTCGACGCGGTCTGCTACGCCCTGTACGGCCAGGTGCCCGGCGCCCGGCAGGGCAGCGGACTCTCCCTGCGCAGCGACCACGCCGATCCGCCCACCCCCACCGAGGTCGTCCTCGAACTCACCGTCGGCGAACGGCGCCTGGAGATCACCCGACGCCCCGAGCAGCCGAGGCCCAAGAAGCGGGGCACGGGAACGACGCGAGAGAAGGCGCGGTCCCTGCTGCGCGAGTACGTCCCCGGGGCGGACGGATCGGCGGGCGGGTGGAAGGCGCTCAGCCGCTCCCACCAGGAGATCGGTGAGGAGATCGGGCAGCTGCTCGGCATGAGCCGGGAGCAGTTCTGCCAGGTGGTGCTGTTGCCGCAGGGCGACTTCGCCCGCTTTCTGCGCGCGGACGAGCTGGCGCGCGGCAAGCTGCTGGGCAAGCTGTTCGACACCAGCCGCTTCGCCGCGGTCGAGGATCGGCTCGCCGAGCTGCGGCGGGCCGCGGAGAAGCGGGTCTCCGGCGGGGACGAGCGGCTTCTCGCGCTTGCCCACCGGATGGCCCAGGCGGCGGGGGACACCCCCGAACTCGACGACCATCCCCTGCCCGAACTCGCCCCCGGCGAACCGGGGCTGGCCGACGCCGTCCTGGAGTGGGCCGCCCTCGCCCGCACGGGCGCCCGGGAGCGACGCGATATCGCGCTCGCCGCGGTACAGGCCGCCGAGGCCGCCCACCGGACGGCCCAGCGGGCCGCCGACGCGACACGCGAACGGGCCCAGCTGCAGCAGCGCCACGCCGACGCCCGGCGCCGGGCGGACGACCTCGAACGCCGGCGGGCCGACCGCGACCGGGTCCACGACCTGCTCGAACGGGCCCGCGCCGCCGACGCGGTGGCCCCGGCCCTCGACCTCCACACCTCCGCCGCCCACGAACACCGCACCGCCTTGACCGCCGAGCGCCAGGCCCGAGCCCGCCTGGCCACCGAACCCGGCCTGGACGCGCCGGCCTTCGCCCCCGTAGCGGAGATCCCCGAGCAGCGCAGGGCACCTGCCGCCGCGCACATCGGTGGCGAAGCGGACACCGCCTCGGGTGCGCGCCCCCCGGACGCGGGCGCCGGCGGGCGGGGCGCCGCTGCCCGGACAGAGGCAGCGGGGCGCGCCGACGCGGGCGTGCCGGGTCAGTCGGTGTCCAGGGCGTCGGGCAGCCTCGCCGAGGCGGACGCCGAGTGGCTGGCCGTGGTGGAGCGACGGCTGCGGGAGGCGGTGGGGGCACTCGCCGCGGCTCGGCGAGGAGAGGGGCGGGTCGAGGCCGTTGTCGCCGAGATCGCGGCTCTCGACCGGGAGGCGCGGGCCGACGACGAGGTGATCGAAGAGGCCGCCGAGTGGCTCAGCGGCTGGGAGGCGGCCCGCGGGGCGCATCAGCGGCGGATCGACGTCGCGCAGGAGGCGGCCACCCGCGCCGAGCAGCTCGGGGCGCGGATCGAGCCCGCCGAGCGGCGGCTGGAGGCCGCCCGGCAGCGGGATCGGGTGGCCGGGGAGGCGGAGCGGGCGCGGGAGGAGCTGTTGCGGGCCCGGGAGGAGACCGCTGCCGCGCGGCAGAGCTGGCTCGATCTCAAGGAGGCGCGTCTGCGGGGGATCGCGGCCGAGCTGGCGGCCGGGCTGAGCGCGGGGGAGCCCTGCGCAGTCTGCGGGGCGACGGAGCACCCGAGCCCCGCCCGCCCGGAGGCCGGGCATGTGGACCGTGCGGCGGAGGAGGCCGCGCTGGAGGGCTATCAGCGCGCCGAGGCCGGCCGCGAGGAGGCCGAGCGCACGCTGCAGACGCTGCGCGAGGCGCTCGCGGGCGCGGAGGCGACGGCCGGCGCCGCCGAGGCCGATGAGCTGGACCGGGAGCTGGCCGAGGTGCGGGCGGCGTTCGCCGAGGCCCGTGCCGCGGGGGCCGATGGCCACGACGCCCGTGCCGCCCTGGACCGGGCCGAGCGGGAGCACGAGCGGCGCCTTGCCCAGCGGCAGGAGGCCGAGCGGCGGGCGGCGGCCCGTACGTCGCGCCGCGAGGCACTGGCCCGGGAGCGGACGGCGCTGCTGGCGGAGCTGGAGCAGGCCCGGGACGGGGACGCCACCGTGGCGGAGCGCGCCGCCCGGCTTGAGCGGCAGGCCGGGCTGGTGGCGCGGGCCGCCGAGGCGGCGCGGGGTGCCGAAGCCGCCACGCGCCGGCTGGAGGAGGCGGGCGCACGGCTCGCCGAGGCCGCGCACCGGGCGGGGTTCGCGCCCCCGGAGCAGGCCGCCGACGCCGTACTCAGCCCGGACCGGCAGCGCGAGGCCCGCCATCGCCTCGACGCGTGGCAGACGCAGTCGGCGGCGGTCGCGGCCGAGCTGGCGGATCCGGGCGTGCTGGCCGCCGCGCAGGAGCCGCCCGCCGACCCCGCGGCGGCCGAGGCGGCGGCGGAGGCGGCCACTCGCGCCCTGCGCGAGGCCTCGGCCGCGGACGCGGCGGCCCGAAAGCGCTGTGAGGACCTGGACGCCCTCTCCGCACAGGTGGTCGCCGACGCCCGCCGACTCGCCCCGCTGCGCGAGGAGTACGAGCGCGTCGCCCGCCTCGCGTCGCTCGCCGCGGGCACCTCCGCCGAGAACGAGCGCCGGATGCGGCTGGAGGCGTACGTCCTGGCCGCCCGGCTGGAGCAGGTCGCGGCCGCGGCAAGCGCGCGGCTGGCGCACATGTCCTCCGGTCGCTACACGCTGGTGCACTCCGACGCCCGCTCGGGCGGCCGCGGCCGCTCCGGCCTCGGCCTGCATGTGATCGACGCCTGGACCGGCCGCGAGCGCGACACCGCCACCCTCTCCGGCGGCGAGACCTTCTTCGCCTCGCTCGCGCTCGCTCTCGGCCTCGCCGATGTCGTCACGGACGAGGCGGGCGGCGTCCGCCTGGACACCCTCTTCATCGACGAGGGGTTCGGCAGCCTGGACGAGCAGACTCTCGACGAGGTCCTGGATGTGCTGGACGCGCTGCGCGAGCGGGACCGTACGGTCGGCATCGTCAGCCATGTCGCGGATCTGCGCCGGCGGATCCCGGCCCAGCTGGAGGTGGTGAAGATGCGCGAGGGGTCGGCGGTGCGCCATCGCGTCCCGGCGAGCGGAGGCGTCAGGTGCTGAGGGCGCGGCGGGCGAGCGGCGAGGGGTAGACGACGCTGGTGGTCATCGGGCCGAGCGCGCCGATCCGCCCCGAGACCTCCTCCAGCGCGCGAGGGGTCTTCGGTGCGCCATCGCGTCCCGGCGAGCGGAGGCGTCAGGTGCTGAGGGCGCGGCGGGCGAGCGGCGAGGAGTAGACGACGCTGGTGGTCACCGGGCCGAGCGCGCCGATCCGCCCCGAGACCTCCTCCAGATGCCGCATCGACCGCGCCGCGACCTTGATGACGAAGCAGTCCTCGCCCGTGACGTGATGGGCCTCCAGGATCTCCGGCGTCGTGGCGATCAGATCGTGGAAGGGCTTGTCCTTCCCGTTCGGACAGGGGAGCCGCACGAAGGCGAGGACCGGAAGACCCAGCCGTTCCGGATCCAGCACGGCCGTGTACCCGGAGATCACCCCGGCTTCCTCGAGGCGCCGGACCCGTTCGGTGACGGTGCTCGCGGACATGTTCACGGTGCGCGCCAGCTCGGCGTACCCCGCGCGGCCATTGCTCTGCAGGGCGTCGAGGATGCGCCAGTCGATGGCGTCTGGGGAATACCCGGTCATAGCCGCTGTCTAGCAGTGGAAACCCCGGCCGTACAAGGGCTGGGCCTGTGATGTGCTCGGCGCGACTGCGGTTGCTGAGCGGATTTCGTCATGGCTCGGCGCTTGTGCGCGCGTACGCCCACAGCGCGCCACGGTCCGCGATCCGCTCGAACCGCGCCCGGGCCAGCACCCGTTGGGAGGGGCCGTTCCGCGGCTCGGTGGTCGCCAGGACCGTACGGACCTCCGGCTGCTCCAGCGCCCACCCCACCAGCAGCCGCACGGCGTCGGTCGCCCAGCCCGCCCCGCGGGCCGACCGCGACAGGTCGTAGCCGACCTCCACCTCGCCCCCCGAGGGCCCCGAGGGCAGGGGCGGGCCGTGGAAGCCGATGCTGCCCAGGGCCACACCGTCCTCGGCCCGCAGAATGGCGAAGATGCCCCAGGGCGAGCGGTACCGGCCCGCGATCGAGGCCCGTACGGTCATCCCGGCGGCCCCGATCGACTCCTCGCCGGGTTCTCCGTCGATCCAGCGCAGCTCGCCGGGTTTGCCGTCGGCCAGTACCGCCGCGTCCTCGGGGGAGTGCTCTCGCAGCGTCACCCGGCCGTCCCCCAGTACGAACCGGCCGTCCTCACAGGCTGTCCGGTATGCCATGTGGAGCCCTTCCCTCCTCGGGTCACAGCGGTCGCGGGCCGCGGCAACATGGTCCCCACGGCCCCGCGCCCGCCCGCGTCAGAGCGCCGACAACTCCGCGACCAGGTCGTCCAGCCCCAGCGAGCCCTGCGACAGCGCCGCCATATGCCACTTCTTGGCGTCGAACGCGTCGCCGTGCGCCTTACGGGCCGCCTCGCGGCCGGTCAGCCAGGCGCGCTCGCCCAGCTTGTAGCCGATGGCCTGGCCCGGCATGCCCAGGTAGCGCACCAGCTCGCTGTCGAGGAAGTCCGCCGGGCGGCCGCAGTGGAGCCCGAAGAACTCCCGGGCCAGCTCCGGGGTCCACCGCTCACCGGGGTGGAAGGGCGAGTCGGCCGGGATCTCGAGCTCCAGATGCATGCCGATGTCGACGATCACGCGCAGCGCGCGCATCATCTGCGCGTCGAGGTAGCCCAGCCGCCGCTCCGGGTCGGAGAGGTAGCCCAGCTCGTCCATGAGCCGCTCCGCGTACAGCGCCCAGCCCTCGGCGTTGGCGCTGACCATGCCGACCGTCGCCTGGTAGCGGGAGAGCTGGTCGGCGACATGGGCCCACTGCGCGAGCTGCAGATGGTGGCCGGGCACGCCCTCGTGGTACCAGGTGGAGACCAGGTCGTAGACCGGGAAGCGGGTCTCGCCCATGGTGGGCAGCCAGGTGCGCCCCGGCCGGGAGAAGTCCACCGAGGGCTGGGTGTAGTACGGTGCCGCCGCACTGCCCGGCGGGGCGATCATCGACTCGACCCGCTTGACCCGGTCGGCCAGGTCGAAGTGGGTGCCGTTCAGCTGCTCGATGGCCTCGTCCATCAGCTCCTGCAGCCATACGCGCGTCTCCTCGACCCCCTCGATGTGCGCGCCGTGGTCATCGAGATGGCGCAGCGCCTCCCAGGGGGTGGCGCCGGAGAGGATCTTCTCGGCCTCGGCGCGCATCTCCGCGTGGATGCGGTGGAACTCCGACCAGCCGTACGCGTACGCCTCGTCCAGGTCGAGATCGGTGCCGTTCCACATCCGGGCCCAGCGGCCGTAGCGCTCGCGTCCGACGACGTCGGGGGCGCCTTCGACGGCCGGTGCGTACACATCCCGCAGCCAGTCGCGGAACGAGACGAGCGCGGCGGTCGCCACGGCCGCCGCCTCGTCCAGCTCGGCGCGCAGCGCCTGCGGCCCCTCTGCGGCGAAGTCGGCGAACCAGCTGCGGTCCTTGCCGATCCACTGCTGCGACTGGCTGAGGACCGTGATCACCTGCCGGGGACCGGCGAGCAGCTCGCGCCGCAGCCCCTCGGCGAGCGAGGCGCGGTAGCCCTCCAGCGCGGCCGGTACGGCGCGCATCCGCGCCGCGATCGCCGCCCAGTCGTCCTCGGTGTCGTCGGGCGTCACGGTGAAGATGCCGCGCACCGAGTGCAGCGGGGAGTGCAGATTGCTGACGGCGCGCAGCCCCTCGCCGGCGTCGTGCACGGCGAGCTCGGCGGTCAGCCGCTCCCGCAGCAGGCGGGCGCAGCGCCGCTCGGCGTCGCTGTCCGCTCCGGGGCGCGCCTCGGCCTCGGCCAGCCGGTCCAAGGTGGTGCGGGCGAGGTCGGCGACGGCCTCGGCTCCGGCGGGGGAGAAGTCCGGAAGGCGCCGGGAGCTTTCGGGAACGCCCAGGTAGGTGCCGGTGATCGGATCGAGTTCGATGAGGGCGTCGACATAGCTGTCGGCGACCTGACGGGGCAGCGGAGCGTTCTTGGTCTCGGACATGTGGCCATCCTCGTACGATCAGGGGCACGCCGTCAGCAGCATGTGGGGTGTGACGTGGCCGAGCGGGAGTGTGCTACAGGGCTGATGAGCCACCGGGCGCGGGCGGCAGCAGCGGTCCGCACTCCCACTGCTGCGGGAGTGTGCTACGGGGCTGATGAGCCACCGGGCGCGGGCGGCAGCAGCGGTCCGCACTCCCACTGCTGGAAGATCAGCCGGGTCTCGACCCGGGCCACCTCGCGGCGTGAGGTGAACTCGTCCAGCACCAGCCGCTGCAGATCGGCGGTGCCGGCCACCGCGACATGCACCAGGTAGTCGTCCGGACCGGCCAGATGGAACAGCGCCCGCGACTCGGGCAGCGCCCGGATCCGCTCCACGAACGGACCGACCAGCTCCCGGCGGTGCGGCCGCAGCTGGACGGAGAGCAGCGCCTGCAGACCGCGCCCCAGCTTGGCCGGGTCCAGGCGGAGTTCATGGCCGAGGATCACCCCCGAGCGGCGCAGCCGGGCGACCCGGTCGAGACAGGTCGAGGGCGCCACGCCGACCTGGGCGGCCAGATCGCGGTAGGTGGTCCGGGCGTCGTTCTGCAGGAGCCGCAGTATGTGCAGATCCACCGGATCCAGAGCGACGTTATCGGCCATCGGCCGAACGTAGCACGGGAGGATCCCGCCACGGCCCCGGATGTGTTCACCCTGCACTCATGGAGATCACGGAGAGCACGCAGGGCAGGGGTGGCCGCCACACGCTCGCCACCGAGGCCGTCCACGCCGGTCGCGAGGACCTCGCGGGCATGGGCCTGCACGCCGTACCGCTGGATCTGTCGACGACCTACCCCTCGTACGACAGCCGCCAGGAAGCCGCCCGGATCGACGCCTTCGCCGCCACCGGCGCCCGGCCGGACGGCCCGCCCGTCTACGCCCGCCTCGACAATCCGACCGTGGCCCGCTTCGAGACGGCCCTGGCCCGGCTGGAGGGCACCGCGAGCGCGGTCGCCTTCGCCAGCGGTATGGCGGCGCTCACCGCCTGTCTGCTGGTTCGGGTCGCGCGCGGGCTGCGCCATGTCGTCGCGGTCCGCCCGCTGTACGGCTGCAGCGACCATCTGCTGGACGGCGGGTTGCTCGGCACCGAGGTGACCTGGGTGGATCCCGCCAGGATCGCGGACGCCATCCGCCCCGACACCGGCCTGGTGATGGTCGAGTCCCCGGCCAATCCGACGCTCGCCGAACTCGATCTGCGGGCCGTCGCCCGCTCCTGCGGCGCCGTGCCGCTGCTCGCCGACAACACCTTCGCCACCCCGGTGCTCCAGCGCCCGGCCGAGCAGGGCGCGGGCATCGTGCTGCACAGCGCGACCAAGTACCTCGGCGGACACGGCGATGTGCTGGGCGGGGTGGTGGCCTGCGACGAGGAGTTCGCGCGGGCGCTGCGCCAGGTGCGGTTCGCCACCGGCGGGGTGCTGCATCCGCTCGCCGGGTATCTGCTGCTGCGCGGCCTGTCCACGCTGCCGGTGCGGATGCGTGCCGCCTCGGCGACCGCCGCCGAGCTCGCCCGGCGGCTGGCCGCTGATCCGCGGGTGGCCCGCGTCCACTATCCGCGGCTCGGCGGTGCGATGGTCGCCTTCGAGACCCGCGGCGATCCGCACGAGGTGATCGCCGGGGTGCGGTTGATCACCCCGGCGGTCAGCCTCGGCAGTGTCGACACCCTCATCCAGCACCCGGCCTCCATCAGCCACCGCATCGTGGCCGAGGGGGACCGCCGCTCGGCGGGGATCAGCGACCGGCTGCTGCGGATGTCCGTCGGCCTGGAGGACGCCCAGGACCTGTGGCGCGACCTGGACCAGGCGCTCGGCGCGGATCGGGCTCGGGTGCTCAGTGTCTGCCCGGCGGCGCCGGCAGCGGCGGGAGCGGAGCGGGCGCCGCTGCCGGAGTGAGCCGGGCGGTGATCACGAGGGTGCCCTGCTCGATCTGGTAGCCCAGCGGCAGTTCGAGCGAGCGCATCGCTGCGACCATCCCGGTGTTGGCCGACTGGGTGACGGCGTAGACGCTCTCGCACCCCGTCTCGGCGGCCATCGCCACCAGCCGGCGCAGCAGCTCCCCGCCGACGCCGCGGCGCTGCCACTCGTCCTCGACGATCAGCGCCACCTCGGTCTCGTCGCCGTCCCACAGCAGGTGGCCGAGGGCGACCAGGCGGCCGGAGGCGGTGTACGCGGCGAGCGTCCGGCCGAAGCGCGGGCTCAGCAGATGGCCGAGGTAGCGGTCGGCGTCGCCGACCGGGCCGTGGTAGCGCCGGCCGAGTGTCGCGGGGGAGCAGCGGTCGTGCATCTCCAGGGCCGGGTCCAGATCGCCGAGGTCGGCGCGGCGCACGGTGATGGCGTTGCCCTCGGGCAGCGTCAGCACATCGCTGCGGTGCGGGACGCGCGGGCCGAGCCGGGCGTCCAGCTCGACCAGGGCGCGGGCCCGCGCGAACTCGGTCGGGGTGAACGGCAGATACGGCCGCTCGATGGTGATCGCACCGCCGGACGGATCGCGCAGCCGCATCACGGTCTCCTCCAGCACGCCCTCGACCGGCGGTGTGCCGTCGAGACGGCGGCCGGTCAGGGACTTCGCCGGAAGCGAGTGGATGGTGCAGCGGCCGAGCAACTGGCGCAGTGCCAGCGGAAGTTCGGCGGCGTCCAGCGCGGTGCGGGTGGCCAGGGTCAGCACCCGGGTCGGGGCGTCCACCAGGTCGTGGGTGTCGGCCCGCTCGACCCAGGTGCCGCTGCCGGCCCCGTCCGTCACGGCGCGGGTCAGCTCGGCGGCCGGCAGGGCCTCGGGGGCGCGCAGCAGGAACTCGTCCACGGTCCCGTTCCCCAGGGGGTGGGTCTGCAGGGAGAGGATGTCCACCCGGTGCTGGGCCAGTGCCGCGCACAGCGCGGCCAGGGAGCCCGGCTCGTCCCGTACGGTCGTCCGCATCCGCCACAGCGTGGTGGCCTCGCGGTCCTCGGCTCGGGGGGCGCCCGCGGGGGCGGCGACGGTGTGCGCGCCGACCGTGGGCGAGGCTGACGCCGTCGGCGGCGCGTGACCGTGGCGTCGTGACCATCGGATGTGGAAGCCGGCCGTGGCGAGCAGCGCCACCGCCGACGCGATGAGCAGGAACGGTCCGTCGGGACCGGGGACTACGGTGATTGCCAGGGTGTCAGCGACCGCCACCGCCGTGAACAGGGCCGCCAGCTCGACCAGGTCGCGCCGCCAGCGGTGGCGGTGACGGGCGGGGTGCTCGGGGGTCGCTTGGGAAGTCATGGGAACAGCTTTGCGCAAAGGTGTTGCGCCGTCACAAACGGACTGTGGCCGATCGGTTAAGGCGGCGTCTGGTCCCAGAAGCTTCTTATGTCCGAAAACAAAAACTTGCAAACCTGGCAGCCGCGTTCACCGCGCCGCCAACCGCCGCAGGACGCT
Organism: Streptomyces sp. NPDC005266; assembly: GCF_040607655.1. Classification (NCBI taxonomy): domain Bacteria; kingdom Bacillati; phylum Actinomycetota; class Actinomycetes; order Kitasatosporales; family Streptomycetaceae; genus Streptomyces; species Streptomyces sp. NPDC005266. The sequence goes on from NZ_JBEXHC010000002.1 coordinate 186,164, forward strand.
GCCGCAGCGCCGTGCGTACGCCCGCTGAAAGAGCGGCACCAGCGGCCCGCATGCCCGGGAGAACCAGGCCGCCGGGCGACTGAACGCCGTCACCGTCAGCACCACGGACCCGTCCGGCTCCAAGCTCACCACGAACGATTCCTCGCCATGCTCCGGATGTCCGGTAAGTGTCCCATAGGCGAAGCCGATCCGCTCCTCGTCCGCCACCGTCCACACCACCTCGCACGGCGCGGGCAGCCGCAGCCGCCCTGCCCCGAGACCGACGAGCACCGGCTCTCCGGCGGTGGCGACGGGCACCCCCGTGCGGATCGAGACCCCGACCGCGCGGTGCATCCGCCAGTCCATGACCGCCCGGCCCGCGGCCTCGAACACCGCGCGGCCGTGCCCGACGCGGGTACGCACTCGCAAATGGTGGTAGCCGGCGGGCAGCGGCCACCGGCGGGTGGCGCCCACCTCGGGGTAGGTGAGGCGAGCGGGCGCGTCGGGGCCATGGGCCGGTGCCATGCCCGTACGGTACGCGGCCCCGTACGCCCGGACCCCGCCGGGACCGCGCACCGCGCGTCCGGCCGGCCCCTGGCCGACCGGACGCCGCCGCCGGGAGGACTACTGGCCCACCAGGCCCGGCCGCAGCACCTTGGTGAACAGCACCGTGCCGCCCTCCTCGCGCAGCCGGACCGTCATCTCGGCGCTGTCGCCGTCGATGTCCACCTCGCCGTAGAACTGGAAGCCCTCGGCGGGGGAGACGTTCGCCCGGGCGGGCGCCTTGACGAAGGGCTGCTCGGGCCCGAAGGTCCCGTCCGGCTTGACCGCCGGGAAGGCACCCGCGTTCAGCGGGCCGGAGACGAACTCCCAGAACGGCGCGAAGTCCTTGAACGCCGCCCGCGAGGGGTCGTAGTGCTGCGCGGAGGTGTAGTGCACATCGGCCGTCAGCCACACCGTGCCCGTGATCTTCTGGTGCTTGATGTGCCGCAGCAGCTCCGCGATCTGGAGCTCACGGCCCAGCGGGGCGCCCGGGTCGCCCTGCGCGACCGCCTCGAAGTCGGTCTTCCCGTCCGGGACCACCAGGCCCAGCGGCATGTCGCAGGCGATGACCTTCCACACCGCCCGCGACCGCGACAGCTCCCGCTTGAGCCACCGAAGCTGCTCGGCGCCCAGGATGCCCTGGGTGTCATCCGGCTGCCGGCCCGGCGAGTTGGCGTCGCGGTAGGTGCGGCAGTCCAGCACGAAGACGTCCAGCAGCGGGCCGTGGTGCCGGACCCGGTAGACCCGGCCGCTCGCGTCCGGGCGCAGCGTGCCTACGGGGAAGTACTCGGCGAACGCCTGGCGCGCGCGCGACGCCAGCACGTCGACGTTCTTCTCGGTGTAGCGGTCGTCGGCCAGGATCTCGCCCGGGTACCAGTTGTTGAGGACCTCGTGGTCGTCCCACTGGGTGATGGTCGGCACCTGGGCGTGGAAGCGGCGCAGGTTGGTGTCGAGGAGGTTGTAGCGGAAATTGCCGCGGTACTCGTCGAGCGTCTCGGCGACCTTGGCCTTCTCCGGGGTGACGATGTTCCGCCAGGTGGATCCGTCCGGCAGCGTGACGCTCTCCGTGATCGGGCCGTCGGCGTAGATGTTGTCGCCGCTGCACAGGAAGAAGTCCGGGTTCCGGCGGCGCATCTCCTCGAAGATGCGGTAGCCGCCGCGATCCGGGTTGATGCCCCAGCCCTGCCCCGCCAGGTCACCCGACCAGACGAAGCGCACGTCCTGACGGCGCTGCGCGACCGTACGGAACGTCCCGTACACCGGCTCACCGGTGCGGCGCGGGTCCTCCGGATCGGCCAGCAGCACGCGGTAGTGCACCTGGGAGCCGGAGGGCAGCCCGTGCAGCGCGGTGCGGCCGGTGAAGTCGGTGCCGGGGCCGACCAGCGGGCCCCGCCAGCGGCGGGGGCGCGCGAAGGACTCGGTCGCGGAGGTCTCGACGATCATCCGGGCCGGACGGTCGGAGCGCACCCACACCAGACCCGACGACGTCGTCACATCACCCACCTGGACGCCCCACCGGGCGCTCGGGCGCCCGGACAGCGCCTGCGCGGGTGCGGCGGCCGCTGCCACGGCGGGCAGCGCGAGCGCGGCCGACGCCGCCGCCGACCCCTGCAATACCGTGCGCCGACCGATCCCTCTGCCGGATTCCCGCGCCATGGTGAACCTCCTGATGCTCGTGGGACAGCTGTGTGGTTCCGTTGCTACCGGTGCGAGGTGCCTCATTCCCGAACGGACAGTGAATAACTCGGCGCCTACGCGCGGGAAGTGGGGGACACCACCGCATCCGCCAGCAGGCCGACGGCCCGGACGATCCGGGCGGGCGGCAGATGGGCGTAGCCCATGACCAGGGCGACCCGGCCGTCGTCCCGGGCCGGCTCGTGCGCGAAGGCGGCGAGCGGCCGCAGCCCCACCCCGGCCCGGGCAGCGCGGCCCAGGAAGGCCCGCTCCGGGCCATATCGGCGCGGCAGCCGCGCGATGATGTGCAGCCCGGCGGCGATGCCCGAGACCTCCGTCCCCGGGAAGCGCTCGCCGAGGGCGGCGACCAGCACATCGCGCCGCTCCCGGTACGCGCGCTGGCAGCGGCGCAGGTGCCGGTCGTAGTCTGCGCGCGTGATGAACTCGGCCAGCAGCGCCTGGTCGAGCGCCGGATTGCCAAGGTCCATCGTCCGCTTGCGCTCCACGACCCGGGCGGCCAGCCGGTCCGGCACCACCAGCCAGCCCAGCCGCAGCCCCGGGGCGAGCGACTTGCTGACCGAACCGGCGTAGGCGACCCGCGCCGGATCGAGGCCCTGCAACGCGCCGACCGGCGCCCGGTCGTAGCGGAAGTCGCCGTCGTAGTCGTCCTCGATCAGCAGCCCGTCGACGGCGCGCGCCCAGTCGAGCAGCTCGGCGCGGCGCCGCGCCGAGTAGGCGATGCCGGAGGGGAACTGATGGGACGGCGTCAGCTGGGCCGCCCGCGCGCCGGACCCGGCAAGCGCGCCCGGATCCAGCCCCTCCGCATCGAGCGGCACGGGCACCACGGCCATCCCCGCCGCCGTGAGCAGCGCCGTGTGCTCCGGACTGCCGGGGCTCTCGACCGCCACGGCACGGTGGCCCAGCTCGCCGAGGGTGAGGCCGAGCAGCGTCATCGCCTGCGCCACGCCCGAGCAGATCACCACGCGCTCCGGATCCGCCACCACCCCCCGGCGCCGCGAGAGCAGCCCGGCCACGGCGACCCGCAGCTCCCGCAGCCCGCGCGGATCCGGATATCCCAGTCCGCTGTGCGGAAGGCGCCCCAGCGCCCGGCGGTGCGCCGCGGACCAGGCGGCGCGCGGGAAGAGCGACAGATCGGGGGTGCCGGGCAGAAAGCCGGACCCCGGATCGGCCCCCGGCGTCGCCCGCTCCTGGCCGCCCGGCGGCGCGGACGCCCTTACGGTCGTCACGATGGCGCTCACCCAGGTGCCCGCGCCCCGGGCGGTGCGCAGATAGCCCTCGGCCGTCAGCTGCTCGTACGCGTCGGTGACCAGGCCGCGCGACACCCCGAGGTCGGCGGCGAGCTCCCGGCTGGACGGCAGCCGGGTCCCGGCGGCGATCCGGCCCGAACGGACCGCCTCACGCAGCGCGGACTGCAGTACCCGGCCACGGCGGCGGGGCGGCGCGGCGGCGGTGGGCAGCAGCAGCTCCCACGCGGCCGTCCACCCGCCGCCGGTATCGGAAGTGGTCCCCGTATCGGTCATCGGATTGGACCTTAAGGGGTACCGGTCCGCTGCCTAGCGTCACAGCCATGAAACCCAGCGATCTTCCGGACAGGCCGGACCCGACCGCGCGGCCGCATCGGACGGGCGCACTGCTCGCCGCGGCCGCCTGCTTCCTGGTCGGCGCCTCGTTCACCGCCAACAGCGTGCTCGGCGACTACCCGAACGCCGCCGGTCAGGCCCTCCGCTACGGCCTCGCCTGCCTTCTGCTCCTCCCGCTGCTGAGCCGAGGCGGCACCGCCCCGCTGCGGAAGCTCACCGCTCGCGGGTGGGGGCGGCTCGGGGCGCTCGCCGCGATCGGCATGGTCGGCTTCAACCTCGCGGTGCTCGCGGCGGAGCGCACCGCGGAACCCGCCGTACCCGGGGTGTTCGTCGGCTGCGCGCCGGTCGTGGTGGCGGTGCTCGTGCCCGCGCTGGACGGCCGCAGTCCCGCCCCGGCCGTGGTGCGCGGCGCGCTGCTCGTGGCGGCGGGCGCGTTCACGGTGCAGGGGTGGGGGCGTACGGACGCGGCCGGGCTGTGGTGGTCGATGGGGGCGCTCGCGGGAGAGGTGGGCTTCGCGGTGCTGGCGGTCCCCGTCCTGCGGCCGCTGGGGCCCGCGCTGCTGTCCGCCGCGGCGTGCGGTGTGGCCGCCGTGGAGTCGGCGCTGCTCGCCCTGGTCCAGGGCGACGGACCGCGGATGCCGGACGTGGGCGAGGCGGCGGCGCTGCTGTGGCAGGCGGCGGTCGTCACGGTCATCGGCTTCGTCTGCTGGTACGCCGGCATCCAGCGGATCGGCGCCGAGCGGGCCACGCTCTTCTCGGGCCTGATCCCGGTCTCCGCCGCCGTCACCGCGCCGCTGGTCGGCACAGGTGGCTACGGGCCGCCACAGGCGATAGGCAGCCTGCTGGTCGCCGCAGGTGTCGCCACCGGTGTGGCTCTCGGATCACCTGCTGCCGTCGAGAATGACGCGGGCGACGAGCGCCGGGTCGTCGTTCATGGGGACATGCCCGCAGCCGGGGAGCCGCACCAGCCGCGCCCCCGGGATCACATGCTTGGCGCGGACGCCCTGACGGCGCGGCAGCAGACGGTCGCGCGTGCCCCAGGCGATGGTGACCGGCACATCGGGCATGTCGTCGGTGAACAGCCCGGCGCCCCCGGCGGCGAGAGTGGCCTCGAAGCCGACGGCCTCGCGCAGCGCCCGGGTCTCGGCGACGACCGCGGCCGGTGAACGCCGCGTGGGCCGGGCGTAGATGGCGCCGGTCAGCGCGGCCCGCCCGGCCGCGCTGCGGGCCAGCCAGGCCACGACCGGCTCCGGCAGCGTCCGTGCGCCGGTCCGCATCGCGCTCAGCACCCCGAAGGCATAGCGGCGCTCCGCGTCGCTCCAGAACCGGGCTGGGGAGAGCGCGGTGACGGATCGTACGAGTCCGACCCGGCCCAGCTCCAGGGCGATCAGCCCGCCGAGCGAGTTCCCGGCGACGTCGGGACGCTCGACCCCGAGCGCGTCGAAGAGCGCGCCCAGCACCGGTATGACACCCCCCAGGTCGTAGGGGATACCGGCCGGCAGCGGGTCCGACGCCCCGAAGCCGGGCAGATCGATGGCGATGACATCGCGGTCGAGCGCGAGGATGTCCAGGACCGGCTCCCACGCCTGCCAGTGGTGGCCGACCCCGTGCAGCAGCACCAGGGGCCGCCCGGTGCCACGCCGTTCATGGACGATCCGCGCGGTGCGCGGGCCACCGGGGGTGTCGACGGGGAACGAGAGCGTCGCGGGCATCGGAAGGGCTCCTTGCGATCGGCATCCTGGACGGGGTGTGAGACAGCATCTCAGCAGGAGTTACCGCACGGTAGCCCTCAGCGGGACGCGTGGCCTGGACAACGGCCGCGATGTCGGCTGGGATGGGTCCGTGGCCTCCGCCGATACCGCGACCGACGTCTTCGAGCAGCACCGCTCCGTACTCACCGGGGTGGCGTACCGGATGCTGGGCCGGGTCGCCGACGCGGAGGACGTGGTCCAGGAGGCGTGGCTGCGCTGGTCCGGCGCCGACCGCGAGCAGGTGCGCGAGCCGCGTGCCTTTCTGGTGCGCACCACCACCCGGCTCGCCATCGACCGGCTGCGGCAGATCAAGGCCCGCCGCGAGTCGTATGTCGGCCCCTGGCTCCCCGAGCCCATCGCCACCGACCTCGGCCGCACCGCCCCGGACGCCGCCGAGCGGGCGCTGCTGGCCGAGACCGTCTCGTTCGCCGTGCTGGTGGTGCTGGAGTCGCTCTCGCCACTGGAGCGTGCGGTCTTCGTGCTGCGCGAGGCGTTCGGCTTTCCCCACGGCGAGATCGCCGAGGTGCTGGACCGGAGCGAGGCGGCCGTCCGGCAGTTGGCCGGGCGGGCCCGGCGCCATGTCGAGGAGCGCACACCGCGCTTCGAGGTGGACCCGGAGCAGCGGCGCGAGCTGACGGAGAAGTTCCTCGCCGCGTCCACCGGTGGCGACCTCCGGCAACTGCTCGCCCTGCTGGCCCCCGACGTACGCCTGGTCGGCGACAGCGGCGGCAAGGCGAAGGCGCCGCTGCGGGTGCTGGAGACGGCGGACAAGGTGGGGCGCTTCCTCCACGCGGTCATGGGCCAACCCATCGCCGAACCGGAGTTGCTGATGACGGAGGTCAACGGTGGGCCTGCGCTGCTGGTCATGTCGCGTGGCAAACCGGACTCGGTCCTCAGCGTCGATGTCGTGAACGGCCGGATTCAGTCGATCTACATCGTGCGGAACCCGGCCAAGCTCACGGCGTTCGCGCGCTGATCACAAGCCGCCCGCGACCCGCAGCACCGCTCCCGTGGTGTACGACGCCTCCGGCGACAGCAGCCAGGCCACCGCCCCCGCGATCTCCTCCGGCTCCCCGGGCCGCCCCATCGGCACCCGGTCAGGGTTGCGCCACGGCCGTTCCGGGTCGCCCATCTGGGCGTGGATGTCGGTCAGGGTCATGCCTGGCTGGACGGAGTTGACCCGGATCCCCTCCGCCGCCAGCTCCTTCGAGAGGCCCACCGTCATCGCGTCGACGGCCGCCTTGCTGGCCGCGTAGTGGACGTACTCGCCGGGGCTGCCGGTCGTCGCCCCGCCCGAGGAGATGTTGACGATGGCGCCGCCCTGCCCGCCGTGGCGGGTGGACATCTCGCGCGCCGCGCGCCGGGCGCAGATCAGGGCGCCGGTCACGTTGACGTCCACGACGCGGCGCATGACCTCCGGGGAGGTCTCGGTGAACCGGCCCAGCGGCCCGGTGATCCCGGCGTTGTTGACCAGGCCGGTGATCGGGCCCAGTTCCTCCCGCACCGTGTCGAACAGCGCCTCGACCTGCTCCGTGACGCTCGTGTCGGCCTGGACGATCACCGACCGGACGCCCTCCGCGCGCACCGCGGCGGCGCAGCACTCGGCCGCGTCCCGGGCGCGCTCGTAGCCGATGGCGACGCTGTGGCCGGCGCGGGCGAGCCGCACCGCCACCGCCGCGCCGATGCCGCGGCTGCCGCCGGTGACCACCGTGACCTGGTCCATTGCCTCAATCCCTGCCTCAAACCGCCAGTCGCATCAGATGATCAACCGACGATAGCCGATCGAGGATTGGTCTTGACCAAGTTCCCGCACCGTCTTATGGTCGCAGTGATACTGCAACAACCTTTAATAAACAACCGCGCAAAACTGCTGTTGCGGAGGACAAGGGGGACAGGGTGGGGACGACGCAGCTCGAACCGGTGCCGGAGCCGAAGTACTGGCACCTCAAGACCGTGCTCAGCGACGCTCTGGACTCGGAGTTCGCGGTCGGGGAGATCCTGCCCAACGAGCGTGAGCTGGCGGCCCGCTTCGGCGTCGCCCGTGCCACCCTTCGGCAGGCCCTCGAACAGCTTGAGCTGGAGGGCAGGCTGCAGCGCCGCCGTGGTGTCGGCACCACCGTCGCCCCGCCCCGGGTCGGCGTGGCCGTCGGCGAGTACGCCCACAGCTGGACGGACACGGCGGGCGACGACACCTGGCAGTCCGTCGACAGTGTCCAGACGGTTCCGCCCGCGGCGATCGCCCGGCTTCTGGAGACCGGCCCGGATACCCCGGTGCACCGCGTCCGCCGCACCCGGATGAGCCAGGGTCAACCGCTCGCCGCCGAGCTGCTCTACGTACCGGCCGAGTCCGTTCCCGGCCTCGCCGCCATCGACGCCCCCAGCGGTCTGGCCCGCGCCCGCGCCGTGCTGCGTGAGCTGAGCCGGCTGGAGCTGGAGGGCCGTGAGCAGTCCGTGGAGCTCGGCTCGGCCCGCGCGGAGGACGCCAAGGAGCTCGACCGGCTGCCCGGCGCCCCCGTCCTCGTCGTCACCACCCGCTATGCGGCGTCCGGCCGCACCGCCGCGGTCGCCGTGGCCACCTACCGGGCCGACACCTGCCGTCTCACCTTCGGCGACCCGGCGGGCGAGGAGCTGCTGGCGGGCTGACGGCCGGGCCCCGGCCGCCCCGCCCGAGGCGTCAGCGCCCGGCGCGGCGCGCCGTCACCGTGCTCTCCACCGCGAAGAGCTCCGCTTCCACGTGGTCGAGGGCCAGCCGCAGTGCCCCCGTGCTCACCGCCGCCTCGCCGAGCAGGGAGAGGGCGACCTGCGGGGGCCGCAGACAGTAGCGGGACAGCTGGTCGCGCAGGGGGCCCAGCACCTCGTCGAGGCCCGCGGCCCAGCCGCCCACCACGACGACCTCGGGGTCGAGCGCCAGCACCAGCGCCGCCGTGTCGTGCAACAGCCGGCGGATGAAGCGGTCCACCGCGGCGCGTGCCCGTGTATCACCGCCCCGGGCCAGGGAGAAGACGCGCGCGACCTGCTCCTCGTCCAGGGATCTCAGGGGCTCCCCGGTCGTGGAGAGCACCTCTTCCGGGGTGGCCTCGCGGCCCAGCAGATGGAGCGCCCCGATCTCGCCGGCCGCGCCGCCGAAGCCGCGGTGGAGCCGGCCGCCGATCAGGGATCCGGCCCCGGGGCTCAGCCCGGCCAGCACGAAGACGACATCGTCCGACCCGACGGCCGCCCCCTTCCAGTGCTCCGCGACGGCGGCGGTGTTCGCGTCGTTCTCGACCAGCACCGGGCAGCGGAAGGACCGCCGCAGCCGCTCGCCGAGGCGCAGGCCCGTCCAGCCGGGGAGGGCGGTGCACAGATGAACCGTGCCGCCGGCCTCGACGATCCCGGGGCTGCCCACCCCGACCGCGCGCAGCGAGTAGCGGGCCACCCCCGCGCGGCGCAGCAGATCCGCGACGGTGGTCCGTACCCGATCCAGCCGCTCCTCCGCCGACGCCTTCTCGGACACCTCGTGCACCGTCGAGCCGAGCGGGCGGCCGTCGAGGTCCGACAGCAGCGCGGCGACGCGGTGCGCGCCTATCTCGATGCCCAGCAGATGTCCCGCCTCGGCCCGGAAGCGGAAGCGGCGTGCGGGCCGGCCCTGGCGGCGCACCCCGCCCTCCTCGGCGGGGACGTCGACCGCGAGACCGCTGCTGATCAGCCCGTCGATGACGCCCTCGACGGTGGGCCGGGACAGGCCGGTCACCCGCGTCAGATCGGTGAGGCTCGCACAGCCGGGGGAGGCGTCGGGGGAGCTGCCGGGGGTGCGGGAGCCGGCCGCGGGGCCGGCCGCGGGGCCGGACGCGGTCGCGGCGCGCAGTGCGTGCAGTACTACGGCGGAGTTGATGCGCCGCAGCAGAGACGGATCCCCGCCGGTGAGCCGCCCCAACGTCGGCCTCCCTCCCACTGTTTATGTGCCGGATCGTATCTGCTGGACGCGGACGCGACGAGTGAACCCTCGTCCGGCCCGGCCCGCCCCTCGTCCGGCCCGTCCGTCCCGGCCCGCCCGCCCCGGTCCGGCGGCTCAGCCCGGCGCGACAAACCCCGACTCATACGCGGCGATCACCGCCTGAGTGCGGTCCCTCGCACCCAACTTCGCCAGCACCGCGCTGACATGGGTCTTCACCGTCTCGGTGCCGACGATCAGACTGCCCGCGATCTCGGCGTTGGACAGACCGCGCGCCATCAGCCGCAGCACCTCCGCCTCTCGCTCGGTCAGCGCGGCGCGGTCCATCGCCTCGCGGGCGTGTGGATTGCCGCCGTGGGTCGCCGCCAGTGACCGCACGGCCGCGGGGAACAGCAGTGATTCGCCCTCCGCGGCCAGCCGCACCGCGTGCACGATCTCGGCGGGGCGGGCGCGCTTGAGCAGGAAGCCGTCGGCCCCCGCGCGCAGCGCCTCGTAGACGTAACTATCGTTCTCGAAGGTCGTGATGACCAGAATCCTCGGCGGATCCTGAACGGTCCGCAGCACGGCCCGGGTCGCCTCGATGCCGTCCAGCAGCGGCATCCGTACGTCCATGGCGACCACGTCCGGCCGCAGCCGCCGCACCAGGGGGACCACGGCGGCGCCGTCCGCGGCCTCACCGGCGACCTCGATATCCGGCTGAGCCTCCAGGATCGCGCGCAGCCCGGCGCGCACCAACTGCTCGTCGTCGACGAGGAGAACGGATATCGGCACCCGACCACCCTAGTTGAGGGCACCGGCAGGCCCGGCCGCCACCGTCGCGCCGCCGTGCCCGGGGAGGCGCACGCTCACCCGCCACCCGCCGTCGTACGGACCGGCCTGCGCCTCGCCGCCCAGCAGCGCCGCCCGTTCGCGGATGCCCCGCAGCCCGCCGCCGGTACGCCCGGCCGCCGGGGACGTGGCGGGTCCACCCAGCGGATTGCGGACATCCAGCTCCAGCGTGCCCGTATCGGCGGCGACGGCGACGCGCACGGTGACCGGCACCGGGCCCGCGTGCCGCAGCACATTCGTCAGCGCCTCCTGGAGGATGCGGTAGCCCTCGCGCGACACCGGCCCCGGGAGGGCGCCCAACGGACCGGTCACCTCCGCCTCCAGCGCGCAGCCCGCCGCCCGCGCCGACTCCAGGAGCCGTTCGGCGTCGGCGAGTCCGGGCCGGTCGGCCGGGCGCCGGCCCGTCTCCTCCCGCAGCAGCCGCAGCACCCGCTCCAGGTCCTCCAGTGCGCGCCGCCCGGTCTCCTCGATCGCGCCCAGCGCCCGGTCCGTGAACTCCGCCGACCCCGCGGCGCGCGCCGCGCCCGCCTGGACGACGGCGACCGTGAGCGCGTGCCCGATCGAGTCATGCAACTCCCGTGCGAGCCGATTGTGTTCCAGCAGCCGTTCCGTGCGCTCCTCCAGAGCGGCCAGCCGCTCCGCCGCCGACGGGCCGAGCAGCCGCGCGGCGACCGTGGCCATCAGCGTCCCGGCGCCCACGACCAGCGCCATGAGGACGATCAGGGGCAGCGGGGCGAGCAGCCCGTACCACCAGTGGTGGCCGGGGATCCGCAGCTCCAGCACCGGCTCGGGAGTGCCACCGGTGGCCGCGTCGATGAGGGCGAACGTCAGGCCGGGCAGCAGTACGAAGCTCAGCGGGGCGACCACACAGCCCGCTTCCAGGCGGAGCACCAGCCACAGCGCGGTGCGTCCCCGGTCGCCCCAGGACGCGGAGGGCGCGGCCGCGATCGCCGAGTCGGGATCGCCGTGCCGGTGGCGGGCGTGCTCACCGGAGACGAGCAGCAGCCGCGCCTGAACGCCCTCCGCCAGCCGGGTGCCCGGCACCATCGCGACGGCGATCAGCGGCGGAACGGGCAGCACCAGCAGCCACAGCTGCTCGACGGGGCGGCTGTCGACAAAGCCGGGGTAGATCATGCCGCAGACGGCCGCGACGACCGCACCCGTCATCAGATGCAGCCAGCGGGTGTAGGTGACCGCGCGGGTCAGCGGGCGGAGCACGGCGCGCACCACGCCGAGGACACGTACGAGGGGCGCGGCGGGGACGGCTGACGGTAGGAGCACGCGCCCATCGTGCCGTGCGCCGCACGTCCGCGGCCTCCCCCGCGCGGGGGAGCGGGAACCCTCGCGCGGGGGAGCGGGAACCCTCGCGCGGGGGAAGCCGCGCCCCACCGCCGCACGGCACCGTCGAGCCCATGACCACGACCACCATGACGTCGGCACCGTCGATCGACGTCCAGGAACTGACCAAGGCATACGGGGCCGTACGCGCCGTCGACCGGCTGACGTTCCGGGTGCTGCCCGGCCGGGTCACCGGCTTCCTCGGCCCCAACGGCGCCGGCAAGTCCACCACTTTGCGGATCGTCGTCGGCCTGGACCGGGCCGACGCCGGATCGGCGACCCTCGGCGGCCGCCCGTACCCGGAACTCGGCGAGCCGCTGCGTCACGTCGGCGCGCTGCTCGACGCGGGAGCCGCACACGGTGCCCGCACCGCCCGCGACCATCTGCGGTGTCTGGCCCACAGCAACCGGATCCCGGCCGCCCGGGTCGACACGGTCCTGGAAGAGGCCGGGCTCGCCACCGCCGCGGGCCGGCGCATCCGGACCTTCTCGCTGGGAATGCGACAGCGGCTGGGCATCGCCGCCGCACTGCTCGGCGATCCACCGGTGCTCATGTTCGACGAACCGGCCAACGGGCTCGACCCGGAAGGCATCGTCTGGATCCGCACCCTGATGAAGCGGCTGGCGGGGGAGGGCCGTACCGTCCTCGTCTCCAGCCATCTGATGGGCGAGACCGCGCTCACCGCCGACCACCTGGTCGTACTGGGCCGCGGCCGGCTGCTGGCCGACACCGCCATGGAGAGCTTCATCCGGGGGCACAGCCACCCCCGGGTACGCATGCGCTCCACCGAACCGGAACGGCTGCGCGCCGAACTCGCCCGCGCCGGGTTCGAGGCGGTACCGGACCGGGACGGGACGGGGTTCTGGACGGTGGACGGCGCGGCGCCGGAGGACATCGGCACGATCGCCGCGCGCCACGGCATCGCCGTCCTCGAACTCGCTGACAGCAAAGCGTCGTTGGAGGAGGCGTATCTCCGGCTCACGGCGGACGAGGCCGAATTCGCGGCCCTGGCACAGGAGGTGTGAGAGATGTCGGTCACCGCGGTACTCCGCTCTGAGTGGATGAAGGTCCGCTCCCTGCGCTCCTTGATGGTGTGCCTGTTCAGCGGGTTGGCGGCCACCACCGGCATCACCGCACTGGCGTGCGCGACGGCAGGCGACCGGGAGAGGGCGGGCGCGGACTTCGACCCCGTCTTCTTCTCCTTCTTCGGCCTCAACTTCGGCCAGGTCGCGGCGATCTGCTTCGGTGTGCTGGCGGTCGCGGGGGAGTACTCCGGCGGCTCGTACACCCTCCGCGTCTGGCTGGCCGCCGTACCCCGACGCGGGCTGTACTACGGCTGCAAACTGGCCGTCGTCGGCGGCTCGGCCCTTGCCGTCGGCCTCCTCACCGGCTTCACCTCGCTGCTCGGCGGCCAGGCGCTGCTGGGCGAGCACGGCGTGGGCCTCGGCGCCCCGGGCGCCCTGCGCGCGGCCGTCGGCTGCGGGCTCTATCTCGCGCTGCTCACGGTGATGGCCGCGGGAGTCGGCGCCGTGCTGCGCAGCGCGGTCGGGGCGATCGGTGTGCTCACCCCGTTGGTCTGTTTCCTCTCCCCGGTGCTGGGTGACGGACCCGTGACGCCGTTCCTCCCGGACCGGGCGGGCCAGCAGATCCTGCACACCGCCCCCGAGGGCACCCTCGGCGCCTGGACGGGGCTCTCGGGGCTGGTGGCCTGGGCGGGGGTTGCCGTGTGGGGCGGCTGGCTGGCGCTCAAGCGGCGCGACGCCTGATGCCTGACGGGCGGCCACATGTCAGACTCCGGTTGTTTACCGGGGCTCTTGCAGAAAGCCCCGGCGTTCACGCCGGGGATGAACGCATCTCAAGGCTGCTCTGACGTGCACCTTGGAGCGGACGTGTTTGCTGCTCGATGTACTGGCGGACGATCGCGGGCGGTGGTCCGCCGCACGATGCGGAGAAATACGAGGGCGACCACAGGTGCCCGTGCATGATGGCGCGGTTGATCCGGCCGGTGAACTCCTGCCGTATCCGGCGGGCGGAGACCCCCTTGAGGCTGTTGACCAGCTTCGAGACGGCGACCTTGGGCGGGTAGTGCACCAGGAGGTGGACGTGATCGCGTTCGCCGTTGAACTCCTTCAACTCCGCTTCGAAGTCCTCGCAGACCTTGCGCATGATCTCTTCGCAGCGCGTCAGCATCTCGTCGTTGAACACCCCGCTCCGGTACTTCGTCACAAAGACCACGTGGACATGCATCGCCGAAACAACGTGTCTGCCCCGCCTGTAGTCGTTCCGCCCCATTCTGCCCATCCATGAGACCAATCGTCGTAGGATCGTGGGTGTGCAGCTGCGCTACAACTACCGGGCCTACCCGGACGCCTCCCAGCGCCGTGCGCTGGCGAGGGCGTTCGGATGCGCCCGCGTGGTGTGGAACGACTGCCTGCGCGACCGGAGGGAAGCACACGCGGCAGGGCTGCCGTATGTGAAGTCGGCCGAGCTGTCCCGGCTGCGCATCACCCAGGCCAAGCGCACCGGCGAACGCGCCTGGCTCGCCGAGGTGTCGGCGGTCGTTCTGCAGCAGTCTCTGCGGGACCTGGACACCGCCTACAAGAACTTCTTCGACGCGGTCAAGGGCAAGCGGGAGGGCCGCAGGGCCGGCCCTCCCCGCTACAAATCGAAGAAAGACACCCGGCAGTCGATCCGCCTCAACACCAATGCCTTCTCCCTCCAGGACGACGGCACGGTGTACGTGGCCAAGGCCGGTAACCTCAAGGTCACGTGGTCCCGCCGGCTTCCGGCCGCCCCCACGTCCCTGACCGTCACCAAGGACAGCTCCGGCCGGTACTTCCTCAGCTTCGTCGTGGACACCGAGCCGGACATCCTCCCCGGCCTTGAGACCGACGCCGGTCTCGACCTCGGTCTGTCCGCCTTCGCCGTCCTGTCGGATGGACGCAGGATCGACAGCCCCCGCTTCCTGCGCCGGGCCGAGAAGAAACTCAAGCGCCTTCAGCGGGAGCTGTCCCGCAAGGCCAAGGGATCGAAGAACCGGGCCAAGGCCCGCATCAAGGTCGCACGCCAGCACGCCAAGGTGGCGGACCGGCGCCGGGACTGGCACCACAAGGCATCCACACAGATCATTCGCGACAACCAAGCGGTGTACGTGGAAGACCTCGCGGTGTCCGGCCTCGGGCGCACCCGGCTCGCCAAGTCCGTGCACGACGCGGGATGGTCCGCGTTCGTCGGCATGCTGGAGTACAAGGCGGTCAAGCACGGCCGCACCTTCGCCAAGGTGGGCCGGGCCTTCCCGTCCTCTCAGGTCTGCTCGGTCTGCGGATTTAGGGAGGGCCGCAAGCCCCTGCACGTCCGGGAGTGGACGTGCGCCGAGTGCGGCACCATGCACGACCGCGACCACAACGCAGCCCGCAACGTCCTCTGCGAAGGACGCCGAATCGTCGCCACCGGACGGGTGGAGACGCCAAACGCCTGTGGAGTGCCGGTAAGACGGGCACACGTGCCCGCACAGCGCGTGGAAGCAGGAAGCCCCGGCAGGGTCAGACGACCCAGGCCAAAATCCCTGGACTTTTAGGCCAGGGAGCACGTCAATGACAGCATGACCAGTACGGCGAACCACCTGGCCACGATCGATCAGCTGCGCCTCCGGGACTTCCCCGCGCGGCGGGGCACGGCCGGGCGGGTGGAGAGCGGCCCCGGCTTCCATGTGGCCGATCTGCGGGTCAGCGAGGACTTCTGGGACGCGGATCTGACCCGGGTGGAGGAGGCGCTGGAGGAGTTCGAGGCCGAGCTGAGCGTCCTCGTCCAGGCGCTGACCTTACGGTGGGGCGCCCCCCAAGTCCTCGACCTCACCGACCACTTGGAGCGCCAGGCCATGGGCGAGCCGGTGCCACCCCCACTGGACGCGCTGTGCGGATACGTACCCGAGCTGCACATCTGGCGCGTGGACGGCCGCTGGGTCGGCCTGGGGGTGGGCCAGGGCGACCGCGAGCTGCCGTTCCAACTACTGGTGGCGATAGGCGAGACCTAGGGCCCGTCGTTCGGATCATCTGGTAGTTGGCCAAGGCTGCTGACTGGAGAGTCGATCGCCGTGCCGATTGTGGCGTGCGCGTCGGCGCGGAGGACTTCCGCAAGACCTCACGGGACCAGTTCGATGTGGGGGTGGGACGGGTCGGCGGGGCAGGCGTGGAGTTGGAGGTTGTAGCCGCCGACGATGTCGATGAGCGTGAAGTTGCCGTCCTGGGCGCCCAGGGGAGGCGGGGCCGGGTCCGTCCGATCCTCCTCGGCGATCCAGGTCCCGCTGCCGCCGTCCCATTCCCAGGAGGCGATGGTGAGGAGCGGGACCTGCTCGGTGCCGCACTCGGGGCAGGGAAGGGGCTTGGGATCGGTGCGGCTCCAGCAGGTCCAGCCGCCGGTCTTCCAGCCGGGCGCGGTGGAGACGTTGTTCAGATAGAGCTCGCCCGGGTCGTCCGCGTACGCCTGGTACCGCTCGGGGTCGATTGTCTGCCAGCGGCTCTCGTCGTCCAGCTGGTCCTGAAGCTCATTGCTCAGTTCCGAGGGGTGGGGATATTCGGTGACCTGCTCCGGTGAGAAAAGGCACGGCTGAGGGAGGTAGCAGTCCCGCTGGATGATGGGTGGCTCGGGCGGTGCGTCGAGAACGTCGGTGACGGTGGCGGAGGAGCGCCAGAACAGTGCGGCTTTGGGGCTGGCATGTTCCGCGTGGTCGAAGGGGCACCAGAGGACCTGGAGGAGGTCCGCGTCGGGCGGGCGCGGGAAGGGGATGTCGCGAGCGTAGAGCTGGGCGACGGGGAGGAGGGGGATCGGGCCGTCGAACCACGGGCGGTCCGAGAGCCGCTCCCAGGTGGCCCGTTCCTCGGGAGTCCATTGGGGTGCCTCGGGGTCGAGGCGCCGCCGCTCGGCTGCTGCGGCACGGTCCTGACGGAGGAGCCGGACGTCGTCCGGGAAGTGGACCACCGGCGCCGCGCGGCTGTCGTGCGGCTCGTCGCAGTACGGCCACGGCTCGTTGGCGGGCCACAGGAGCGGCCCCCCGACGGAGCTGTCGTGCACGGTCGGCGACCCGGGGCGCGGGTGCAGTCGGGTCGCCGTGCGCGCCAGCGGGGCCAGTTCAGGGAAGAGCGCGGTGATGTCGAACGGCCGCGGCGGGGTGGTGAATATGGCGTTCATAGCGGTGATGCTGCCAGCAGCGTCCGACAATGGGTGTACCGACCTACGTCATGTGACACTGCACAGCTTCCCTGGGTCAGCAGGCGGACCAGAGGAAGATGCCGGCGATATGGAGTCCGGCCAGGTAGATGGTCGCGGTCTTCTCGTAGCGCGTGGCGATGCCGCGCCACTGCTTCAGGCGGTTGATGCACCGTTCGACGGTGTTGCGCTGCTTGTAAGTCTCGCGGTCGAACGCTGGCGGTCTCCCGCCCCGGCTGCCCCGACGCAGCCGATGGCCACGTTGATCTGCTGGCACGGGGATCACCGCACGGATGCCGCGCTTACTCAGGTGAGTGCGGATGGCGCGGGAGGAATATGCCTTGTCGGCTACGACTACGTCCGGCCTGGTTCGGGGCCGTCCGCGGCGACGCGGTACACGGAGGCCGGCCATGACGTCCATGAAGGTGGGTGCGTCGCCCGCTTGGCCGCCGGTCAGGACGAATGCGAGGGGACGACAGCGACCGTCGGCAGCAAGATGGACTTTCGTTGTAAGTCCCCCGCGCGACCGGCCGATGGCGTGGTCGTGCGGCTCGGCCGCTGGCGCCCTTTTTTACGGGCCCCGGCGGCGTGCTGATGAGCGCGGACGATGGTGGAGTCCACCGAGACGACCCAGTCAAGCTCCTTGTCGGCGTCGGCCTGGGCCATCAGCGCCGTGAACACCCGCTCCCAGGTGCCATCGACGGCCCACATCCGCAGCCGGTTGTAGACGCCCCGCCAATTGCCGTACCTCTCCGGCAGATGCACCCACTGCGTTCCCGTCCGGAACTTGAAGGCGATCGCGTCGATCACCTCACGGTGGTCCCGCCAGCGGCCACCCCAAGCAGGCGCCACATCGACGAAGTTGGTCTGAGTCGGTCTCGCTGTCAGGTTGAAGACCTCCTCCTGTCCATGGAGGGGTCCAGGTGTGCCGGGAGTTGGTGTGGCGGCTGATGCCAGGGGAGAGCAGTAGAGGGCAGTGGCCAGGGCGGTGAGCGTGCCTAGAGCCTGTCCGATGGGTCACGTGACCGGCGACCGGCGGGATCGTTCCGGTTGATGTGGGGCGGGGTGATTTATCCGACGTGCAGTGGGCTCGGTTGGAGCCACACCTTCCGACGAACGCGGGGCGGGGCGGGCGGTGGAAGTGCCATCGCAAGGTGATCAACGGCATCCTCTTCCGCCAGCGGACCGGCATCCCCTGGCGGGATCTGCCGGCGCGCTTCGGGAAGTGGAAAACCTGCCACGACCGGCATCGGCGCTGGTCGGCGGATGGCACCTGGGAGAGGGTCCTGCGCGCCGTCCAAACCGACGCCGATGCCGAGAACCGTATCGACTGGAGCATGGTCGGCATTGATTCAACGACCTGCCGGGCCCATCAGCATGCGGCCGGGGCTCGAAGGCGTCCGCCGCGGATTCCAGGGAAACGAATTCGGCCCGCTCAGCACCGTCCCGATGAGGCCCTTGGCCGGTCCAGGGGAGGTCTGACCACGAAGATTCATCTGGCCGGAGACGGCGGCTGCCGCCCCCTGGCGGTGCTGATCACGCCAGGGCAGTGGGGCGACGCGCCTCAGCTGATTCCGGTACTTGAGCGCATTTGCGTACCACGCTTGGGTGGTGGTCGCCCACGCACCCGGCCTGACCATCTCAGCGGAGACAAGGCGTACTCATCCCGTCGCAACCGCCGCTACCTGCGCCGCCGCCAGATCAAGCACACCATTCCCGAACCGAGGAATCAGCGGGCCAACAGACGGCACCGCGGCAGCCGAGGGGGCCGGCCCACCGGATTCGACCGCGGGGTGTATCGCCGCAGGAACGAGGTTGAACGGACCGTGAATGCCCTCAAGGAGTCACGAGCCGTGGCGACCAGGTACGACAAGAGAGCGTATGTCTTCCACGGCACCGTAACCCTCGCCGCGATCCGGCTATGGCTCCGATGAGGACCGCCCCGACAGTCTTCGGTCGGTGGGCTTGGTGAGAAGGGCAAGCTCCCACGGGTCGTGTGCGCTGAAGACGGTGACCTCGGCCGCGTGGTCACGGTGGAGGGCGCGCACTCGGTCACGCGTGGCGAGGCGAGCCGCAGCCTCGGTCTGTGCTCCCTGCTGGACTGGGTCGAGGGCGGGGTGAGAGAGAGGGGGCGTGTGGTCGATCTCGCCGTGGTACATGTATGCGTCGCCCGCGTGCAGCAGCCACCGTCCGTCGCTGTCGGGTACGGCGACGCCTGCGTGCCCCGCCGAGTGGCCAGGCAGTGGTACGAGCAGCAGCTCGCATGCGAGCCCTTGCGGGCGCGCCACGCCGGGGAAGTCGAACCACTCCGTGGGCTTGTCCACGAAGGCGGGGGTGAGCAACGGGTCGTGTGCCCGGTGGGCCGGCATGAACCGGTCGAGGCTGTGCCGGTGATGTGCTGTCGCCGAATCCGTGACGGCCCGGTACTCGTCGGGGTGCACGTGCACCCGTGCGTGGGGGAAGTCCGGCAGCCCTCCGGTGTGGTCGCGATGCAGGTGCGTGAGCACGATGTGCCGTACGTCCTGTGGCGCGTACCCGAGGCGGACGACCTGGCGCAGTGCGCTCTCCTCTGGGTCCAGCGCGGGCTGGGCGTAGGCCACCCAGTCGGCACCGAGCGATCGGTCGGGGTGCTTGAGGTCGGCGGTGCCAAGGCCGGTATCGACCAGGATGAGCCCGTCCGCGTCCGTCTCGATGAGCAGGCAATGGCAGACAGCGGCCAGTTCCCGGTTCACAACGCCTGCCGCAGGCTCGTCGCCGATCGGCGGAATCTTCCGAAGGGAACCGCAGTTGAGGTGGTGGATACGCACTAGGCCCCCTGGAGACGAGTGGGCGGCTGTTTCCGACGGACGTTAAATGGGGCCTTCGTGACTCACCAAACGGTTGGACACGCACAGACGAGTGATCAGGACGGCCCGCTGGCGGACTGCCCGGACAGCGCCCTCGTTCCGCCGGACGATGAACCGCAGTGCCCCATCGACATCACCCTCGCCGCGCTGGGCGGCCGTTGGACGCCGCTGGTGATCCGCGAGTTCCTGCGCCGCGGTCAGGCCACGTACTCCGAGCTGTCCGCCGCCCTGCCGACCCTCTCGGACAAAGTCCTCTCGGACCGGTTGGCCCAGTTGACCCGTGCGGGCGTCACCGAGCGCCACCGCACCCCCGGTTGGCCTCCCCGGGTCCACTACGTCCTCACTCGCCAGGGCCGGGCGCTAGAGCCGGTGGTACGCAGCATGTGGGAGTGGGGCATGGCGGAACGGAACGCTCGCAGTTGATCACGCGAACCGTCGGACAGGGCCTAGACCAAACCGTTTGAGGTGGCGCATGGTGCATCTCCTGTAAGCAGGAATGGGGGGGCGGTCAGGTGACGGTGTGTCGGTTGAGGTGCCGCTTCCCAGGGACAGCTTCCGGTGGATGGTGCTGCCGCGGTCACCTGAACCGGGCATCTGGGTGAGCGCTGGGCGGCGGAGGTGGAACTGGCGCTCACCGGATCGGTGGACGGCCCGCAAGGCGGTGACCGGCGGGTGGGCGGACCGGGATCAGATGTGGACGTCTTGGTAGGAGTACATATTCCAGGAGTAGCTGCCGCCGAGGGTGTTGATCGTGATGGGGATGTTCTCACCAGCGGAGTGAGGCGGGGCGGTGGCGATGACCGTGGTGTCGGAGAGGGTGGTGAAGGGTGCGGAGGTGGTGTCGAAGGTGACGGTGTGGGTGGTGGCGAGGTGTGTGCCGGTGAGGGTGACTTCTGTACCGCCGGAGGTCGGCCCGGCGGTGGGGTTGACCTCGGTCAGGGTGGGAGCGTCGAGGTAGGTGAAGGTGAGACCGCCGGCGGTGCCTCCAGGGGTAATGACGGTGACCGGGACGGGGCCGGAGGAGGGGGCGCCGGGGATACTGACGGTGACGGCGGTGTCGGTGACCGACTGGACGGTGGCTCGGGTGGGACCGAAGCGTACGGTCGTGACGCCGGAGAGGTTGATGCCGGTGATGACCGCGGTGCCTCCGCCGCCGAAGGGGCCCATGGCGGGTCCCGCGCCGCCGTGGGGGTTGCTGGTGGTGGTGATGTCGAACAGCAGCGGGGCGGGGCGGTAGTAGAAGGTGCCCAGTCGGCTGGTGCCGCCGGGGGTGGTGACCGTGACCGGGACCGCGCCCGATCCGGCCGGGGTTCTGACGGTGATCGAGGTCGCGGTGTTGGACAGAATCGTGGCGGCCTTGCTGCCGAAGTACACGGCGGTGGCCGGCGCCAGGTTGTGGCCGCGGATGGTCACGATGGTCCCGCCCGCCGTGGAGCCCTGGCCGGGACCGAGGGTCAGCGCGATCACGCTGACGGTGTTGTCGAGGGAATTGGTGACATACAGTCGCGTCGCATCCGGGGAGACCGCGACGCCGATCGGGCCGTTGCCCACCGGGATGGCGTCGACGACGGTGTTGGTCGCGGTGTCGATCACGGTGACGGTGTTGGCGCCGAGGTTGGCCACGTAGGCCGCATTCCCGTCCGGGTTCATAGCCACCATGCGCGGGCCGTTGCCGACGGGGATAGAGGCCGTGACGGTGCTGGTGGTCGTATCCACCACCTTCACGGCGTTCTCACCGGCGCAGCTGACGTAGGCGCGGGAGCCGTCGGAGGTAAGGGCGAGCAGTACGGGCACGTCGCCGACGAGGATGCTGGTGGTGACGGTGTTGGTGGCAGTGTCGATCACCGCCACGGTGCCGGTGCCGACGCCGGCCACATAGACGCGGGTACCGTCCGGAGAAACCGCTGCCCCGGTCGGCCCGCTGATACCGGGAATTGTGGCGGTCACCGCGTTCGTGGCGGTGTCGATGACGCTGACGACGTCGGCGTTCTGGCAGGTGACGTAGGCGCGGGTGCCATCGGGGGTGAGCGCCGCCTGGACGGCTCCGGCGCCGACCGGGATGGTGGCGGTGATGGTGTTGGTGGTGGTGTCGAGCACGACGACGTTGCCGTCGTTGAACAAGGTCACATACGCGCGGGCGCCGTCCGGAAAGACGGTCGGCACGGTTGTCCCGCCGGGTGCTGCGATGGTGACCGTGACGGTATTCGTGGCGGTGTCGATCACGCTGATGTCGTTCGTGGACTGGTTCGCGACGTAGGCACGTTGCCCGCTCGGGGTCAGCGCCACTCCGAGCGGTCCGCCGCCGACGGGGACGGTGACGCCAGCAGAGGCCAGCGGCACGGAGCTTTCCGATGCTGCCGTGCCGACTGCCAGCAGCGGATGAGGCAAGTTCAAGGTTGTCATGTCCCAGGCCCCCTGAGCACGTACGGGAAACAAGGCCCAAGGCTGGCGGCAAGAGCACAAGTCCAAGCAGCTGCAGGGGAGGGCTCCGCCGAGTGCCCATGCTTCAAGTAAGACGCAACGCTGAACGGGTGACAACGGCCAGCCGCACCACATCACCCAAACGGCTCAGCACTGCGGCGCGGCAGAGGAGAGCGACTGGGCGCCAGGGAGACAGTGCTTTCCGCTCCCGGAACGTCTTTTGACATCCGGCCAAAGACGTCGACCGGGACGGCCAGTGCCGTGCGGTGTCCGGGAACTGGGTCTCGTCGTACGACGGCGTGACGGCCAACGGCGCCGCCCAGCTGGACATCGACCACGTCGTCCCCCTCAAGGAGGCCTGGCGTCCGGCGCGGCGCAGTGGAGCACCCAGGACCGCCGCGCATGCGCCAACGACCTCACCCACTCGCGGCTCGACGCGGTCTCCGCCCGCTCCAACAGTCGAAAGCTGACAAGGACCCTGCACGCTGGCAGCCGCCACATCCCGCACCGGGCACAGCTCGTCGATGATCCCGGCCACGTCCAGCCGGCGCAGAAACTCGGCAGAGGCAGGCAGAGCGCCCAGACGCCTCTCCACCACAGAAGCCAACTCCACACTCATGCGAGGACGCTGGACCCGGGAACGACGCGAACGAGATATCGGCACGCCCTACCCAACGCCCCACCCCCACCGAAATACCGGCCACATCATCACTTCATCCGAACAGGTCAAGTGCGGAGGATGGGCCTAGGAGGTGTCTTCCGCCTCGGCAGCGGCCCGCAGCCGGCCGAACTCCTCCGCCATCGTCGCCAGTGTCCAGTGTGCGTTGAGCCCGCTCGGATTCGGCAGCGCCCAGATCCGGGTCTCGCCGATCGTCCTCGTCTGCGGCCCGATCTTCGCCCGCTTGTCGCCGAACGCGACCCGGTAGGCGGTTACGCCCGCCACCGCGAGCCAGCGTGGCCGCAGCCGCCGTACCTTCTCCGCCAGGATCCGGCCGCCCTCCTGGTACTCCTCCTCGCTCAGCTCATCGGCGCGGGCGCTCGCCCGGGCCACCACATTGGTGATGCCGAGCCCGTAGGCGGGCAGCTCCGATTGCTCGGAGGGGTGGAGTCGGCGCGGGGTGAAGCCGGAGAGGTGGAGGACGGGCCAGAAGCGGTTGCCGGGGCGGGCGAAGTGGTGGCCGGTCGCGGCGGTCATCAACCCTGGATTGATACCGCAGAACAGGACGCGCAGGCCGTCCGCGACCACATCCGGCACCAGGCGGTCGCGGGCGGCCCGCAATTCCTCGGGGGTCAGAGGATCGACCCGGGGGTGTAGGCCGCGGCCTCCGGGTGCTGCTTGACGATCTCCTCGATCCGGGCGACCACCGCCCCGACCTGGTCGGCGGCGGCGCCCGTGAAGGACAGCTTGTCGGCCATCAGCGCCTCCAGCCCCGCGCGGTCCAGCGGGATCCGCTCGTCGGCGGCGAGCGAGTCGAGCAGCTGATTGCGCTCGGCACCCTGCTCGCGCATGGCCAGGGCGGCGGCGACCGCGTGCTCCTTGATGGCCTCGTGGGCCACCTCCCGGCCGACCCCGGCCCGCACGGCGCCCATCAGGACCTTCGTCGTCGCGAGGAAGGGCAGATAGCGGTCCAGCTCCCGCGCGACGACCGCGGGGAAGGCGCCGAACTCGTCCAGCACGGTCAGGAAGGTCTCCAGCAGTCCGTCGAAGGCGAAGAACGCGTCCGGCAGCGCGACCCGGCGCACCACCGAGCAGGACACGTCGCCCTCGTTCCACTGGTCGCCCGCCAGCTCGCCGGTCATCGAGGCGTAGCCGCGCAGGATGACGGCGAGGCCGTTGACGCGCTCGCAGGAGCGGGTGTTCATCTTGTGGGGCATCGCGGACGAGCCGACCTGGCCCGGCTTGAAGCCCTCGGTCACCAGCTCGTGCCCGGCCATCAGCCGGATCGTCTTGGCCAAGGAGGACGGGGCGGCGGCCAGCTGCACCAGGGCGGTGACGACGTCGTAGTCCAGCGAGCGCGGGTAGACCTGGCCGACCGAGGTGAACGCCTGGGCGAAGCCCAGGTGCCCGGCGATCCGCCGCTCCAGCTCGGCCAGCTTCTCCGTGTCGCCACCGAGGAGGTCCAGCATGTCCTGGGCGGTGCCGACCGGGCCCTTGATGCCGCGCAGCGGGTAGCGGCCCAACAGATCGTCCAGCCGCCCGTACGCCACCAGCAGCTCGTCGGCCGCGGTCGCGAACCGCTTGCCGAGCGTCGTGGCCTGCGCGGCGACATTGTGCGACCGGCCCGCCATCACCAGCTCGGCGTGGTCGGCGGCCAGCTTGCCGAGCCGCGCCAGCACGGCGACCGTACGGTTCCGTACGAGCTCCAGGGAGAGCCGGATCTGGAGCTGCTCGACGTTCTCGGTGAGATCGCGGGAGGTCATGCCCTTGTGGACGTGCTCATGACCTGCGAGGGCGTTGAACTCCTCGATCCGGGCCTTCACATCGTGCCGGGTGACTTTCTCGCGCTCGGCGATCGAGGCCAGGTCGACGGTCTCCAGGACCCGCTCGTAGTCGGCGAGGGCGGCGTCCGGCACCTCGATGCCGAGGTCCTTCTGGGCGCGCAGCACGGCGAGCCACAGCCGCCGCTCCAGCGTCACCTTGTACTCCGGGGACCACAGGACGGCCAGCTCCGCGGAGGCGTAGCGGTTGGCCAGGACGTTCGGGATGCGCGGCTTACCAGTCACGTGACAAGAGCTTACCTGTCGTCCATGGCGGTCGTTCACGTCCACACAGTCCGAGAAAGTCCAGGTCAAAGGTCCGCAGGCGAGTAGGGCGCGAACAGTGTGTGAGATGTGTGTGAGACGACGGTGAGACCGCCCCACATGAAGAGGCCCCACCCGGGTGGGGCCTCTTCGCGCTTCGGGGGTCAGCCTCGACCTCGTTACGGCGCTTGTACAGGCCCATGCCGATGCTCCGAGTTTGCCGAGGCCGCACGGCGTCCGAATACGGTCCGGTGCGCCCTCGGATATGTGCGATGCGCCGCGGCAGGGGTGGCCGGGCCGATCACCTGCGATGTCGGCCCTTGCGCAATGAGAGCACTGGCGCACCGACGCTACCTGGCGACGGAAGCACTTCCGGCCACGTGTGATTCACCACAGTCAGTTACGTTGTACACAATCTAATTGCACACTAGCATCTGTGATCATCCGATCACGACAGGGAGGCGACGCCATGAATCCCGTCCGCTACGAGGACTACCGTCCCACCGAATCTCCGACGTACCAACAGGAGTTGGACGCAGTGTTGAGGCAGGTGGTGCGTCGTACCCGCGCCTCCGTCGAGCGCGAGGCCGTCGGTCACGCTGTCCGCACCGCCCACGGCAAGACCTACGGCCTCCTCAAGGCGACAGTCACGGTTGGTGACAACCCCGGCCTGTACGGCCAGGGCATCTTCGCCCGGCAGACCGTGTACGACGCCGTCGTCCGCTACTCGAACGGCCTGGGCCACCTCCGTCCCGACCACCAACTGGGCGCGGCGTGCGGCATGGGCATCAAGCTGTTCGGAGTTCCGGGCACCTCTCTGCTGGACGACGAACGAGACAGTGGCACCTTCGACCTCAATCTGATCAACAATGAGGTCTTCTTCGCGAACACCGCCTACGACTACATGGTCATCGAGGACCTGTTCGCCGAACTGCCCGAGGCTTTGGTGAACCCCGCCCGCCGCAAGACCTGGATGGCGGATTTCCTGACCCGGCGGGGGACACTCACCGATCCCGGCAGCTGGCTGTGGGACGAACTGCTCGCCATGTTGTCGTTCACCGCCGTCCCCCGCAGGAACCTGCTGTCGTACAGCTACAACAGCATGGGTGCCTTCCGGTACGGCGAACACATCGCCAAGATCCGTACCGTGCCGACAGCCGGATCCCTTGCCTCCCTCACGCACCAGATCGTGGACGTGCACGCGGACAACGAGGCATTCCGCCACACCCTCGTTCCCGAGGTCGCGGAGCGAGACCACTCCTTCGAGCTACAGGTGCAGCTCAACACCGATCTGGCCCGGATGCCGGTGGACAACACCTCCGTGAAGTGGTCCGAGGACCTGTCGCCCTGGGTGACGGTCGCGCGTGTGGATCTCCCCCGCCAGGACATCAGCGGGGACGACAACCTGGCTGCCGCCGACGCCACATCGATCACACCGTGGCGGACACGCGAGGAACACCGGCCCATCGGCGAGATCCAGCGGGTGCGGCAAGAGGTCTACCGGCGCTCGTCCATCGAACGGCACCACATCAATGGCCAGGAGCGACGCGAACCGGCTGGCAGTGGGGAGCTGTTGGGCTGAGCTGTCGGGGCCGCTTTCCGCCGCCCTGCACAGAAGCCATCCGGATCGCGGCCGTGCGGCACGACATGCAGCAAAGCCCCGGCCGGTGGCTCGACGTCCTCGACGCCGTCCCACTGCTGTTCGTCGGCCGGGGCGCCCTGCCGTGCGGGCAACGAGTTCAGCCGCGCGGCGTGATACTGGACGCCACGACAGGCGCCACGGGGCCGACCGGTACCGCTTCTAGCTTCGGTGC
Source organism: Streptomyces sp. NPDC005266 (assembly GCF_040607655.1). NCBI lineage: Bacteria > Bacillati > Actinomycetota > Actinomycetes > Kitasatosporales > Streptomycetaceae > Streptomyces > Streptomyces sp. NPDC005266. Next base: position 212,837 of record NZ_JBEXHC010000002.1, read on the forward strand.
CCAAGGAACGGCCGGGCAGGGAACAGATCTGATTTACGACCTGCTCAACGGCTGTTGGGGGCGCTCTCGTTTGCCTGTCACCCGGCCGATTCGGTACAGAGGACGCACCGCTCTGTGGGGCCAACTTCTCTGTGAGTGTGGGGAGTTGACTGTGGCGGTCCCTCAGCCCAGAGATCGGCCCATGTCCAGTAGCAGTCTATTTTTCCGCAATGGTCTGCACAGATGGGCTTGTCCCAATATGGGACCATCAATGGCGTAACGTTGTCGCCCGAGGAACGGCCGGTCAGCCGTCGGGCGATCCACGGCCCGAGGTACTCGCGCGCGAACCGGGCGTCCGAGGTGCGGCGGGCGATCCACCCGGGCCGGACCGGGGGCGGCAGTGGTGCGTCCCAGTCGGCCTCCGGCTCCTGGCCGAGCGCCTGCCATACGGCCTCGGCGACCCGCCGATGCCCCTCGGCGTTCAGATGCAGCCGGTCGTCGGCCCACATCCGGGGGTCGCCGACCGCTTCGGAGGCGAACAGGTCCACGACGGTCGCGTCATGCCGCGCGGCCAGCTCGTCGATGAAGGAGAACAGCTCCTCCATCCGCGGCCGGAACCGTCCCAGCACCGGTCCGCGCCGCCCCGGGCTGCGCATCAGCACCAGCTGCTTGCAGCTCGGCGTGAGCCGCTCCACCGCCTCCTCCAGCGCCCCGCACACCCGGCCCACATCGCACTTGGGCCGCAGGATGTCGTTCAGCCCGCCGACCAGGGTCACCAGGTCGGCGCCCATCGCCGCCGCCGGCCCCGTCTGCTCGTCGAGGATCTGACCGATCAGCTTGCCGCGCACCGCGAGATTGGCGTAGCGGAATCCGGGGGTGTGGGCCGCGAGCCGTTCGGCGAGCAGATCCGCCCAGCCGCGGTAGGCGCCGTCCGCAAGCGCGTCGGACATGCCTTCGGTGAAGGAGTCGCCGAGCGCCACAAAACTGGTGTAGGGGATGTTCGTCTGCATGGCTCGGGCGATCCTATCCCGTGCCGCGTGGCTGTTCCCGCCCCGCGCGAGCATGATGAGCCGCATGGCGATGACCCACATCTACTTCGAGGGCGGAGCGCGGAACGGGACTACCGTCAGCTGGAATGTGGAGCCCGGCGCGGACATCTACGACGACAACATCTTCCGGCCGCCCGAGCTGTACCGGCGGACGAACCGGACCAGGGTCATCGGGCGGATCGAGTATGTCGTCTTCCGCTACGACCCCTCGGGGACCCGGCCGGGGCCGCGCACCTGAGCCCCCGGGCCTCGCGCGACCTCGCGCGGGCATGCGACGGATACCCCGGTTGGCCCGTGCCGGGTTCCCGGCGGGGCGGAGCGGGGCAGTCTGGTCGGGTGGATGCCTTTGAATGCGACCGTACGACCATGGCCATCGTCGCCGCCGCGCTCGCCGACGACGGAGAGGGCGCGGCGGCCCTCCTGGAGCCGCTCGGGACGCGCGATGTGGCCCGGGTCGCCGTCCGGCTCGCCGCGATGGCCGCCGACGCGCTGCTGGCGGTGGCCGAGGAGGGCGGAGGCGGCCGGGAGGAGGCGCTCGCGCACTGGCAGGCGTGCATCATCGCCCATGAGTCCAGACGCGGCGAGGAGTGAGTGAGGGACCCGGGGGCCAGGGGCATCGCGCCCCTCGGCCACCCGGGCTCACGGTCGGGCGACCAGCTCGCGCAGCACGTCCTCCATCGTGACCAGCCCCTCCAGCCGGCCGTTCGCGTCGATGACCGCCGCGAGATGGGTGCCGCTGTCGCGCATCGCGGTGAGCACGTCGTCCAGCGGCGTCTGGGACCGCACCTGGGGGATCGGGCGCAGCTGCTCGGGGCGGAACGGCCGGTCGCGCGGTATGGCGTCGAGCGCGTCCTTGACGTGCAGATAGCCAAGGATCCGCCCGGAGTCGTCGACCACCGGGAACCGGGAGAAGCCCGACTGGGCCGCCAGCCGCTCCAGCTCCTCGGGGGTCACCCCGAGCCGGGCCGAGACCACCCGGTCCATGGGCAGCACCACATCCCGTACCCGCCGGCGGCCCAGCTCCAGGGCGTCCCGCAGCCGCTCGGTGGCCCGGTCGTCCAGCAGGCCGGCCTGGCTGGAGTCGGAGACCATACGGGCCAGCTCGTCATCCGAGAACGTGGCAGCGACCTTGCCCGTGGGCTCGACCCGCAACAGCTTCAGCAGTCCGTTCGCGAAGGCGTTGACCGCGAAGATCACCGGACGCAGGGCGCGTGCGAGCCCGATCAGGGGCGGGCCCAGCAGCATCGCGGTGCGCACCGGCTCGGCCAGCGCCACATTCTTGGGCACCATCTCGCCGAACAGCATGTGCAGATAGGTCGCCGCGGTCAGCGCGATGACGAACGAGACGGGGTGCACCAGGCCGAGCGGCACCCCCACCACATGGAAGACCGGCTCCAGCAGATGCGCGATGGCCGGCTCGGCGACCGCACCCAGCACCAGGGTGCACAGCGTGATGCCCAGCTGCGCCGCGGCCAGCAGCGCGGAGACATGCTCCAGGCCCCAGATCACGGCCCGCGCCCGGCGGTCCCCCCGCTCGGCGTACGGCTCGATCTGGCTGCGCCGCACCGAGATCAGGGCGAACTCGGCGCCGACGAAGAAGGCGTTGACGACCAGGGTCAACAGGCCGATCAGCAATTGCACCACGGTCATCGGTCCGCCCCCTCGCCGCCGTCATGGCGCTCCGTCTCCTCGGCGCCGGGCAGCGGTGCCCGCAGGCGTACCCGGGCGGCCCGGTGACCCGCCGCGTTCACCACTTCCAGAACCCAGCCCGCCAGCTCGACGGTGTCGCCGACGGCCGGGATGCGGCCGAGATGGTTCGCGATCAGCCCGGCCAGGGTCTCGTAGGGGCCCGGAGGGACCTCCAGCCCGATCTCCTCCAGCTGATCGATGCGGGTCGCGCCGTCCGCGTCGTACAGCGCGCGGCCCTCCGCGTCCGCGCCCGCCGGGGCCAGCTGGGGCCTCTCCTTGGGGTCGTGTTCGTCGCGGACCTCGCCGACGACCTCCTCGACGATGTCCTCCACGGTGACGACGCCGGCCGTGCCGCCGTACTCGTCGATCACCACGGCCATGGTGTGCTTGCCCGAGAGCCGGTCCAGCAGCCGGTCCACGGTGAGCGACTCCGGGACGAACAGCGGCTCGCGCATCAGCTCGGACACCGGGTGGCGGAGCCGCTGCTCGGCGGGGATCCTCAGCACGTCCTTGATGTGGACGATGCCCACGACGGTGTCCAGGTTGCCGCGGTAGACGGGGAAGCGGGACAGCCCGGTGGCTCGGGTCGCGTTGGCGACGTCCTCGGCGGTGGCCCGTACCTCCAGCGCCACGACCCGTACGCGCGGGGTCATCACGTTCTGCGCGGTGAGCTCGGCCAGGTTGAGGGTGCGGACGAACAGCTCGGCGGTGTCCTTCTCCAGAGCCCCCTCCTTGGCCGAGTGCCGGGCGAGCGCGACCAGCTCCTGCGGGCCGCGCGCGGAGGCCAGCTCCTCGGCGGGCTCCAGGCCCATCCGGCGCACCATGTGGTTCGCGGTGTTGTTGAGGTGGCTGATCAGCGGGCGGAAGGCGGCGCTGAAGACCCGCTGCGGGGTGGCGACGGCCTTCGCGACCGTCAGCGGCCGGGAGATCGCCCAGTTCTTCGGGACCAGCTCGCCGACGACCATCAGCACGACGGTCGACAGCATGGTGCCGATCACCAGCGCGACGGAGTGGACGGCGGACGGGGGCACGCCGATCGCCCCCAGCGGTCCGGCGAGCAGCACGGCGATGGACGGCTCGGCGAGCATACCGACGACCAGGTTGGTGACGGTGATGCCGAGCTGGGCGCCGGAGAGCTGGTACGTGAGGCTCCGGACGGCCTTCAGCGCGCTCGCCGCGCGCCGGTCCCCGCGCTTCGCCTCGCGTTCGAGCTCGCCGCGCTCGACCGTGGTGAGCGAGAACTCCGCCGCGACGAAGGCGCCACAGGCGAGCGCCAGGAGAAGCGCCACGGCCAGGAGGAGGACTTCGGTCATCGGTTCACCTCCGTCCCATGATCCGGCAGGGACCGGAGGAATGCGCGATGTCGACTACTGGGAGGCTCGCCCATGGGCGGACGCTCACACCTTTCACTCGGCGGATGACTGCATCCATGGTAAAGGATCAGCAAAGTGGGGTGGTTGGGGTGCCGGGCGTCAGGAGTCCAACGGTTTGACCCAGCGGCTCCACTGCGGCTGACGGGCATAGCCGGCCGCGCTCCAGGCGTGGTGGGCGAGTGCGTTCTCGTCCAGCACCATCGCGTCCCCGCGCCGTCCTCCCAGCGCCGTGAACCGCTCCTCGGCCGCCGCCAGAAGCGCGGTCGCCACCCCCCGGCGGCGGTGCCCGGGGTGGACGGCCAGCCGGTACAGATGGCAGCGCCAGCCGTCGAAGCCCGCGATGACGGTTCCGGCGAGCGCGCCGTCCCGCTCGGCCAGCAACAGCGACTCGGGGTCGCGGGTGATCAGCCGGGCCACCCCGTCCCGGTCGTCGCTGATGCTGGTGCCCTCCGCCGCCAGCGTCCAGAAGGCCAGCACCTCGCCGAGGTCCGCGGCCACCGCGGGCCGTATCCGAAGATCATCCATGGCCGCATCCCATCATCCGGCGGCCCGCGCGGTCGACGGGATTCCCTGTATCAGCCGCCGTGCAGCTCCTCGATGACCGGGGCGAGCGCCTCCATGGCGGGGTCCAGCACGGTGAAGTAAACGGATACCGCGAACGTACCGGAGAACCACTCCGTTTGGCATGATGCGCCGCTCATTCATGGGCGATGGCGGCGAGGACGTTCATCCGCGACGCCCGCAGTGCGGGCAGCACCGCCGCGACCAGCCCCACCACGACCGAGCCGACGACGACGGTGACGACCGTCGACCACGGGATCGCCAGCGCCTTCATCCCCTCCAGGACCAGCACCCGCCACATCGCCACACCCCACACCAGCCCGAGACCGAGCCCCAGCACCGCGCCGAACACCGCGATGACCACCGACTCCAGCCGGACCATACGGCGCGTCTGCCGGCGGGACAGGCTGATCGCCCGCAACAGGCCGATCTCGCGGGTGCGCTCGATGACCGCCAGCGCGAGCGTATTGACCACGCCGAGCACCGCGATCACGATCGCGAGCCCCAGCAGCGCGTACACCAGGTAGAGCAGCACGGCGATCTGGTCATGGATCAGCCGCTTGTAGTCGGCCTGGTCACGGACCTTGATCTGCGGAAACGGCGTCAGCGCACGCTCCAGGCCCGTCCGCAGCCGCTGTGGGTCGGCGCCGGGCGCGGCGCGGACGTAGAGCGCCGAGTCCTGGCCGCCGGGCAGATACCGCTGTGCGGTGGCCGTCCCCAGGGTGATGCCGCCCTCGGGGCCCAACACACCGTTGCCGGAGACCGGCTTGCTGAGCGCGCCGACGGTGAGGCGGGCCGTGCGGCCCTCCGGGAACGTCACCGCGATACGGCTGCCGACGCGTACGTGATGCCGTGCGGCGAAGCTCCGCTCCATGCCGATCCGGTCGTCGGCGAGGGCGGACGCCGTGTTTCCGGCCGTGTAGGTGAGATGGACGACGCGGTCGAGCCCCCGGTCGTAGGCCGAGCCCTGCGTCCGGACCGTTCTGCCGTCCGGCAGCGCCAGCTTCATCGGCACGGTCCGCTGGCGTACCAGGGTGCCGACCCCGGCCACGCCCCGGACCAGTGCGGTGATCTCCTGGGGGAACGGGCTGCCGAACCGGGAGTCCTGGAGCACGAAGTCGGCCCCGAGTACCTTGCCGACCTGCTCGTCGAAGGACTTCGTCATCGACGACCCGGCCACCGCCATCCCGGTGACCAGCGCGAGCCCGACCATCAGCGCCGAGGCCGTGGCCCCGGTACGCCGTGGATTGCGCAGCGCGTTGCGCCGGCTCATCAGCCCCACCGGGCCGTACACCCGCGGGAACGCGGCTCCCAGCACCCGCACCAGCGGACGCACCAGCAGCGGGCCCGCGACCACCGTGGCGATCAGCGTCAGCGCCACCCCCAGCCCCAACAGCACGGCCGCCGTTCCGGTCCGGCCGCTCAGCGCACAGCCCACCAGCGCCGCGACCCCGGCCGCCCCGACGGCCGCCCCCCACGCCGCCCGCGTGCGCAGGGGCTGCCCGGCGCCCGCCACCTCCGTATCGGACAGCGCGGCCATGGGGGAGACGGCCGCCGCGCGGCGCGAGGGCAGATACGCCGCGACGAAGGTGACCCCGATGCCCACCGCGTACGCCGCCACCGGGGTCGGCCACCGAACGACCAGCCGCGCGGCGTCGAGATTCATCCCGAGTAGGCCCAGCAGCCTGACCAGCCCGGCGGCGAGCCCGATCCCCGCCGCGAGCCCCAGCGTCGAGCCCGCGAGGCCCAGCAGCACCGCCTCGGTGAGCACCGACCGGCGCACCTGGCGGCGGTCGGCGCCGAGGGCGCGCAGCAGCCCGAGCTCGCGGGTGCGCTGGGCGATGAGCATGGAGAACGTATTGACGATCAGAAAGATGCCGACGAGCACCGCCACCCCGGCGAAGCCGAGCATCACATACTTGATGACCTCGAGGAACCGGCCGAAGGACTCGGCGTCCGACGTCGCCTGCTCGGCGCTGGTCCTCAGCTCGTACGCGCCGCCGGTGCTCGTGAGCGCGGCGGCGATCCGCCGCTTGAGGACCGCGTCGGTCACGCCCGGGGTGGCGTCCGCCTTGACGGAGGTCGCGGCGCCGGCCTTGCCCAGCAGCTGTTTTGGGGCGGTCGCCGGGTCCAGGAAGACCATGGCCGCGCCGGGGTTGGTGGTGGTGAAGGTGACAATGCCCACCAGCCGGACCGGGAAAGTGCCGGGGGCGGCGACCACCCGCAGGGTGTCGCCGATGGCCAGCTGCCGCTTGTCCGCCGTATCGGCGTCGATCAGGGCCTCATGGGCGCCGCGCGGCGGACGGCCGGAGGTCAGCCGGACCGGGCTGCGCTCCCCGGGGTGCCAGTCGGAGGCGATGGTCGGGGCGCCGGTCGTCGGCCCGACCTCCTGGTCGCGGGAGTTGACCACGGTGACATCGCGCACCGTGGTGTCCGCGTAGGCGGCGGCCACGCCGTCGACGGCGGCCACCCGCCGCTGGAGCGAGGCGGGCAGGGTGGCGGTGCGCCCCGAACCGTAGCGCCCGCCCTCGTCGAACTCCGTTTTCGGCGCCACCGTCACATCGGCGGACGTCGAGGCGAAGAGCCCGTCAAAGGTGCGGGTGACGGTGTCGGAGAAGACCAGGCTGCCGGCGACGAACGCCACCGACAGCACCACCGCGAGCAAGGACAGCAGCAGTCTGCCCTTGTGGGCGACGAAGCCGCGCAGCGTGGCCCGGAGCACCTCGGGCTCAGCTCAGCGGGTCCGGGCCGCCCCCGGACGTGGAGGTGTAGGCGTGGCTGAAGATCTGCATGCGCTCCAGGACGGCGTCGGCCGTGGGGCGCGCCATCCGGTCGACGATCCGGCCGTCGGCGAGGAAGAGCACCAGATCGGAGTGGGCGGCGGCGCTCGGGTCGTGGGTGACCATGACCACCGTCTGGCCCAGCTCGTCGACCGCCTCCCGCAGAAAGCGCAGCACCTCCAGGCCCGCTCGTGAGTCGAGATTGCCGGTCGGCTCGTCCGCGAAGATCAGCTCGGGACGGGAGGCGAGCGCGCGGGCGCAGGCCACGCGCTGCTGCTGTCCGCCGGACAGCTGGGCGGGCCGGTGTTTCAGCCGGTCCCGCAGCCCGAGGGTGTCGATGACCCGCTCCAGCCACTCCGGGTCCGGCTTGTGGCCCGCGATGTCCATCGGCAGGGTGATGTTCTCGGCCGCGTTCAGCGTGGGCAGCAGATTGAACGACTGGAACATAAAGCCGATCCGGTCGCGGCGCAGCCGGGTCAGCTCCTTGTCGCCCAGCCCGGTGATCTCGGTGTCGCCCAGCCAGACCCGGCCCCCGGAGACCGTGTCGAGACCTGCCAGACAGTGCATCAGCGTGGACTTGCCGGAGCCGGACGGGCCCATCACCGCGGTGAATCTGCCCCGCTCGATCTCGACATCCACCGCGTCCAGCGCGAGCACCGCCGTCTCGCCGCTGCCGTACGCCTTCGTCAGGGCCGCCGCCCGGGCCGCCGCTCGGGACCCGTCGTCCGCGAACCCGTCCGTCTTCGTCGCCGCCGGTGTGGACACGATGCCTCCCCGTATCGGAACGGTCTGCCCCTCGATGGTAGGGATTCGGCTCCGGCTCCGCGCGCTTGCTGTCGCTAGCATATTTGCGCTAGCGTGAAGGCGTGCCGAAGACACAGCTGAACGTCCGGGTCGACGAGGTCACCGCGGAGGTGGCCCGGGAGCGCGCGCTGCAGCGGGGGATCAGCATGAACCGCTATATCGAAGAGCTGGTCCGGCAGGACGCGGGCGAGGCGGGTCATACCTTTGTGGAGGCCGCCGCCGACTTCATGAAGCAGTATCAGTCCGTCTTCGACGAGGAGTTCGGCAAGGAGGGCGAAGCGCGCCCTTGAATGTGCGTATCGACCTTGCCTGGCTTCTGATGATCGCCGAACACAACACTCCGGGAGACCCCCGGGTCATCGACTACGGTGCGCTCGTGGCCGCCGTGAGCCGCCACGAGGCGGAGATATTCGGCACCCCCATCTATACCGATCCCCAGACCCGCGCCGCCGCCCTGTTGCAACTGCTGCTTCTGGTCCCGGCGCTGGAGCGGTCCAACGCGCTGTTCGCCACGGCCGTCGCCTACGCCTACCTTGTGGCGAGCGGGCTGAAGATCGCGACATCACCGGAACGGGTGCGGGATCTGGCGCGACTGGTGAAGGACGGCACGGCGGATGTGCACGCCATCGCCGACGAGCTGCGCACCTGGAGCGTCTAGAGGTCCGGGTCGGACGTGCCCTGGCGTTCGCCGCCCGGCCGCCGCGCCGCCCCCAGCACACAGGGGGACGTCGGCAGCGGCAGACCTCGGTCGGGGATCCGCAGGCGGCGGTGGGTGATCGGCTCGAATCCCGCCCTCACCACCTCCCACCGCACCTCACGCCCCGTGTGACAGCCGCCGAACACCAGCGGCCACACCGTCCGGTCCAGCGCCCGCTGCGTCATCGCCAGGACCCGGCCGTCCGCGCGGCCGTGTTCGAGGAAGCGCAGCTCGCCGCCCGGCCGCAGGACCCGCAGCAGCTCTCCCAGCGCACGCTGGACGTCCCGTACCGAACAGAGCACCAGACACGCCACCGCCGCGTCGAAGGCCTCGCTCTTGACCGGCAGCGCCTCCGCCACCCCAGGCACCACATCCACCGGCACCGCGGCCCGCAGCCCCGCACGCGTGGCCAGCCGGCGCAGATGGCGCTCGGGCTCGATGGCGACGACCTCCGAGACGGTGCCCGGGTAGTGAGGGAAGTTCAGGCCACCTCCCGCGCCGATCTCGATGACCCGGCCGGACAGCCCGGCCAGCAGCTCCTGCCGCAGCTCACCGACCCCCGCCCGCTCGTCGGCCAGCGGGCCGAGTCTGGCGTAGCAGCGGGCGAAGAGCGGATGGTGGACGGCGTCACGTGGGGACTTGCGGCGTACGGGCATGGGTGACATCCCTTTCCCGGCGGGACGGTCGGTAACCGGTACCGGGATTCTGCCCCTGCCAGGGGTGCCGTTACGCCGCGAAGCGGGCCGCGTCCCACACCCCGTCCAGCCGCGGCGCCAGCCAACCGGGCGCCGCGGCGCGGAAGTCCGCGGGCGGAAGGGCGGCCGCCCCCTCCGGGAGCGCCCCCAGCAGCGGGACGCCCGCCGACTCGGGGAAGTCGGCCAGGTTGCACCGGGAGGCGAGGTCGGGGTCGGCGGGCCAGCTGCCGATGACGACACCGGGGCAGTCCAGGGCACGTGCGCGCAGCGCCTCCGTCGTGAGCGCGGTCGCGTTGAGCGTGCCCAGGCCCGCGTGGGCCACCACCAGCACGGGGGCCGCGAGCAGCCGGGCCGCGTCGGCGAGCGTCGCGCCGGTCTCGTCGAAGCGGACGAGCAGCCCGCCCGCGCCCTCGACCAGGACCAGATCGTGTTCGGTGGCCAGCTTCTCCGCGGCCTCGGCCACCTCGTGCGGCCGCACCGGCGCCAGGCCGGCGCGGCGGGCTGCCGTGGCGGGGGCCAGCGGCTCGGGGAAGCGGGCGAGTTCGCGGACGGTCACCGGCCCGGCGAGCCGGGCCACCTCCGCGGCGTCGCCCGGCTCGCCCTCCGCGACCCCGGTCTGCGCGGGTTTGAGCACCGCTACCGACCGGCCGAGCCCCAGCGCCGCAGCCGCGACGGCCGCCGTGGTGACGGTCTTGCCGATCTCCGTCCCGGTGCCGGTGACGAACAGAACTGCCATGTGCGTCGTGCCTTTCGCCTGATCCCCTTGATCGAGGGACCGTCTTCGGAAATTCCGCCCTACGCCGCCGCGCGCGCCGCGGCCCGTACCGCCGCGCAGATCCGGGCCACATCGTCGTTGCCGGTGATGTACGGCGGCATGGTGTACAGCAGATCGCGGAACGGCCGCAGCCAGACGCCCTCCCGCAGCGCGGCCCGGGTGGCCGCCGCCATCCCCGCGTCGTCGAGGGGACGGCCCAGCTGGACGACGCCGATCGCGCCGAGCACCCGTACGTCCCGTACGCCCGGCAGCCCGGCGGCCTCCGCCAGACCGTCGCGCAGCCCGGTCTCGATCCGCTTGACCTCCTGCCGCCAGTCGTAGGACAGCAGCAGGTCGATCGAGGCGCCCGCGACGGCGGCGGCGAGCGGATTGCCCATGAAGGTCGGGCCGTGGGCGAGCACCGGCAGCTCGCCGCGCGAGATGCCGTCCGCGATCCGCGGCGTGCACAGGGTCGCGGCCAGGGTCAGGTAACCCCCGGTCAGGGCCTTGCCCACGCACATCACATCCGGGCTGATCCCCGCGTGCTCGGCCGCGAAGAGCGCTCCGGTGCGGCCGAAACCGGTGGCGATCTCGTCGAAGATCAGCAGAAGGTCGTGCTCGTCGCACACCTCGCGCAGCAGCCGCAGCAGGGCGGGGGAGTGGAAGCGCATTCCGCCCGCGCCCTGCACCACCGGCTCCACGATGACCGCGGCCAGCTCGTCCGCGTGGCGGGCCACCAGCTCGCGCAGCTGGGCCTCGTACGCCGGGTCCGGGGCGGCGTCGAAGCCGGGCGGCGGCGCGTCCGCGAAGATCTGCTCGGGCAGCACCCCCGACCACAGCCGGTGCATTCCGCCGTCCGGATCGCACACGGCCATCGGCTGCCAGGTGTCGCCGTGGTAGCCGCCGCGCCAGGTCAGCAGCCGCCGCTTGGTGGGCCGGCCGAGCGACCGCCAGTACTGCAGACACATCTTGACCGCGACCTCGACCGACACCGAACCCGAGTCGGCCAGGAAGACATGGCGCAGCGGCTCCGGCGTGATGTCCACCAGGCGGGCGGCCAGCCGTACGGCGGGCTCATGAGTGAGCCCGCCGAACATCACATGGCTCATCCGCTCCAGCTGGCCCCGGGCCGCGTCATTGAGCGCCGGGTGGTTGTAGCCGTGGATGGCGGACCACCACGACGACATCCCGTCCACCAGCTCCCGCCGGCCCTCCGCCGGTTCGGCGAGCCGCAGCCGTACTCCGGCCGCGGACTCGACGACGAGCGGGTCCTGGCGGCCGGGCATCGGGCCGTACGGATGCCAGACGTGCTGCCGGTCCAGCGCCCGCAGCTCTTCGGGGGTCAGGGACGCGGACTCAGGCATTGGGCGGCAGGTCCGTGCCCACGCCCCGGCGGCGCACCGCGACAAGACCGGCGTGCCCCTCCGCCGCCGCGGCGACAGGAGCGTCCCCGGCCGGTGCTGCCCCGGCGGATGCTGCCACGGCCGGTGCTTCGACGGCGGGTGCTGCCACGGCCGGTGCCTCCTCGACCGGCGCCGCGTCACCGCACGGGCCGCAGCCCCCGCCCTCCGCGCCGTGCGACCCGCAGCCGGCCGCGGCGAGCGCGTCAGCGCGGTGCGCGGGCAGCGTCGTGGCGTCGGTGCCCTCCACTTCGAACCCGGCATCGGCGATCATCGCCAGGTCCTCCTTGCCCGCCTGGCCCTCGGTGGTCAGATAGTCACCGAGGAAGATCGAGTTCGCCAGGTTCAGGGCGAGCGGCTGGAGCGACCGCAGATGGATCTCACGCCCGCCCGCGAGCCGTACCTCCACATCCGGGCAGACGAACCGCACCATGGCCAGGATGCGCAGACAGCGCTGCGGGGTCAGGGCCCACTCGCCCGCGAGCGGGGTGCCCTCGATGGGGATGAGGAAGTTGACCGGCACCGAATCCGGGTCCAGCTCACGCAGCGAGAAGACGACGTCGACCAGGTCCTCGTCCGTCTCGCCCATGCCCGCGATCAGCCCGGAGCAGGCCGACATGCCGGCTGCCTGGGCCTGCCGCACGGTCGAGACCCGGTCGGCGTAGGTGTGGGTGGTGGTGATGTCCCCGTACGTGGCTTCCGAGGTGTTGAGGTTGTGGTTGTACGCGTTCGCGCCCGCGTCCCGCAGCCGCTTCGCCTGTCCGTCGGACAGCAGCCCGAGACAGGCGCAGATCTCGACGTCCTGGTGCTGCTCCTTGATCGCGGCGATGGTCTGGGAGACCCGGTCCACATCCCGGTCCGTCGGCCCGCGTCCGCTGGCGACCAGGCACACCCGCTTGGCGCCGCCCGCGACGCCCGCCGTCGCCGCGGCCGTCGCCTCGTCCGGCTTCAGCCAGGTGTACTTGAGGATCTCGGCCTTCGAGCCCAGCCGCTGCGAGCAGTACGAGCAGTCCTCGGGGCACAGCCCCGACTTGAGGTTCACCAGATAGTTGAGCTTCACCCGCCGCCCGAACCAGGCGCGGCGCACCTTGCCCGCGGCGGCCACCACATCCAGCACATCGTCATCGGAGGTCGCCAGCACGGCGAGAGCCTCTTCGCGGGTCGGCGTCTCGCGCCGCAACCCCTTGTCCACCAGCGTGTTCAGCAGGTCCATGGCGCCGATCCTGTACTAAGCGACCGCTCCCGGCCAAGGAGGGACCGTACAAGACACCGCGATCGAGGTGTGTGTATTGCCACACCCTGACCGCGCATGGACGCCGATACCTTCTATCCGGACCCGACAGTTGGGGCCCGAAGGAAAGCCCAAGGAAGACCGCGAAGACAGCGAAGACCGCGAAGACAGCGAAGACGAGGACAGCCGATGCCCCAGCAGCGCCAGGACGACCCGTTCGAGTGGATCGACGCGCAGCGGGAGCGGCGCGGCCGGGCCGGGCTGGTGCGCACGCTCAGCCCCCGGCCCGCCGACTCACCGCTGCTCGACCTGGCGAGCAATGACTATCTGGGGCTGGCCCGGCACCCGGAGGTGACCGCCGCCGCAGCCGCGGCGGCCCGCCGCTGGGGCGCGGGGTCGACCGGGTCCCGGCTGGTCACCGGCTCCACCGAACTGCATGCCGCGCTGGAGACGGAGCTCGCCGCGTTCTGCGGCTTCGAGGCGGCCCTGGTGTTCTCCTCCGGCTACGCCGCGAACCTGGCCGCCGTCTCCGCGCTCGGCGGCCCGGACGCGCTGGTGGTCTCCGACGCGGGCAATCACGCCTCGCTCATCGACGGCTGCCGGCTCTCCCGCGCCGAGGTCGCCGTCGTCCCGCACGCCGAGCCCGAGGCGGTGCACAAGGTTCTGGACGGGGCCGACCTGGGCGAGGGGCGCCGCGCGCTCGTCGTCACCGACTCCGTCTTCTCGGTGGACGGGGACGCCGCGCCGCTGGCGGACCACGCCGCCGTCTGCCGTGCGCACGGCGCGGCGCTGGTCGTGGACGACGCGCACGGCCTCGGGGTGCTCGGCGAGGGCGGGCGCGGCGCCGTGCACGCCGCCGGGCTCGCGGGCGCGCCGGATGTGGTCGTCACGGCCACCCTCTCGAAGTCGCTGGGCTCTCAGGGCGGGGTGATTCTGGGGCCCGCCCGGGTGATCGAGCATCTGGTGAACACCGCGCGGACGTTCATCTTCGACACCGGGCTCAACCCGGCGGCCGCGGGCGCCGCCCTGGCGAGCGTGCGGCTGCTGCACCGGGAGCCGGAGCGCGCCGCCCGCGCGCGTACGGTCGCGGCCGAGCTCCACGGGCGGCTGACCGCCGCCGGTCTCGCCGCGGTACGGCCCGACGCGTCCGTGGTGTCGGTCCGTTCGCCGTCGCCGGAGCAGGCCGTGCGCTGGGCCGCGGCCTGCCGTGCGGCCGGGCTGCTGGTGGGGTGTTTCCGCCCGCCGTCCGTCCCCGACGGCATCTCCCGGCTGCGGCTGACCGCTCGCGCGGATCTGACGGATCAGCGGATCGAGGAGGCGGTCGGCGTGATCGTGAGGACCTCGCCGACCGCCTGAGGCTCAGCTTCCGGCGGGGTGGGTGTCGCCGCCGAGTGCGCCGTCCCGCAGGCCCTCGAGGAACGAGGCCCAGGCCGATGGGGTGAAGAGGACGGCGGGTCGCGCCGTGTTCTTCGAGTCGCGCACGGCGAGCCGGCCCGGCCCCAGCAGGGCCGTCTCGACGCAGTTGTTCATGCCGACGCTGTAGCTGCTGCGCAGCCAGCACACGGGCGTGGCGGATGAATCAGACATGGTGCCCCCTCAGGCGCCGCCCCCGATTTTATTGATGAAGGTCAACGAATCCTCAGGTGTCAGGGCGTGGGTCCGCAGCGCCTGGAACGCGGCGCTGTACGCCCGGAGGTCTTCTTTCCGCTCCAGATAGAGGCTACTCGTCAAGTGGTCGAGAACTACCACGTCCAGGTCAGTAATGTGCGGAAAAGAGAAGATAATGAAAGGACCAGTGATACCAATGGGCATTCCGGCCGAGAACGGCAGCACTTGCAGCCGCACCTGAGGCAATTCGCACAGCTCCATCAGATGGCGCAGCTGAGCCGCCATCACCGTCGCGTCCCCGACCTCACGTCGCAGCGCCGCCTCGTCGAGCACCGCGTGCAGCCGTAGCGGCCGCTCGCCGCGCAGCACCGACTGACGCGCGATCCGCACCTCCACCAGCGCGTCCACCCGCGACCGCGGCAGATCCGCGAGCGCCGCCCGGGTCACCGCCCGGGCGTAGTCCGGCGTCTGGAGCAGACCGGGCACCACCGTGGTCTCCAGCGAATACGCGTCGGACGCCTCCGCCTCCAGGGCGATGAAGTCCCGGTAGGCGGGCGGCAGCAGATCGCGGTAGGCGTACCACCAGCCGCGCCGCGACCCCTCCGGATCCGATGCGCCCCCGCCGCACAGCGCCTCCAGCAGGGCGCGCAGCTCGGGGTCCGCGACCTCGTACACCTCCAGCAGCCGCGCCACATCCGACGGCTTCGCCCCGCTCCGCCCGGTCTCGATCCGGCTCACCTTCGACTGGTGCCAGCCCAGCCGGCGCGCGGCCTCACCGCTGGTGAGTCCGGCCAGATCGCGCTGGCGGCGGAGCTCCGCACCGAGCTTGCGGCGGCGCACCGCCGGGCCATACCGCATGCGTTCTTCCTCCCGCCTCTCCCGGTTCGCGCCCTTCATCACGCTCGTGGCTCAGTGTGCCGTCCCTATCCGGTCTGCCGTAGCAGGGTTCACCGCTTTGGGCGACAGATATATGCATATCTCGGTGGATCGCCCCCGTTACGGAGGGCATCGATGGCACTCTGACGCGTAGAGCCGCCGGGGCGGCCCATGACTTCGCAGTACCACTTGAACGCGTCCGCAGCCGCGCCCCGGTGGGAAAGGGACAGCCGCCATGGCAGACCATCAGGAAGCATCCGTCACCCTGCCGAGCGCCCCGGCCTCGGTTCCCGCAGCCCGCGCCTATGTGACGAACGTGCTGGTCGAGTGGGGCCTCGGGGCGGGTGCGGAGGCCGCGGACACCGTGCGGCTCATCGTCTCCGAGCTCGCGACCAACGCCGTCCAGCACACCCTGGGACAGTCGCCCACCTTCACCGTGGACCTGCGGCTCGACCGTGAGCAGCGGCTGGAGATCGGGGTCACGGACAGTCACCCCAGATGGCCCAGACGGCTCCCGGCCGCCACCCAGCAGGACAACCACGGGCGGGGCCTGGTCATCATCCGCTCTCTGGCCGCGGAGTCGGGCGGCGAGGTCTTCGTCACCCCCACCGCCGATGGCGGCAAGACCGTATGGATCGCCCTGCCGTGGACCTTGCCGGTGTGCTGAGCCACGCGAGCGGCTCACAGCACGCGCTGTACCTGCCCCCCGGTGGCACGGGCCTCCGCCAGCTCACGTATGCGGTCGAAGACCCGCCCGGCGGCCGGGCCGATGAGATAGTGCGGCATGTCGCCGCGCTCGATCACCCCGTACGGACTCGCGCCCATCAGATAGGACGAATACAGGATCAGACCGTTCGGGCGGCGCATATCGACGGTCAGGGCCGAGAACCCGGGGAACTCATCCGTCTGATAGACCCGCAGGCCATCCGCCTCCGCCCCGTAGCGCTCCTTGAAGCGGCCGAACCGCTCCAGCGCATCCTTGATCTTCCGCGCCATGTCCTCCTGGTACTGACGCGACAGCGTGGCCGCCGCGTCCGAGGACGGATCCAGCAGATAGCAGCGGTAGACCCCGCCCCGGCGAAGCAGCCCGAGGACCGCGTCACGGTAACGAGCCGGGCGTTCGGTGGTGACCAGCCGGCTGGAGGAGGTGCGCAGCGCCGTCCCCATGTCGAGGACCTCCTCGGACGCCGCATCCAGCAGCCGCGCCTTCTGAGCCGAGCTCGGGCGCTCGGGATACGCGTGCACGGGGGTGCCCTCGGCCAGCCCCCGTCCGGCGAGCCACGCCTTGGCGGCCGCTTCCGGGCCTCCCTCGCCCGCCATCAGATAGACGTCCTTGCCCTCATGGCTTCCCACCGGGGTGAACAGCTCCGCGTACGGGCCCGCCGTCCGGTACACGTCCTCCGAGACCGCCAGACAGTCCGGCGGGGTCGCCTTCTCCAGATGCGCGGCCAGATTGATGTCGGGGGAGTGGATGGCGCCGGTCCGGCCCTCGCGGCTGTGCCGGATCGCGCCCTTGTGCACCGCCATCCGCACATGCAGCTCGCCGTCCACCCCCGCCTGCGCGAACTCGTCCCGCAGATGCCGCAGATCCAGTGTGAGAAAGGTGCGGGCCGCCTCCAGCGCCACATCCCGGGCCACGCTCTCACTGTCGTCGTGGACCGCGATGAAGCCGCCGTCGCCGCGCCAGCTCCATAAGTCGCTGCGGGCACAGCGATGCTGCGCGGCGAGCTGGCCGATCCGCGCACGCATCCGCTCGCGGAGCAGATCGAAGGCGTGCGCGGCACGGTCTCTGGGGTTCGAGCGGACGATCGTCGAATACCCGGAGGTGTCGACGAAGACGAGATACACCTGGTCGTAGGTCCGGTCCGGCTCGAACTGGCAACTCATGACGCTCCCCCTCCCGGTGCCGGCCGCGCCGGCACCGGCTCACGCTAACGCCTGACGGGCAACCCGCTCCAGGTGCCGGAGAGCCTCAAGAGGGCACCAGACCGCGCTCCACGGCGCTGCGCTCCACACAGAACTCATTGCCCTCGATGTCGGCCATCACGACCCACCCCATCCCGCCCTCCGTGCGCCGGTCGTCCACGACTCTCGCGCCGAGCCCGACCAGCCGCTCCACCTCGCCGTCCCGGGTGCCCGAGGGCGGCTGGATGTCGAGGTGGACGCGGTTCTTGACGGGCTTGGGGTCCGGGACCCGCAGAAACAGCAGGCCCGGTACCCCGGGGTGGTCCGGCACGATCAGCACTTCGTCATCGCCCGGCGCGGAGTCCTCCAGCGCGTAGCCGGTCAGCCGGGACCAGAACCGCGCCAGGGCATAGGGGTCGTGGGCGTCGAAGGTGATGTGCCGGACCGGATTGAGATACGCCATACGGGGCCTCCGGAGGGGGACGGGCGGGTCCGCGCCCGCCTCGTCGCCAACCTACCGGCGGCCACCGACAACGGGCCCTGGCGCGGGCCCCGCCATCGGTCAGCGGACGTGGCCGTACCAGACCTTCCCGGTCCAGATCCGCTCCAGCCGCACCACCTCGCCGGTCTTGGGCGCGTGCCACAGGCGGCCGCTGCCGGCGTACACGCCGACGTGGTACACGCTGCCCCCGGAGTGGAAGAACACCAGGTCCCCCTTCTTCCGGGAGCGGGCCGCGATATGACGCGTCCGGTTGTACTGGGCGGCGGCGGTGCGGGGCAGCCGCTTTCCGGCTCGCTTGTACGCGTACTGCGCGAGGCCGGAGCAGTCGAAGCGGTTCGGCCCCGCCGCGCCGTATTTGTACGGTGCGCCCTTCTTCGAGGCGGCGACCCTCAGCGCCTTGGCCGCCGCCGTCGCCGCCTCGGCCTCCGGTGGATATCCGGGCGTCGCCACGGTGCCTCCGACAGCGGCGACGGTGAGCGCGGAGACGGCGCTCGCTCGGGAGACCATCCTGGGGATACGTATGTGCGCACTCATCGCGCACCGCCCTTCCTGAGCCGATCCCGCGCCGGTGCGGCGGCGGGATCCTGTCGTCCCTGGGATGGTCACGTACGGCAGCCGCCGGTTCCGACTCGAAACGGCGCGATGTGAGGGTGGTCACGGCTGGCCCGTTCGGGTGGCGAGCGCCGCTCTGCCGTACGCCCGCGACCTGCAAGAACGACCGTTTGGCGGGGGTGGGGCGGCGCGCGGCGCGACCCGGGGCGGCGGGCGGCGCGCAAGTGGGCCGCGCGCCGCCCGCCGGGATTCGGGTACGCCGTTCGGGCGACGGCCCGGGGCCGCTCCGGGTCCGCCCCGGGCCGCTGCGGACCTGACATCCCGGGGTCGCTCCGGGTCCGCCCCGGGCCGCCGCGGACCCGACACCCCGGGGCCGCTCCGGGTCCGGGGTGTCAGGTCCGCAGCGCCGGGGGCAGCGTGACCCGCTCCGCGCGCCGCTCCCCGTCCAGCACCCGCAGCGCCCGCGCCAGCGTCGCGGCGTGCAGCTCGCTCTCACCGCGCTCGTGCATCAGCGCCAGCGCGTCCCGCAGCGCGACGGCCTTTCCGACCAGCGCCTGGGCGGCCCGCAGACTTCCGTAGGTGTCACTGCCCCGCGCCGGGTTGGTCCGGCCGAGCAGATCGACCGCCTCCAGGTAGTGGTCGATGACGCTCCCCTCCGCGCGGGTGAGCGCGGGCAGCGGGGGCAGCTCGGGCGGGAACATCGCGCTCACCCCGCCCTGCGCGCCGAGACCGGCCGCTTACGGCTCTGGGTGAGCCGGTCCACCAGCCCGTAGGCCACCGCGGCCTCGGCGTCGAAGATCTTGTCGCGGTCGATGTCGGCGCGGATCCGCTCGGCGCTCTGTCCGGTGTGCCGGGCCAGCATCTCCTCCAGCATCCGCTGGGTGCGGAGCATCTCGGCCGCCTGAATCTCCAGATCGGAGGTGGTGCCCTGGACGGGCTCGCTGAACGCGGCCTGGTGAATGAGGATCCGCGCACCAGGCAGGGCGAGCCGCTTGCCGGGGGCGCCGGAGGCCAGCAGCACGGCGGCCGCCGACGCCGCCTGGCCCAGGCAGGTCGTCTCGATGTCGCAGGTGACGAAGTGCATCGTGTCGTAGATCGCCGTCATGGCGTTGAACGAGCCGCCGGGGGAGTTGATGTAGAGCGAGATGTCCTGGTCGGGCGCGGCATGCTCAAGGTGGATGAGCTGCGCGATCACATCGTTGGCCGAGGTGTCGTCGATGGGGGTGCCGAGGAAGACGATCCGCTCGGAGAGCAGCTTGGAGTAGGGGTCCACGGTGCGGATGCCCGAGCTGGTGCGCTCGGTGAACTCGGGCAGGACATAGCGGGCGGTCGGTCGGTGCGTCGCGGGTCGTTCCATTCGCGTCACCTCTCGGGCTCATGGCTCCGTAAAAAATGTACAGGACGTACATCTCGTAAGGTGGGGAGCATGGCCTACGAGATTCCGGTGACGCAAGCCCGCGCAGAGCTCGCGGAGCTGATCAACCGTGTGGTGTACGGCGGCGAGAGAGTGGTCGTCACCCGCCACGGGAAGCCGCTCGTCGCCCTGGTGTCCGCTGCTGACCTGCAGCGACTCGAGGAGAGCGAGACCGGAGCGGACGATCAGGTGATCAGCACCGTCTCCGCGGTCCGCCCCTCGGCGTCCGCTGCGGGCGAACGGCGGCGCTTTGGCATCGCGGCGGAACACCGTCGGCCGGAGGGCGGGGGCCGGAGTCCGGGCCGGGAGAGGTGATCAGGGGCCGGAGCCCCAAGGCGGCCCGCGCGGCTACCGGCCGAAGTGGAACCGGATGGCGGTGCCGTCGGGGCCGGTGTGCACGCGGACCAGGTCGGAGACCTGATGCACGAGCAGCAGCCCCCGGCCGCCGATCTGGCCGGGCAGGGCCGGCCGCCGGCCGGCGAGCGGGTCGCTGAGCCGGCCGCTGTCCTCGACCTGGCACAGCACCTGTCCGTCCTGGGCCCAGATCCGGACCGTGCCGCTGCCGCCGCCGTGCCGCACGCTGTTGGTGGCCAACTCGGCCACCGCCAGGGCCAGGTCATCCAGGCGCCGGCCGGTCAGCCCGAGCCGCTCGGCCTCTGAGACCGCGAAGACCCGGGCGGCGGGCACGCAGTCCCGGGCGAACGGGAACGAAGCGGCCCCGGCGGGGACGTCCAACGGCTCGTTGTAGGCCGCGATGGCGTCCTTGGGGGCATAGACGTCGCTGGACAGCTCACGGCCGTTCTCGGTGATCACGGGGTGGGTCACCCGCGCGTCGGCGAGCACACCGGCGTCCAGCCGGGCGGTGTCGTACGGACAGAGGATGGTGACCGCACGGCCGCGGAAGGCCAGGTTGATCAGCGCCTCGTGCTGCACGCACGGGCCGTACTCCGCCTCGGTGCGGCCCGCCCATATGGGCTCGCCGATGATCCGTACCCGGCCGGAGGGGTGCCGGTCGGCGAAGGCCCGCAGCACCCCCGGGATGATCCGCCCGGGGTTGCGCCCGGCCTCGGTCATATCGAGGAACCCGACGCGCTCGGCGCTCGGGCCCAGTGCCGTCCGCAGCAGCCGGAGGTTGCCGCCGGGAACGGCCACCGCCACCGGCTCGGCCGCGCGCAGTCCGTCCAGAACGAAGGGCAGCGTCCCCGCCAGATACTCCTTGTCGTCCCGGTAGAACAGGGCCGGATGAACAAAGGGCTCGGCGACGGTTTCCGTACTCAACACGTCGTTACCTCATCCCGTCGTGCCGGGAATCGCCGGGGAAAATGGCCGGAAGCTCCCCCACCTTATCCAAGGCCGTCCCGATGAGCATTGTCCGCCTGTCCGAGGGGGTGGGTTGCGGACCGGCGATATGGTTGCAGCGGGAGCAAGGCGCAGGGTCGGCACCAGAGGCCGACGACGCTGATTCGGAGTGCACTGTTATGAGCGTGAATCCGGCACCCTCTCACCGCCGGTCCCTCGAGGCCGCTCAGATGGCGTGCGAGGTGATCGAGCTGCTCGAGGTTCTGTGGGAGCGGGGACGGGACGCGGTCTCGTCGTCTCCGGTGTCGGCGTCGCAGCTGCGGGTGTTGTACAGCCTGGACCGTGAGGAGGGCATCAACCTCCGTACGCTCGGGGAGCTTCTGGGCTCGGCTCCCTCGTCGGTGAGCCGTCTGTGCGACCGGCTGCAGGCGCTCGGATTCGTGGAGCGCGCTCCCAGCCCGGTCAGCCGACGGGAGCTCGAGCTGCGCCTGACCAGCCATGGCAAGGCATATCTGCTCGAGTTGCGGGCGCGCCGGGAGGAGGCCCTGCTGGCCGCCATAGCGGACATGGCCCCAACGGACCGCAAGGCGCTGCTGGAAGGGCTGAAGGGGTTCCAGGACGCGGTGGACGGTACGGCCTCCGCACGCCAACCGGACACGGCGGACGGCGCGGTGCGGTTCGCCTGAGACCGCCGCTGCCTGCCGGCGCGAGCGCCCCTTCGCCCGGTCCGACACCCCCCACCCCTCGCTTGTCACAGACCGCCGTCCGAAGCGATGCGCGCCGACGGAACCCCCGGCGCGAGGCGGGCCCGAACAGATTGTGGCCCCATAGGCACAGTTGTCAAATGGCGATGATTGTCGTCGATATCACGTAGAAATCACGCTTCCTGCCCCTCATTTCCCTCATGTCCGTCGTGTTCTCCCCGTCCGTACCAGTCGAGGCAGACCACCAGGGCGTCGTCGTCGAGTGGGGTGTCACCGTGGAATTCGACCAGCTCCCGCAGGATCGCCTGGGGAACCTGGGTCGGTGGCAGCAGTATGGTGTTGGCCAGCGCGCGGGCCAGCGCCCGCTCCGCATAGCTCTCGCCCGACGAGGACGCCGTGTCGTACACGCCGTCGCTCCCGAACAGCAGGCGATCGCCGGGGCGGACCGTGAAGTGCTCCGCCACGTAGACGGTGTCCTCGAACATTCCGAGCGGCAGCTGGGCGTCGAACTGTACGGACTCGACGGCGCGCTCCCGCTGGCGCCACATCCGGGGGGACCCGGCGTCCACGACCTCCACCTCGCCCGTCGCGAAGTAGAACCGCAAAAGCAGCACCGACACATACGCCTGGCCCCGGTAGTGGGCGTAGACCGCCTGATCGGCGAGGCTCGCCTGATCGGCCAGGCCGAGGCCCGCGCGTCTGGCGTTGCGCAGGGCGTTGATGGCGAGATTGGTCAGCAGCGCCGCCTCGATGCCCTCCCCCATGCCGTTGGTGATGGTCAGCGTCAGATGGTCGGCGGACGCGGACCAGTCGAAGTTGTCGCCGAAGATCGCGTACGCCGGTTCCAGATGGGCTCCGAGGGAGAACTCCGGGCGCGAACAGGAGTGGCCCGGCAGCAGCTGCCACTGCATCTCGGCGGCCAGGGTCAGCCGGGCGGCACGCCGGGCCAGGAGATAGAGGTCCGTGTCGCGTTCGACGACGAGGATCTCGTGGCCGAGGGCCTGGCAGACCGCCTGCAGGTGATGCGGCTGCGTCTGTGCCCAACGGTCCGCGGGCAGCCGCACGGTCAGCACGCCCATGCGGTCGCCGCGAATGGTCATCGGGAGATGGACGTCCACCGCGTCATGGCGGGTGTCCCTCTCCACGCACGGCTCCTGCGCCCCGAAGGCGCGGCCCTGGGGGCTGCCGTGGATGGGCACCGGCTCCGCGTCGAAGGACCCGGGGCCCACGGTCTGCAGCGACCGCATCCCGTAGTCCGCCATGCGCAGCTCGACCCGTTCGGCACCGTACTGGTCCGCCAGGGTTGTCGTGACGACATCGAGCAGAGCATGGGGTGCGGCTGTGCGCAGAGCCCGCTCGACAGTAGAAATCTTGTCCACTTCGTCCTGCTTCTCGAATGCGCCGGTACCGCGGCAGCTACGGGCCGGCGCGGTACTGCCGCGCCGACGTACGACGAACAGGGCACGGCCGCCGCGGCGGGGGCCACCGCGACCTCGCGTGATCGTCACGACACATTCTATGCACCATGGAGACAACAATTGTCGTACGGCAATTATTGCGTCGCCCGGGAGCGCGGGCGGGGTGGCCCTGTCGTCATGCCGTTGATCGCTTGCTATAGATGAGAGCGGTGTGTTCGCCCCGGATGGACCCGGGCGGGCGGATTGACGACGGTCTTCGAGGCTGGAGTGAGTGCGTGTGTCCAGTGGGTTCCGGATCGACTCCGTGGCCGAGCGGGTGTTCGCGCTGCGCGGTGAGCTCGACATCGAGGGGGCTCCCGAGCTGGCACGGGTGGCGGGCGACGCGTTGGCGCGGCCGTGCGACCGGCTGGTGCTCGACTGTCGCGGCGTGACCTTCTGCGACTCCAGCGGGCTGAACACCCTGCTGAGGCTGCATGGCCAGGCCGGGCGGGCGGGGGCCCGGCTGGTGCTCGCGGACGTCTCGGAGAGCATGCGGCACGTACTGCGGCTGACCGAGGTGGAGCAGGTGCTGACGCTGGCCGAGACCGTCGACGAGGCGCTGGCGCCGCCCACGCCGTGACGGGGCTCACGGGGACGCAACATCACATTCATCCCATGCGCGCTCGCGGCTACCGCGACGGTGTTCGGGCATGTCAGCCTTTATGCTGGTGCATCCGTCCGTAAATAGTTGCCGGGCGACAAGTGTGGCACTATGGCGCTTCGGAGCGCCTGATCACTTCCGTGTCGACGGCTCTCCGGACCCCCACCGAGGGGGCACGGGTGAGCGGGACCGCTACATGAGGGGCGGAGAACCATGGTGGCGAGTTCCGGCGCGGGACAGCGCACGGGGGCGCGGACGACGAAGGGCCGGAGTGTCGGCACCGTCGCGGAACCGGAGCTGCGGCAGTTGCTGGCCGGGCTCACGGCGGTCAGGGACGGCGACTTCGGCACCCATCTGCCGACCGACCGTGACGGCCTGCTGGGGGAGATCGCCACGGTCTTCAACGGCATGGTGGACCAGCTGTCGCTGTTCACCTCCGAGGTGACCCGGGTGGCCCGCGAGGTGGGCACCGAGGGCCGCCTCGGCGGTCAGGCCGCGGTGCCGGGGGTGGACGGCACCTGGAAGGACCTCACGGACTCCGTCAACGCCATGGCCGGGAACCTGACCACGCAGGTGCGCGACATCGCCCAGGTCGCCACGGCGGTGGCCAAGGGCGATCTGTCGCAGAAGATCACGGTCGTCGCCCGGGGCGAGATCCACGAGTTGAAGAACACCATCAACACGATGGTGGACGAGCTGTCCTCGTTCGCGGACGAGGTGACCCGGGTGGCCCGCGAGGTGGGCACCGAAGGCATCCTCGGCGGCCAGGCCCAGGTGCCCGGCGTCGGAGGCACCTGGCGGGACCTGACCGACTCGGTCAACTTCATGGCCGGGAACCTCACCGCCCAGGTGCGGTCGATCGCGCGCGTGGCCACCGCCGTGGCCCAGGGCGATCTCACCCGCAAGATCGATGTCGATGCGCGGGGCGAGATCCTGGAGTTGAAGACCACCATCAACACCATGGTCGATCAGCTGTCCTCGTTCGCGGACGAGGTCACCCGGGTGGCCCGCGAGGTCGGCACCGAGGGCCGCCTCGGTGGCCAGGCAGATGTCCAGGGCGTCTCGGGCACCTGGAAGGACCTCACCGAGTCGGTCAATGTGATGGGCGACAACCTCACGGCCCAGGTGCGGTCCATCGCGCAGGTCACCACCGCCGTGGCGCAGGGCGATCTGTCGCAGAAGATCCGCGTCGACGCGCGGGGCGAGATCCTGGAGTTGAAGGAGACCATCAACACCATGGTCGACCAGCTCTCGGCCTTCGCCGACGAGGTGACCCGGGTGGCGCGCGAGGTGGGCACCGAGGGGAACCTCGGCGGCCAGGCGACCGTCCGGGGCGTCTCCGGCACCTGGAAGGACCTGACCGACAACGTCAACGTCATGGCGTCCAACCTCACCAGCCAGGTGCGGTCCATCGCCCAGGTGGCGACCGCGGTGGCCCGGGGCGATCTGTCGCAGAAGATCACCGTCGAGGCCAAGGGCGAAGTGGCGGCGCTCGCCGGTGTGATCAACACCATGGTGACCACGCTGTCGGCGTTCGCGGACGAAGTCACCCGCGTGGCCCGCGAGGTCGGCACCGAAGGGATCCTCGGCGGGCAGGCCCAGGTGCCCCATGTGGCGGGTACCTGGAAGGACCTCACCGACAACGTCAATTCCATGGCGACCAACCTGACCAACCAGGTCCGCAACATCGCCCAGGTCACCACGGCGGTGGCCCAGGGGGATCTCACCCGCAAGATCGATGTCGATGCGCGGGGCGAGATCCTGGAGTTGAAGACCACCATCAACACGATGGTCGACCAGCTGTCCTCGTTCGCCGCCGAGGTCACGCGCGTGGCCCGCGAGGTGGGCAGCGAAGGCCGCCTCGGCGGGCAGGCCGAGGTCGAGGGCGTGTCCGGGACCTGGAAGCGGCTGACCGAGAACGTCAACGAGCTGGCCGGCAACCTGACCCGTCAGGTCCGTGCCATCGCCGAGGTCACCAGCGCCGTCGCCGAGGGCGATCTGACGCGGTCCATCACGGTCGACGCCTCCGGTGAGGTCGCCGAGCTCAAGGACAACATCAACGCCATGGTGGAGTCCCTGCGCGAGACCACCCGCACCAATCAGGAGCAGGACTGGCTCAAGACCAATCTCGCCCTCGTCTCCGGGCTGATGCAGGGCCAGCGCGACCTCACGGTGGTCGCCGAGCTGGTCATGGACGAACTGACGCCGCTGGTCGGCGCCCAGTACGGCGGCTTCTACCTCGCCCAGGACACTCCCCGGGGCGTCGAGCTGCGGCTGATCGGCTCCTATGGGCTTCCCGCCGCGGACGAGGACCGGCCGGTGCGGTTCCGGCTCGGCGAGTCACTCGTCGGCCAGGCGGCCCGCAGCCGCCGCACCATCGCCATCGACCAGCTCCCGCCCGGCTATGTCACCGTGTCCTCCGGAGTCGGCGCGGCCGAGGCGTCCAGCCTGATCGTGCTGCCCGTCGTCGTCGAGGAGCAGATCCTCGGCGTCATCGAGGTGGCCTCGCTGACCCGCTTCACCCAGGTCCACCGGGACTTCCTCGAACAGCTCATGGAAACGATCGGCGTCAACGTCAACACCATCGTGGCCAACGCCAGGACCGACGAGCTGCTGGAGGAGTCCCAGCGGCTGACCGCCGAACTCCAGGCCCGGTCCGAGGAGCTGCAGGTACGCCAGGACGAACTGCAGAACTCCAACGCCGAGCTGGAGGAGAAGGCGGCGCTCCTGGCCGCGCAGAACCGCGACATCGAGACCAAGACCCGGGAGATCGAGCAGGCCCGGCAGGAGCTGGAGGAACGGGCCCGGCAGCTCGCCCTGGCCTCCAAGTACAAGTCGGAGTTCCTGGCCAACATGAGCCATGAGCTGCGGACCCCGCTCAACAGCCTGCTGATCCTCGCCCAGTTGCTGGCACAGAACCCGAACCGGAACCTGACCCCCAAGCAGGTGGAGTACGCGGGCGTCATCCACTCGGCGGGCTCCGATCTGCTGCAACTGATCGACGACATCCTCGATCTGTCCAAGGTCGAGGCCGGCAAAATGGACATACAGCCCGAGCGGGTGCCGCTGCGGCGGCTGCTCGACTATGTGGAAGCCACCTTCAGGCCGATGACGACACAGAAGGGCCTCGAATTCCGCATCAGCGTCTCTCCGGCCGTACCCGATGAACTGATCACGGACGACACCCGGATCCGGCAAGTACTGCGCAACCTGCTGTCCAATTCGGTCAAGTTCACCGAGACCGGCGCCGTGGAACTGCGCATCGCCCCCGCCGCGGAGTCCGATCTCCCCCAGGCGGTCCGCGCGTATGGATCCGCCCTCGCGTTCCGGGTCGTGGACACCGGGATAGGCATCGCCGAGCATCAGCTCGAGGCGATCTTCGGGGCGTTCCAGCAGGCGGACGGCACCACGAGCCGCAGTTACGGCGGCACGGGTCTTGGCCTGTCCATCAGCCGGGAGATCGCCCATCTGCTCGGCGGGGCGATCCGCGCGGCCAGCACCCTCGGCGAGGGCTCCACCTTCACCTTCTATCTGCCCGTCGGGAAGTTCACGCCGCCCGACCAGGCGCCGCGCGCCGAGGGCCAGTGGGAGCCCGGCCGGTCTGCCGCCGGCACCTCCGAACAGCGCCGTCTGCTCGTGGTCGAGGAGCGGCCGCACGGACTGCTGTCGCTCCTGGCCGAGAGCGCCGTCGCCGAACTGGCGGACAGCGGCGCTGCCGACGACGCGCTGGGCGCGGTGCGGGTGCGGACGGTGGTCGACCCGCAGGAGGCGGCCGCGGTCCTCGCCGCCGAGCCGTGCCACTGTGTCGTCCTCGGCCTCGACATGCCCGACGGGGCCGGCGCCCGGTTCCTCGACGAACTGGGCCGGAACCCGGCCGCGCGCCGGGTTCCGATCCTGGCCCACACCCGGCGGCCGGAAGCCCAGTGGGAGGCGCGGCTGGCGGACCGGTCCGAGGGCAAGCCGTGGGAGCTGCTGCCGAGCCTGGACGACCTGCGCGAGCGCATCGTGCTGCATTTGACGGCCGCACGGCCCGCCGACGTCCTGCCCCTGGTGCCGTCCGGCGCCTCCGCGGTGGATGTCCCCGCGGCCCGGCCGGCGGTGGCGGACACGGACAGCGACCTCGCCGGGCGAGTGGTCCTGATCGTCGACGACGACACCCGCAACGTCTACGCGCTCACCGGCATCCTGGAGCTGCACGGCATGCGCGTGCTGCACGCGGAGAACGGCCGCAAGGGACTCGAGATGCTGTCCCGGCACGAGGTGGTCGAGCTCCTGCTGATGGACATCATGATGCCCGAGATGGACGGCTATGCCGCGACCGCGGCGATCCGGGCCATGCCCGAGTACACCGATCTGCCGATCATCGCGGTAACCGCCAAGGCCATGGCGGGCGACCGTGAGAAGACGCTGGCCGCCGGGGCCAACGACTACATCACCAAGCCGCTGGACGCCGACGAGCTCGTGAGCTGCGTGCGCCGCTGGCTGAACCGATGAGCGGGCGCGAACACCGCCTGGACGCGCTGGCGGCCACGGTCGAGCGGCTGCGCGGCGAGCTCGCCGCGGTCCAGGAGTCCGCGGACGCGCGGGCGCTGATCGGCATCGCCACCGGCATCCTGGTCGAACGCGGCCACGGCGGCCCCACCCAGGCCGCCCGCCATCTGAAGGAGCTGGCGGAGACCGCCGGGCTCCCGCTCCTGGAGCTGGCCGCCGATGTGGTCAACGCGGCGGCCGGGGACGAGGTCGCCCAGGCCCTCCCGAGCACATCGCCGAAACCCGGTGGCGGACACCACGGCTCCTCCGCCGTGGTGCGGCTGCGGGCGGCCGAGGCGGGCTCGCTCACCGGCGATCCCCAGACGGTGGTGGACACGCTGATCGAGCAGGTGCTCGCCCCTCTGGGGGTGAGCGCGGTGGCCCTGTGGGCCGTGGTCTCCGGCGGGGCGCTGGCCCTCGCCGGGCATGCGGGCTTTCCCCGCGGAGAGGCCGAACGCTGGCAGTATGTGCCGCCCGGCCTGGGCGTTGCCGCCCAGCGCGCCGTGGCCGAACGGCACTCCCAGTGGTTCGGGACGATGCCCGCCGATGTGCCGGGCATAGGCAAGCGCCACGGCGGCGACGGTGCCCGCGCCGTGCTTCCGGCCGAGCTCTACGGCCGCATCCTCGGTGTCCTGGAGGTGTGCTGGCCGCATCCGCAGCCCCCGCTGCCCGCCCCGGTCAGCCGCCAGCTGAACGCGCTGGCCGACCTCTGCGCCCACACCCTGCCCGGCACGGACGAGCCCGCGGCCGGCGCCGCCCAGGATCCGGTGATCCCGCCGAACCCCTTGATGGATCTCGCCGACGGCCTGCTCGACCCGGTGCTGGTCCTGCGACCGACGCTCGACGACCAGGATCACGTGGTCGATTTCTCCATCATGTACGCCAATGAGCGGTTCGCCGATCCGGCCGGCCGGCCGCGCGCCATGATCACGGGCATGCGGCTGCTGGAGGCCTACCCCCTCACCGCCCGCGAGGGCGGTCTGTACGAGCACCTGCTGCGGGTCCACGCGACCGGAGAGCCGTTCCGCGCGGAGCGGATGGCCCTCAGCTTCCTGGCCGACGATGTGTCCCTGACCGGGCTCGCCACGGTGGGCATCGGCCGGTACGGGGACGCGGTGCTGCTCAGCTGGCGGTTGGAGGACAAGGCGGCACGGCTGGCCGCCCTGCTCGAACACGTCCAGCGCCTCGGCCGGATCGGCGGCTTCCAGGAGGACGCGGTCAGCGGGGACATCGTCTGGAACAGCCAGCTCTTCTCGCTCTTCGGTCTCCCGTCCACGGCGCCCCCCGTCCCCGTGGAGCGGCTGTACGACCACGCGCATCCCGATGACTCCGTGGCCATCGGCCGCTTTCTGCGCACGCTGCTGCACCACCACCATGCCGCCTCGACGGCCTTCCGGCTCCAGCGGGCCGACGGAGGCGTGCGGCACATCCGGGTCGTCGCGGAGCCGGTCACCGACCCGGCCGGGCAGCTGCTCGCCGTCCGCGGGGCCTATCAGGACTTCTCCAGCCAGCACTGGACGGAAGTGGCGCTCGCGGCCACGCGCGACAAGCTCGCCGACACCGAGCAGCACGCCGCCGAACGCAACCGCCTGGCCCTTCAGCTGCAACGCGCGATCATGCCGTCGTCCCCCGCCCCGGTCGACATTGCGGGGCTGCATGTGGCGGTGCGCTACCGGCCGGCCGAGGAGGGGCATCTGGTGGGCGGCGACTGGTACGACGCCGTGGTCCTGCCCAGCAAGAAGGTGCTGGTGGCGGTCGGCGATGTGGCCGGCCACGGCATTGAGGCGGCGACCGGGATGGTGGTCCTGCGCAACGCGCTGCGCGGCCTGGCAGCGACGGGAGCGGGCCCCGCGCAACTGCTGGGCTGGCTGAACACCGTGGCCCACCATCTCACCGAGCAGGTGACGGCCACCGTGGTCTGCGGCATCTACGATTCGCAGACCCAGGTGCTGGCCTGGGCGCGGGCCGGTCATCCGCCGCCGGTCCTGATCCACGACGGTGCCGCCGCCGCCCTGCCGCTGCCCGGCGGCATCCTGCTGGGCGCGGTCGCGGAGGCGAACTACGAGGAAAGCCGGCTCAGCCTGGCGTCGGGGGACCGGCTGCTGATGTATACCGACGGTCTGATCGAGCGCCGTGACCGATCCGTGGAGAAGTCGCTCGAGCAACTGCTGCACATCGCCGGCGCCGGCGCGCCGGTGCTGGGCGAGCACCTCGATCTGCTGCTGACGCACGCGCGCTCCGACACCGACGACGACACCTGTCTGATCGGTATCGACGTGAGCTGACCAGCGGTATCGATGTGAACTGACCAGCGGCATCGATGTGAGCTGACCAGCGGCGGGAAGGGCAGGAGAGGGACCCGCGACCGTGACTTCGCAGCGCGTGTGCGTGAGCGTCGCGTGGTTGGGGAATCCGGGAGGCAAGGCACGCGTACATCGCACGGAGGGAGGCCACGTGACCACCGTCGACCCGCACACATCGGTGCGCACGAGCCCGGGCACCGCCGCGGTGGCGCGCGACACGGTACGGGACCTGCTCGGCCGGCAGCGGCCGCCGGTGAGCGGTGCCGCCCTCACCGACGCGCTGCTCGTCACCTCCGAGCTGGCCACCAACGCCCTGCGCCACGCCGGCGGGATCACTGTGTTCGGGAGCGAGGTGCGGGAGAACGGCCTGGAGATCACCATCGAGGACGCCAGCGACGACCTGCCCACCCCACGTCCCGTCGGCGACCCGTCGATGCCTGGCGGCCATGGCTGGCCCATGGTGTGCCGGCTGGCGTCCGAGGTGACGGTGACGGCGCTGCCCGGCGGGGGCAAGCGCGTACGAGCCCTCGTACCGCTGCGCTGACCGGCTGACCGCCGCCGCGCCAGTTAACGCGGAGGAAACGCCACGGAATTAGCCTGCCCCCGAACGGGTGCGAGTCGCCCCGGGCCGCGGCTGATCGAGGTGGAAGTGTGCAGTTGACCCCGCATGAGCAGGAACGGCTGCTCATCCATGTGGCCGCCGATGTAGCGGAGAAGCGGCGGGCCCGTGGTGTGCTCCTCAACCACCCGGAGGCGATCGCGCTGATCACCGCGCACATCCTGGAGGGCGCCCGCGACGGCCGTACCGTCGCCGAGCTGATGGCCTCCGGCCGCAAGGTGCTCACCCGCGACGAGGTCATGGACGGCATCCCCGAGATGATCCACGACGTACAGGTCGAGGCCACCTTCCCCGATGGCACCAAGCTCGTCACCGTCCACCAGCCGATCGCCTGACGGGAGCGCCTGACCATGATCCCCGGAGAGATCCTCCACGCGGAGGAGCCGGTGCGGCTCAACGAGGGGCGGCCCGTCATCCGCCTCACCGTGCTCAACGCCGCCGACCGGCCCGTCCAGGTCGGCTCCCACTACCACTTCGCCGAGGCCAACCCCGGCCTGGAGTTCGACCGCGCCGTGGCCCGCGGCAAGCGCCTCGACATCGCCGCGGGCACCGCCGTGCGCTTCGAGCCGGGCATTCCGGTCGAGGTCGCGCTGGTGCCGCTCGCGGGTGCGCGGGTCGTGCCGGGGCTACGGGGCCAGACGGGAGGGTGATCCCTCGATGACCACTGAACTCAGCCGCGCCGCGTACGCGGATCTGTTCGGCCCCACCACCGGGGACCGTATCCGGCTTGCCGACACCGACCTCCTCATCGAGATCGAGGAGGACCGCTGCGGCGGCCCCGGCCGGGCCGGGGACGAGGCGGTTTTCGGCGGCGGCAAGGTGATCCGCGAATCCATGGGCCAGTCCCGCGCCACCCGCGCCCAGGGCGCCCCCGACACCGTGATCACCGGGGCCGTGGTGCTCGACCACTGGGGTGTCGTCAAGGCGGACATCGGCCTGCGCGACGGCCGTATCACGGGCATCGGCAAGGCCGGAAACCCCGACACCATGGACGGGGTCCACCCCGATCTCGTCATCGGGCCCGAGACCGAGGTCATCGCGGGCAACGGCAGGATCCTCACCGCGGGCGCCATCGACGCCCATGTCCACTTCATCTCCCCGACCATCGTCGACCAGGCGCTCACGGCCGGCATCACCACCCTCGTCGGCGGCGGCACCGGCCCCGCCGAGGGCACCAAGGCGACCACCATCACCCCCGGCCCCTGGCATCTCGCCCGGATGTTCGAGGCGTTGGAGTCCTACCCGGTCAACATCGGGCTCCTCGGCAAGGGCAACACCGTCTCGCGCGAGGCCATGTGGTCCCAACTGCGGGGCGGCGCCCTGGGATTCAAGATCCACGAGGACTGGGGGGCGACCCCCGCCGCCATCGACGCCTGCCTCGGCGTCTGTGAGGAGAGCGGCGCCCAGCTCGCCATCCACACGGACACGCTCAACGAGGCGGGATTCGTCGGCGACACCCTCGCCGCCATCGCCGGCCGGACCCTCCACGCCTACCACACCGAGGGCGCCGGCGGCGGGCACGCGCCCGACATCATCACCGTCGTGGCACACCCGAACGTGCTGCCCAGCTCCACCAATCCGACCCGGCCGCACACCGTCAACACCGTCGAGGAACACCTCGACATGCTGATGGTCTGCCACCACCTCAACCCGGCCGTCCCCGAGGACCTCGCCTTCGCCGAGTCCCGCATCCGGCCCAGCACCATCGCCGCCGAGGACATCCTGCACGACCTCGGCGCGATCTCGATCATCTCCTCCGACTCCCAGGCCATGGGGCGGGTGGGCGAGGTGGTGCTGCGCACCTGGCAGACCGCGCACGTGATGAAGCGACGCCGCGGCACGCTCCCCGGAGACGGCCGCGCCGACAACCACCGGGCACGTCGCTATGTCGCCAAATACACCATCAACCCGGCGGTGGCCCAGGGTCTCGACGGCGAGATCGGCTCCGTCGAGCCGGGGAAGCTCGCCGATCTGGTGCTGTGGGAGCCCGCGTTCTTCGGCGTCAAACCGCAGCTCCTCATCAAGGGCGGACAGATCGCGTACGCGCAGATGGGCGACGCCAACGCCTCCATCCCGACCCCGCAGCCGGTCATGCCGCGCCCCATGTTCGGCGCCCTCGGCCGCGCCCCCGCCGCGGGCTCGTTCAACTTCGTCACCCAGGCCGCGCTCGACGACGGGCTCACGGAACGGCTCGGCCTCGGCAAGCGGTTCGTCCCCATCCGCTCCACGCGCGGCGTCACCAAGGCGGACATGCGCGAGAACGACGCCCTGCCGGTGGTGGAGGTCGACCCGGACACCTTCACGGTGACGATCGACGGGGAAGCCGTCGAACCGGCCCCGGCGGCCGAACTCCCCATGACCCAGCGGTACTTCCTCTTCTGACGGCCATGACGACGGACGAGGAGGGTAGTGGGCGATCGTGCAGCGGGGCGGTGCGGGTGGGCACAACCTTGCCACCGGCCCGCACCGGACGACGAAACCCGGGATCCGGGGGCGAAGCCCCCGGCGGCCACCGGCCCGCACCGGACAACGAGACCCCAGGAACCCTCGCGGCGCTGCTCGTCCTCGCCGATGGACGGTTCCCCGCCGGAGGGCACGCCCACTCCGGGGGCGCCGAGGCCGCCGTCAAGGCGGGCCGGATCCACGACGCGGCCTCTCTGGAGGCGTTCTGCCGGGGCCGGCTGCACACCGCCGGGCTCACCGCGGCCGGGCTCGCCGCCGCGGCCGCCGCCGGGCTCGATCCGCTCGCGCTCGACGAGGCGGCGGACGCCCGTACCCCCGTCCCCGCGCTGCGCACCACCGCGCGGCGGCTCGGCCGCCAGCTGATGCGCGCCGCCCGCGCCATCTGGCCCTCGCCCGAGCTGGATGCCCTGGCCGCCGCGCTGCCGCGCGGCGCGCACCAGCCGGTCGTGCTCGGCCTCGCCGCGCGCGCCGCCGGGCTGGGGCCGTCGGACGCCGCGTACGCCTCCGGGTACGAGTCGGTCGGTGGACCGGCGACCGCCGCCGTACGACTGCTGAGCCTCGACCCCTTCGACGCCACCGCTGTCCTCGCCCGCCTCACCCCCGAGCTCGACCACGTCGCGGCGCGCGCATCCGAGGCGGCCCGGCGGGCGCTGGAGGAGGGACCGGGCGCGCTGCCCGCCGCCTCCGGGCCGCTGCTCGACATCGCCGCCGAACAGCACGCCACCTGGCCCGTACGCCTCTTCGCCTCCTGACAGTGACACCCGGAGCCGTCATGCATCTCGACCACGCGGACACCTACCCCCCGCGCCACACCTACAGCACCGCCGCCCCCCACCGCCCCGACGGCACCCGCCGGGCGCTGCGCATCGGCCTGGGCGGCCCGGTGGGCTCCGGCAAGACCGCCACCGTCGCCGCGCTCTGCCGGGCGCTGCGCGCCCAGTTGTCGATCGCCGTGGTGACCAACGACATCTACACCCGCGAGGACGCCGAGTTCCTGCTGCGCAACGCCGTACTGCCGACCGAGCGCATCACCGCCGTGGAGACCGGCGCGTGCCCGCACACCGCGATCCGCGACGACATCTCGGCCAACCTCGAAGCGGTCGAGGATCTGGAGGAGAGCGTGGGCCCGCTGGACCTCGTCCTCGTGGAGTCCGGCGGCGACAACCTCACCGCGACCTTCTCCAAGGGACTGGTCGACGCCCAGGTGTTCGTCATCGACGTCGCGGGCGGCGACGACATCCCGCGCAAGGGCGGCCCGGGGGTGACCACCGCCGACCTCCTTGTCGTCAACAAGACCGACCTGGCGCCGTACGTCGGCTCCGACCTGGAGCGCATGGCCCGCGACGCCAAGGCCCAGCGCGGCGACCTGCCCGTCGTCTTCACCTCCCTGGTGGCCGAGGACGGCGTCCGCCCGATCGCGGACTGGGTCCGCGCCCGGCTCACGGCCTGGACGGCGGCCCCGGCGTGACGGCACACCGAAAAGCGGCGGCCTCCGACACGGGGTATGCGCCGACCGACGGCCCGGCACCGTCGAGTACGCCCGTCGCCGGGCCCGTGGGCAACCGTCCGGCGCTGTCGCGCGGACACCCGGCCGTCCCGGGCGACAGTACGCTGCCCCCGGCCGGACCATGGCGCTCCGGCGCGGCCGTGCCCGGACGCGCTCCGGAGCGCGACGGCCGGGGCCCGGGGCGGAGCCCCGGCACGAGGGGCGCGCGGAGCCCCGGCACGCGGGGCGCGGGCGTACGGGCCACCGCCCGCGTCGTCGCCGAGGCGGACGGGCGCGGCGGGACCGCGCTGCCCGTGCTCGCCGGAGACGGGCCGCTCGCGCTGCGCCGGACCCGCTCCACCTGTCCGGAGGCGCGCGTCACCGTGGTCGGGGCGATGAGCGCGCCGCTCGGCGGCGACCGGATCGGCTTCGAGGCGACGGCCGGACCGGGGGCGTGGCTGCGCATCGACTCCGCGGCGGCCACCATCGCCCTGCCGGGCCGGTCGGCCGAGCCCGCCCACTACGAGGTCCGGCTGACCGTCGGCGACGGCGCGACGCTGTGCTGGCTGCCCGAGCCGCTGATCTCGGCCCACGGCAGCGATCTGCGCATGACCACCCGCGTCGAACTCGCCCCCGGCGCCCGGCTCGTGCTCCGAGAGGAGCAGGTCCTCGGCCGCGCCGGCGAACCCCCGGGCCGCCTCACCAGCCGCCTCACCGTGCACCGCGCCGGCCGCCCGCTCCTCGACCAGGAGCTCGCCTACGGCCCCGGCGCGCCCGGCTGGGACGGCGGCGCGGTGCTCGGCGGCCATCGCGCGGTGGGGCAACTCCTGGTCGTCGATTCGGCGTTCAACGACCGGCCCGTCGAACCCCGGCCCCTCGCCGAAACGGCCGTCCTCACCCCCCTGGCCGGCCCTGCCGCCCTGGTCACCGCCGTGGCCCCGGACGCGCTCCGGCTGCGCCGGATCTTCGATGACGCAACCGCCACGCCTCGCCTGATGTTCACGTGTTGATAAAGAAACGCCGGTTCACCCTGTACTCGGCGGTAGGCAAGACAGAAGAATCCCCCTGACACTCTGTGACACGAGCCGCCACAAGCGGCGCATCAATGCAGGGGGATTACCACGTGAGACGCACAGCACTCTTCGGCGTGGCCGGTGGCGTGATCACCGGTGCGCTGATAACCGGTGCGCTGGCCGCCCCCACGGCCGGCGCTTCGGAGCGGACGCCGGGCGGCGCCAAGGAGGCGCGCGGTGTGGCGATCGCCGCCGCGAAGGCGGCGAAGAAAGGCATCGACTGGGCGGACTGTCCGGCCGACTGGGGGCTGGCCAAGCCCATTCAGTGCGGCTATGTCACCGTGCCGCTCGACTACGCCAAGCCGAACGGCCGCACCATCAAGCTCGCGGTGGACCGGATCGGCAACACCGGCACGGCCTCCGAGCGACAGGGCTCGCTGATCTACAACCCGGGCGGGCCAGGCGGCTCCGGGATGCGCTTCCCGACCCGGGTCACCAACAAGAACCCGTTGTGGACGAAGACCTCGAAGGCGTATGACTTCGTCGGCTTCGACCCGCGCGGCGTCGGCCGCTCCGCCGCCATCTCCTGCGTGGATCCGCAGGAGTTCGTCAAGGCGCCCAAGCTCGACCCGGTGCCCGACAGCGAGGCGGACAAGCGGGTGCAGCGCAAGCTGGCCAAGGAGTACGCCGAGGGGTGCAAGGAGCGCAGCGGCTGGATGCTGCCGCACATGACGACTCCGAACACCGCCCGGGACATCGACGTCATCCGGGCCGCGCTCGGTGACAAGAAGCTCAACTACCTCGGCGTCTCCTATGGGACGTACATCGGCGGCGTCTACGCGACGCTCTTCCCGACCCATGTGCGCCGTCTGATCGTGGACAGCGTGGTCAACCCCGCGCGGGAGAAGATCTGGTACCAGGCCAACCTGGACCAGGACGTCGCGTTCGAGATGCGGTGGAACGACTGGAAGGCGTGGGTCGCCAAGAACGACGCCGCCTACCACATCGGCGACACCCCCGCGAAGGTCCAGAAGCAGTGGGAGAAGCTGCGCGCGACCGCCAAGAAGAACCCGATCGGCGGGGTCGTCGGCCCGGCCGAGCTCCTCGGCTTCTTCCAGAGCGCCCCGTACTACGACTCGTCCTGGCCCACGGTCGCCCAGGTGTGGAGCGACTACCTCGCCGGTGACGAGAAGGCGCTGGTCGAGGCCGCCGGGCCGGACACGTCCGACACCGCGGGCAACATCTCCGCCGAGAACGGCAACGCCGTCTACACCGCCGTCGAGTGCGCGGACGCCAAGTGGCCCACCAGCTGGGCCAAGTGGGACCGGGACAACACCCGGCTCCACCGCGACTACCCCTTCCTGACCTGGTCCAACGCATGGATGAACCTGCCGTGCGCGACCTGGGGGGCCAAGCAGCACACCCCGCTGGAGGTGGGCGCCGCCAAGGGGCTGCCGAAGACGCTGATCGTGCAGTCCACCCGTGACGCGGCGACCCCGTACGACGGTGCCGTCGAGCTGCACAAGCGGCTGAAGGGCTCGCGTCTGATCACCGAGAAGGACGCCGGTTCGCATGGCGTCACCGGCCTGGTCAACCCCTGCATCAACGACCGGGTGGACGCCTACCTGCTCAAGGGCACGGTGGACGCCAAGGACGTGAAGTGCGGCCCGCACGCCACGCCGAAGCCTGCCAAGACGGGTCAGATCCTCAATGCGGTGAAGACCCTCGGGGTGATCAAGTAGCTCCCCGCCGGGCCCGGTTCGGTACGCATCCGCGCGTACGGAACCGGGCCCGGTCCCATGAGCCGCTAACGTCCCGCCCGGCGCCGTGTAGCCGCCGGCCGCGATGATGCGTTCGGTCTCCTGGGCGATGGAGCGCATCCGAGCGCTCACATCCGTACCTCTGTTGTCCGTACCTCTGTCATGGCGGTTCGAGGCTACGGGCGGTGCTGATACGGCGCGACGCGAATACCGCGCGTGCGTAGCCACTCGTCCTCCGCCGCGTAGTCGAACAGATGGAGCATCGGATCGTAAACCGCGGCCATCTCGGGGAACGCCGCGCGCCAGTCCCCGCCGTCCGCCAGCCGCCCGGCCAGCCATTCCACCGTCGTGGGCAGCGAGGCGGCGTAGTCGGTGACGGGGCGGTAGCCCAACTCCCGTTCGGCGGCCGACATGTCGTAGACCACCGGATGACGGATGCTCCACGGCGTGCTGCCGATGTGCGGATGCGGCGGCTCGCCGTCGATCAGCACCAGTTCGCTGCGCGTGCCCATCACCGCGTCGACCGCGGCGGCGATGTCGGCCACCGTGGGCGCCTGCGGATCGCCCGCGTTGAGCACCCGGGGCCCGGGCCGGTGCGCGGCCAGCCGCACCAGTTCGGCGATGTTGTCGACGTGGACCGGATGGAACCGGCTGCGGCCGCCGTACGCCAGGATGCGCACCGGCCGCCCGTCCAGCGCCCGCTTGACGAAGTACAGTTCGCGCGGCGTACGGCAGTGCGGGCCGTGGATCGCCCCGGCGCGCAGCAGGGTGGCCGGCAGCCGGTCCCCGGCGGCCAGCAGCTCCTGCTCCAGCGCGATCTTCCGGGTGCCGTAGCTGTCGCCGGGCGGGACGGTCCGCTGGGACTCGGGGATCGGCACCGGATACCGCGGGGCGCCGTCCGGCTCGTTCTGCGTGTCGAAGCCGCGGCCCTGGTCGTCCTGGTACAGCGCCCCGCTGGAGATCACCACCGCCGAGCCGATCCGGTCCGCGAGCCCCAGCAACTGCCGGGCGTGGGCACGGCCGTAGGCGACGCAGTCCAGCACCACATCGCAGCCGTCCCCGAGCGCGGCGGCCAGCGCCGCGTCGTCGTCCCGGTCCACGGCCAGGCTCACCACCTCCGCGGGCCAGCGATCGTCGCGGCCCCCGCCGCGGGAGAGCGCGAGCACCCTCCATCCCTCTGCGGCGAGCGTCCGTACCGCCGCCCGCCCGATCTGTCCTGTCGCCCCGATGACGCATGCGCTGCCTGTGGTCATGGCGGGACGCTACGGGCCGGGTGACCGCGGCGCCAGGCTCCTCGGCTGTCAGCAGATTCGGCGTCAGCGCAACGCCCGGGAATGACGCCTGGCCTGCTCGGTCTTGACGTCCGGTGCGTACCGGTCGACGTACTCCTGTCCGGACAGCCGCAGAATCTCGTACATGATCTCGTCCGTGACGGCCCGCAGCACGGTGTGCTGGTCCTCCAGCCCCGCGTACCGGGAGAAGTCCAGCGGCGCGCCGAACAGGATGGTCGGGCGCTTGATCCGGGGGATCAGGCGCCCCGGGGGCTGGATCTCGAAGGTGCCCACCATGGCGCACGGGATCACCGGTGCCTGCGCCGTGAGCGCCATCGCCGCCACGCCTGTCCGCCCCTTGTAGAGCCGGCCGTCGTGCGAGCGGGTGCCCTCTGGATAGATCCCCAGCAGTCGGCCCTTGCGCAGGACGGCGAGCCCCGAGCGCAGCGCCGCCTGGGACGCCTTGCCGCCCGAGCGGTCGACGGGGATCTGACCGGCGCCGCGGAAGAAGGCGGCGGTCAGCCGCCCCTTGAGGCCGCGTCCGGTGAAGTACTCCGCTTTCGCCAGGAAGGCGATCCGGCGGGGCACGATGGCGGGCATCAGAAAATGATCGGAGAACGACAGATGATTCCCGGCGACGATCGCGGCGCCCTCGGCCGGGATGTGCTCCACGCCCTCGACCCGGGGGCGGAAGATCAGTCTGAGCAACGGCCCCAGCAGTACGTATTTGAGCATCTGGTAGAACACGGCGATCGCCTCCCCGTCGTCGTGGTCAACCGACAGACTCTACAACTCTCGGGCAGATCCGGTGAGCCATGCCGCAATGTCTGTAATCAACGCCGATGTACCGCATTTTGGCGGTGTGGGCTTTCGAGGTGGAGGGGGAAGTGAGTGAATCTGATCGATTTATCACCCCCTTTGAATTCAATCCCCGAAGCGTGCAGGAGAAAAACGCATATTCAGTTCGGGGTGCGGTGAAGCCGCTAAGCTCCAGGGCCCATAGCAAGTCCCCCGCGCATATTTCGCACGCATTTTCTCTTCCCTGCTTTTAAGGAAGCCAATGGTTTTCGCTGGCGCCTCACCAGGAGGCCGACGGCCCGCCTCCACGCTCGTATGGGTTATCCCTCCCGCCGCGATGGCATTCTGCGCAGCGCTCGCCGTGACCGTGGTCCCTGCCGGGGCGCGCGCCACGGTCGCCTGGTGCGGAGTGGCGGCCACGATGGCGGTGGCCCTGGCCGCGGCCGAGGCGCTGCGCCGGGGACGGCTGATCACCACCCTGCGCGGGCGGTTCGCCGCCCAGGAGGCCGCGCTCCGGCAGCGGCTGGTGGACCAGGAGGCGGAGACCCGGCGGCTGGGCCGGGAGGTGCTGCCCGCGGCGGTGGCCCGGCTGCAGCGCGGCGCCATGGTGGAGGAGGCGCTCAAGGACGTCGAGCACTCGCCCGCCCTCGACCCGGACTTCGCGGACGCGCAGCACGCCATCGTGCGGTCGGTGCTGGAGACCGTGCGGGCCGAGGAGGACCTGAGGGACGCCGCGCAGCGGGCCTTCGTCAACATCGCCCGCCGGGTGCAGGCCATCGTCCATCAGCAGGCCCAGGACCTGAGGGAGTTGGAGGACAAGCACGGCGCCGACGTCGAGGTCTTCGGCGATCTGCTCCATATCGACCACGGCACCGCGCTGATCGGCCGGCTGGCGGACAGCATCGCGGTGCTGGGCGGCTCCCGCCCAGGGCGCCAGTGGCAGAAGGAGGTGCCGCTGTTCAATGTGCTCCGCGGCGCCATGTCCCGCATCCTGGAGTACCAGCGGGTGGACATCCACTCGGTGGCGGACGTCGCCATCGTCGGACCCTCGGTGGAGCCGCTGATCCACGCGCTGGCCGAGCTGCTGGACAACGCCACCCGCTACTCACCGCCCAGGACCCGGGTGCATCTGACCGCGATCGAGGTCCAGTCCGGGGTCGCGATCGAGATCGAGGACGCCGGGGTGGGCCTGTCGGAGCAGGCGCGCAGGCGCACCGAGATGGTGCTGGCGCAGGCGTCGACCGGCCTCGACCTCAACGACCTAGGCGAGACGCCCCGGCTGGGCCTTGCCGTGGTCGGCAGGCTAGCCCTGAAGTACCGCTTCCAGATCTCGCTGCGGCCCTCGGCGTACGGCGGGGTGCGCGCGGTGCTGGTCGTGCCGCAGGACATCGTCTGCCCCACGCCCGCGCCCGGCGGCGCGATCGCACGGGCCGCCAAGCTGCCGCCGCCCAAGCCCATCAAGCGGGCGACGCCGTCGCCGCCTCTGCGTACCGGACCGGTCGCCAAGGACCAGCCCGGGTTCCGTCAGAACGGTGCCGGGCTGCCGCAGCGCCGCCGCCGGATGCCCCTGGTGACCCCGCCCAGCCGGGTCCAGGCCGCCGAGCCTGCCGAGGCCGCGCGGCCGACCGCGCCGCCCGTACAGCCGGGGATGTGGCTGGCCGCGTTCCACAAGGGGATCAACGGTGAGCCGATCCCGGCGGCGGACTCCGCCGCCGCCCTGGATCACCCGGACCCGTCGCACCCCTCAGACTCCTCAGACCCGTCGAACCCGTCGAACCCGTCGAACAAGGGTGAATAGCCAAGTGACGCAAGCGCGGTTCAACATGGACTGGATGCTCCGGGACCTGGCATCCAGCGTTCCCCAGACCCGTCACGTGGTCCTGCTGTCCTCGGACGGCCTGTGCATGGCCCAGGTCGGTACGGACAAGGACACCGCCGACCGGCTGGCCGCCGCCTGTGCGGGGCTGCAGAGCCTGTCGAGTGCGATCGCCACCGAATTCCCCGACGGCGACGGGCGGATGAGGCTGGTCGTGATCGAGGTCGGCGGTGGCTTCTTCTATCTGATGGCGGCCGGCGTCAGCTCCTATCTGGCGGTGCTCGCCGATGAGAGCGTGGACGCCGGGCTGATGGGCCAGTGCATGAGAGATCTGGTCGCCCGGCTCGGAGAGCATCTGAGCAGTCCGCCGCGCGTCGACGGGCGGGTGACATGAGCGGACCGGACAAGCCGGATAAGCCGGATAAGTGGGATGAGGGCGGCCCCGAGCGGCTGTACGCCGTCACCGGGGGCCGCACCCGGACGTCAGGGCCGGCGCCCGTCGAACTCGTCAGCCTGATCGTGGCGCGGGCCGAGCCCGAGCCGGGAATGCAGCCCGAGGGCGCCGGGGTGCTGAGGATGTGCCAGTTCCCGCTCTCCGTGGCCGAGATCTCCGCGTATCTGGTGCTGCCCGTTTCCACCCTGACCGTGCTGCTCGCGGATCTGCTCAAGAACGGCCAGGTGGAAGTCCGGGATCCGGTCCCCGCCGCCGCGCTGCCCGACCTCGAACTGCTGCAGGCGGTGATGCATGGACTACAGAATCTCTGAGGGGACCGTCGGACCGCGCAGCGAGGACGCCCTTCCGGCGTCCGCCGCCGCGGCCGTCAAGGTCGTGATCGTCGGGGGGTTCGGGGTCGGCAAGACGACCATGGTCGGCTCCGTGAGCGAGATCCGCCCGTTGACCACCGAGGAGACGATGACCCAGGCCGGGGTCGGCGTCGACGACATCGCCGGGGTGGAGCGCAAGACCGAGACCACCGTCGCGATGGACTTCGGCCGGATCAGCCTCAATGAACGGCTGGTGCTCTATCTCTTCGGCACCCCGGGCCAGGAGCGGTTCTGGTTTCTGTGGAACGGCCTCTTCGAAGGCGCCCTGGGCGCCGTCGTCCTGATCGACACCCGCCGGCTGGAGGTCAGCTTCGATGTGGTCGGCCGGTTGGAGGAGCGGGGCGTGCCCTTCGTGATCGCCGTCAACGCGTTCCCCGGGGCCCCCGTGCACCCCCTGGCGGAGCTGCGCGCGGCCCTGGATCTGCCCGACTCCGTACCCATGATCGACTGCGATGCCCGCGACCGCGGCTCCAGCCGCGACACCCTCCTCGCCCTCGTGCGCTATCTGCAATCCCTCGTCACCGCGACTCCGGAGACACCGTGACCCCTCCTACCGACCACCTCGGCACCGGGCAGACGGAGCTGCCGCCCGTCCAGTGCCCCGCCCACGCCGCACTCGCCGACCGCGGCCTGGTGAACCTCTTCGGGCCCGAGAACGCGAAGGACCCGATGGGCCTGTACGAGCGGCTTCGCGCCGAACACGGGGCGGTGGCCCCGGTCCGGCTCGACGGCGACGTACCGGCCTGGCTGCTGCTCGGCTACCGGGAGAACCTGGAGGTGGCCCGCACCCCCTCCCGCTTCTCCCGCGACTCCCGCCTCTGGAACGTCTGGGAGGAGGGGGCGATCGCCGCCGACTCGCCGCTGCTGCCGGTGCTCGCCTGGCAGCCCATGTGCACCTTCGCCGACGGCGAGGAGCACGAGCGGCTGCGCGCGGCGCTCACCGAGTCCATGGGGCGCTTCGACCGCCGTGGGATCCGCCGCCACATCACCCGCTTCACCCATCAGCTGGTCAACGACTTCTGCGCCGATGGACACGCCGAACTGGTATCGGCGTTCGCCCAGCACCTGCCCATGCTCGTCCTGACCCACCTGCTCGGGATGCCCGACGAGGACGGCCCGCGGCTGGTCGAGGCCGTCCGGGATCTGGTGCAGGGCACCGAGACGGCGGTGCGCAGCGACCGGTACATCACCGAGGCGCTGGAGAAGCTGGTGGAGCGCAGGCGCACCAGCCCCGACGAGGATCTGGCGTCCTGGCTGCTGACCCACCCCTCCGAGCTCACCGAGGAGGAGGTCGTCCATCATCTGCGGCTCGTGCTGCTCACCGGCTACGAGACCACAGCCAACCTGATGGCCAACACGCTGCGCATGGTCCTCACCGACCCGCGCTTCCGCGCGTCCCTGGCCGGCGGCCATATGACCTTGCCGGACGCCATCGAGCATGTGCTGTGGAACGAACCGCCGCTCGCCGTGATCCCGGGCCGCTGGGCGACCGGCGACACCGAACTGGGCGGTCAGCAGATCAAGGCCGGGGACATGCTGATGCTCGGGCTCGCCGCCGGAAACGTCGATCCGGCCATCCGCCCGGAGATCGCCGCCCCCATGTACGGCAACCGCTCCCATCTGGCCTTCAGCGGCGGCCCCCATGAGTGCCCCGGGCAGGACATCGGCCGCGCCATCACGGACACCGCCATCGACACCCTGCTGCTGCGGCTGCCCGATCTCCGGC
This sequence comes from Streptomyces sp. NPDC005266, assembly GCF_040607655.1. Lineage (NCBI taxonomy): Bacteria > Bacillati > Actinomycetota > Actinomycetes > Kitasatosporales > Streptomycetaceae > Streptomyces > Streptomyces sp. NPDC005266. The sequence goes on from NZ_JBEXHC010000002.1 coordinate 257,377, forward strand.
TGGCCGTCGAGGAGTCGGAGCTGAGCTGGCTCGCCTCCTGGATCTCCCGCCGACTCGTCGCGCTGCCCGCGGAGTTCACGCCGCGCCGGGCCGAGCCGGACATCATGGAGGACACCTCCGGCACGCCGCTCTCGCCGGAGCTGCGGGCGCGCTGGCTGCCCGAGGAGACGCCCTCCGCGCCGCGACGGCCCGTGCCCGCTGCCGAGGAGGAGGTGCCGGCTCCGTGCGTCCCCTGGTGGGTGGTCCTGTGGCGGCGGCTCCTGGGCCGCC
>NZ_JBEXHC010000002.1:257745-313171 GCF_040607655.1 Streptomyces sp. NPDC005266
CGCCGCGACGGCCCGTGCCCGCTGCCGAGGAGGAGGTGCCGGCTCCGTGCGTCCCCTGGTGGGTGGTCCTGTGGCGGCGGCTCCTGGGCCGCCCGTCGGACCGCTGAACGCGCGGTGGCGGCCCGGTCAGGCCCGGGCCGCCAGCACCCCCACGGTCAGCAGACCGAGTACCACCCAGGCGAACCAGAGCCAGCCATTGCTTCCGAGGGCCACGGTGTAGGCCGTCACCAGGATCAGGCCCCCCATCGTGCACACGGTCATCGCCTTCGCGGATCCGGGCATCCCCGACCTCCTCACGGCGGCCCCGACGCCCCTTCGCCAGGACCATGGCCCCCACGGGCCCGAAGGCCATCGTCTCGCGGCCGGGGCCCCGCGGCTAGCGCCTTGCCACGGACCTAAGCGGTTACGGCGAAGTCAAGTGCTGGTCCTTCTCGGCGTCCAAGCTCTCGGCCAGGCCGAACGGCGAGGGATCAGCGGCCAACTTCACCGCGCCCGCTTAGCGCCCGCGGCCCTGGAGCGAGGCGAGATAGGCGTTGTACGCCGCGAGCTCCTGGTCGCCGTCCCGGTCCGCGATGCGGTCCGAACGCCGTGCCTGGCGCTGCTCGGACCTGTACCACTGATAGACCAGCGCGATCAGGACGATCACCGACGGGATCTCGCTGAAGGCCCAGGCGATGCCGCCCGCCGCGTTCTGGTCGGAGAGCGCGTCGATGGCCAGCGAGGCCGGCGGGTGCTCATAGGTGCCGATCATGGGCTCGGACGCCATCATCAGCGCGATCCCGAAGAACGCGTGGAAGGGCATGCCCGCGAAGAGCTCCAGCATCCGCATCACATAGCCGGGCCGGTGCGGACCCGGGTCCACCCCCATGATCGGCCAGAAGAAGACCAGACCCACCGCGAGGAAGTGGATCATCATCGCGATGTGCCCGGTCTTGCTCTCCATGAGGAAGTCGAAGAGCGGGGTGAAGTACAGCGCGTACAGGCTCGCGATGAACAGCGGAATCGTGAACGCCGGATGGGTGACGATCCGCATGTACCGGCTGTGCAACAGGGCGACCAGCAGCTCCCGCGGTCCCTTGCGGCCCCGCCCGGCCGCCGGCAGGGCGCGCAGGGCCAGGGTGACCGGCGCGCCCAGGAGCATCAGGATCGGGGAGACCATGCTGATGATCATGTGCTGCACCATATGGACGCTGAACATGACCATGCCGTAGTCGTTCAGCCGGGTGCACATCGCGACGGCGATGGTCAGCACGCCGAGCGCGAAGGAGATGGGGCGCCCGACCGGCCAGGAGTCCCCCCGCCGCCACAGCCGCGCCACCCCCCACCCGTACAGCGCGAGCGCCAGCACGCAGCCGACCAGAAAGAACGGATCGCCGCCGAACTCCAGCCCCCGCGAGAAGGTGAACGGCGGCAGATCCATGGTCATGCCGTGCCCGCCGTGATCCATCAGCCAGCTCCCTCTTTGCGCCTGAACCGGCGCCGCTCTCGCGGACCTGGTTGCTCGCCGTGGGGGTTGCCACAATGGATGGTCGCGGTGCGAATCGGCTGTTTCCGGTTCGTGTCGTCCCTACAGTACGCACTCCGCCTCGGCGTACCGCTCGGCGGGTACCGTCTTGAGGTGCTCGACGGCCTCGGCGAGCGGCACCAGGACGATGTCCGTGCCGCGCAGCGCGGTGATCTTCCCGAACTCACCGCGGTGCGCCGCCTCGACGGCGTGCCAGCCGAAGCGGGTGGCCAGCACCCGGTCGTACGCCGTCGGCGTGCCGCCGCGCTGGACATGCCCCAGGATCACCGGCCGCGCCTCCTTGCCCAGGCGCTGCTCCAGCTCGACGGAGAGCTGGCGGGCGATGCCCGCGAACCGCTCATGGCCGTAGACGTCCGTACCGCCCGCCTCGTACTCCATCGTGCCCTCGCGCGGCTTGGCGCCCTCCGCCGCCACCACGATCGCGAACTTCTTGCCCGCCTCGAACCGGGCCCCGACGGTCTTCGCCAGCTCGTCGATGTCGAACGGGCGCTCCGGTACGACGATGGCGTGGGCGCCCGCGGCCATGCCCGAGTGCAGCGCGATCCAGCCGGTGTGCCGCCCCATGACCTCGACGATCAGCACCCGCTGATGCGACTCGGCGGTCGTCTTGAGCCGGTCCAGGGCCTCGGTGGCGACTCCTACGGCGGTATCGAAGCCGAAGGTCACATCGGTCGAGGCGATGTCGTTGTCGATCGTCTTGGGGACCCCGACGATCGGCAGCCCGGCGTCCGACAGCAGCCGGGCCGCCTTCAGCGTGCCCTCCCCGCCGATCGGGATGACCACATCGAGACCGAGCTCGGCCACATGTCCCTTCGCCCGCTCCACGCCGTCGCGCAGATGCGCGGGCTGTACCCGCGTGGAGCCGAGGATGGTGCCGCCGCGGGCGAGGATGCCGCCCACAGCGTCCAGGTCCAGCTTGCGGTAGTCGCACTCCAGCAGGCCCTTCCACCCGTCGTGGAAACCGATCACCTCATCGCCGTGATCGACGACGGCGCGGTGGACGACGGACCTGATGACCGCGTTCAGGCCGGGGCAGTCGCCGCCGGACGTGAGCACACCAATGCGCATGGCACGCATACCTCTGTCTGCGATGGGGGCTGACGGCCGGACCGCGTCGTCCGGCGGAAGACCCCGCCACCCTACAAGCGGCCGGGTGACGGGGTCGGCGCCGTCCAGCATGTGTCCGGCATCCGGGCACCCACCGCGCGAACGCGGCTCGAGCGGCCGGGGCCGCGGCTCAGGCGGGCTGGCTCGCCGCCGCGATCCGCTCGTTGCGCAGCGCCTCGTACCACTGGTCGTCGACCGGCGGCAGCGCGTTCACATCGAGCGCCAGCTTCAGCAGCAGATCGGCGATGTGCGGGTTGCGGGCCATCACCGGGCCGTGCATGTACGTACCGAAGACGGTGTCGTTGTACGCGCCCTCGTAGCCGTCGTCCGTGCCGTTGCCGTTGCCGAACCGGACCCGGGCGAACGGGCGGGCGCTCGGGCCCAGATGGGTCACGCCCTGGTGGTTCTCGAAGCCGGTCAGCGGCGGGAGCCCCAGCCGCTCGTCGATGTCGGCCAGCACATCGCCGACGCACCGTGCGCCCTCGCCACGGGTGGAGACCACGTCCAGCAGCCCCAGGCCCGGCTGGCGCTGCCCGAGGTCGTTGACGAACTCGTGGCCGAGGATCTGGTATCCGGCGCACACCGAGAAGACGATCGCCCCGTTGGCGACGGCGCGATTCAGCCCACCGTCCCGGATCAGCCGCTCGGCGGCCAGCCGCTGCGGGCGGTCCTCGCCGCCGCCGATCAGGTAGATGTCCCCGGAGGTGGGGATCTGCTGGTCGGAGCGGACATCGAGACGGGAGACGTCCAGCCCGCGCTGGCGCGCCCGGCGCTCCACGACCAGCGCGTTGCCCTGATCGCCGTACGTGCTCAGCAGGTCGGGGTAGACCCACACCAGACGCAGGCCGTTCTGGTTCGTGCTACGCATCTTTCGCACCTCTCGTACGGGGTCAGTTGCCGACACGCCGGCGCAGGTCCTGGAACGCGGTGTAGTTGGCGATCGTCTCGATCTGCCCGGGGGGTGCGATCCGCACCGCCTCGTCCACATCCGCGCAGACCCGGAAGTCCAGGCCGGCGACCTCGAGTCGGACCGCCAGGTCCAGCTTGCGGTCACCGAGCACACAGATCGGGTGGCCGGCCAGCCGGGTGTAGTCCACGTCCCACAGCCAGGAGGTGTCGGTGCCGTCGGCGCCCCGCGCGTTCACCGAGAGGATCACGGGGGTGGGCGGCGGCTCGATCAGGGAGAAGGTCTCCAGCCATCCGGCCGGGTTCTTCGCCAGCAGCAGCCGCATCTGGCGCTCCTGGAAGGTGACCACGTCATAACGGCCCGCGACCGCCTTGACCTGGTACATCCGCTCCAGCGCGACCTGCGGCGGCACCCCGAAGGCCGCCGCGACGGCCGCCGAGGTGGCCGCGTTCGCCTTGTTGGCGCGGCCGGGGAGCTGGAGGTGGATCGGCCATGCCGCGCCGTGCGGGTCCAGCACATAGTCGCCGTTCAGCGCCCAGCTGGGGACCGGACGGCGGAAGCCGCACTCCGCGCAGACCCAGTCGTCGCCCGGGCGCTGCAGCACACCGCCGCAGGACGGGCAGGACCAGGCGTCGTCCTTCCACTCCTGCCCCGCGGCGACCCACACCACATTGGGGCTGGAGGAGGCGGCCCAGACGATCAGCGGATCGTCGGCGTTCGCGATCACGACCGCCTTGGTCCCGGACAGGCCCTCGCGCCACTTCTCGGCGAGCATCCGGGTCTCGGCGGCGCGGTCGAGCTGGTCGCGCGAGAGGTTGAGCAGCGCGATGGCCTTGGGCTCTGTGTCGCGGGCCACACCCGCGAGGTACTTCTCGTCGACCTCGATGACGCCGTAGCGGGCATCCGAGCCGCCGGCCAGGGCCGAGGTGATACCGGCCGGCATATTGGCGCCCAGCGCGTTCGAGACGACCGGGCCCGCGGCCCCCAGCGCCTCGGCGATGAGCCGCGTGGTCGTGGTCTTGCCGTTGGTCGCCGACACCAGGATCACGTCCAGGTGCTGCGCCAGCCTGCTCAGCAGATCGGGGTCGAGGCGCAGAGCCACCTTGCCGCCGATCACCGATCCGCTGCCGCGGCGCGCTGCCTTCGACACCGCCGCCGCGGCCTTGCCCGCCGTCACGGCCAGCTTGGCCCGTGGCGACAGCGGCTCTGAATTGCCTGCCATCGTCCTAGATCCTCCTCGCATACCAGCGCCGCTTCCGCCCCCCGAGGCACCGGTGGTACGCCCCCTCCGTGCCGAATCGCCAGCCGGGAGGCCACGGTCGGGGATCAGCCTATCGAGATCCTGCCGGTGTCCCGAATCCCGTCACCCGCACAGTGCGCGCCGGGGGTGCCCGTACGCTTGGCTCTCATGCGAAATGGCACGATCCCCGGCAGCCGCGGAGTGGTGCGGCCCATACGGCTGCTCGGCGATCCGGGCCTCGGCATACCGTGCGAGGAGGTCACCGTCTTCGACGCCGCGCTCTCCCGGCTGGTCGAGGACATGTACGCCACGATGTACGCGGCGCACGGGGTGGGGCTCGCCGCCAACCAGATCGGCGTACCCCTGCGGGTGTTCGTCTACGACTGCCCGGACGACGAGGACCACCGGCACCTGGGGCATGTGGTCAACCCCCGGCTGGTGGCGGCCGACGGGGTGACGGTGCGCGGAGCGGAGGGCTGCCTGTCGCTGCCGGGCATCGAGGCGGGCACCCCGCGCTACGACCGCGCGGTGGTCGAGGGCGTGACGGTGACCGGGGAGCCGGCGCGGGTCGAGGGCACCGGCTTCTTCGCGCGCTGTCTGCAGCACGAGAGCGACCACCTGGACGGCGGCCTGTTCACGGACCGGCTCACCGGGCTGGGGCGGCGCCGGGCGCTGCGGGCGGCCCGGCGGGCGCCGTGGGCCCGCGAGAACACCGCTGGGGCCTGACCCTGGGGCTCAGAAGCCCGCCTAATCCTGGGGCTCAGAAGCCCGGGGCGCCGTCCCGGTCGTCCGCCAGCGCCAGCCGCCCCCACAGCAGCTCGGCGAGATGGTGCACCAACTGGCCGCGTGAGCAGGGGCGTTCACGCAGCCACCAGTCGCCCGCCGCGTGCATCATGCCGACGATCCCATGGCCCCAGACGCGGGCCAGCTCATCGCCGCCGGGCCCAAGCTCCAGCCGCTCGGCGATCACCGTGGCGAGCTCCTCGCCGAGCCGGCGCAGCAGCGGGGCCGAGTGGTGGCCGACCTCGAAGCCCTGCTCCGCTTCCGGCTGCTGGCCCTGGTCGGCGGGGTGCATCAGAAAGCGGTACACCTGGGGCCGCGCCTCGACCGCCGCCAGATACGTGTCCAGCGTGGCCTCCACGCGTTCGCGCCGGTCGGCGGCGGGCGCGTCGAGGGCGGCGCGCAGCGAGTCGAGCAGCGCGTCGGTGTGGCGCTTGGCGAGGGCGCGGTACAGTCCGCCCTTGTCGCCGAAGTGACGGTAGAGAATCGGCTTGGTGATGCCCGCCTCGGCGGCGATGGCGTTCATCGAGGCCTCGGGCCCGTCGCGCAGCACCACCCGGTCGGCGGCCTCCAGCAGCTCCTTGCGCCGCCGCTCGGCCGCCTTCCGCTGGTCGTCGCGCTGACTGGTCTCGGTCTCCATGATGGTGCCTCCCCGCCCCCTGACGTCCGCACATGCCTCGATGTGTCTTGCCGCAACGTAACACCCGCGCGGCCCGGAGCGTTCGGGCGGCTGGGGGAGTTGACATTTTTTACTCGTGAGTAACACACTATTGTTACCGCAGGTAACAAGCAGGTGGAGGGGCACGTCATGGCGGAGTTCTCGTTCGAGCTGGGCGACGATCAGAAGGCGGTGCGCGACTGGATCCACGGTTTCGCCGCGGATGTGATGCGCCCGGCCGCCGCTGAGTGGGACGAGCGCGAGGAGACGCCCTGGCCGATTATCCAGGAGGCCGCCAAGATCGGCCTGTACTCCCTGGACTTCTACGCCCAGCAGTACTTCGACCCGAGCGGTCTCGGCATCCCCATGGCCATGGAGGAGCTCTTCTGGGGCGACGCGGGCATCGCGCTGTCCATCGTCGGCACCGGCCTTGCCGCCGTCGGCGTGCTCGCCAACGGCACCGAGGAGCAGATCGGCACCTGGATCCCGCAGATGTACGGCGACACGAACGATGTGAAGGTCGCCGCCTTCTGCTCCTCCGAGCCCGACGCGGGCTCCGACGTCTCCTCGATGCGCACCCGCGCCGTCCACGACGAGGCCAAGGACGAATGGGTCATCAACGGCACCAAGACCTGGGCCACCAACGGCGGTATCGCAGGCGTCCACGTCGTGGTCGCGGTCGTCGACCCCGAGCTCGGCTCCAAGGGCCACGCGTCCTTCATCATCCCGCCGAACACGCCGGGCCTGTCCCAGGGCCAGAAGTTCAAGAAGCACGGCATCCGCGCCTCGCACACCGCCGAGGTGGTCCTCGACAATGTGCGGGTGCCCGGCAGCTGCCTGCTCGGCGGCAAGGAGAAGCTGGACGAACGCCTTGCGCGCGCCCGTGAGCGGGCCAAGGCGGGCGGGGAGCGGCTGAAGAACGCCGCGATGGCCACCTTCGAGGCATCCCGTCCGGCCGTCGGCGCCATGGCGGTCGGCACCGCCCGCGCCGCGTACGAGGTCGCGCTCGACTACGCCAAGACCCGGCAGCAGTTCGGCCGCCCCATCATCGACAACCAGGGCGTCGCCTTCCAGCTCGCCGATATGCGCACCCGGATCGACGCCGCGCGCCTGCTGGTGTGGCGCGCCTCGTGGATGGCCGCGAACGGCAAGCCCTTCGACTCGGCCGAGGGCTCCATGTCCAAGCTGTTCGCCAGCGAGACCGCCAAGACGGTCACGGCCGAGGCGGTCCAGATCCTCGGCGGCAACGGCTTCACCCGTGAGTACCCGGTCGAGCGCATGCACCGCGATGCCGCGATCTACACCATCTTCGAGGGCACCAGCGAGATCCAGCGCCTGGTCATCGCCCGCACGCTGTCCGGCGTCCAGATCCGCTAAGGGCTCACGCCCGCGCCGAAGCGGCGTTTGCGGGTGGCGAAGTCGGCCAGCAGGGTGCGCAGTTCCTCGCCGGTGAAGTCGGGCCACAGCGTGTCCACGAAGAAGAGCTCCGCATAGGCCGCCCGCCACAGCATGAAGTTGGAGATCCGCTGTTCCCCCGACGTCCGCACCAGCATGTCGATGTCCGGCAGATCCGCATGCGGCAGATGGCGGGTGAACAGCGCCTCGTCGATGAGCCCGGGGTCCAGCGCCCCGTCCGCCGAGGCACGGGCCAGGAAGGTCGCGGTGCGGGCGATCTCCTCGCGGCCGCCGTGGTTGAAGCAGAAGGCCAGCGTCATGACGCGGTTGCCGAGCGTCTCGGCCTCGGCCCGCCGCAGGGCGGCGAGGGTCGGGCGGGGGAGCCGCGCCTCCGAGCCGAGCCAGCGCAGCCGCACCCCCCGTGCGCCGTAACCGCGGAAGACGTCGGCCAGCTGGGCGGTGAGCCGCATGAGGGCGGCCACCTCACCACGCGGCCGGTTCCAGTTCTCGGTCGAGAAGAAGAACAGCGACAGATGCTCGATGCCCTCCTCCAGTGCGGTGTCCACCACTCGGGGGAGGGCCCGAACTCCGGCCTCGTGGCCGCGGGTTCGGGAGAGCCCGCGCTGGGCGGCCCAGCGGCCGTTGCCGTCCATGATGATCGCCACATGGCGCGGCCGGGACAGTGGTGCCTGCCCCGGCCCGCGGCGCTGCCGGACAACCGCGGGCGGTTCGGTGGGCCCCGGCACCCCTCGCAGCAGCCGCTTGACGGAAGGCACTCCCCAGGCTCTGACCTCGAACACGTGCGCCGTCCCTCCGCCTCGCCCTCGTCCCCGGCTTTCCGACGCCGTGTCTGACGATACGGCAGGGGTGAGGGTTACCTCTCCGGGGGCCGAACCATTCGTAATGGCTACCGCCAACCGGGGGCCGGGCCAGGTCAGGGCTTACGCGCCACGCCCCCGTAGACATCCGTCGTCTCGATGGCGCTGTCGGTGGGACCGGGCCGCCACAGCGGACAGGACACGATGCCGGGCTCGAGCAGCTCCAGACCGTCGTAGAAGCGCGTGAGCTGCTCGACGCTGCGCAGCACATACGGGATGGCGCCGGTGTCGTCGTAGCCCTGCTGGGCCTCCTTGAGCGCCTGGTCGGTGTCGGTGCTGTCGTAGTGCACGAAGTAGCTGCCCGAGGGCAGCGCGGCCTGCAGCCGCCGAACGATCGACACCGCCTCGTCGTAGTCATGGACATGGCCGAGGATGCCCATCAGCATCAGGGCGACGGGCTGGTCGAAGTCCAGCGTCTTCGCCGCGGTCTCAAGGATGCGCTCGGGGTCGTGCAGATCGGCGTCGATGTAGTCGGTCACGCCCTCGGGGGTGCTGGTGAGCAGCGCCTGGGCGTGCCGGAGCACCAGCGGGTCGTTGTCGACATAGATGATCCGGGCCTCGGGCGCCACCCGCTGGGCGACCTGGTGGGTGTTGTCGTAGGTGGGCAGGCCGGTGCCGATGTCCAGGAACTGACGGATCCCGCATTCGCCCGCCACATGGGTGACGGTGCGGATGAGGTAGGCGCGCGAGGCGCGGGCCATGGTCTCGATGTTCGGGGCGACCTCCCGGTACTGGTCACCGGCGATCCGGTCGACCTCGTAGTTGTCCTTGCCGCCCATCCAGTAGTTCCAGATCCGGGCCGAATGCGGCACGGTCGTGTCGATCTTCGTCAGGGCCTGCGGGCCGGGGGTGGACGAGCCGTCTGCCATCGGGAGGGTCTCCTGCCGTCTGCGGTTCGAGATACCAACGTTGCGTTCTTACAGCGGAGTTCAGGGTTCCGGCGCGCGGAACGGAACGGGCGAGCGGATGCGGGGCAGGCGCCGTGCGTACGAGGCCACGGGGAGCGCGGGGTCCGCCTCCCCCGGGCGCGGATGCGGTCCGGGGCCGGCCAGCGGCTCGTCGTCGACGGTGACCACCGGGGCCAGCTGGGCGAGGGTGGAGAAGGCGTGGTCGTACCCGGTGACGGCGGCGTCGACCTCCGCGAGCTCCGCGGCCGAGGCGCCCCGTGCGGTCAGCCGGTCCTCCAGAACCGTCACCGGCGCCGTCACATGGACGAAGGCGCCGTCCCGTTCGGCCACCGCCTCGGCGAAGTCATATGCCTGTATCCAGCTCACCCGCGAGTGGCCGCGGCGCAGCGGTCCGTAGACGAGCTCGCCGACCAGCCCGGCGTCCACCGCGAGCACCCCGCTGTGCTGCAGGCTGTGCTGCAGGATCTCGCGGTAGGGCCGGACCGGGTCCACATGCGGGAGGTCCGGCGAGGCGCGGGCGACGGTGTATCCGTGCCGGTCCGCGAGCCCGGTCAGCAGCTCCTCGCGGCGGACACCGTCGCAGCCCTCGACTATCAGTGTGCGGCGCGCTGCGACCGCGTGGTCAAGCTTCATCACGGCATCCTGTCGTCCCATGCGTCCCCTCACTCGTCGGGGACGACGCCGCCGCCCGCCACGGCGTCCTCAGTGTGCGTGGCGGGGTGGCGGGGGCGGGAGTGCGGTGGGGGGTTGTGCGGTTGTGCGGGCGTAGTGGTTTCGGGTGTCCCGGCTGGCTGGGGGCACCTCCCAGCGGTAGCTGGAGGCGAAGCGAGCCCAAAAAAAAGGGGGCACCTCACGCGATGAGGAAGTCGGCCTCTCCGGCCTTGGCGGCCGCGAGGAAGGACGCCACCTCGGAGCGGGAGTAGATGAGGGCGGGGCCGTTCGGATCGGTGGACTGGCGCAGCGCGACCCGGCCGTCCGGCAGCCGTTTGGCCTCGATGCAGGTGCCTCCGTTGGACCCGCTCCAGGGCTTCTCCCAGCCCTCCGTGCCCAGGTCCTTGGCCGGCATACCGCTGTAGACGGGGTCCGTCACCTCAGAGCTCCTTACTCAGTTCGGCCAGGCTGGTGCTGGTGTCGCCGATCGGCTCGGCCTGGACGGCCATCCGGTCCAGGACCTCCAGATAGGCGACGACCTCGGCCGGCTGGTCGATGTAGACCGCGCCGGTCAGGCTCTCGGTGTAAACCACGTCCGGCAGTTCGGAGAATCCGAAGCGGAAGTAGTGGAAGGGGCCGAAGGCCCCGGGGTGCCCACCCGCCGCGAACCGCATGATCTGCAGCCTGACCTTGGGCATCTGCAAGCTGTCGATCATGTGGTCGATCTGCCGGCGCATCACCTCACGGCCCCCGATGGGTCGACGCAGCACCGTCTCGTCGAGGATGGCCCAGATGATCGGCGCGTCGGGCTTGGCGAGCAGGCTCTGCCGCTTCACCCGCAGGGCGATCCTGCGCTCCAGCTCCGCCTCGGTGACGTTGGGGAAGCCGATGCGCAGCACCGCGCGAGCGTAGTCCTCGGTCTGGAGCAGCCCGGGTACGTAGTGCGGCTCGTACGCACGGATGACGGTGGCCTCGCTCTCCAGGCTGACATACGCACTGAACCAGTCCGGCAGCACATCCCGGAACTGATGCCACCACCCCGGCCGGTTGGCCTCCCGTGCCAGGGCGAGGAAGTCCTCGATCTCCGGGCCGCGGACTCCGTAGCTCCGCAGCAGCTCCTTCACATACGGGATCTTGAGGCCGACCTCCGCCTTCTCCATCCGGCGGACAGTCAGCGGGGTCACCTCGATGGCCTGGGCTGCTTCTTCGAAGGAGACCTTGGCCCGCTCCCGCAGATGACGCAGACGTTTGCCGAGGACTCTGCGTAAGACGGTGGGGGCGGCGCTGGTCGGCCGTGCCTCGCTCACGTCCCGCCTCCCGGAGGAATGGCTGTCATATGCCTGCACAGTGTGCCACGCGACTGACGACACATACAGAGCGAGTCAATCGCTTTGAAATTATCAGAACGAAGGTTGCGGGGTGAGCACTTCACCACGCATAGTGAGCACGTGACCCATCTCACCTTCCATGGCAAGGGCTCCCAACCACCCTTGTGCGCAGCGTCGTTGAGGTCCCCGACCACCCGGTCGGCGCCGCGCGACGGGGATCCCGCAGACCGTCGTGGCTCGAGCTCAGGGCGGTCACGGTGACACATCACGCACAGTCGGCCGGCGGGCGCCAAGTCTCCGCCGCCAACGGCGCGTTGGCCGCCGCTCTCAAGGAATCCGGGTGCTCCTACGCCTCCTTGGCCCTGCGGGTCAATGAGTTAGGACGTAGACAGGGACGTGAGTCGAACTACGACAAAGCGTCCGTCACCCGCTGGCTGCAGGGCGGACAGCCGCGCGGCGATACGCCGGAGCTCATCGCCGCCGTTCTCTCCCACCGGCTCGGCAGGCCCGTGGCCCCCGCCGAGCTCGGCTTCATCTCCGACCGACAGCGCCCGGTTGTGGCCAGGGCGCTGGCCTACCGCGAGGACGTAGCAGAAACCTTGCACACGCTCGCCGAACTCGGCTCCACCGACATATCCCGCCGCAGCCTGCTGGGCGCGGTGCCCTTCGTCGCCGGCGCGCTGGTGACCCCACAGCGCGAATGGCTGCTGTGGCTGGTCGAGAACCAGGACGCCGCCCGTGCGGCCCCCGCGGCCGACGGCGGCCGCGTGGAGCAAGTCCACGCGGCCATCACCATGTTCGACGAGATGGACAACCGCTTCGGCGGCGGCCAGGTCCGTGCCAGCATCGTGCTCTATCTGTCGACCGAGGTCGTCCCCATGCTCCAGCAGCGCGGTGCGCCGCCGCATGAGCGGCGCCAGCTGTTCACCGCGGCCGCCAAGCTGGCCGCCATGGCCGGCTGGAGCAGCTACGACAACGCCGAATACGGCCTGGCCCAGCGCTATATGACCCAGGCGCTGCGGCTGTGCGCCGAGGGCGGCGACCGGGTGCTCGGCGGCCAGATCCTGGCCGGCCTCTCCCATCTCGCGACCAACCTGGGCCAGCCGGAGGCGGGGGTCGAACTGGCCCGGGTCGGTGTCGCGACGGCCAAGCACGCCGGCAGCCCGCTCGGCCTGATGCGGCTGCACGCCATGGCCGCCCGCGGATTCGCGTCGCTCGACCAGCCCCGGGAGGCGTCCAAGTCGCTGCGTGCGGCCGACGCCCAGCTGGAGGCGAGCCGCGGCGCCGAGCAGGAGTCGCCCTGGGTGCGCTTCCTCGACCATCACTATCTGGCGGCCGAGGCGGCCCTGTGCTTCCGCGACCTCGGCAACGCCGCGGAGGCCGAGCACGCGGCCGCCGAGTCGGTGCGCGCCAACGCCGACCGGCGCCGGCGCCAGGCGATCAGCCGATCCGTCCTGGCCACGGCCTATCTCCAGCAGAACCGGCTGGACGAGGCCATCGGGACCGCCGGCGAGGCGCTCGACACGCTCAGCGGAGTGCACAGCGAGCGCTCGATCCAGGCGCTGCGCGACTTCCGCACCAGGCTGCGGCCGCGCCGTGGGGAGCCCATGGTCCGGGAATTCGAGCACCGCTCCCGGACCGTGCTCGGCACGGCCGCCTGAACCGGAGGGCCCGGGCACCTCTCAGCGTTACGGGGTGCCCCGGTCCTCCGGCCGGGGGGCGCCTCCCAGCGGTAGCTGGGGGAGGCTTTGGCGCCCCCAGGCGAACCGAGCCCAGAAAAGGGGGGCGCCCCCGCTCGGGGGAGCGCCGGGGGGATCAATATCCTCCCGGCGTGGGGGCGTTCTGGGCGCGGTCGACCGGCAGATGCGCACCGGAGATGCCACTGGAGGCGTCCGACAGCAAGAACGCGACGACGCGGGCCACCTCCTGCGGGGCGACCAGCTCGCCCTGCGGGAACTCGGCCGTGAACCGGGCGTATGCCTCGGGCTCTTCGGTGCGCATTCGGTCCCAGCGCTTCCCGGGGATCAGCATCGACCCCGGCGAGACGGCGTTGACCCGGATGCCGTCCGGACCCAACTCGCGGGCCAGCGAGGCCGCGAGGTGGATCTGGGCGGCCTTCGCGGCTCCGTACTGGGTCTGGGGCCCCGGCTTCCACCCGGAGATGGAGGCGATCACCACCATGGATCCGCCGCCCGCGGCGCGCAGACGCGGCGCCGCGGCCTTGATCAGCCGGGCCGTATGACCGACGTTCATCTCCCAGGTCAGGGACCAGTCACGGGCGTCGGCCACGGCCAGGCCGCGGCCTCGGGCCCCGCCGGCACAGGCCACCACGCCGTCCAGTCCGCCGAAACGTTCCGCCGCGGCGCTGACGAACTCCTCCAGCAGATCCGGCTCCGTCACATCCAGCGCCCGCACGAACGGCGGCTCCTGACCCTCGTCGCTCAGCGACGCCGCCAGCGTCCGTAGATCCCGCGCCGTCCGCGCACAGGTGGCCACCCGCGCCCCGTCCGCGGCCAGCAACCGCACGATGTGCTCGCCCAGCCCCCGGGCGCCCCCGGTGACCAGGACCCGTTTGCCGTCCAGCCCGAACCCGCACCCGCCTCGGGGGCGGAACCGCCCGCCGCGGTCCTCGCTCACGCGTGCCACGCCGGGACCGTACAGCCCAAACCACTACGCCTGTACAACCGGACAACCCCCATGCCCTCTCGCCGGTCGGTCGGTCCAACCGTTTGTCTACTTGAACCGTGACCGATGACGCTTCGCGCTGCCTTCGAAGGAGGAGCCATGCCGGTATCCGGCACACACCGCGACCGGGCCGATTCCGCCCGTGGCAGCCGGTCCGGGCGGGTCGGCAAGGGCGCGTACACCACCTGTCACCTGCCCAGATGCCACGCCGTCAGTCGCCGGAATGCGCCTACCCGCTCACCACGACATCAACCACTCCATGTGCCTGTATGTCATGAGAGCCCACAGACCCACGAGGACCGTGAGGACCGACACCGTGAGCCGATCCGTCCAAGGACTGTCGCAGCGGCCGACGTCGGCCGATGAGGGGGGCGAGACCATGGGCACGGCTCCTGCCGTCGCGGTGTCCATGGGCCGCCCGCGAACCGAACCGGTCACCGGCCCGGTTGCCGGTGTGGTGGCCGGCCCCTGCCCGGGAGGGGAGAGGACGGTGATTCCGCTGGACACCCGCCGGCTCTTCCGCGCCGAGTTCCCCGCCCTCCCCGACCGGGCCGCGGCCGTACGCCGCATGGTGGCAGGCCATCTGCGCGACTGGCGGCTCGGCGCGCTCGTGGACTACGCCGTCCTGGCCACCAACGAACTGTTCGCGAACGCCGTCGAGCACGGCAGCTCAGGTCCCGCCGACACCGTCACCATCACCGTGTCCCTGGAGCGCTTCGGCCGTGAGCTGCGCGTGGAGGTGGCCGACGGCTCGCCCGTCGTCCCGACCTTCCGGGCGGCGGAGCTGACCGAGGAGTCCGGCCGGGGCCTGGCCATCGTCAACGATCTGGCCAGCGACTGGGGCACCGAACCGCCCGGCCCCGGCGGCCGGGGCAAAAAGGTGTGGTTCACCCTGGCGCTCGGGCTCGCGTCATGAAGCGCGGCACCGGGGGAGCGGGATACGGAGGGGAGCGGGGGGAGCGACGGATGCGGGTCACCGTGGAGACCGACGCGGCCGACTGGCTGCTGTCGGCAAGCGAGGATCCGGGCCTGACCAGGCTTCAGTGGGCCAGCGGCAACGGGCTCGCCGATCTGCCGGTGGGCACGGTCTTCGATCTGGTACGGATGGCCGACGACATCGGCACCGCGGTGATCCAGGCGCTGCAGCGGCGGGACGCGGCGACCGGCCCGGTGATGCTCGCCACCACCAGCCATGTGCTCTCGTTCCTCGTACCGCCCGGGTCCGCCGCGCAGTGGAAGACATGGCTGGCGGGGACGGCGTACACCCGCCGCCGTACGGTGGCCGCGGCCGGACCGGGCCGCATCCTGCGCTGCCCCCGGCCCGGCTGTGTCCGGCAGGGCCATGTCTGGCTGATCCGGCCCGGTGGCGGCCTCACCGACAGCCACACGCTGCGCGCGGCCCTGGAAGAGGCCGCCGAGCACCCCGGCCTCCCGGACGCCCTGTTCCGTTAGGGCGGGTGACTCCGTCCAGCGCCGCGCCGTGCGTGGCGGGGTCGTACGAGTGGAAGCGCACCCCGTCCGCGCCCGCCGCTGGACCGGGCCGCCGGGCGGCCACGCGCACCGGTACGCCGCGCTCCCGCAGCAGCCGTACGGTCCGCGAGCCGGTCTTCCCGGTCGTGCCCGTGGCGAGCACCGTGGGTTCAGCTCGTGCCCGTGGCGAGCACCGTGGGTTCAGCCCGTGCCCGGGGCTTAGCCGGTGTCGAAGTCGTGCACGGGGTTCCTCCTGCCTGGGGGTCTCCTCCGGATGGGCCCGGAGAACAGGGCATGGCGGAATGAGTCACCTCATCATCGCTTAGTGGGGTGGCGGTCGCTCGCGGGCGCCCGCACCCCAGGGGGCGAGGTGAAGGGACGCGCCATGCCACCTCCGGTGGTTCCCGAGGAAGCTCCGCGCTTCGCGCTGCGGGGCCGGATCGTCACTCGTGGCCGGCGACGGCACGCCCCGCTACGGCACCACCACCCTGATGGCGAAGCTGACCCCCGACCCGGCCACCCTGGAGCCGCTCGCCGACGGGGCGCCCGCGCGGCGCAGCGTCCAGCTGTACCGGACGTCCGCCGACCCGGTCCTCGCGGACCCCACCCTGGCCGAGGCCACGGACCGGCTCACCCGAGCCCTCGCCGAGCTGCCCGCCCTTGCCACCCGGGCGGCCGAGCGGCCACCGGTGCGGGAGGAGAGCCCCGGAGGGCGGCTGGCCCCCGACGAGATCCGGCCGAACGGCACGGAGCTGCGCCCCCGCCTGCCCCCGCGCGGCGCCGCCCGGACGGGCCCCAGCGGCCCCGAGCCCACCCCGCGCGGCGGGCGGCCGCCCGCCGCGCTCACCGCGCTCGTCCTCAACGTCCTGACGGCCGGCGCCGACCCCGCCTTCCTGGCGAGCCTGGCCGTGGAGCCCAACCTTCCCCGGACTACGGAGCCGGCCTGCCCGCCCTCCTGACCTGAGCACACCCGACACGCACCCAAGGAGCCACCATGGCCATCGGCCTCTCCGTCCACATCGGACTCAACCAGGTCGACCCCGCGGCATACGACGGCTGGAGCGGTGAGCTGAACGCCTGTGAGCAGGACGCCACGGACATGGCCCGGCTCGCCGACACAGCGGGCTTCGAGGTCACCGATCCGCTGATGACCTCGGACGCCACCGCGGAACGCGTCACCTCCGCTCTGGAGGCCGCGGCGGGGCAGCTGGCCGAGGGCGACATCCTCTTCCTCACCTACTCGGGCCACGGCGGCCAGGTCCCCGACCTCAACCACGACGAGACCGGCGACCGCCGGGACGAGACCTGGGTGCTCTACGACCGGCAGCTGGTCGACGACGAACTCTTCGAACAGTTCGGGAAGTTCGCCAAGGGGGTACGGATCTGGATGCTCTCCGACAGCTGCCACAGCGGCACCGTGGCCCGGCAGCTGGCCGAGTTGCTCAGCGCCCGAGAGCTCGACAGCCGCTTCAACACGTCCGACCCCCGGGAGGTCGCCAAGAAGGTCAGGGCCATGCCTCATCCGGTGCAGTCCGCCGTCTACCAGCGCGACCGCGACCTCTACGACCGGATCCAGAACGACCGCACAGCCAAGGACCTCGCCCGGATCGACGCCAGTGTCCTGCAGATCTCCGGTTGCCAGGACAATCAGACCTCCGCGGACGGTATCGTCAACGGTCTGTTCACCGGCACTCTGCTGGAGGTCTGGCGCGGTGGCGCCTTCGCGGGCAGTTACCGCGGACTGCACCGGGAGATCGTCAAGAAGATGCCCCCGGACCAGACCCCCAACCTGTTCCAGGCCGGTGCGGTGAACTCCGCCTTCGCCCGGCAGCGGCCGTTCACCATCTGACGGTGCCGACGTACCCCACTGGTGTGCGGCGGCACGCTGGGCGAGGTATCAAAGAAGGGTACGGCGAGCCGGTGAGGTGCCGGTATGACGACGCATGACCGTCTTGACCAGGGCGGCGAGGCGGGCATGAGCGCCCTGGCCGCCCCGAAAGGCGTGCTCGACCTCTTGCGGGTCGCCGCCGTGGTGCTGGACGGCGACGGGCGTATCGCCCTGTGGAGCCCCGAGGCGGAACAGCTGTTCGGATATCGTGCGGCCGAGGCGCTGGGGCGCCGCGCGGACCGGCTGCTGGTCCACCCCGACGACCGGCGGTCGGCCGTCGACCTCTTCGCCCGGGTGCGGGCCGGCGACACCTGGGCGGGCATCTTCCCGGTCCGGCACAAGGACGGCTCCACCCTCCAGGTCGAGTTCCGCACCATGGGCCTGCGCGATGTGCACGGTGAGGCGTACGCGCTCGGGCTCGCCGCCGACGAGGGGACCGTACGGCAGCTCGAGACCGATCTGGCCGTCTCGGGCTTCCTGGTCAAACAGTCGCCCGTGGGCCTCGCGGTGTTCGACACCGACCTGCGCTGGGTGCGCGCCAACCCGTCCCTGCAGCAGATGAACGGCGTGACCGAGCACCTGGTGCGCGGCTGCCGGATCGCCGACGTGCTGCCGGGCCTGGACACCGATGCGATGGAGGCCGCGATGCGGCATGTGCTGGAGTCCGGGGAGCCGCTGCTGGACCAGCAGAGCGTCGGCCGCACCCCCGCCGATCCCGATCACGACCACGCGTGGTCGGGGTCGTACTACCGGCTGGAGGATCCCAGCGGCCGGGTCCTGGGCATCGCCGTCTCGATCATCGATGTGTCCAAGCGCCACCGGGCGACCAGCGAGATCGCGGAGGCGCGGGAGCGGCTGGCCGTCATCGCCGACGCGGGCGTCCGCATCGGCACCACCTTGGACCTGCGCCAGACCGCCCAGGAACTCGCCGATGTGACCGTGCCCCGGCTCGCCGACCTCGCGGCCGTCGATGTGCTCGACGCCGTGGTGCACCGCGAGGCCATGGCCCGGGTGCGAACCGACGGCTCGGCCCGCTTCCGGGCGCTGGCCGTCGCGGCGGGCTATCCCACCGAGGCCGTCCACGCCGCCGACCCGGTCGGTGAGATCGCCCGCTATGACCCCACGCGCATGATCACCCAGTGTGTGCGCGACGCTCAGCCGATCTTCGTGCCGTACGTCACCGAAGGGGACGTCCGCCGGATAGCCCGCGACGCGGCCGCCGCCGATGTGCTGCTGCGCGAGGGCGTCCACTCGTATCTCGCCGCCCCGCTGATCGCCCGCGGCAGTGTGCTCGGCACCCTCAGCCTGCACCGCACCATCAACGCCAAGCCCTTCGACGAACAGGACCTCACGCTCGCCTGCGAACTCGCCATCCGGGCCGCCCTGTGCATCGACAACGCCCGGCTGTACGGGCGTGAGCGCGACGCCGCGCTCACGCTTCAGCGCAGCATGCTCTCCCAGCAGCCGCGCGACCTCGACGGCCTGGAGATCGCCTCCCGCTATCTGCCCGCCGTCAGCGCCGCCGGCGGCGACTGGTTCGATGTGCTGCCCCTGCAGGGCGGCAAGGTGGGGCTCGTCGTCGGGGACGTCATGGGCAAGGGCATCCACGCCGCCGCGATCATGGGCCAACTGCGCACCGCCACCCGGGCCTTCTCCCAGCTCGACATGGCCCCCGCCGAGCTGCTCGGCCACCTCGACGAGATCACCGTCAGCCTGGGCGAGTCGATCGCCACCTGCCTCTACGCGGTCTGCGATCCGCACACCGGACACTGCGAAATGTCCACCGCCGGCCACCTTCCGCCGGTCCTGGTGCACCCAGGTGGCGGCGCCGAGCTCCTCGACATCCCGTCGGGCGCGCCGCTCGGTGTCGGCGGCGTCCCCTTCTCGGCGGTGACCTGCGAACTGTCCGAGGGAGCGGTGCTGGCCCTGTTCACCGACGGCCTGGTGGAGAAGCGCCATCAGTCCCTCGACGTCGGTCTGCACACCCTGGTCCAGCTGTTGCGCCGCCATCACGGCTCGCTGGAGCGGATCTGCGACCAGGTGCTCGCCGCGCTGCACGGTGCGCCGGACGACGATGTGGCGCTGCTGCTGGCCCGGTTGCGGCGGCCCTCGCGGTCCGGTGGCGTGGCCGTCGCGGGTGGCTGATCCCGCAGCCGGTCAGGCCCGGGCGGTGCCCCGGAACGTGGTGCGGTAGGCGCTGGGGGAGACGCCGAGGGCCGTGTGCAGATGCTGCCGCAGCGAGGCCGCCGTACCGAAGCCCGAGTCCGCGGCCACCCGGTCCACCGGCAGATCGGTCTCCTCCAGCAGCTGCCGGGCGCGTTCGATACGCCGCTGGGTCAGCCACTGCACCGGGGTCATCCCGACCTCCTCACGGAACCGGCGGGAGAAGGTCCGTACGCTCATCGACTCCCGCTCGGCCAGCTCCCGCAGGCTCAGCGGCCGGTCGAGCCGGGTCAGCGCCCAGGCGCGGGCCGCGCCGGTGGAGGTGGAGCGCGGCTCGGGGACCGGCCGCCGGATGAACTGTGCCTGGCCGCCGTCGCGGTGCGGAGCCACGACCGCGCCGCGGGCGACCTCGCCCGCCACCGCCGAGCCGTGGTCGCGCCGGATCATATGCAGCAGCAGATCGATGCCGGAGGCGTCCCCGGCCGAGGTCAGCACCTCGCCCTCGTCCGCGTAGAGGACGTCCGGGTCCAGCTCCACCGCCGGAAACAGCTTCCGGAACCGGTCGGCGGCCTGCCAGTGCGTCGTCGCCCGGCGGCCGTCGAGCAGTCCGGCGGCCGCCAGGACGAAGGCGCCCGTGCAGATGGAGGCGGTGCGGGCGCCGGGGCGGATCCGGGCGAAGGCGTCGGTGAGCGGGGCGCCGAGGAGGCCGTCGGTCTGCGGCTCGTCCGGCTCGTTGGCGGCCGGGACGATCACGGTGTCGGCCTCGCGCAGTGCGTCCGGGCCGTGGGTGACGTTCATGGTGACGTCCGAGTCCGTCCGCACCTCACCGGGGGCCGGCGTGCAGGTCACCACCTCGTACAGCGGCTCGCCCGCGGCCGATGCGGCCCGGCCGAACAGCCGGTGCACCATCCCCAGCTCGAACGGCAGCAGCCCGTGCCGGACGAGCACCGCGACCCGATGACGGCCGGCGGACGAGAAGACGGGCATGGCGCGAGTCTCGCACACCGCCATGAGCCGGTCTCAGTGCTTGGCCCGGCTCGGCTGCACCCGCTTCGGCTCGCCCTTCATCTTCGGATGCTCCGGCGGATAGGGGAGGTCGCCCAGCCCATGGTCCCGCTCGTCCCGGTCCGCCAGCTCCAGCGCCGCCTCCAGCCCGTAGGCGTGCTCGTCCATGTCCGCGTGCACGTCGCCCAGATCGCGGTAGCGCACCGGCATGGTCGCCAGGTCGAAGTCGCGCGGCCGGGCGTCGGGCACCTCCTCCCAGCGCAGCGGCGCGGAGACCGGCGCGTGCGGCCTGGGACGTACGGAGTAGGCGCTGGCGATGGTGCGGTCGCGGGCCGTCTGGTTGTAGTCCACGAAGATCTTCTCGCCGCGCTCCTCCTTCCACCACTTGGTGGTGACCCGCTCCGGGGCCCGCCGCTCCAGCTCCCGTGCGATGGCGATCGCGGACCGCCTGACCTGTGTAAAGGTCCACCGCGGCGCAATCGGTACGAAGACGTGCAGCCCCCGGCCGCCCGAGGTCTTCGGCCAGCCGCGCAGCCCCAGCTCGTCCAGCACCTCGCGCAGCTCTCCGGCGGCGCGCACCGCGTCCGGGTAGTCCGTGCCCGGCTGCGGATCGAGGTCGATGCGCAGCTCATCGGGGTGCTCGGTGTCATCGCACCGCACGGGCCAGGGGTGGAAGGTCAGACACCCCAGATTCGCCCCCCACACCACCGCGGCCGGTTCGGTGGGACAGATCTCGTCCGCGTGCCGCCCGCTGGGGAAGGAGATACGGCCGGTCGGGATCCAGTCGGGGAGGTTCTTCGGCGCCCGCTTCTGGAAGAACGACTCGCCCTCTACGCCGTCCGGGTAGCGCTCCAGCATGGTCGGCCGGTTGCGCAGCGCCCGCAGTGCTCCCTCGCCGACGGCCAGGTAGTAGCGGGCCACGTCGAGCTTGGTGAACCCGCGCTCGGGAAAGTACACCTTCCCGGGATTGCTCAGCCGCACCGTGCGCTCGCCGACCGTCAGCTCCACCGCTTCTCCCATAACGCCACGCTAGGCCCGCCCGCCCAAGGTCACCTCCCGGCGGGCGCCCGGGCCGGGACCGGCGGACAATCGGACATCATGGACCTTCCGGTGATGCCCCCCGTGGCGCCCATGCTGGCCAAGTCCGCGGCCACGATCCCGCCCGGAATGCGCTACGAGGCCAAATGGGATGGCTTCCGCGCCATCGTCTTCCGCGACGGGGAGGAGATCGAGATCGGCAGCCGCTCGGGAAAGCCGCTCACCCGCTACTTCCCCGAACTGGCCGACGCGCTCCTCGCCAACCTTCCGCCGCGCTGTGTCGTGGACGGCGAGATCGTCATCGTGCGCGACGGCCGCCTGGACTTCGACGCCCTGCTGGAGCGCATCCACCCCGCCGACTCCCGGGTCCGGATGCTGGCCGAGACCACCCCGGCGAGCTTCGTCGCCTTCGACCTGCTGGCCCTGGACGACGCCTCGCTCATGGACACGCCGCTGCGGGAGCGGCGGGACGCGCTGACCGAGGCGCTGGGCGACGCCGCCGACCCGGTGTTCACCGCCCCCTGGACCGACGACATCGATGTGGCCCGGCAGTGGTTCGAGCACTTCGAGGGGGCGGGGCTGGACGGCGTCGTCGCCAAGCGCCACGACCTCGGCTACCGGCCCGGCGAGCGGGCCATGGTCAAGGTCAAGCACGAACGGACCGCCGACTGTGTGGTGGCCGGCTACCGGATGCACAAGTCCGGCCAGGGCGTCGGCTCCCTGTTGCTCGGCCTGTACGACGACACCGGCCGCCTCCAGCACGTGGGCGTCTGCGCCGCCTTCTCCATGCGCCGCCGCCAGGAGCTGCTGACGGAGCTGGAGCCGCTGCGCATGGAGACGGTCGAGGGCCACCCCTGGGCCGACTGGGCACGCGAGGAGGCGCATGCCCAGGGCCGGATGCCGGGCGCGCCCAGCCGCTGGACCGGAGTCAAGGACCTGTCGTGGGTGCCGCTGCGGCCGGAGCGGGTGTGCGAGGTGGCCTACGACCACATGCAGGGCGACCGCTTCCGGCACACGGCCCGGTTCCGGCGCTGGCGGCCCGACCGCGAGCCGCGGGAGTGCACCTACGCACAGCTGGAGGAGCCCCTCTCCTACGACCTGCGGGAGGTGCTGGGCTCGTAGACCGGGAGGTGCTGGGCTCGTAGACCGCCTCCGGCGAGGTCACCGCTTGGCGTTGTTGCGGGCAGGGCGCTTGAACGCGCGGACGAACCAGTCGCGCGCCGCCTGGGCGGCCTGCTCCAGGGTCCCGGGTTCCTCGAAGAGATGGCTCGCCCCGGGTACCACATGGATCTCGTGCGGGGCGGCGAGCATGGCGGCCGCCTGCTCGTTCAGCCGCAGCACCTCGTGGTCGTCGCCGCCCACGATCAGCAGCACGGGGGCCCGCACCCGGCTCAGCGCCCCGCCCGCGAGGTCGGGACGGCCACCGCGGGAGACCACGGCCCCGACCCGCTCGGGCCGCTCCGTCGCCGCGGTCAGGGCGGCCGCCGCGCCGGTACTGGCGCCGAACAGGCCGACCGGCAGCCCGGAGGTGGCCGGATGCCCGGCGAGCCAGTCGACCGCCGCCACCAGCCGCCGCCCGAGCAGCGGGATGTCGAAGCGGTGCTCGGCGGTGATCGCGTCCACTCGCTCCTCGGCCTCGGTGAGCAGATCGAACAGCAGCGTGGCCAGACCCGCGTCCTGAAGCACCCGGGCCACCGCGCGGTTGCGCGGGCTGTGCCGGGAGCTGCCGCTGCCATGCGCGAACGCCACCACGCCGAAGGCCGGTTCGGGAAGGGCCAGATCGCCCACGAGCATGGCGTCGTCCGCGGCGATACGGGCGGTCTCGGAGCGCATCGGCCACCTCCTGCCCCTCCTACCGAGAAATTCGGGCTTATGCGTAGGCCAGCAGCCCTTGGCGCAACTCGCTGTAGAGCCGGGAGAGCCTGCGGGATATGTGCATCTGCGAGAAGCCGAGGATCTCGCCGATCTGACTCTGTGAGAGCCCGGCGAAGAACCGTAGATACAGGACATAGCGGTCCTGCTCCGAGAGCTCCGCTATCAGTACCCGCAACGCCTCCCGGTTGACGACGCGTTCGATCGCGGCGTCGTCCGAGCCCACCGTCTCCGCGAGCAGCCGCTCCTCGGCCCCCTGGACCGCGGCGTTGAGGGACAGCGGGGTGCAGGAGGCGCTGGCCTCCAGGCCGGCCCGCACATCCTCCTGGGGCATGCCGGTACGCAGACAGATCTCCTTGACGGTGGGGGTGCGGCCGCCCAGCTCCTGCTCCAGCGCGTCGCGGGCGGAGCGGGTGCGGGAGCGGACCTCCTGGATGTTGCGGGGGATGTGCAGCGTCCACAGATAGTCGCGGAAGTGGCGCTTGAGCTCACCGGTGATGACGGGGATCGCATAGGAGGGGAAGGCGTGGCCGAGGTCCGGGTCATAGCGGTCGACGGCCTTCACCAGGGCGAGCGAGGCGACCTGGGTGAGGTCCTCGATGTTCTCGCCCTTGTTGCGGAAGCGCAGTGCGAGGCGCTTGGCGACGGGCAGCCAGGCGCAGATGATCGCCTCGCGGAGCGCGTCGCGTTCGGGCCCCGACGGAAGCCGGGACAGACGCAGGAAGGCACCGCCGGTGTCGGGAGTGTCGTCATGGCGTCGTCGGCGAGTCGCGGTTGCTGACATGATCACTCGCCTCCGTGGTCCGATGTCACGGCGGTCGCCACCAGAGTCGCATGATCCTTAACGACTCGCAATTCGACCGAATTGGTGGTGGCTCGTCCACCTTTGGTGGGCATGGGTTCGTCGGCCGGTTGGCGAGGCCGGTGCGGGGGTACCCACCGGGGATGGACACCACCCTTCGCCTCGCCCAGCAGCCCGAGGCCGACGCGCTGCTCGAGCGCAGTCCGCTGGCCCTGATGATCGGGATGCTGCTCGACCAGCAGGTGCCCATGGAGTGGGCGTTCTCCGGTCCGTACACCATCGCGCAGCGCATGGGCACCGACGATCCGGACGCCCATGAGATCGCCGCGTACGACCCCGAGCGGTTCTCGGCGCTGCTCTCGGAGAAGCCGGCCGTGCACCGCTACCCCGGCTCGATGGCCAAGCGGATCCAGCAGCTGTGCCAGTACCTGGTCGAGCACTACGAAGGAGACCCCACGAACCTGTGGCGCGACGTCGAGACCGGCGAGGAACTGCTCCGGCGGCTGAACGCGCTGCCCGGCTACGGCAAGCAGAAGGCCCAGATCTTTCTCGCGCTGCTCGGCAAGCGGCTCGGGGCCGGGCCCAAGGGCTGGCGGGAGGCCGCCGGCGCCTACGGCGAGGAGGGCGCCTACCGCTCGGTGGCCGACATCACCGGGCCCGACTCGCTGGCCAGGGTCCGCGCCCACAAGCAGCAGATGAAGCGGCAGGCCAAGGAGGGCGCCGCCGGGGGCTGACCCCCCTCATCAGGTCAGGAGCCGTACAGCGCGCGGCGCAGCGTGTCCACGGCCATCGTGAGCGCGGCCCGCGCCGCATGGGTATCGCGGAGCGCGTCGAGCATGACGAAGTCATGGATGATGCCCTGCATCCGCATGGCGGTGACCGGCACACCCGCCTCACGGAGCTTGTTCGCGTACGCCTCGCCCTCGTCGCGCAGCACATCCGCCTCGCCAGTGATCACCAGGGCCGGCGGCAGCCCGGCGAGCTGCTCGACGGTGGCGCGCAGCGGGGAGGCGGTGATCTCGTCGCGCTGCGCGGGGTCGGTCGTGTACTGGTCCCAGAACCACTTCATCCCCTCGCGGGTGAGGAAGTACCCCTCGGCGAACTGCTCGTACGAACCGGTGTCGAAGCCGGCGTCGGTGACCGGGTAGAAGAGCACCTGCTGGACCAGGGACAGGTCACCGCGCTCCTTGGCCAGCAGGGTGAGGGCCGTGGCCATGTTGCCGCCCACCGAGTCCCCGGCCACCGCGATCCGGGACGGGTCGAGCCCCGCCGCCTCGCCATGGGCCACGATCCACTGCCCGACCGCGTAGCTCTGCTCCAGGGCCACCGGATAGCGGGCCTCCGGGGAGAGGTCGTACTCCGGGAAGACGACGGCGGCGCCGGTGCCGACGGACAGCTCCCGGGCCAGCCGGTCATGGGTGTGGGCATTGCCGAACACCCACCCCGCGCCATGGATGTAGAGGATCACCGGGAGCGTGCCGACGGCCTCCGGCGGGCGGATGATCCGCGCCTTGACCCCGCCGGCCGGGATTCCGGTGACGCTGATCCACTCCTCGTCCACCTCCGGCTTGGAGACCTCACCGGACTGCACCTCGTCGACCGTGCGGCGGCCCTCGGCGGGCGACATCTGATACAGGTAGGGCGGCTTCGCGGTCGACTCGGCGAACGCGGCCGCGGCGGGCTCGAGGACCGTCCGGGCCGGGGCGGTGCTGCGGAGCATCTGCTTCTCCTCTGCCTCTTCGAGGGATACGACGGCTGCGGCAGCGCCGCCCCTCCGCGCCGGCCGGTCAGGAATTCGACGATCTCATCCCGGCCGTCCGGGAACACATCGCGACTACGCCACTCGGAGTCCTCGCTGTGACCGCGAGGGCACACAGCACACGGCGCCGCGCCCACCGGTGCCGGATGGGCACGGTGGGCGCGGCGCGAAGATCCCAGGGTTACCTCAGCGGACCCGGGTCCGGGACCGGGTCGGGCCCCGGCGGGCTGGGCACCGGGTCGGGGGAGGGGCCCGGTACGGGGGCCGGTGCCGGGTTCGGCGGCGGCTCGGGCGGAGGGGCGGGAATCGGGTCGGGCGGCGGACCCGGCGGCGGTCCGGGCACGGGCCCCGGAGCGGGACCCGGTTCCGGGCCACCCGGACCGGGCGAGGGGGTCGGCGACGGCGGTCCGGGATCGCGCAGCGTCGGATGAATGAGGTTCGGGTCGGTTTGCTGCCGTGCCACGGTGTCCTCCAAAAGCTCGCGACAGTGGCCACGTCGTACGCAGTCGTACGCAGGGGCGGGTGCCCTGTCCCCCCTCGTCCACGCATGGCCCGCGCGCCGAACGCGGAAGACTTCACCCGCCCGGCGCATACGGCACCGTTGGCAGCGCGGAAATCCAGACCATCGCTCACCTACACCCTATCTGTTACGGCTTTCGAGTAATCCGCGCATTTCCATATTCCTGGGCGTTGCGTGCGAAATTCCCGGTGCGCTCAGATGCGCTCATACGTGCGGCTCCCGCGCCGCCGCGAGCAGCGCGGCGGTGTCCCCGGGCCGGGCGCGCAGCGAGGGCAGCAGCAGCGTCCACAGGTCGGTCAGATGGTCCTCGACGAGGCGCCGTCCATCGAGGGCCTCGGACACGGTGTGCAGACCGAAGAAGGCGCAGACCACGGTCCGGGCGGCGGGCAGCGGGTCGACATGCGCGGCCAGGTCGCCCTCCGCCCGGGCCTTCTCCATCATCTGCCCGACGGCGTCCATCCACCCCACGAAGGGCGGCGGCAGCGGTGCCTGGATCAGGGTGCGCTCGGTCCATAGCCGGGCGCCCGCCCGGACCACGATGTCGTCGCGGAAGGCGCGGGCCACCGCGAAGCTGAGCCGGACGAGCTGGTCCAGGGGTCGGGCTTCGATGGCGGCGTATCGCTCGATCAGGGGCGGCCAGGTGGCGAAATGTTCCTCCATCACTGCGAGTGCGAGCCTTTCCTTGCTCGTGTAATGGAAATACATCGCGCCGCTGGTGTGACCGGACCGGGCGGTGATGTCGCTGATGCTCGTGCCGGCATAGCCCCGTTCGTCGAAAAGCGACGCGGCGGCCTCCAGAAGAGATCGGCGTGTCTGCTCGGCCCGCTCTTGCACGTGTTCGCGTCCTTCATCAGCCAGTTGGGGGTGTGGAAGAGAACCTAGCGAACTTTCTTCCCCCGATGGTGATGAGGCAAGACAGGTCAAACATTATTAGTATTTTATGGTGATCGTTCGTGAGGCTCACGGCCTTTCGGAGCCATCCGGTCCCACTGGCCGGCCGCTCAACTGGTCCCGCACGGTGGAGCGGGAGGCGGTGCACCGGGTCTCGGTGGCCGAGGTGCTGCTCACCGACGTCCGTACGCAGGGCGACGACCGCTTCGAGGCCGCCGCCCAGTGGCCCCGTTCCCATCCGACCTTCCCGCACGGCGGGGACGGCCGGCACCATCCGCTGATGATCGCCGAAACCCTGCGGGAACTGGGGATCTACATCCCCACGCGGTACTACGCCGTGCCCGCGGGCGCGCACTTTCTGATCCGCGACATGTTCTTCCGGCTCGACCCCCAGGCCGAGCCCCGCGCGCCGCACGGCGCCACCGACATCACCTGCCGGGCGGCCGTCACGGACCTGCGCACCACACCCTGTGGACGGTTTGTCTCCGGGATGCGGCTGGATGTCGCTCTGTCGGCGGCCGGCAAGCGCTTCGCATGGGCCGGCGGGACCGCGCGGTTCCTCGACGGCACGACGTACGCGGAGACCCGGGCCGCGGCGTCGGGGCACACCGCGCGGCGCCGGCTGCGCGCAGCCGTACGGCCCTCACCTGGGCAACTGGCCGTCCCTGCCGCCCGGGACGTGCTGGTGGTCCGGGACGGGGGAGTGGTCTATCTGGATCCCGCCGACCCCCGCCACCCGTTCTTCTTCGACCACTGGAGCGATCATGTGCCGGGGCTGGTGCTGCTGGAAGCCGCCCGGCAGGCCGCGGCGCTGGCCACCGGCGGGGCGCTGATCCGGCCCGTCGCCTGCCGGATGAAGGCCATCCGCTTCACCGAGTCCTTTCCGCCCGCCGTGGTCGAGTGCACCTCCCACGGCAGAACCTGCGTGTTCCGGCTGCGCCAGGCGGACATCTGCACGGCGGTCGGTGTGCTCCAGTACCTCTGACACGGGTGAGCGAGGAACGCGCCGTACGACGAACGTATGGATGGCGAACATCCTGTACAGGGAACGCCCTGAGCGGCGAACAAATCGCCGACGCTCAGTAGCCCCTTGCTTACCGCAGGTCATATAACTACCGTAGTGATCGTTATGTTTCGGGCAGGCGATTCTCCGCCTGTACGGCCCTCCCATGTCGCGCACGCGGAAAAGCGCTCGCGCATCGGACCGCAGCGGTCAGCGCAATTCGCGCACTGAGCCGCCAGGAAATTCACTGCGCTGCTCCCCGCAGGTACAGGTACCTCCTGCGCCGATTCCTCCACCTCCCCCGGAACGGCAGGAAGATGACAGCCGAAAAGCTCCTCGCATGGACCCCAGCCGCCATTGTCTTCGACTGCGACGGCACCCTGATGGATTCCGAACGACACTGGGAAGAGGCGCGTGAACTGGTACTCAGAAGCCATGGAGCCGCCTCCGACGAAGAGTTCGCCCGGCGCACCAAGGGGCTCCACTACAGCGAATGCGGCCGCATGATGGCGGAATTCGCCGGACTCCCCGAACTCGCCGAGCAGATGACCGAGCAACTGCTGGACACCTTCCGGCGCCTGGTGGCCGAGGACCCGGTCACCATGCCCGGGGCGCCGCAACTGGTCCAGAAAGCGGCGGCATTCGCCCCCCTGGCCGTCGCCAGCAACTGCCCGCGCGACGTGGTCGAGGACGGGCTCGCCAAGGCCGGGCTGCTGCGCTACTTCGGCCATGTGCTGGTCCCCGAGGGGGAGGTACGGCCCAAACCGTATCCCGACGTCTATCTCGAGGCCGCCCGGCTGTGCGGTGCGGCCCCCGTCGACGCCCTCGCGGTGGAGGACTCCCACTGCGGCTTTCTGTCCGCCTCGCGCGCCGGACTGAGGGTGCTGGCCGTCGGGCCACGGAAGCCGGTGGACGAGGTCCCGCCGGTGGACCTGTGGGTCTCCACCCTCGCCGACCCCGAGCTGGTCAAGTGGGCCGACTCACGGGCCGCATGACGGGCTGATCCGACTCACCGCCTGGTCGGCGGCGCGTAAGGTCACTTCCCGCCGTGTCCAGAGTGGTTCATGGAGTCGTCCTTACCGTCCCCCATCCCCATGCCACCGTGGGACATGGACCCCCTCTCCAGGGACCCGCCGATCTTTTCGCGCAGGGGCTTCAGTGAACCCGTGGACTGGCCGGTCACCGACCAGCGCTTGCCGACCAGGTAGGTGCCCCCGTAGTCCTTCGACTCCGACAGCCAGTCGTGCTGGCCCTTGTCGGTGGCGAAGGTGAGCATCGTGAACCGGTCCTTGCCGGCCTCGCACGCCCCCTGGCGCAGCTCCTCCGCCTCGGTGATGACCTTGGCCTTGCAGCCGATGGCATCGGCGATCCCGGTCAGCGGCGCGGGCTTTCCGGCCTTGCCGAACGCCTTGGCCGCGGGTGCCTTCTTCTCGTGCTTGGCGTCATGCGCCTTGCTGCTTCCGCCGCAGCCGCTCAACAACAGCAAAGCCGCGCAGAGCACGGTGGCACGGAGTGCGGGTGACACGTCAACCTCCCGTTGGGTCCAGCGGGCAGGCCCGGGCGGCGCCTTCGGCCTCGGGCCTCCCGCTGGGGTGGACCGTCGTCCGGACCTTACTGGCCCGCCTTCTTGCCCTTGTCGGTGACCGCGAACCACGTGCCCTTCACACCCTGGCCTTTGGTGTCGCCGGGCTTCTTGTCACCGGTGAAGGTGTAGAGCAGCCAGCAGTCGAACGCCGCCTGCTTGGAGCCGTCGGGGCGGGTGAAGGAGGTCACCTTCGAGGCATTGAGTCCGGCGACCTTGGTGGTGTCGACGGCCTTGACAGGCTTCCAGGTGTCCAGGCAGGCGCCCAGGCAGCCGGTCTTCATCGGCCAGGCGCTGTCCTTGTCGAACCGGTAGACGGTCATGCCCTTACCGTCCACGATGATCTTACCGAGCTCGGCGTTGTTGTTGACCATCAGCTGCAGGCTGTCGTCCGCGGCGTCCGTCACACCGGCCGGCTTGCCGTCGGGGGAGATGGCCTTCCAGGTGCCGCCCACGCCCTGGCCCTTGGTGTCGCCCGGCTTGTCGTCGCCGGCGAAGCGGTAGACCGGCCAGCCCGCCAGCGTCAGCTGCTTGGTGCCGTCGGAGCGGGTGACCGAGCCGAGCTTGCTCTTGTCGATCCCGGCGGTGGCCTTGACGTCGTCCGCGGGCACCGCCGGCCACTTGGTGGCGCAGTCGTCATTGCAGTTGGACTTCGGCGGCTTGGGGGTGTCCTCGTCGAAGCGGTACAGCGTCCAGCCCTCGCTGTCGGCCACGAAGGAGCCGAGCTTGGCGTCCTTCTTGACCTCGAGCTCCTTCGCCGGGCCCGTCCTGGCCGATGCGCTGCCCGCGGCCGCGCCCGTGTCGCCGCCCGCCTCGTTCCCGCCACTGGCACCGTAACCGGTGTCGGCCGCCCCCGCACCGGCGCCCGCCGTCGCACCCGCACCCACCGTCTGACTGCCGCCCGCCGGCTGGACATTGGCGCTCTGACCCGCGGAGTTGTCCTTGCTGGCCCCACACGCCGCGGTCAGCACAACCATCGCTACGGACACGCCAGCGAATGCGATTTGACGCCGTTTCTCCATGACCATTCCTCTGCAATCTCAATCGGTCCGGCGTGTTTTGCGCCGACGCCATGTGCATACGTAGCCCGTGCCGGCCGACGTTCAGCGGGTCCGGAATTTGTCATCAGGCGCAAAAAACGACGGATCGTTGAGCGCACAGCAACCGACGGCCGTACCTGACGGCCGTCGCAAGGGGCGATACGCGGATCTTGTGCTGACTCACTCCTCGATGCGCAGCGCCAGGGCGGGGCAGCGGCGGACCGCGCGGACGGCCTGCGCCCGCAGATGGCGAGGGACTTCCATCTTGGCCGAGGCCGGATAGCCGTCGATGCCGAGCGTCAGCACCTCCGAGGGGAGGATGTCCGCGCACAGCCCATGGCCCTGACACAGCGACCAGTCCACCAGGAGATTCTCCATCGGCCCCCGCTGGCTGCGCTCTCCCCGCGACGCCTCGGACAGCGGGCCGGCCGGCAGCGCCAGCAGGGGCTTGGAGTCCTCCGGCAGCGGCAGCACACCCATCGTCGGCCGCCCGCACCCGACGCCCAGCGCATGGAGCTCGAACTCCTCCGGGAAGGCGTCCAGCGCGGTGGTCACGAAACCGGCCGTGCCGTCGGGGTGGCTGCAGGCCCCGCGCTTCTTCACCGAGTTGATGTAGGCGCGCACATTGTCGATCGAGGACTGGCCGCCGCCGCGCTCCACCTGGCCGATCGCGTCCGCGAGGGCGGGGAGTCCGATGAAGCAGGGCCCGCACTGACCGGCCGTCTCGGCGGCCAGCCAGCGGGCCACCCGCGCCGTCTCGCCGAGCGGGCAGGTGTCCTCGGGAATGGGCAGCACCGCCCCGGCGCCCAGCCGCGCACCGTACTTCTTCATCGATTCACGGGAGATCGTGGCGGCATGGATGCTCTTCGGATCCAGCCACTTGCCGTGGTACCCGCCGACCAGCACCCCCTGGCCGGGGGTGAGACCGCACAGCTCCAGGACGTAGGTCAGCGGCACCCCGGTCGGCGTCTCCATGACGTACTTGCCACCGACCGTCAGCATGGTCGTGCCCGGTTCGGTGGGCAGCCCCACCGAGCGGTACGGCAGGGCGCCCATCCGCGCCGCGACGGCGAGCTGGGCGAAGGTCTCGGTGTTGGACAGCAGGGTGGGCAGACCGCTCAGCCCGCTGTCGCTGGTCCGGATCTTGCGGCCGTTGGGGATGGCCGGGGCGCCGCTGAGGCCGTTGATGACCGCGCCGCCCTCACCGGCCACGAACCGGTCGTCGGTGCGGCCCACCCGCACCGGGACCCCGCTGGGGCCGCGCTCGGCGATGGCGGCGGCCAGCGACTCCTCCACATCCGGCCGGTGCACGGCGATGGCGACCTCCTCGGCGCCCAGCGCCTCGGCGGCCAGCACGGCGCCGTCGATCACCAGATGCGGGGTGTGCAGCAGCAGCGCGGTGTCCTTGAGGCAGCTCGGCTCACCCTCACTGCCGTTGACGACGACGGCACAGCGGCCGTCCCGTCGGCCGGCCGATTCAACGACGGCCTGGACCTTCTTGGCGAACGGGAATCCGGCTCCGCCGCGTCCTCGCAGGTCGATGTTCTCGGCGAGGGCGACGAGTTCGTCCGCGCGCAGGGCGGGCATCTGGCCGTGCACGGTCAGATGACCGACCCGGTCCAGCCGGTACACCTCGTCGAGCCCGGCCAGCAGTCGGGGCGGGTCGACACAGGCGAGCCTGGGTTTGGTCGTGATCAACGGTCCCACCCACGGGAGGCGCCAAGGGTCGCACGGTCACGCCGTCCGGAGCCGGCCGCGCGGGGCCGGGGCACGGTGGGTTCGGCGCGCCTGGTCCGGCCTTCCTGCAGGCTGCGGGCGGGAGGGTTCCTGACCGCGATGCCACCGTCGCGGCCGTCGTCCTGACGCCGCCGGGCGACAAGCCGCAGCCACAGCGCGATGGCGACGCCGACCAGCGCCGCGATGTAGCCGTAGGTGGCCCAGGTCTTGGCCGCGCGCCCGGCCTTCAGGCCGTGGATCAGCGCGGCGCACCAGGCCGGGTAGGCGCCCACATGCAGCGCCCGCCACCAGCGGTACCGCCAGCGGGAGTTGCCGGCCGAGGCGAACGAGCTGCGCATCGCCCCGGTCACCGCCGCGATGACGAAGAGGTATCCGGCGACGGTGCCAAGGCCGATCAGCAGCGGTTGATTTGCGTCAGCGAACGGCAACACGATGGCCGCCGCGCTGGTGTGGCTCTCCGCGACCTTGACCCAGATGTGGATGGCGAGGAAGAGCAGCCCGCCGACCGCGGCGGCCCGGTGGACGCCCTGCGCGATCAGCCGGTGGTTGGAGTGGAGAATCATCTGGTCGGTCGCGGCGAGCCCCCACAGCACCGCCGAGGTGAGACAGACCAGCGCGAGCACGCCCGCACCGAAGTCGAGGAACGCGAAGGTCTTGCTGAAGGCACCGGCGTTGTTCGCCACAATGAGGGACAGTATGACCGTCCCGCCGATAGCGTAGAGCCTGAGGTTGCGTGGCCACCCGATCCCGGGCTGGTCGCGCTGCCGAGTCCGGCGAGCGGCTCGTCGTCCTCCACGTGCTTGGCGTCCCCCCTGGCGCCCCTGGGAGGGAGTCGGCGTTTGGGACATGGACATTGGAGCCTCCCGATCGCGCGGATTCGCGCGGGTGACGAGATACGTCAAAGTCGTCTTGGGAGCAGCAGCTTCTCGGAAGTACACCTGATCTCCATAAGATTTGTCGTAACGTGACAACTTCTGATGGACAAACGGTGCCCACACCGTCCCCTGCTGAGCCATAGTCATCCCTATGGCAAAGAACCGGCAAAGTGCCGGGACCGGAAGGGGTCGGAGTCCTCTATGACGTAGTGGAGGACCCTCGACTCCCTTTCCGGACCGGACGAACCGGAGACGGAGGCAACCTCCATCGGGCCTGACCGACCCCCCAACGGCCAGGCCTCCCCCCGGCAAGAACGAGGTAATGATGGGCGAACTCGTGAACCGCATCTGGTCCCGCCCCCGTGGCGAGTGGACCCGGGTGCTGCGTAATGAACTCCCCTCCGTGGCCGATGAGGTGCTAGAGAACCTCCGCCACAGAATTCCGGGATTCGCCGACCTTCTGGAGGACTCTGAGCGTGACAAGGTCCGTTGGGGAGTCGAACAGGCTCTGCTGACGGCACTGGGCTACCGCAAGCCCGGTGAGGACTGCGCCGGCGAGGCGGCCGCCACTTCCGCCCTCGCCGAGGAGGCGCCCACCGAGGTACCGCCCGAGCGGGCCCGGCGCGAGCTGTTCGAGGCCCTCATCGGTGAGGTGGCGGTCTCCGAGCGGACCCTCAACGAGCTGTCCCGGGCCGCGCGGTGGCCCCTTCCCGAGACGGTCCAGGCCATCGCCCTGCCCACCCCGGGCGAGGCGCCGCAGCTGGCCGCCGTGCTGGGAGACACCCTCATCGGCGCCGTCGGTGACGAGCTGTGCCTGCTGATCCCCGACCCGGACGCGGACTGCGGCCCCGCGCCGGACCCCGCCGCCGACCGGACCCAGGACGGCGAGCGGGACCCGGACCGGGAGGTCCCCGTGGACGCCGGCACCCGCGGCGCACTGGAAACCGCGCTGCGCGGCCGCACCGCCGCCGTCGGCCATGTGGTGCCGCTGAACGACGCGGCGTCCTCGGTGCGCTGGGCGCGGCGCCTGTTGACCCTGGCGCCGGTGCGCACCGGTCCCGAGGCCCGGGTGCTCTTCGTCGACGACCATCTGTCGATGCTGCTGCTCCTGCAGGACGAGTCGCTGCTCCGGGCGCTGGCCTCCCGCTGGCTCCAGCCGCTGGTCGGGCTGACCCCCCGACAGAGCGAGCGCCTGCAGATGACGCTGCTGGCCTGGCTGGAGGGCGGTGGCGCGCCCGAGGCGGCGAAGGCCCTCAAGGTGCATCCGCAGACCGTGCGGTACCGGTTGCGCCAGATAGAGAAGCTTTTCGGGCCGGGCCTGCGGGACCCGCGCATCCGCTTCGAGCTCGAGATGGCGTTGCGCGGACGCAGGCTGATCGCGCAGATGGACCGAATACGGCGTCAGGCGTCGCGGGTGGGCCGCAGGACCCGCACCGGGGCACCCCCCGGTATCCGGCCGCTGGGGATCGCCCGGGAGGCGCGCGTCAACGGACTGTGAGCCGGGCACGCTGAACCGCCGGCCGCGTGCGTCGCGGCCGGCGGTCCCATGTCGGCTGTTGGTCGGCTGCGTGAAGAAGTCACATGAAGAAGGCACCCGTCGGGGCGGCCGGAGTGGATCGGTTCAGCTCCTGGCCCCGGCGGGCGCCGCCGTACGCGAGGCCGTGCGCATCGCGGCGTTGAGCCCCACTAACTCGTTGTACGCATGGGCGCAGAACGCGCACTCGGCCAGATGGCGCGCGAGCCCGTGGCCGCGGACACCGCCGCGCCGTACGGAGGCGCCGATCATGGCGCTGAAGTGGCGGCACCCGTCGGGGCGGCCGGAGTGGATCGGTTCAGCTCCTGGCCCCGGCGGGCGCCGCCGTACGCGAGGCCGTGCGCATCGCGGCGTTGAGCCCCACTAACTCGGTGTACGCATGGGCGCAGAACGCGCACTCGGCCAGATGGCGCGCGAGCCCGTGGCCGCGGACACCGCCGCGCCGTACGGAGGCGCCGATCATGGCGCTGAAGTGGCGGCACCGGTCCGTGTGCGCGGACTCCAGGTGGGCCTGCAGAAACGACTCCCGCAGCCCTTCCCGGGCCCGGAAGGCCAGGGAGGTCACACCGCTGGGGGAGATGCCCAGCACGGCGGCCACCCGGTGCGGGGAGTCGTCCTCGACAAGGGTCAGCCACAGCACGGTCTGCCAGCGCTCGGGCAGCCTGCGGAAGCTGCGGATCAGCATCCTGCGGTCCTCCGTGGTCACCAGATGGTGCTGGGGATCGGCCGCCGGCGCGAGTTGCCGCCAGGACTCGAAGTCGGCCGTGAGCAGGATCTGACGCTCCCCGGAGTGCCATTCGAGCGCGGTGTGGCGCACCACGGTCAGCAGATACGGGCGCCAGGAGCCGCGAGGGCCGCCACCGGCCCGTACGGCCTGGAAGGTGCGGAAGAACGCCTCGGACGCCAGGTCCTCGGCATCGTGCGGGACACGGCAGCGGGTGCGGGCGTAGGCGAGCGTCGCCGGGTGATGGCGGCGGTACAGGATGTCGCCCGCGGCCGGGCTGTGCGTGCCCGACGCATGGCCCTCCACGAGCTGCCGGGTCAGCTCCTGGTCGGAGAGCGGGCCGGCGGTGCCGGGGCGGACCGGTCGGTCGGTATGTCCCGGGCGTGCGGCGGGGTCCGGATGTTCCGCGGCGGGGTGGCCGGCGGCCGCGTCGTCCGCGGCCTCATGGTGCATGGCAGCGCGGCGCGCGCCGGCCTTACGGCCGACGCGCGCCGGGTGGTTGTCCGCCATCAGTTGCACTGCTGGCCGCTGTTGATGCAGTCCACCGCCTTGTTCATCAGGTCTTCCGACATCACGTTGATGAAGTCGTCGTGGTCGGTGATGGGCTTGTGCAGCTGCTCCGGGAAGCCGTCCACCGCGAACGGGGTGTTGGCCGGCACATCGTAGGTGATGGTGTTCACCAGCTGGGGAATGGCCTTGAAGCCGTTGGGGCAGGAGCCGTCCTCATTGGCGAAGGCGACGTGGTCCCGGTGGTTGGCGCTGTCGATGTTCTGGCCGTCCCAGCAGCTCTGGAAGTCGAAGGTACGCGTCACCGAGCTGCCCTCGGGGCAGAGCGGGTACTTGTCCGTCAGCTGCCGGTCCTCGAAGCCGGTGCAGCTCCAGGAGGTGTTGGCGTTCTTGTCGCCGTTGGTGAAGGCCTTGGCGTCACCGGTGATGATCCGCAGGAACTTCGGCATGGCCGTGACCTTGCTCTGCGGGTTGCCCTTGAACTCGATCGTGGAGCTCTTGGGGGTCAGGATCGTGCCTACGTTGCCCTCCTGGCCACCGCCGAGGTCATTGGCGTCCTGCTCGTCCTTGCCGTCCTGGGCGCGGACCACGGGCCAGTAGTAGGTCGACTTGTCGTCGCCGTTCGCGCAGGAGGTACCCCCCTGCTCGAAGGTCTGGTTGTTGGCGAAGGCGTCGTTGCTGTCGCTGCCCACGTAGTCGTGCATGTGGTGGGCGCCGTTGCCCACACCGGGCGCGACGATGACGTTGTCGCTGTTGCGGAGGTTCGGGTCGCCGACGCCGCAGTCCGAGGTGAAGGTGCCGGTGGAGCCGTTGTTCTGTGCCTGCGGAGGCTGCTTGACGTTCGGCTGCACCTTGGTGATGTCGACGAAGTCGTCCTGCGACGGCCCGTTGCCCGCCTGGCCGCCGGCGTTGCCGGGCACGTCGTTGGCGCCCTCGCCGCCCTGCTGGCCGTCCCCCTGCTGGTCGCCGCCCTGCTGGTCGCCTTGCTGTTGGCCGTTGTCGCCCTGCTGCTGGTTGTCGCCCTGCTGGCCGTTGTCGCCCTGCTGGTTGTTGTCGCCCTGCTGCTGGTCGCCGGCCTGCTGGTTGTTCTGGTCCTGCCCGTCGGCGGTGGCGACCTCCTGCCACTTGCAGTCGGCCATTCCCTGCAGCTGCTGGGAGTTGTCGCCGCCCATGGCCGTGCCGATGTTGTCGAGCGTCTGGGAGCGCTGCTGGTTGAGCTTGGAGAGCGTCGCGTCCCTCGCGCCCTGCTGGGAGCCCTGCTCCGAGTTCATCTGCTGGTAGGCCTTGGCCACCTGGTTGTCCAGCTCGGCCAGGTTCTTGTCGACCTCGGGCCGGGCCTTGTCCGGCACGTCGCTCAGCTGCTGCCCCACATCGGGGCACTGGATCGTCCCCGCCTTCGCTGACAGGGTGCTGTTCTGGCCGGAGTCGCTCTTGTCACCATGGGCGGATGCGTTCGCGGCGATGATCGCGGCCCCGCCTCCGCCGAGCGCGAGCGCTGCGACGATGGCGACGGTTTTGTTGGTGAACCGCCCGCGTTTGTGGGTCTGTTGCCTCATAAGATCACTTCACTTAGTCGTTAGAGGGCGTCGTAGTCGACAAGCCCGGTGTCCTCGAGGACCGTGATGTGGTCGAGAACGACGGCATTGGCCCTGGTGGCCAGTGATCTGACCATGGAGTTACGGCTCTCCGCCCGTATCTGTGCGACGAGATTGAACACCTTCCCGTGCGCGGCCCGCAGCCGGTTCGCGAACACCCGCTCGAAATCGGCGCTGCTCTGTGCGCTGTTCATCTCGTTGAGCCAGCCCTGCTGCTGTGCGTTGGGCTGGGTGGGCAGCTGGATCCCGAGCGCCCTGCCGGCCTCCTCGGCCCGCCGGTTGAGCTCGGTGTGCCCCTCGATGAGGTGCTCACCGGCGGTCTTCACCGCGTCCCGGCTGTCGCGCTCCTGAGCCATGCGGCCCGCGGGAAGCTCCCACGTTCCTGCGAGCCTGACCTTGCGGACGAAGTCCCGGTCAGCGGCCGTGAGCGGCCCGTACTGGGTGCTGACCGTCCCGCCACCGTCGTCCGTGACACCGTTGCGCGGCGCCGCGGCGCTGCTCTGACTGAACAGTGACACGGGGATGAGGATGGCCGCGAGTGTCACGGCCAGAGCACCAATGATGAGCCCGGTGCCGATGGTACGGCTGGATGCGTTGGATCTGCTGAGGATTGCTGATCGCACAGCGCCCTCCTTGGTTCGGAGTGACACCGGACGCTAGTACCTCGTGTAGCTCGGTCGTGGAGACCTCATCACTAGTGAATAAAGCGGGGACAGAGATCATTACGGGCTGGTACCCTGCCCGGCCGCACATTTGGGGGCGTCTCAAAAGTTTTTTCCCGCCCGTTGAGCAACTGGCCGCGCCGGTACGTATGGCAGGGAGAACCCGGTGTGCGGGCGGGCCGTCCACGGCCCCCGGCCGCCGGCGACCCGCGAGACGAAAGGGCGCCCGCCATGGCAGTGAGAGCCGGAAACACCAGGCCGACGCCGTCCCTTCGGCAGGTCGGGACGGTCCGGGACATCGGTACCCGACGCGGTCCCTGACCTCCACCCCGGTCCGCCGCCGTCATCCGCTGAGCGTCGGCGTCAGCCGCGAGGGCTGCTCGTACCACTGCAGTTTGTCGCCGAGGACCCGGGCGTCGGGGTGGTTGAGCTCCTTGAGAATGACCAGCGCCTGCCGCCAGACGGTGAGCGCGGTGTCGACGTCGCCCTGGGCGAGATGCGTGTCCCCTATATGGGTGAGCGTGTCGGCCTCCAGGTAGCCGTCGTGGATCTCGCGGTAGATGCCGAGCGCGTGCCGGTAACAGCTGAGGGCGGGCTCGTACCGGCCGAGGTGGTGGTACGCGTACCCCAGGCTGTCCAGCGCGGCGGCCTCGCCGTTGGAATCGCCGATCCGCCGGTGCAGCTCGACCGCCTCCCCGCACTGCGCGAGGGCGTGCTCGTACTCACCGAGCAGGATGTGGGTCCAGCCGATCTCATTGAGCACGCTGGCCTGTCTGCTGAGGTCGGCGGAGGCGCGGTAGTGCTCGAGCGCGGGCTCGTAGTGCTGCAGCGCCTGCCGGTAATGGCCCTCGGTGTTGGCGAGGAACGCCAGGCTGCGCAGGGTACGGGCATGGCCGTCGAAGTCGCCGAGCTCGGTGAACAGCGCCACGGCGCGCCCCAGATGGCGGTACGCCTCCTCGTAGCGGCGCAGCCGGCCCTCGGCGAAACCCAGCGTGCGGTGGGCGTGCGCCTGCCCGATCCGGTCGGACAGCCGCTGGGCCGCGCCGAGCGCGGTGCGCTGGATGGCGGCCTGCTCCTGCCAGTGGCCCCGGCGGTCCAGGAAGAGCTCCAGGGTCACGGCCAACTGCCAGGCGTGCGCCTGGAATCCGGTGTGCAGCGCGTGGTCGATGACCGACAGCAGCACGGGCCGCTCGGCCGTGAGCCATGCCTCGGCCCGCTCCTGCCCGGTGAGCCGCTCGGGCATGGCGTCGGGCCGGGGCGGGGGCAGCGGGATGCGCTCCATGCGCCGCGGGGCGAGCAGGGTGGCGGCCGCGTGCGCGGTCTGCAGATAGTGGTCGAACATACGGTGGCGGGCGTCCCGGTGGGCATCGGCCGGGTCGTGGTCCTCGGCGAGCTCCACCGCGTAGGCATGCAGCAGATCATGGAAGGTGTAGCGGCCCGGAGCGTGCTCGATCAGCAGATGGGCACGGGTCAGTCCGGCCAGCAGCGCCCGGGTCCTGCGGACCGGGAGCCCGGCCAGACTCGCGGCCACCGCCGTGGAGATATCGGGGCCCGGATGCACGGCGAGCAGCCGGAACAGCCGTGCGGCCTCCGGGGGCAGGGCTCGATAGGACCAGGAGAAGACGGTCCGCGCGTCGGTGCTGGGATCGGCGCCCGAGAACGCGTCGAGATTCCCATGGCTCTCGCGTAGCTCCGCCGCGACAGAAGAAAGGGGAAAGGCCGGACGGGTGGCGGCGCGGGCGGCCACCACGGCCAGCGCGAGCGGCAGATGCCCGCACAGCGCGATGATGGTGGCCACGGCCTCCGGCTCCGCGGCGATCCGGTCGGCGCCGAGCCGGCGGACCAGCGCCTCACGGGACTCGGCCGGGGACAGCGGGCCGAGGGTGATCGGACGTGCCCCCTCGGTGGCGATCAGACCATGGAGCTGATTGCGGCTGGTGACAATGGTCAGACAGCCGGGGGAGCCGGGCAGCAGTGGCCGGACATGCTGGGAGTCCACCACATTGTCCAGCAGGATCAGCACCCGCCGCCCCGCCAGCAGACTGCGGTACAGCGCGCTCTGGGCGTCCAGACCGGCCGGTACCCGGCTCGGCGGGACCCCGAGAGCGTGCAGAAAGGACCGCACCGCCTCGTCCGGGGGCATCACCGAACCGGTCGGATCGAAGCCGCGGAGATTGGCGTAGAGCTGACCATCGGGAAAGCGGTGCGCGATCTGATGGGCCCAGTGCACGGCCAGCGTCGTCTTGCCGATCCCGGCCATCCCGTCGATCGCGCTGATCACCACGGGGGTCGGCGACCCTTCCTCGGCGCCTTCGGGGAGCAGATCACGGGTGCGGGCGAGCTCTGCGCACCGGCCGCTGAACGCGGCGAGATCGGGAGGCAGTTGGGCGGGCCGTACGACGGGAACGGGCGGCTCCTGCGGCGGCAGGGGCGGTCGCGGGGGCGGCGGGAACGGGGGGCCGGGCGCGGGCTCCGCGCCCGGCGGGGCGGCCCCGGCGGAGCTTCCGGTGGCCCGGGCGCCCCCGCCGGTACGGGCCTTCGGCGTGGTGGCGGCCGGGACAGGGGCGGGCTGGGGGAGCACCTGGAGGTGGGCGGCGCGCAGTTCGGGGCCGGGCTCGACCCCCAGCTGCTCCGTCAGCCGGTCCCGCACCGTGCCATAGAGCTCCAGCGCCTCGGCCCGCCGGCCGGTGGCGGCGAGCACCAGGATCAGCCTGGCCTGCAGCGTCTCGTCCAGTAGATGGTGGGCGGCGAATGGCTGAAGGGTGGTCAGCAGCCGCTCCGGCGCCCCGGATTCCAGGGCCGCCTCCGCGGCCACCTTGGCCACGGCCAGCAGCTCACCGTCCACCCCGGAGAAGACCGGATGGGCCCGTATGTCCGAGGGGATCCCGGCGGCGGTCGGACCCTGCCACAGGGTGAGGGCCTGGGCGAACAGCTCCGCGGCCTCGTTCGGCGCGTCCGTTCCGGCGGCCTGGCGGGCCGCTTCGCTCACCTGCCGGAATCGCAGCAGATCCAGCGCGTCGGCGTCGGCGTTCAGCCGGTAGCCGCCCGAGCTGCGCACCAGCCGGCTGCCCGCGGCCTTCGCCGGCAGGCCCGGCTCCAGCAGCCGGCGCACCGCCCCGACGTGCCGGTGCACCACATTCACGGCGCTGCTCGGCGGATCCTGCGCCCACAGAACGTCGACGATCTCGCTGAGCGCCACGGGCTGTCCCGCCCGCACCAGCAACAGCGCCAGCAGCGCACGCTGTTTGGGCGGCCCGAGCTCCAGCTCGGCCTCACCCCGCCACGCTCTGACCGGGCCTAACACCGTAAATCGCACAAGTCGGGAGTGTAGTCGAGCGGCCTTTGGCGGTAGCGCTCTTCCAGCCGCCGCCACCGTCAGTCTTTCGGCACTGATTCGGAATCGGGGTCACCCTACGCTCGGGCCACCGACGTCGGGTCGCAACGCCACCGACGTCAGACCGTATTCGCCGCACCGGCCCGCCATTACCGCCGACCCATTGGCACCGGTGCGATCGCAGACCCGGGGGGATCGGACGATGCATACCTGCGCAGCAGCCGTGGTGACCGAGGCGGCGCCAAGACCCCTACGCCGCACCCCTTATCTCTGTGCCGTGCCCGACCTGGAAGCGCCACGCCACGATGCGGCCGAGACCTTTCTGCGGGTGCTCTACGAACGGCACGGCTCCGCGCTGCTCCGCTACGCCGCCCGGATGCTGGGCGGGGACTGGCACCGTGCCGAGGACATCGTGCAGGAGGTGGCCATCCGCGCCTGGCAGCACTGCGCCGACATCGACCCCGCGGACGACAGCGCCCGCCCCTGGCTGTTCACCGTGGTCCGCAATCTGGTGATCGACGGCCATCGGGCCCAGGCGGCGCGGCCCCTGGAGCTCGGCGACGCGCAGCTGCCCCCGATGGCCGCGCCGGACGCGGTCGAGCAGGCGCTCACCGCGCAGGTGGTGATCGAGGCCATGGCGGATCTCGCCCCCTTCCAGCGGGAAGTCCTGCTGCATGTCTACTACCTGGGCCGCACCGTCAATGAGGCGGCGAAGGTGCTGGGGGTGCCGCCCGGAACCGTCAAGTCGCGCACGTACTACGCGATGCGCGCGCTGCGCCGGGCCCTGGCGGCGCGCGGGGTCACCGCCGGCTGACCCGGCTCCCGTCGCGCTCACGTGGATCCGGCCGGCACCGTCTTCGTCACCCTGGCCTCGCTCACCGGCGAACCAGACGCGGCCCCGCTCGGCGGGCTCGCCACCGCCGGGGTGACCGGGCTCGTGGTCACGGTGTACCGGCCGGACGGCGGCCGTACGGAGGTGGACTTCGGCGGGTACCCGACCACTGTTGTCGAGAAGGCCCCTGACGTGACCTGATCACCGGGGGCTGGGAGAGGCGCCGTAGGGGGCGCCGTCCTCGATGGTGCCGCCGAACTTGGCCCGCAGGGTCTCCATGTTCTTCCTCGGTGACGACGACAGCACCCATCTGTTGCCCACCAGATAGACACCGCCGTACATCTGCGCGGTGTCCAGCCAGTCCCGCTCGCCCTTGGCGCTGACGAAGTCCAGAAAGAGGAACTTGCCCTTGGCGGTCTTGCAGACCGCCTGCCGGTAGTCGTCGACCTTCGTGGTGAAGTCGGGCTTGCAGCCGGCGGCCGAGGCCAGTTGCTCGACCCGCGCGGGCTTGGCGACGGGACTCGCGCTCGCGCTCGGGCGGGCGGTGTCCCGTCCGGTCTCGGCCCTGGCGTCCGCCTTCCCGCCCTGGCCACCGCATCCGGCGATGGCCACCAGCGCACACACCGCCGCCGCCACCGGTACCAGACCCGGCCCGCGGGGGCGCGTGGTGCGGTCGTCGGTCGGGACCGGGCGCGGTGCGTCGTTCATGAGCGGTCCTCTCGTGGCGGATCCGGCTGCGACTGCGTACATCACATCCACGGATACGTGGCCGCGCGGCTGATCGTTCACCGCCGGGAGACCGACCACTGACCGCACCGCCGCCGGCCACCGGCGCTGCACCCCTGACGCCGTCGCTCGTCCGACCCTCGTGCGGACACTGCGTGAACGGGGACTCGGACTCGAGGCATCCGGCGGCTGGATGACGTGGTCGAGTGACGCGCTCAAACCCTTGACAGCCCAGGTCGGATGCTGGATTACTGGACCGCGGCCACAGGTAAACCGAATGTTCGGTCGGTTCTGGGAGGCGGTGGAAACCAGGTGGCAGGCTCCATGAACACGGCGGCCGGCCCGGCGGAGGAGATGTTCGCCGCGGACGAGGCGTCGCGCGGTCTGGGCATCGAGCTGCTGGAGACCGGGGACGGCTCTGCGGTGCTCCGGATGTCGGTGACCGCCTCGATGGTCAACGGGCACGGCATCGCCCACGGCGGCTATGTCTTTCTGCTCGCGGACACGGCCTTCGCCTGTGCCTGCAACAGCCATGGCCCGGTGACCGTCGCCGCCGGAGCCGACATCACCTTCGTCGCCCCCGCCCGCGAGGG
This sequence comes from Streptomyces sp. NPDC005266, assembly GCF_040607655.1. Taxonomy (NCBI): domain Bacteria; kingdom Bacillati; phylum Actinomycetota; class Actinomycetes; order Kitasatosporales; family Streptomycetaceae; genus Streptomyces; species Streptomyces sp. NPDC005266. The sequence continues at coordinate 301,960 of NZ_JBEXHC010000002.1, forward strand.
CGATGTGCTGGTGGCGACGGCGCGGGAGCGGACCCGGTTCGGGCGCAGCGGCATCTATGACGTGACCGTGATGCGCGGCGACGAGGTGATCGCGGAGTTCCGCGGCCGCAGCCGGACCACCTCCGGCCGCCGCACGGAGGAGGGCTCATGACCACCGAGCCGGCGCCCCCGCCCGTGGAGCTGCTCGACGACGCCGAGCGGATGGGCCGTGCGGAGCTGAGGGCGCTTCAGCTGACCCGGCTGCGGGCCACCTTGCGCCATGCGTACGACCACGTGGAGCTGTACCGCAAGAAGTTCCGGGAGGCCGGGGTCGGGCCCCAGGACTGCCGCACCCTGGAGGATCTGGCCCGGTTCCCCTTCACCACCAAGGCCGATCTGCGCGACACCTATCCCTTCGGGATGTTCGCCGTGGAGCAGAGCCAGGTGCGGCGCGTCCATGCCTCCAGCGGCACCACCGGCCGCCCCACCGTCGTCGGCTACACCGAGCACGATCTGTCGGTGTGGGCGGATGTGGTCGCGCGCTCGATCCGCGCGGCGGGCGGGCGGCCCGGCCACAAGGTGCATGTCTCCTACGGCTATGGCCTGTTCACCGGCGGCCTCGGCGCCCACTACGGCGCCGAGCGCCTCGGCTGCACGGTCGTCCCCGCCTCCGGGGGCATGACCGCCCGGCAGGTGCAGATCATCCAGGACTTCAAGCCCGAGATCATCATGATCACGCCCTCCTACCTGCTCACGCTCCTCGACGAGTTCGAGCGCCAGGGCGTCGATCCGCGCTCCACCTCGCTCCGGGTCGGCATCTTCGGCGCCGAGCCCTGGACGGAGGAGATGCGCCGGGAGATCGAGGAGCGCATGGACATCCACGCGGTGGACATCTACGGGCTCTCCGAGGTGATGGGCCCGGGGGTGGCGCAGGAGTGCGTGGAGACCAAGGACGGTCTGCATGTGTGGGAGGACCACTTCTACCCGGAGATCGTCGACCCGGTCACGGACGCGGTGCTGCCCGACGGAGAGGAGGGGGAGCTGGCCTTCACCACCCTCACCAAGGAGGCGCTGCCTGTCATCCGTTACCGCACCCGCGATCTGACCCGGCTGCTGCCCGGCACCGCCCGGCCCGCCTTCCGGCGCATCCAGAAGATCACCGGCCGCTGCGACGACATGCTCATCGTGCGCGGGGTGAATGTCTTCCCCAGCCAGATCGAGGAGATCGTGCTGCGGGTCCCGGCCGTTGCCCCGCACTTCCAGCTCGAACTGACCCGGCGCGGCCGGATGGACCACATGGCCGTACGGGTCGAGGCGCGCCCGGGGGCCACCGGCGAGCAGCGCGAGGCCGCCGCCGAGGCGATCGCCAGGGGCATCAAGGACGCGGTGGGGCTGACGGTGGAGGTGGCGGTCGTGGACCCGGAGACGGTGGAGCGCTCCGTCGGCAAGATCCGCCGGGTGAAGGATCTGCGCGACAAGGGATGAGGGGGCCGCTCACCGGCGGCTTTGCCCTCTGGGGCTGAGCACCGCCAAGGGCCTCGGCACCCCCACGGCCTGGAGCACCGCCGCGCCCGCCCCGGGCCTCCGGGGCGGGCGCGGCGGGCTGTTCGCGCTCAGAAGTGGGCGGACAGCCGCGCCCCGCACACGGTCGCCTGCGCCCGCGCGGCGACCGTGCGCCGGTCGTCGACCCCGGCCATGGGCAGCAGAGGCGGATGCGCGGTCACCCGTACGGTGAGCCCGCGGGCGCTGATCACCCGGCGCAGCGAGGTGCCGAAGTCGTCCTCGCCGACGAAGGCGGCCACGGTGGTCGGGACGCCGTGCTGGACGTAGTCCAAGGTCACCGGCCGGATCGGCGCGCCCGCGTCGAGCGCCGCCTGGAAGGTCGCCCGCCGGAAGCTGCCTCCGGTGCCGGCGCACCAGGTGATGCCCTGCGGGAAGACCGTCACCGAGCGGCCCTCGCGCAGCCGGTCGGCCATCCTCTCCACGGTCCGCGGCAGTTCGCGCAGACTCTCGCGGTCGATGAACATCGTGCCCGCGCGCTTGGCCAGCGGGCCGACCACCGGCCAGCCCCCGACCTCCCGCTTGGCGAGCATGATCACTGGCTCGACGGCCAGCAGGGCGATGATGTCGAGCCAGGAGATGTGGTTGGCGACGATGAGCGTGCCGGTTCCACCCGGAGCGCTCAGCGGTCCGTCGCCCGTCGGCTCCAGCCGGATGCCCAGCGCGTCCAGCAGGGCCACGGCCCGCGAGCGCAGCGTCCCAGGCTCGGCGATCCGCTCCCCGCTCCTGAGCGCGCTCACGATCGCCCGGCCGAACGACGCGTAGCGCCGGGCGATCGTGGTGGCGGGGACACGGGTGGCGGCGTGGGTGGCACAGTTGGGGCCGCACGGGGACCAGGCGGCCCAGGCATGCGCCGGCAGGTTCGCGTTCACCGGCAGGGTCACCGGGACTCACCCAGGAAATAGCGGCGGTAGCGGTCGTTCATCCGCTCGGTGTCCAGCAGCACGAAGAAGTCGGCGTCGTCGAAGGCCCGGTCGTGCTGCGGGGATCCGCACAGCCAGGCGCCGACCCGCAGATAGCCGCGGAGCAGCGGCGGCAGCTGGGCGTAGTCGGGCTTCGCGTCCAGTGTCCGGCTCGGTATCCAGGGGTCGTGGGGGTGGACCCGCAGCTCGGGCGGGGCGGCGTGCTTGGTGGTGCCGAGCAGCCAGGCGTTGGCCGCGGCCTGTTCGCCGTCGGCCAGCGGCACCGAGGCGCAGCCCGCGAGATAGCGGTGGCCGGAGAGCAGGACATAGCGCGCCAGACCGGCCCACATGAGGTTGATGACCGCGCCCGAGCGGTGGTCGGCGTGCACACAGGCCCGGCCCGCCTCGACCATGGAGGAGCGGACCTCCGCCGGGAGGCCGCGCAGATCGAACTCGGTGTCCGAGTAGAGCCGCTCGCTGCGCCCCGGGGGGAGTAGCCGGTAGGTGCCGACCACGGTTCCCGTCGCCGTGTCCGTGACGATCAGATGGTCCATGACCTCGTCGAACTCGTCCACGTCACGGCCGGAGACGGCCGAGTCCAGCCGGCCTCCCCGCTCCTCGCCGAACACCCGGTAGCGCAGCCGCTGCGCGGCGTGGATCTGCTCCTCGGTGTGGGCGATGGAGGTGACGTAGGAACTGGTGGACGCCGATACCGAGGACGTCGTGAGCACGGGCATTCCTGTTCTCCGTTCGGGGGAAGTCAGGAGCGGTGGGGACTGGGCACAGCGGAGGAGACGCCTCACTCACCTGGACGATGCGCGGAGGCGTGCGCATGCCCGGCTTGCCTCAGTCTTGCCGTGGCGGCGAACGTCACAGTGTCCGTGTGGTGATTCGGCGGCTGCCAGCCGATGACGAACACATGCCGCCGGTCAGCGCGCTGTCACGGAGCGCCCGTGCCGGTGCCCGTGGCCGAGCCGGTGCCGCGGACCGGGAAACCCAGGGACCGGGCCGCGGCGGCGGGGGTGGGCTGGGACCAGTAGTCGGTGACGGCCTGCGCGGAGGAGAGGGAGCGGGTCTCGGCCAGGTCGAGATAGAGGACGCCGTCGAGATGGTCGGTCTCGTGCTGAACGATCCGGGCGGGCCAGCCGGTGAACTCCTCGTCGATGTCCCGCCCGGTCTCGTCCTGTCCGCGCAGCCGGATCCGCTGCGGGCGGCTGACCACGGCCTGCCAGCCGGGGACGCTCAGGCACCCCTCGAAGAACGCCGCCCGGTCCTCGCCGACCGGCTCGTACGACGGGTTGACCAGCACCCGGTAGGGGAGCGGTACCCGGCCGCGCGCCTCCCGCACCTCGGCCGCCACCTCGGCCGGGTCCTCGATCACGGCAAGCCGCAGCGGCACCCCGATCTGCGGGGCGGCCAGGCCCACTCCGGGGGCGGAGTGCATTGTCTCGCGCATCGCCCCCAGCAACCGGTCCAACTGCTCCGCGGTGAGCTGGCCCTCGTACGGCAGGGCCGGGCGGCGCAGAACCGGGACGCCCGCGGGGATGATCGGCAGCGGTCGGGTGCCGGCGAGCAGTTCCTCGACGAGTTCGGACAAGGTCGTGGTCGGCATGGGGACAGCGTGGCAAGTCGATCAGGCCGGGGCAATCCGCGGGGGCGGGCGGTCTCTCCCCTTGGGCACGGCGGGGCGGCAGGCTTTTGGCGTTGTTCGCCGTTTTCGTCTGCAATGCGTGGGGTACCCGCTCGGGCCTGACAGCGGAGGTGTCCCAGTGCCTGGACGCGAAGAGCTTCCCTCAACCCTGGAGCGCTCGCCCGAGGACGCACAGCGCACCTGGATCAAGGCCCATGACTCGGCCGTCGAGCAGTACGGCGAGGGGGAGCGCGCCCACCGCGTGGCCTACGGGGCTCTCAAGCACAGTTACGAGAAGGTCGGCGACCACTGGGAGCGCAAGGAGAAGGGGCGCAAAGGGCCCTCCGACCCCCGGTCGGCCCGGCCACGGCAGGCCGGCGGCCGCACCGGCGAGGGCGTCGACGAGCAAGCGACCAAGCAGCATCTGTACGACGTCGCCAAACGGCTCGGCGTCGAAGGCCGCTCGCGGATGAGCCGGCCGGAGTTGCTGGACGCCATCCGCAAGCGCAACCGCGCGCGCACCCGGCAAGCCCGGGAGGAGGAAGGATGAGTACCCACGACGAATTGCCGCTGCCCGGCTACGACCATCTTCCGCTCAGCGCCCTGCAGCACCGTATCCGTCCCCTGAACGCCGATGATCTGCGCCGGCTGCTGGAGTACGAGCGTGCGCACGCCGACCGGCTCCCGGTCATCGAGGTGCTCACGGCGCGTCTGCGGCAGCTGGAGAGCGGTGCCGCGCCCTCGCCGGGCGAGCCGGCTACCGGGCCGATCCCCGAGGCGCCCTCTCCCCCGCGCGGCGGTTCGCCGGTGACCCCGCAGACCTCGGCCGAGCCGAGTCCCCCTCCGCGCCACGGCCATCCCGACCACCCGGGCCAGTCGAAGTGACCCCACCCGGGAGGCGGTACCTCAGCGCCCGCCCTCGCCCTGCTCCGCCCGCGCCTCCGGCAGCAGCTTGCGGATGTCGCTCGGCAGCACCCCGTACAGCTTCTCCATCAGCTCCGGGGCCACGGCGGAGTCCAGCACCTCGAAGAAGGCGCTCGCCTCCCGCAGTGCCTCCTCCTCGGAGCTCTCGATACGCCAGGCGATCCGGCCCGCGAAGCCGGTGAGATCGAACCGCTCGCCGTGGTCGCGCCGGTACGCCCGTTCCTCGGGCGAGCCCTCGTGGGACTCGGCGACCCGGCGGAGGGGCTCCGCCGCCTCGGTCGGCAGCTGGGCGGCCATATGGGCCGCCAGTCCGTCCGGAATCCGCTCGGCGAGGGTTTCGAGCGTCGCGCGCACGGTCCGCTCGGCGGACTGCCGGTCGGGCAGCTGTGCGCGGGCCTGGACCAGGCCTGTCAGTTCTTCGTAGCGCATGATCGGGGCCCCCTTGGTCGATTGCCCGGCTCATCGCCGGGTGCCCAGCGCCGTGGCCCCGAACCGCGTCGGACCGTCCGCGTCACCGTTGCGGGGCGCGGGAGGCCAGCAGCGGACCCAGAACCCGGGTGCCCGGGCCGACGTGACCGCCGGGGCCCGGGAGCTGGGTGGTGTTGTGCACCGTCAGGGGGTCGCCGCAGTGCGCGCACGCGCAGACCGCGGTGGTGTCCCGGCCGCAGGTGAGGTGGTGGAGCGTGGCCAGCGGCCCCGCGGTGCCGGAGTACCAGCGGTCGCCCCAGTTCATCAGCGCGAGCAGCACGGGGTGCTGCGGCCCGGTGGAGTGCTGGTCTACGACACCGTCAACCGCACCCTGCTCTCCCGGCTGATCTACCTCGGCGCCTTCCAGCGCCTCCCGATGACCCGGATCATGCCCGCCGGCCGCTATGCGGCGGCCCGCCTGCGCACCCCCGCCGAACTGGCCGCCGCACTGGACCGGCAGGGCCTGCGCCACGAGGACACCTGCGCCTTCAAGCCCAAGGACCCGCGCAGCCTGGTCAAGGCCACCATGGCGCGCCGGCGCGGGCGGATCGGCGATGAGCAGATCCCGCCCGTCGTCCGCTTCGTCCTCGCCCCGGACGCCAAGCCGCAGGTCACCTATCTCGGATACGCCCGCAAGGGCTGAGCCCGGGCGCCGGTCCGGCCGCCCCGGAGGACACTGGGCACTGTGACCGAGAAACGCAGCGCCGGAATCCTGCTCTTCCGCGGTATGGGCACCGACCTCGAAGTGCTGCTCGCCCACATGGGCGGCCCCTACTGGGCCGCGAAGGACGAGCACGCGTGGAGCGTGCCCAAGGGTGAGTACGAGCCGGACGAGGACCCGGTGGATGCCGCGCGCCGGGAGTTCCAGGAGGAGCTCGGGCTGCCGGTGCCCGACGGGGAGCTCCTGCCGCTCGGGTCCGTACGGCAGACCGGCGGCAAGCTCGTCACCGTCTGGGCACTGGAGGGCGATCTCGACCCGGAGCGGGTCACTCCGGGCACCTTCGCGATGGAGTGGCCGTCGGGATCCGGCCGGATACAGGAGTTCCCCGAGGTGGACCGGGCCGCCTGGTTCGATCGCGACACTGCCCGGAAGAAGATCGTCGCGAAGCAGGAGCCCTTCCTGGAGCGGCTCGATGAGCTGGTGAACGGGGCGGAGCGCCAGAAGAACGGCTAGCGCTCACGGCGCCCGGTGCGCGGCTACCGTGAAGAGGAGGGCCGTGCGGGATGCCGCGCTGAACGCGCTGAAGCCGACGGAGGCACGGTGGGCATGGAGAGCGCGAGGAGTGCCGAGGACCTGCCCCGGCTGCGCCTGGACGAGCTGCTGGAAGAACTGCGGGTACGCATCGACGCGGTGCGCGGCACCCAGGACCGGGTGCACAGCCTGCTGGAAGCGGTCTTCTCGGTCGGCCGGGAGCTGGATCTCTCCCATGTGCTGCGGCGGATCGTCGAGGCCGCCGTGGTGCTTGTGGACGCCGAGTACGGGGCCCTGGGGGTGATCGGCGACGATCAGCGGCTGGCCGCGTTCCTGCCGGTGGGCGTCGGCGAGGAGCAGAGCGGGGCGATCGGCTCGCTGCCGTCCGGCCACGGCATCCTCGGCGAACTGATCCGCCACCCCGAACCACTGCGCCTGGCCGAGCTCTCGGAACATCCGGCGTCCTACGGCTTTCCGCCGAACCACCCGCCGATGCACTCCTTCCTCGGGGTGCCCATCCGGGTGCGGGACGAGGTGTTCGGCAATCTCTATCTGACCGAGAAGCGCGGCGGCAAGGAGTTCGACGGCGAGGACGAGACGGTGCTGGCCACCCTGGCCGTGGCCGCCGGAGTGGCCATCGAGAACGCCCGGCTGTACGAGGAGACCCGCCACCGCCAGCGCTGGCTGGAGGCGAACGCCGAGGTCACCAAGAGCCTGCTGTCCGGCGTCGACGAGACGAGGGTGCTGGAGCTCATCGTCGAGCACGCCCGCCGGATCCTCCGTGCCGACCTGGGCGTGCTGATGCTGCCCGTCACCGGCTCCGACGCCCTGGAGGTCCGGCTCGCCGCGGGGACTGACGCGGAGGCCCACCGCGGTCTGGTGCTGCCCTGCCGCGGCACGTTCGCCGGGGCCGCCTTCACCGGCTCCGAGCCGGTCACCAGCACCGATGTCGCCAACGACCCAAGGATCACCGACGGGCCCCAGCGCTGGGACGGCCTCGGCCCGGCCGTCGCGGTGCCGATGCGCACCAGCGACGGGGTGGGCGGGGTGCTGTCGCTGGCCCGTGCGGTGACCAGCCCCGCCTTCACCCAGATCGAGACCGACACCCTGCTCGGCTTCGCGGGCCAGGCGGCGATCGCGATGAAGCTGGCCGAGCGGCGGCGCGACGCCGAGCAGCTCGCGCTGCTCGAGGACCGCGACCGGATCGCCCGGGATCTGCACGATCTGGCCATCCAGCGGCTCTTCGCCGCCGGGATGACGCTGCAGAGCACGATGCGCTTCGTCCAGCATCCGGAGGGCTCCGAGCGGCTGCTGCGGGTGGTGGACGACCTGGACGACACCATCAAGATCATCCGTTCGACGATCTTCGGGCTGCGGTCGCACGAGGCGGGCCCCGCCGTCCAGGGCCTGCGCGTCCGCACGGCCAAGACCATCGAGGAGGCCGTGACCACGCTCGGCTTCACCCCTTCGCTGCGGACCGAGGGGCTGGTCGACACCGATGTGCCCCGCCCCGTCGCCGATGACATGGTCGCGGTCCTGGCGGAGGCGCTGTCGAACGTCGCCCGCCACGCCCACGCCGACGCCGCGGAGATCTCCCTGGTCGTGGCCTCCGGCCGGCTCACCCTGACCGTTACCGACGACGGCGTGGGCATCCCGCAGGGCGGCCGGCGCAGCGGGCTGCGGAATCTGGCCGAACGTGCCGAAAAGCTCGGCGGCGAGCTGGTCCTCGGCGCACCGGCGGGCGGCGGCACCCGTCTGGTGTGGGACGTCCCGCTGCCGGACCGATAGCCCGCCCCGGCGCGCCCAGCGCGGAGGGCCGCATCCGGTCTCGGGAGCGGCGGGCCCTGCCTCCTCAGGTGGCCAGGCCGTCCTCCAGCACCTCGTGTGCCCGGTTGCGCGGGGTGGCCGGCCCCATGGGCCCGTGGCCGAGGCGGATCAGCATCTGAACATGGCCGGGAGCCCGGCGGCCGTCGCCGAGCGCCCACCGCAGATCGGACCACTCCAGCGCCTGGTGCAGCAGCGAGGCCCGTACCGTGCGCGAGGTCGCCAGCAGCAGCACATGCTCCAGCGCCTGCCCGGCCCGCAGCCAGTCGGCGCGCCGGTCCTGGCTCGTGACCAGCACGGCGAGGGTCGGCTCGCTCTCGAACACGGCGGTCGGCGGAGGGCCACCGTGGTGCCCGTTGGGCCCATGGAAGTCGCGCAGCGGCAGCCGCCCGCCGGCGTCGCGCGGGCCGAGGGCGGCGCCGGGGATTCCGTACGGACCGGCCTCGCGGATCCAGCCGCGGGTCTCGGCGACCCGGCGCGGATCGCGGGCGTTGCGCTCCTCCGCCTCGGCGGTCAGCCGCAGCAGCCGCGCGGTCTCCTCGGGGTCCGCCGCGTACAGCGTCGCCCCGTCCGCGCGCGCGGCGTCGGCGAGCTCGGCCAGCACCGCCGTCGGCAGCCGGTGCTCGGAGAAGGGGGACCGGTTGCTGTGCCGTCGCCAGATCAAGTCGTACAGATCCTCGTGGTGCCCGGCGCCGGCGCGCAGTGCCGGGCACAGCCGCACGGTGGCCAGCAGATCCGGCTGGGCGCGGTACGGCAGCAGCCGGACCACGGGGTCCCAGCCGAAGTGGGCCACGGCGACGCGCAGATTGAACACGGCGGCCCCGGCGGACACGCTCAGCGCCCGCCCCATGGGGTCGGTCCACCGCAGCCCCCGCTCCGGGGCCGCCCGGACCTCCAGGGTGAGGGTGTCGGGGTCCAGCCGGTACCGCCAGGGCTGGGTGTTGTGCAGGGACGGGGCGGCCGCGGCCGCGGAGAGCAGTTTCTCCAGGACCGCCGCGTCGAGTGGTGCGGGCTGCATGGTCTTCTCCTCGCCGGTGGGCGCCGGTGGGCGGCGGTGGGCGCGGGCGGTTCCCCACGCACTCAGCGTGCGGCGCGGCACCCGGGACGGGCAGGGGCCGTTGGTCCCGGGGGAGGGCCCGGACGGCACGTGCGTAGCACGGGCGGATGCCGTCAGGGGTGCGGGGCCGGTCGCACCGCGCGCTCGTCCGTGGCGTGCGGTTCCGAGTGGGTCGCCAGCACCGCCGCCTGGATGCGGCGTTCGACCCCGAGCTTGGCCAGCAGCCGGGAGATATGGTTCTTGACCGTCTTCTCGGACAGATAGAGCCGCTTGCCGATCTGCCGGTTGGTCAGCCCCTCGCCGATCAGCGCCAGGATCTCCCGCTCGCGCGGGGACAACCCGGCCAGCACCTCGTCCCGGGGCTCCTGCGGGGCGGTGTCACCGCGCAGGGTGCTCATCAGCCGGGCGGTGGTGGCCGGGTCGAGCATCGACTGGCCGGACGCGACGGTGCGCACCGCGGAGACGAGGTCCGACCCCTTGATCTGCTTGAGGACATAGCCGGCCGCCCCGGCCATGATCGCGTCCAGCAGGGCATCGTCGTCGTCGAACGAGGTGAGCATCAGACAGGCGAGACCGGGCAGCCGGGAGCGCAGCTCACGGCAGACCGTGATGCCGTCCCCGTCCGGCAGCCGCACGTCCAGGATGGCGACGTCGGGCCGCAACGCGGGGCCCCGGGCCAGTGCGTGGTCGACCGTGCCGGCGTCGCCGACCACCTCGATGTCCGGTTCGGCGTCCAGGAGATCAAACAGCCCGCGCCGGACGACCTCGTGGTCGTCGAGCAGAAACACCCTGATGGGTGCCGGTGTCGCCCGTGTTTCCCGTGTCTCGGTCATGGTGGCGCCCCTCGCACCTCGTCGGCTTTCTCTTCGCCCGTCGCCCGGCCCCCGCACAGGATCGTGGCGCACCCGCCGACACCGCACCAGGGCCGAACGGACCCCTGCGAGGCGGCGAGGGGACCGAAAGGCCCCCGGCACAGGGGGCTGCCCGGCCCTCGTGCCCCGGCTCCCGGACGTGCGACGGTCGCGGCATGGGCACGGAAGTGCGGGGGCGGTGGATGTGGCGGTGGCGGCGCAATCCGCTCAGACGCCGCTCGGACGTGATCGAGGCGTGGGCCGTGCTGGTCGCGGGCCTGGTGATGGCGGTCGGCGGCCCGGTGGCGGGGGTGGCCGCGGGCACCGCCGTGGACGAGGCCCTGCGCCAGGAGCGCGTCGACCGGCACCGGGTGCCCGGGGTGCTGAAGGAGGACGCCCCCACCACGACGCCCGCCGCCGACGGCGCGACCACCGCCCGGGTCAGCGCGATCGTCCGGTGGACCGGCCCCGATGGCGCCGTCCACACCGGAACGGCCCGGGTCCAGGAGGGGAAGAAGGCCGGTGACGCGACGGTGGTCTGGACCGACGGACGGGGCAGTCCCGTCCAGCAGCCGCCCACCGCGGAGCAGATCGCGACCCGGTCCGTGCTGGCCGGTGCGTCGGCGGCGGCGGGCGTGGGCGCGGTGTCGCTGGCCGGGCGCGGGATCGTGCGGTGGCGGCTGGACCGCAACCGTACGCAGGAGTGGGGGCGGGCCTGGGCCGAGGTCGGACCGCGCTGGAGCCGCCGGCACAACACCTGAGCCGCCGCCGGAGCGCCGGCGGGCCTGGGCCGAGGTGGGACCGCGCTGGATGCGCCGGCACAAC
>NZ_JBEXHC010000002.1:313268-349359 GCF_040607655.1 Streptomyces sp. NPDC005266
AACACCTGAGCCGACCGCCGGAGGGCCGGCGGGCCTGGGCCGAGGTGGGACCGCGCTGGATGCGCCGGCACAACACCTGAGCCGACCGCCGGAGGGCCGGCGGGCCTGGGCCGAGGTGGGACCGCGCTGGATGCGCCGGCACAACACCTGAGCCGACCGCCGGAGGGCTGGCGGGCCTGGGTCGAGGTGGGACCGCGCTGGATGCGCCGGCACAACACCTGAGCCGACCGCCGGAGGGCTGGCGGGCCTGGGTCGAGGTCGGACCGCGCTGGATGCGCCGGCACAACACCTGAGCCGACCGCCGGAGCGCCGGCGCTCCGGCGCTCCGGCGCTCCGGTGGATCACATGGGTGGATCACATGCGGGGCGGGAGCCCGGGGCGAAAGCTACAACGGCTGTGTGGCGGGCGGCGCGGCCGTCAGCTGGTTCTCGAAGTCCACGACGCCCTCGATCGCACGGATGAGACGGGCCGCCGCCGGGATGAGGACGGCGTCCCGGACCTGCCCGGAGAGGGTGACCACCCCCTCGCTCACGCTCACCCGGACGGTCTGCCCCGGAGCCGGGAAGAGATGGGCCACCACCTCCTCGCGCACCTGCTCCTCTATCTCCTCGTCCGGCCGCAGAAAGACCTTCAGCAGATCGGCGCGGCTGACGATCCCCTCCAGGCGGCCCTCCTCGTCGACCACCGGAAGCCGCTTGACCCGCCTATGGGTCATGATCCGGGCGGCCTCGGCGAGCGTCGCGCCGGCATGCACCGTGATGGCGGGGGAGGTCATCAGCTCCTCGGCGGTCACCGCGCCCGCCTTGGCGGCGTCCGGGAGTTCACGCAGTTGTGCCACGCGCGCCGGATCGCTGTCCCGGAACTCCTCCTTGGGCAGCAGGTCCGCCTCGGAGACCACGCCGATGACCCGTCCCTCGCCCGCCAGCACCGGCAGCGCGCTCACCCTCCACTGCTCCAGCGTTCTCACGATCTCCTTGAACGGCGCCTCGCCGCCGACGGCGACGACGGTATGGGTCATCACATCGCTCACGATGTGCGAGGGCCGGTGCACGGGGTCCTCCTTGCCTCAGCTATCAGCGGGCCGAGCCGCCCCGGTAATGCCCGTAGGGGGCCGGCAGCCCCTTCGCCGGCTGTGCGGGGATAGTTCCGTCATGACCATCGTGGAAGCGCGCCACCCCTTCCGGACAGGGGCCGAGCGGCCCCTGAGCCGGTCCGCTCGGCCTCGCCGTACCCGGCCGCCCGGCGCTCGATCCGATGGCGCACCTGGCCCGCCAGCCGGGCCAGCGCGGGCGAGGTCGCCGGCCGGGGCGCGACCGGATCACGCATCCGCCGGGCGTTGGGCGGCAGCGTCGCCAGATCGGCGGTGAACCGCTCCTGCGCGCGGTCGAGCGTGTCGGGCGCGGTGGTCCGCCGGCCGGCCCGCATCACGGTCTCCAGCAGCGGGGCACTGCCGTGGGGCGGGAGTTCGTCCTGTCCGCCGATCACATCGGCGAAGCCGGGGCGGCGCCACACCTGCTTCGGCCCGGGGGCCGTGGCCTTCGCGGACGACAGCTTCATCACCGGCTCGCCGTCGTAGGCGACCAGCTTGTACGCGCTGTCGAGATACGCGACATCCGCCGAGACTCCGACGCGGGTGCCGACGGCGAACACATCGATCGGCGCCCCGGATCCCACCAGGTCCTCGATCGCGTACTCGTCGAGCCCGCCGCTCGCGATGATCCGTACCTCCGGCAGCCCCGCCTCATCGAGGATCCGCCGTGCCCGCACCGCCAGCGAGCCCAGGTCTCCGCTGTCCAGCCTGATCGCACTTCCGGGCCCGCGGCGCAGGTCGCGCAGCACACGTGCGGCGGTGGCCACGCCCGTCGCGGTGTCGTACGTGTCGACCAGGAATGTGACCGGGCCGGGGTGGGTGCGTGCGAACGCCCGGAACGCCGTCTCCTCGTCCGGGAACGCCTCGATGTACGAGTGGGCCATGGTGCCGCTGGCGGGGATCCCGTAGGCGACGGCCCCCGCGACATTGCTCGTGCCCGCGAACCCGGTCATCGCGCTCAGCCGGGCCGCCTGCATCCCGGCCTGCGGACCGTGGGTGCGGCGCAGCGAGAAGTCCACGACCGGCCGCCCGTCCGCCGCGAGCACGCACCGGGCCGCCTTGGAGGCGATGGTGGTCTGATGGCTGAGCTGCCCCAGCAGATACGTCTCGACCAGCTGGGCCTGTGGAAGCGGCGCGGTCAGCTCCAGCAGCGGCTCCGCGGCGAGCACGATCCGGCCCTCGGGGACCGCCCGCACCTCGCCGTCGAAGCCCAGCCCCAGCAGAGGGGCGAGGTCGTCGTACGGACGGTGGAGTGCCGTGGCGAACGCCTCGACGTCATCGCGCCCGACCCGGAACCGGGACAGATACTCCAGCGCCGGCTCCAGCCCCGCGGCGACCAGGAAGCCCCGCTCGGGCGGGAGTTCGCGGACGTACAGATCGAAGGCGGCCGGGGCCGTCATGCCCTCCCGCAGATACGACAGGGCCATCGTGGCCTCGTAGAGATCGGTGGTCATCGCGTCCGACATCGCCCGGCCGCCCTCCTCGGTGGTCCGGTTCAGGTCACCTGGATCCGGCGGCCGGTGACGCTGTCCGGCTCGATGCGGATCCACAGATCGCGGCTGCCCCCGGGCCAGGGGGTGGTGAACGCCTGCTCCGCCAGCCGCTGCGCCGCCGTCGGCTCGGTGACCCGCTGGGCCCGTCCGATGACGAGCACGCTCCAGCCCTGGCTGAGCGCCGCGTCGATGTGGTCCACCTCGAAGGCAACCTCGACGCCCGCTGCCGCCGCCGGGGTGGCGTCGGGCGCGGTCCGGAAGACCACCGCGTCGTCGATCACGCTGTAGTTGACCGGGACGATGGCCGGTCCCTGCGGGGTGTTCACCGAGACCCGGCCCACGCCGTGCGTGGACAGCCGGTCCCGGCACTCCTGGGGGCTCAGTTCTCCCAGGTCCGGGTGGTACGCGGCCTCGCCGAGGCCGGGCGGCCGGTCCAGGCCGCCGCCGAGCAGATCGGCCGGGGCCATCTTCAGCGCCCCGGCGATCCGCAGCAGGGTCCCGGCGCTCGGATCGGCCGGATACTCCTCCAGATACCGCACATAGCCTGGCGAGGTGCCCGCCCGTTCGGCCAGGTCCTCCCGGGAGAGACCGAGCTGTCCGCGCCGCAGTGCCAGCCGTCTCCCCAGGTCGCCCCCGCCCGTGATGGGCTGGATCGCCGCCTCGCCGGGCCGGAATGGTGTGGTCATCGTTGGTTACCTCTCTCGGGTCATCAGGGGCCGGTTGGTGCCGCCGAGCGCGATCTTGATCGCGCCGGTGTCGGCCGCGCGCGAGAAGACGTCGTAGGCCTCCTCCATCCGGTCCAGCTCGAAGAGATGGGTGATGAGCGTGGACGCGGGCAGCCGCTCGGCGGCCAGCATGGACAGCAGCGTGGGGGTGGAGTACGTGTCGACCAGCCCGGTGGTGATCGTCACGTTCTTGATCCACAGCTTTTCCAGATGCAGGGTCGCGGGCCTGGTGTGCACCCCGACATTGGCGAGCCGGCCGCCCGGCCGCACCATGCGGGTGCAGGTCTCAAAGCTCCGCGGGGTGCCGACGGCCTCGATCACCACATCGGCGCCGAGCCCGTCGGTGAGGTCCTCGACCAGGCGCTCCGGGCCCTCGGCGGCGTCGGCCACCGCGTCGGCGCCGACCCGCTTGGCCGCGTCCAGCCGGGCGGGTGCCGGATCGACGGCGATGACCCGGCTGGGGGAGAAGAACTCCGCCGTGGCGATCGCGGCGAGCCCGACGGGCCCCGCGCCGACCACCGCGACCGTATCGCCCGGTGCCACCCGGCCGTTGAGCACGCCCACCTCGTAGGCGGTGGGGAAGGTGTCCGCCAGCAGCACGGCGTCATGAGGGTCGACGGAACCGGGCAGCGGATGAAGCGAGAAGTCGGCGAAGGGCACCCGGACGTACTCGGCCTGGGTGCCGTTGATCGAACGCCCCAGGATCCAGCCCCCGCCGCCGCGGCACTGCCCGTACGCGCGCTCCCGGCAGAACCGGCAGTGGCCGCAGGCCGAGATGCAGGAGACCAGCACCCGGTCACCGGGGCACACGCCCCGTACCTCGGCGCCCGTCTCGACCACCTCGCCGACGGCCTCGTGGCCGAGGACCGTATCGGGCCTGACGTCCGGCACCTCGCCGCGGAGGATATGCAGATCGGTGCCGCAGATGGTGACGGTGTCGATCCGCACGATCGCGTCGGTGGGGTCCTCCAGATCGGGGTCGGGCACCTCCTGCCAGGAGGCCAGGTCCGGTCCGTGGTAGACGAGTGCTTTCATGGCCTTGCCTCTTCTCCGCCGCGCTGTTTTCCGGCGTTCTCTCCCTCTCTCGTTCTCCCGTTCTTCTCGTTCTCCCTCGTCCCGCCGGGTTGCCTCAGCGCTGGGGGACCAGGGCGACCGGGCAGGCGGCGTGGTGTGCCACCGCCGGGCGACCGGCCCGAGCCGGGTGCCGAGGCCAAAGCGGCGCGGAGTGCGGCCCACGACCAGCAGCGCCGTCCCCGCTGCCGCGGCCACCAGCCGACGGGCCGGGCTGTCGGCGGCGATCCGCGGAGATCGCCGCCCACCAGCTGGCGGGCCGGGCTGTCGGACGCGATCTCCGCGAAGACCCGCACCTCCCGGAACTTGTCGCGCCACGGCGCCAGCACCTCCTCCAGCGCGGCGCGCTCCGCTTCCTCGCGGGCGTCGCTCAGGCCCACATCGACGACCCGGGGCGCCGGGCGCGGCGCCGGGGGCCGCCCGCTTCTCGCGGGCCCTGATTGCGCGGTGCGCGACAACTCTCCGGTGCCGCTTCTCCGCGTCTGCTGGACGCCCCCGGTGCCACTTCCACGGCACCACGGCGGGCGGCCCGTACGACAGGGCCGACCGGTCCCGGACGGCCCTGTCATACGAGGTCATCCGGCCCTTTCGGGCCCGGGCGGGCGCCCCGCCGAGCCGACCCGGCCCGTGGAACACGCTCTACTCGCCGACCGGGATCAGCACCACCGGACAGTGCGCGTGGTGCAGCACCGCATGGGTGACCGGGCCCAGCTGCATGCCGAGCCGGGCCGTGCGCCGGTGCACGGCCAGCACGAGGACGTCCGCCGCGCGCGAGGCCTCCACCAGCGCCTGGGCCGGGGCGTTGTGGACCGTGTGCTCCTGGACCCGCACCTGCTCGAACTCCTTGCGCAACCCGGCCACCACGCGATACGTCACCGCCTGTTCGTGCTCGGCGCGCAGCGCCACGACCTCCCGCGAAGGCAACGCGTGATCGCCTCCGAAGGCCCGGGGGTGCGTCCATGCGTACATCACCCGCAGCCGCGCCCCGCGCCGGATCGCCTCCTCGAACGCGAACCGGGCCGCCGCCTCGTCGGCCCTGCTCTCGATCCCGACGAGGACCTTGCCGTGGCCCTCGGGCCCGTACGCGGCCGGGAGATCGCCCCGCACCACCAGCAGGGGGCGGCGGGTGTGGGCGGCCAGCCGCAGCCCGACCGAGCCGAGCAGCAGCCCGGTGAAGCCGCCGAGCCCCCGGGTGCCGATGACGATGAGCGAGGCGTGCTGACCGATCCGCAGCAGCTCCGGCACCGCGTCCTGCGCGGTGAGGGTGGGCACGATCCGCAAGCCGGGGTCCTTTTCGGAGGCCCGGGCCACGGCCAGCCGCAGGACGGTCCTGGCGACCTCGACCGGGGGCCGCTGCGGCTCGGTGCCCGCGTCGAAGGAGAGCGGGTCGGTCCGGGCCCACGGCCAGGCGTGCACGATCTCCAGCGTGGCGTCGCGCCGTCGCGCCTCGGCGACGGCCCGGTCCAGCGCGCTCCATGCGCTGTCGGAGCCGTCGAGGCCCACCACGACCCGGCCGTCCGGCGCCGGCTTGCCGGGAGGCGTCGTCCTGCGGGGAGCGGTCATCGCACCCCACCTCCTCGTCCGGCCGAGTCGTCGATGCGGTAGGTGAGGCGGTCGACGACGGCCACCACCCCGTCCACCTGGCCGGCCATCCGGACCGCGATGGGGATCTCGCTGTGCCGGTCCAGCTCCCCCTCCAGCCGTACGACCCCGTCGGTCACCGTGACCGTGACGGTCTGCGGCATCACCCACAGCGAGCGCACCAGCACCTCGTCGATCACCTCGTCGCGGATCTCGTCGTCCGGGCGCAGGAAGACCCGCAGCAGATCGCGGCGGGTGACGATGCCGATCAGCCGGTCCTCCTCGTCGATGACCGGAAGCCGTTCGATGCGATGGCGGGCCATGGCGCGCGCGGCGTCCACGATGGTGTCCTGGGGGCGCACGGTAACGGCGGGCCGCGACATCAGCTGACCGGCGGTCCGGGCGGCCTGGCCCAGATCGGTCCCGGTGATCACGCCGACCACCTTGTCGTCCTCGTCCACCACGGGCAGCCCGTTGATGCGGTGCCGCTCCAGCAGCGCGCTCACCTCCTCGAACGAGGCTCCGTAGCCGACCCGGACGACATCGTCGGTCATCACGTTGCCGATCTTGCGGTGCTTCATCCGTGCCTCCCGAATCCCGCTCCCAGCCTCCAACGGCGCCCCCGCCCGCCTCTTGGGCTGCCCGGGGCCCGGTCGGGGCCGTTCGGCCCGCACCGGGCGCCCTGGGCCGAACGTCCCCGGGCGGGGCCGAATCGCCCCTCGCGCCGGGACCCCGGCGGCGCGAGAGTGAAGGCACCGGAGGCACCGGCACCGGCACCGGCACCGGACCGAGCGGACTGTGCGCGAAAGGCGGTGGGAACGGTGGAGCTCCCCCTGGTCGTGGGCGTCGACGGATCGCAATCCAGCCTCCAGGCGGTGGACTGGGCGGTGGACGAGGCAGCCCGGCACGGGGTGCCGCTTCGCCTGGTCCACGCCTCGCGGTGGGAGCGGTACGAGGGCATCGCACCCGCCACCGACCCCGAGCGGCCCTGGGAGCAGGTGGTGGCCGAGCGGATCGCGGCCTTTGCGGCCGAGCGCGCCGCACGGCGCAGGCCCGATGTGCGGGTCTTCGCGGATGCCCTTTCCGAGGACCCCGTCTCCGCGCTGCTGAGGGTGGGCCGGGACGCCTCCGGCATCGTCGCCGGCTCGCGCGGCCGGGGCGAACTCGCCGGGCTGCTCCTGGGATCGGTGAGCCTCACCGTGGCCGCCCGCGCGCCCTGCTCGGTCACGGTCGTACGGGGCGGAGAGCCCAACCGGCGCGGCGCCTTCGGCCGGATCGTGCTCGGCGTGGGCGAGAGGGGGGAGCCGTCGGCGGCGATGCGGTTCGCCTTCCGCGAGGCCGAGGCGCGCGGCTGTGAACTCACCGCCGTACGCGCCTGGCGCGCCCCGGCGGGCGAGGTGACGGACGATCTGATGATATCCGGGGACCCGGTCCGCGCCCACTGGGCCCGGGCGGAGAGGTTGCTGCGGGACGCGCTGCGGTCCTCCGAACGCGACCACCCCAAGGTCGCCGTCCGCGGCGAGGCCGTCGAGGGACCGGCCCGCAAGGCGCTGCTCCACGCGGCGGCCACCGCCGATCTGCTGGTCCTCGGCGCCCGTCGGCGGCACGGCCACGTGGCCGGCCTCCAGCTGGGCCGCGTCGCCCACACGGCGCTGCACCACGCACCCTGCCCGGTGGCCATCGTGCCGGAGCGCGGCTGATGGGACCGCCGGCATCGGGTACCTGTCCGAAGACCCCTATCAGGGAGAGAGGCCCATGCCAGACGCATCGAGCACCGCGCCGAGCGGGCTCGCCGACGACGAACTCCACGCCCTGGACGCCCACTGGCGCGCCGCCAACTACCTCGCGGCGGGGCAGATCTATCTCCTGGCGAACCCGCTGCTGACCGAGCCGCTGCGCCCCGACCACATCAAGCCCCGGCTGCTGGGCCACTGGGGCACCTCCCCCGGACTCACCCTGGTCCACACCCACCTCAACCGGGTCGTCAAGGCCCGCGACCTGGACGCCATCTGCGTCTGGGGCCCCGGCCACGGCGGGCCCGCCGTGCTCGCCGGCTCCTGGCTGGACGGCAGCTACTCCGAGACGTACCCGGACGTCAGCCGGGACGCGGCGGGCATGGCCCGGCTCTTCCGCCAGTTCTCCTTCCCCGGCGGCGTGCCCAGTCATGTCGCCCCCGAGACGCCCGGCTCCATCCACGAGGGCGGTGAGCTCGGCTACTCCCTCGCCCACGCCTACGGCGCGGCGCTGGACAATCCCGATCTGCTCGTGGCCTGCGTCATCGGCGACGGCGAGGCCGAGACCGGGCCGCTGGCCGGCTCCTGGCACGCCAACAAGTTCCTCGACCCGGTCCACGACGGCGCCGTCCTGCCGATCCTCCATCTCAACGGCTACAAAATCGCCAATCCGACGGTGCTCGCGCGCCTCCCCGAGGCCGAACTCGACGAACTGCTGCGCGGATACGGCCATGAGCCCCTCCACGTCGCGGGCGACGACCCGGTCCAGGTGCACCGCGCGCTGGCACGCGCCATGGACCAGGCCCTGGACCGGATCGCCCTGCTCCAGCGCACGGCCCGCGAGGAGGGCGTCACCGAGCGCCCGCGCTGGCCGGTGATCGTGCTCCGTACGCCCAAGGGCTGGACCGGCCCGGCGGAGGTCGACGGGCTCCCCGTCGAGGGCACCTGGCGCGCCCACCAGGTGCCGCTGGCGGGGGTACGGGAGAACCCGGAGCATCTGCGGCTGCTGGAACGCTGGCTGCGCTCCTACCGGCCCGAGGAACTCTTCGACACCGACGGCCGGCCCCGGCCGGAGGTCCTGGCCTGCGTCCCCGATGGCGACCGCCGCCTCGGGGCCAATCCGCACGCCAACGGCGGGCTGCTGCTGCGCGATCTGCCGATCCCCGCCCTGGAGCCGTACGCGGTCCCCGTCGACAGGCCCGGCGCGACCTTCCACGAGCCGACCCGCGTCCTCGGCGATCTGCTGGAGAGGGTCATGGAGGACAGCGCCGCCCGCCGGAACTTCCGGGTCGTCGGCCCCGACGAGACCGCCTCCAACCGGCTCCAGGCCCTCTTCAAGGCCACCGGCAAGGCCTGGCAGGAGGACATGCTCCCCACCGATGAGCATCTGAACCGGCACGGGCGGGTCATGGAGATCCTCTCCGAGCACCTGTGCCAGGGATGGCTGGAGGGCTATCTGCTGACCGGCCGGCACGGCCTGTTCTCCTGCTACGAGGCGTTCGTGCACATCGTGGACTCGATGGTCAACCAGCACATCAAATGGCTGAAGATCGCCCGCTCACTGCCCTGGCGGCGCCCCGTCGCCTCCCTCAACTACCTGCTGACCTCACATGTGTGGCGCCAGGACCACAACGGCTTCTCGCACCAGGACCCCGGCTTCGTCGACCATGTGCTCAACAAGAGCCCCGAGGTCGTACGGGTGTATCTGCCGCCGGACGCCAACACCTTGCTCTCCGTGACCGACCACGTCCTGCGCAGCCGCGACTACGTCAACGTCGTCATCGCGGGCAAACAGCCCTGCTTCGACTGGCTCGACCTCGACCAGGCCCGCGCCCACTGCGCCCGCGGCGCCGGGAGCTGGGACTGGGCCGGCACCGAGAACGGCTCGGGCGAACCCGATGTGGTCCTGGCCGCCGCGGGCGATGTACCCACCCAGGAGGTGCTCGCGGCCGCCGGGATCCTCCGCCGCGATCTGCCGGACGTGGCCGTACGCGTCGTCAACGTCGTCGACATGACCCGGCTGCTGCCCCAGGGCGAGCATCCGCACGGTATGACGGACGCCGAGTTCGACGCGCTGTTCACCCGCGACAGGCCCGTCATCTTCGCCTACCACGGCTACCCCTGGCTGGTGCACCGGCTGGCCTACCGCCGCGCCGTCCACCCCCATCTGCATGTGCGCGGCTACAAGGAGTCGGGCACCACGACCACGCCCTTCGACATGGTCGTCCGCAATGACCTGGACCGCTACCGCCTGGTCATGGACGTCATCGACCGGACCCCGGGGCTCGCGGTGCGCGCCGCGGCCGTGCGGCAGCGGATGCAGGACGCCCGCACCCGCCACCACGCGTGGATCCGCGAGCACGGCAACGACATGCCCGAGGTCGCCGAGTGGTCCTGGACGGGGTAGCCCGTCCGGCGTGGCTCACCCGAGGGGGAAGTAGCGGTCCAGGTGGGCATTGCGAAACTTTCCCTTCGGGTCGTGCTCCGCCAGCAGCCGCCCGAAGTCGGCGGCCCGCTCGTAGCAGGCGGTGATCGGCTCCGGCGCGGCCGCGGTCAGCTTGCCCCAGTGCGGCCGCGCCCCCAGCGGCAGCAGCCGAGGTCGCCGAGTGGTCCTGGACGGGGTAGCCCGTCCGGCGTGGCTCACCCGAGGGGGAAGTAGCGGTCCAGGTGGGCATTGCGGAACTTTCCCTTCGGGTCGTGCTCCGCCAGCAGCCGCCCGAAGTCGGCGGCCCGCTCGTAGCAGGCGGTGATCGGCTCCGGCGCGGCCGCGGTCAGCTTGCCCCAGTGCGGCCGCGCCCCCAGCGGCAGCAGCTCCTCCTCCATCGTGGCCACCACCTCGATCACCGCGTCGTGGTCCGGGACCCAGGTGAAGTGGAAGGCCACGCTGTCCCGGCCGTACGCGGGGCTCAGCCACAGCTCGTCCGCCGCGACCGTGCGGACCTCGGAGACCTGGACGAGGGGGGCGATCCGGTCGCCGAGCCCGCGCAGCGCGGCGAAGGCCTCCCGCGCCGCCTCGCGCGGCAGCAGCAGTTCCGACTGGAGCTCATCGCCGTTGCTGGGGGTGAAATCCGGCCGGAAGTGCGGCAGCCGCTCGTGCCACGGCCCGGGCACGCCCAACTGCTCGGTGCAGTGCAGCGGCGGCATGGCGGGGACGGGGTGGTGGTGGCGGTCGGCCGGGCGGGCACCCAGCCACGGCTGCCCCGGCTCCGGCGGACCGGGCCGGTCCGTACGGCACTTCAGCCACACCACGCCGTCGCCCGCGTGCCAGTCGGTGAAGACGCTGACGCTGTACGCGGCGCCGAAGATCTCCTCGAAGCTGTCGTCCAGCCGGTCCAGTGGAAGCCCGGTCCACACCCACTGGGCCACCTCGTACGCCGGCTCGATGTCCAGCGTCATCCCGGTCACGACGCCGAGCCCGCCGAGCCCCACCACCGCCCCGTTCAGCCGGTCGCCATCAGTGTCCCGGCGGATCTCGGTGATCTCGCCGTCCGGGCCGACGATCTCCAGGCCCGCCACCCCCGCCGCCAGACACCGCTGGGTGTTCCCCGAGCCATGGGTGGCGGTGGCGCAGGCCCCGGCGACCGTGATGTGCGGCAGCGAGGCGAGGTTCGCCAGCGCGTAGCCCCGCGCCTGCAACGCCGTGGCCACCTGGGCGTAGCGCATGCCCGCGGCGATGGTCACCGTAGCGCCGCCCGGGTCGATCTCGAGGCGGTGCGGCATCCGGTCCAGGCTCACCAGATCGCCGTCGGTGTCGGCGATGCGGTTGAAGGAGTGCCCGATGCCCAGGGCACGGACCCGGTCGGCGAAGGCGACGATCCGCCGCAGCTCGGCGACCGTCTCCGGGCGGTGCAGCCGGGCCGCTGTGAAGGTGACGTTCCCGGCCCAGTTCGTCGGGGCTCCGGTGGTCTGCATCCGCGTGGTCCTGATTCCGCTGAAGGGGCCGGGCCCTGTCCGGGGCCCCGGGCGACATGGCAATGACCTTGGTACAGGGCCGCCCCCCGATCCGTACAGACCCCGGGGGCGTCCGCCGTGCCCCGGACGGACCAGCAGGGCGGGCCCCCCGCCCCCCGCGCGGCCACGATGGGTCCATGACCGAGCCGAAGCGCATCCGCCCGAAGTCGGGTTTGCTCGGTGAACTCTGCGCGGAGTTCGCCGGCACCATGATCCTGATTCTCTTCGGCTGCGGCGTCGTCGCTCAGGTCGTGGCCGGTGGCGCTCTCACCAAGCCCCCGGGCGGGCTCGGCGACCATGACTCCATCGCCTGGGGCTGGGGGCTCGGCGTCACCCTCGGTGTCTATGTCGCCGCGCGGCTCAGTGGCGCGCACATCAACCCCGCGGTCACCCTCGCCCTGGCGGCCTTCAAGGGCTTCCCCTGGAACAAGGTCCTGCCGTACGCGCTCGCCCAGACGCTCGGCGCGTTCGTCGCCGCCCTGCTGGTGCGCTGGAACTACACCGAGGTCCTGGCGGGTGCCGACCCCAAGCACACCTTCAAGACCCAGTTCGTCTTCTCCACCCTGCCCGGCAACGGCGCGCTCCCGGTCAGCGAATGGGGCGCGCTGCGCGACCAGATCATCGGCACCGCGATCCTGGTGCTGCTCATCTTCGCCGTCACCGATGTGCTGAACTCGGCCCCGAAGGCCAATCTGGGACCGTTCATCACCGGCCTGATCGTGGTCGCGATCGGCATGGCGTGGGGTGCCGACGCCGGATACGCCATCAACCCGGCCCGTGACTTCGGCCCCCGGCTCGCCAGCTTCATCACCGGCTACCACAGCGCCTGGCGCGACCAGTACGGGAATCTCTACTTCTGGGTGCCCATCGTCGGCCCGCTGGTCGGCGGGCTGGTCGGCGCCGCCCTCTACAAGGTCCTGATCAGCCGCTACCTCCCGATGCCCGCACCGCCGGAGCCGGGCCGCACCCCCGCCCCCGAGACCTGAGCCGGTCAGGGCCCCGCCACGAGAGGAGGCAGCATGCCGGAATTCGTCGGTGCGGTGGATCAGGGAACCACCAGCTCCCGCTTCATGATCTTCAACCACGACGGTGACGAGATGGCGAAGCACCAGCTGGAACACCGCCAGATCCTGCCGCGCGCGGGGTGGGTCGAGCACGACCCGGTGGAGATCTGGGAGCGCACCAACTCCGTGATCCAAAACGCCCTTCGCGTCAGCGAGCTCTCACCGGCGGACCTGGCCACGATCGGCATCACCAACCAGCGCGAGACGACCGTCGTGTGGGACCCCCGCAGCGGGCGGCCGTACTACAACGCCATCGTCTGGCAGGACACCCGCACCGACAGCATCGCCGCCGCCCTCGAACGCGACGGCCATGGCGAGGTCATCCGCCGCAAGGCCGGGCTGCCGCCCGCCACCTACTTCTCCGGCGGCAAGATCAAGTGGATCCTGGAGAACATCGACGGCGTCCGCGAGGCCGCCGAGAGCGGCCACGCGCTCTTCGGCAACACCGACGCCTGGGTGCTGTGGAACCTCACCGGCGGCCCCGGCGGCGGCATCCACGCCACCGACGTCACCAACGCCAGCCGCACCATGCTGATGAACCTGCAGACCCTGGACTGGGACGACGAGCTGCTGGGGATCTTCGGCATCCCCCGCGCGATGCTGCCGACGATCAACCCCTCCTCCCACCCGGAGGCCTACGGCACCGCCCGCACCACCCGCCCGCTGCGCGCCGCGATCCCCATCACCGGTGTCCTCGGCGACCAGCAGGCGGCCACCGTGGGCCAGGTGTGCTTCGCGCCCGGCGAGGCCAAGAACACCTATGGCACCGGCAACTTCCTGGTGCTCAACACCGGCACGGAACTGGTCCGCTCCAACAGCGGGCTGCTGACCACCGTGGCGTATCAGTTCGGCGACAGCCCCGTCGTCTACGCCCTGGAGGGCTCCATCGCCGTGACCGGGGCGGCCGTCCAGTGGCTGCGGGACCAGATGAAGATCATCAGCGACGCCGCCGAGAGCGAGCGGCTCGCCCTCACCGTCCAGGACAACGGCGGGGCCTATTTCGTCCCCGCCTTCTCCGGTCTGTTCGCACCGTACTGGCGCTCCGACGCCCGCGGCGCGATCGTCGGCCTCACCCGCTACAACACCAACGGCCATCTGGCACGGGCCACCCTGGAGGCCATCTGCTACCAGAGCCGGGACGTGGTGGAGGCCATGGAACGGGACGCCGGTATCCACCTCGATGTGCTCAGAGTCGACGGGGGTGTCACCGACAACGAGCTGTGCATGCAGATCCAGGCGGATGTGCTGGGCGTGCCGGTCAGCCGCCCCGTCATCGCCGAGACCACGGCCCTGGGCGCCGCCTATGCCGCGGGGCTCGCCATCGGCTTCTGGCGCGACACCGATGAGCTGCGCTCCCACTGGAGCGAGTCCAAGCGCTGGGAGCCCCAGTGGAGCGAGCAGCAGCGCGAGGAGGGGTACGCGGGCTGGCAGAAGGCCGTCGAGCGCACCCTGGGCTGGATGGAGATCTCCTAAGCGGATGCGGTGAAGTTCGCCGCTGATCCCTCGCCGTTCGGCCTGGCCGAGGGCTTGGACGCCGAGAAGGATCAGCACGTGACTTCGCCGTAACCGCTTAGCGGTGATCCGCAGGCCGTGAAGGACGTCGACGATCCGCGGATCCAAGCCAAGCCGCGCGACCTGATCATCGCCGGCCGGGCCAAGCCGAGCTTCGTGGTCTCGCATGAACTCCCGCTGGACCAGGCGCCGGTGGCGTTCGAGAAGTTCGACAAGCGGGTCGACGGCTACACCAAGGTGGTCTGCGCCCGTAAGTTCTAAGGTATTTCGGGAACGGCCGGCTCGTGCAACGTACGCAGGAGCAGCCAGCCCAGGGCGGGCAGGACGATCAGGGGGATGAGGGCGGTCCGCAGGGACGTGGCGTCGGCCAGGGCGCCGATGAGGGGAGCGGCGACGCCGCCGACGCTGACGGTCAGGCCCAGGGTGACCCCGCCGGCGGTGCCCACGCGCCGGGGCAGATAGTCCTGGCCGAGCGTGATGTGCAGGGAGAAGGGCACGTACAGGCCGGCCGAGGTGAGGGCGACGAACAGGTAGAGCGCGGGGCCGGATACGAGGACGACACCGGCGACGGCCACGACGGTCAGGGCGTAGGACCACTGGGCGACCGTGACGCGGGTGTAGCGGGTGGCGAGCCGTCCTCCGGCCACCGTGCCCACCGCGCCGCCGAGGTAGAGCACGAACAGGGCGGCCGTGCCCGAGACATCCCCTCCGCCGGTGCGCTCGCGCACATAGAGGGAGATGAACGCGCTCAGACCGACGAAGACGATCGAGCGGCACACAATGGCCCCCGACAGCTTGGTGAATGACGCCCAGTCGTTCCTGCCGACGGACTCGCTCGCGTGGGTGTCCGCCGTCGCCCCGGCGGGTCCCTTGAGCGCCCGCAGCGCGGCCGCGCACAGGGCCGCTCCGGCCAGGGCGGGGACGATCAGCAGCCAGGATGCCTTGAGGCCGCCGGTGGCGATGACGGCGGAGACCATCAAGGGGGCGGTGGCGAAGCCGAGATTGCCGCCGAGGGAGAACCAGCCCATCCCGGTGTGGCTGCCGCGGCTGGCGTGGCGTGCCGCCCGGGCGGCCTCGGGATGGTAGGCCGCGACACCGGCCCCGGACACGGCGACCACCGCCAGGGTGAGCGGGTAGGAGTCGGTGATGCCGCTCAGGGCGACACCGACGCCGGCCGCCAGCGCGCTCATCGGCAGCAGCCACGGCAGGGCCCATTTGTCGGTGAGCGCCCCGAACAGCGGCTGCACCACCGAGGACAGCAGCGAGGCGGCCAGGACGATGCCGGACGCCGCCGCGTAGGTGTAGGCCCGTTCGGAGACGAAGAACGGCACCAGCGCGGCCACCGCTCCCTGATAGACGTCCACGCACCCGTGCCCCAGGGACAGCAGCGTGATGGGTTTCTTGCGCAGCGCGATCCGGTGAGTTGACACGCGTCGATCGTGTTATACGACAGCTTGTCGCGCTTTCGATAATCTGCCGTCTTGTGTCGAACATCCGCCACACGCCGCAGGCCCCGACCCGCGCCCAGGCCCTGGCCGCCGGGGAGCGCATCGACGCACACCGTCACGACGACCACCAGATCATCTACGCGGGGTCCGGCGTGCTGGCCGTCGCCACCGACGCCGGCACCTGGTTCGCGCCCGGCACCCGCGCCATCTGGGTCCCCGCGGGAACCGTGCACGCACACCGTGCCCACGGCCACCTCGATCTGCACCTGATCGGTCTGGACGCCGGCGACAATCCGCTCGGCCTGGACGAACCCACCGTTCTCGCCGTCAGCCCGCTGCTGCGCGAGCTGATCCTCGCCTACACCCGCGCCCCCCACGACACCGGCGCGGAGCGCCGCCGGCTGCTGGCCGTCCTCCGCGACCAGCTGCGCGCCTCACCCCAGCAGCCCATCCAGCTGCCCGCTCCCACCGACCCCCGGCTGGCAGCCGTCTGCGCGATCCTGCACGACGACCCGGCGGATCCCCGCACCCTCGCCGCCCTCGGCGTCGCGACCGGAGCCGGCGAACGCACCCTCAGCCGCCTCTTCCGCTCCGAACTCGGCATGACCTTCCCGCAGTGGCGCACCCAGGCGCGCCTGTACCACGCCCTGCGCATGCTGGCGGACAACACCCCGGTCACCACCGTCGCCCACCGCTGTGGCTGGTCCTCCACCAGCGCGTTCATCCATGTCTTCCGCCGCGCCTTCGGCTACACCCCCGGAACCCACAACCGCCGTCTTCGAGGAGCCGGAAACCAAGGGCTCATCCCCGACCCTTCTCCGTAGTCAAGGCGTCGGCCATCCCGCCGTAAAAGGTCACTAGATGGGATGAAGTGCTCCATAATTGGTGATATGCCCTGTACGGCTACCTCGCTGCGGCGGCGGGAGGAGGAGCGATCATGAAGAAAGGCCGGGCGGCACTGGTCTTCACCAGCGGTTACCTCTTCGGGCGTGGTCACAAGAGGACGGCTCTCATGCTCGCCGGTCTGGCAGCGGGCAAGCAGCTCGGATCCTGCCGTCCCCCAGGGGGTCTCGGCCGGCTGCAGTCCTCCGAACTCGGCAAACTGGGCAACCAGGTCGGACGTCAGCTGGTGTCCGCGGGACGGTCGGCGGCCATGTCGGCGGCCAGTCACCGCATCGACGCTCTGAGCGACCGGATGGAGCGCCGCGCCTCGATGCTGCGCACCGCCCCGCAGGGCGAGGAACACGAGGGGCCGACGGACGAGGAGCGCGAGGAGGAGACCGCCTCGCGGCGGTCCGGCGGCGAGGAGCGGCGGGGCGGCGAGCGCCGCACCGGCGAACGCCGCGGTGAGGAACGGCGCGGCAGCAAGCCGCCGCAGAAGTCAGCCGACCGTCCGGCGAAGAGTCAGAAGAAGACCACCGCCGGTGAATCGGGGCGACGAGTCAAGGGTGATGAGTGATGGCTGAGGCCAAGCTGCCGACCGGACGTCTGAAGAAGGAAGCGCAGGGGCTCCTGACCGCCCTGGGCCAGAAGGCCCTGTCCTCGGTGACCAGCCTGGGCAAGGCCGGTGAGCGAGGCGGGCTTGACATACCGGTGAAACCGGTGGTGAAGAAGGGGTTGGACGAGGTCAAGGAAAAGGCCGTCGACAAGGTCAAGGAGAAGACCATCGACAAGGCCAAGGAAGTCATGGGCCTCGGCAGTGACAAGGGCGGCAAGGGCGGCAAGAAGCTCAAGGTCACCAACATCGTGGAGCAGATCGATGTGGGCGCGCCGCTCTCTCTCACCTACAACCTCTGGACCGAGTGGGAGAACTTCCCCTCCTACATGAAGAAGGTCGAGGACGTCCAGAACGACGATGAGATCGAGTCGGACTGGAAGGCCCAGGTCTGGTGGTCGCACCGCGAGTGGCGGGCCGAGATCATCGAGCAGGTGCCGGACAAGCGGATCATCTGGACGTCCCGGGGCGCCAAGGGCCATGTGGATGGCACGGTGACCTTCCATGAGCTGAGTCCCGAACTCACCAGGATCCTGTTCGTCCTGGAGTACTGGCCCCAGGGCTTCTTCGAGCACACCGGAAACCTCTGGCGCGCCCAGGGCCGCCGGGCGCGCCTGGAGATCAAGCACTTCCGCCGTCACCTCATGCGCGTGGTGCTGCTGAACCCCGACGAGGTCGTGGGCTGGCGAGGCGTGATCCACGACGGCGAGGTCGTGGAGGAGGACGAGCGCGAGGAGGGCGGGGAAGAAGGGCCCGAGGGCGAGGAAGAAGAGCCCGAGGAGGAGGAAGAGGAGTCCGAGGAGGAGGAAGAGGAGCCCGGGGACGAGTACGACGAGGAGGAGTACGAGGAGGAAGAGGAGCCCAGACGGCGGCGCTCCCGCCGTTGACGGCCCCCGCCCCCGCCCCCGGAACAGGTGAGCGTGGTGACCGGTGCCTGGTATGTCTACGGGGTGGTCACGGACGACCGGACCGGCGACTCGCTCAGGGGCCTGCCCGCCGTCGGGGACCCGGAGGCGCCGGTCACCCTCGTCCGCCACGGTGGCCAGGCCGCCGTGGTCAGCGAGGTGCCCGCCGACAAGCCCCTGGGCACTGCCGACGATCGCCGCGCCCACGCCAAGGTGCTGGACACCCTGGCCGCGGAGTCCTCGCCGGTGCTGCCGCTGCGCTTCGGCACGGTGGTGCGCGACACCGGCGCGGTGACCGATGAGCTGCTGACCAAGGGGCACGACGACTTCGCCTGCGCCTTCGACCGGCTGAGCGCCCGTGCGCAGTTCACCCTCCGGGCCCACTATGTGCAGGACGCGGTGTTCCGCGAGGTGGTGACCGAACAGCCCGAGGCCCGCCGGCTCCGTGAGGAGCTGCGGGGCCTGCCGGAGGACGCGGGCTACGACCAGCGCATCCAGCTGAGTCAGATCGTCTCGGAGACCATCGAGGCCAAGCGCGCGGTGGACGCCCTGGAGATCGAGCGCCGGCTGGCGCCGCACGTGCTCGCCTCGGTGTGGCAGGAACCCGCCTCCGCCGAGGGGCTGGTGAACGCCTCGTTCCTGGTCGAGGACGCGCGGCGGGAGGAGTTCGAGCAGGCCGCCGAGCACCTCGGCCGGCACTGGCACGGACGCGTCGAACTGCGTCTGCTCGGGCCACTGGCCCCCTACGACTTCGTGGCCGACGCCCTGCACGGGACCGAGGAGGGCGCCGATCGGTGAGGGGTCCGCCGCCGGCCGCACTGGCACGCATCTGTACCTACTAGTATGTATGCTCGTGATCGGCCACAGAACTCATCGATGCCACCACTCCAAGGAGACCCGCTGACATGCCACTTGTCCGTATTGACGCATTGCGGGCCGACGGTGACCGGCTCGACGCGCTCGGCCGCGCCGTGCACGACGCCCTGGTGGAGGCAATCGGCTTCCCGCCCGACGACCGGTTCCAGGTGCTGGTCAGTCACGACGGCATCAACAGCACGCTGCGCTATGACCATTACCTCGGTGTGCGGCGCGACGACGACATCGTGTACGTGGCGCTGACGATGCGCTCCGGGCGCACACCCGCCCAGAAGCAGGCGCTGTACCGGCGCATCGCCGAGCTCGCGCATGAGTACGCGGGGACCGAGCCGCGGAACGTGTTCATCTGCCTGACCGAGAACGAGTCGATCGACTGGTCGTTCGGCAATGGGGTCGCGCACTATGCGGTTTGACGGCCTTGGCGTCCTTGGAGCCCCTGGAGCGCCTTCCCGAAGCGGGAGCTGGGGGACGAGTACTCCAGCCGCTACGGCAAGGACGCCCACAGCGAGCTGAGCCGCTATCCGTCCGAGGAGTTCACCCCGCCGCACGGGGTGCTGCTCCTGCTGCTGGAGGGCGGTGAGCCGGTCGCCGGAGGCGCGTACCGCCGGTACGACGAGCAAACTGCCGAGCTCAAGCGGATCTGGACCCATTCGGCCCACCGGCGGCGCGGGCCGGCCCGCCGTGTCATCGCGGCGCTGGAGCGGAGCGCCGCCGAGCGCGGCTACCGACGGATCCACCTCACCACCGGCCCGCGTCGGCCGGAGGCGCGCGGGTTGTATCTGGCCACCGGCTACACGCCGTTGTTCGACCTCTCGGCCGATCCGGAGACCATCGGCCCGCTCCCCGCAGCGTCTCCACCAGTGGATCCTCCGCCGTGACCTGGACCACCGTCAGCGCGTGCGGGGGTTCGGCGACGGAGGTCGTTTCCACGGACATGGGGGTTGCCTTTCGGGAAAGAGGACCGGCCCGCGCGCGGACATACGGGACGCGGCAGACGTGGGGGAGAGCCGGTCGTCCTCGTCCACCACCCGGGTCTCCACATTAAGCGCCGCCCGCCTCGCCGACCCCGCCCTCCGCTCCTGATCGGCCGGGCCCGTCCGGCGTTCGAGGAGCGGGGGCCTGGGGGCGGAGCCCCCTGGAAGGGGCGGGGTCGGGACGCTTCCTCTAGCCGGCACACTCCATCGTCGTCGGATCCTCCGCCGCCCGGATCAGGGACTGATGCGCCCGGCGCAGCCGGTCGACATCGGGCTTGGTCTCTCGGCGGTCATACGTGAGGAGCCCGTTCAGCTCGCCCTCCACGTCCGTGATCTGGGTGTACACCGCCCCACTGCTGCCATGACACGCGACCTGACGCCGCACCTTGTCCAGCAGATTGAGGTACTCGTCGGTGTAGTCCTCCTTGTCGACGCCGACATAGGTGTGCTGGACGGGCCACGCATGCCCCGGCACGGCGAGGCCGAGACCGCCGTACTCGCCGGTGACGCCGGCCCGGTTCGCGTCGGGGCGGGGTTCGCCCGGGCCGGGGTAGGCGTGGATGTCGGCAATGTCGCCGTTGCCGGTGTCGTTCCAGCCGCTGGCCCCGTTGATGAGCCGGGTGGGGTCCCAGCTCTTGGCGAGAGCGGGGACCTCGGGGCCGCCGTACTGGCCCCAGCCCTCGTTGAAGGTGACCCACATGACGACCGACGGGCTGCTGATGTGCTGGTCGATCATGCGCTTCATCTCATGCTCGTACTCCCGCTGCGCCGGTTCCAAGGGCGCGACGGTGTTCATGGCGGGCATGTCTTGCCACACCATCAGACCGAGCCGGTCGGCCCAGTAGAACCAGCGGTCGGGTTCGACCTTTATATGTTTGCGGACGGCGTTGAAACCCATCCGCTTGTGCATCTTCAGGTCGTACGCGAGCGCCTCGTCCGTCGGGGCGGTGTGCAGCCCGTCGGGCCAGAAGCCCTGGTCGAGGGTGGCCATGGAGAAGACCGGCTTGCCATTGAGCAGCGTGCGCCGCTTTCCGGCGACCTCCTTGACGGCGACGCTGCGCATGCCGAAGTAGCTCTCCACGCGGTCTTGGCCGACCGTGACCTTCAGCCGGTACAGATGGGGGTCGTCGGGGGACCACAGATGCGGGGAGGGGACCGGTACGGAGAGGGGGGAGCCGGTGCGGCCGGTCGCCGTGCCGACCGGGCGGCTTCCGTCGTACGCGGTCGCCGTGACGGGCACGCCGTCCCGTACGCCGCGGACGTCGGCGGAGAGGGTCTGTCCGGGGACGTCGGGCGTCAGTTTGAGGGTGTCGATATGGTCGGTGGCGACCGGCTCCATCCAGACGGTCTGCCAGATTCCGGAGGAGGCGGTGTAGAAGATGCCGCTGGGGTCGAGGCGCTGCTTGCCCATGGGCGGGTTCTCGCCGCCGGGGGCGTCGGTGGGGTCGTAGACGCCGACGATCAGCTCCTGGGTGCGGCCGGGCCGCAGGGCGTCGGTGACGTCCGCGCTGAACCGGTCGTAGCCGCCCCGGTGGTCGGCGACCTGCTTGCCGTTGACGTACACCCGGGCCTGCCAGTCCACGGCGTCGAAGTTCAGCCGAAGCCGTTTTCCCTCGCCGACCTTCCAGCCGGCGGGGACGGTGAAGGTCCGCCGGTACCACATGCGGTCCTCATGGCGCTCCAGCCCGGACAGCTTGGACTCGACCGGGTACGGCACCAGGATCCGTTCCGCCAGCCGCTGCCCGAACGGGGGCGACTGACCGTCCTCGGCGGCGGCGAACTGCCAGGTTCCGTTGAGGTTGCGCCACTGATCGCGGGTCAGCTGCGGGCGCGGGTACTCGGGGTGGGAGTTGTCCGCGCTGACGTCATCGGCCCAGGGGGTGGTCAGCTGGTACGTCGAGTGGTTGGCGCCGATGGCCAGGTACGGGCCGATGGCGCCCTTGTCGCTGGAGAGGCCGCCCTTGCCGTCGTAGCGCACGACTGCCTCGCCGCCCCGTCCGACCACCGGCTCCTTGAGGGTGA
The DNA here is from genome assembly GCF_040607655.1 of Streptomyces sp. NPDC005266. Taxonomy (NCBI): domain Bacteria; kingdom Bacillati; phylum Actinomycetota; class Actinomycetes; order Kitasatosporales; family Streptomycetaceae; genus Streptomyces; species Streptomyces sp. NPDC005266. Next base: position 335,209 of record NZ_JBEXHC010000002.1, read on the forward strand.
GCAGCAGCCGGGACGGGTCGGCGGGGTCCAGCCGGGCATGTCCCAGCGGCCAGGCGGCGCCGCCGATGACGGCGGTCAGATGGGTGGGCAGATCGGCCGGGGGAGTGGTGAGGGGCCGGGCGAAGTCCATCAGGAGCGTACGGCCGTCGGGCTGGACGGCGCTGCTGAGGGGGCCGTCGTAGTCGAAGTCCGCGGGCAGCCGGAACGCCGAGGCGGGCACCGGGGTCTTCGCCGCGCCCGGCGGGGTCCAGGACAGACGGAGGTTGGAGCCGCCGTAGTGCTCGAAGTACTCGACCTTGATGTCGTAGGCGCGGCCCGCGGTGAGTTCGATGGGTGCGGAGGTCTGCTCCTTGTCCCAGTCGTCGACCCAGTGGTCGATGACGGGGCGGCCGTCGATCCACAGTCGGAAGCCGTTGTCCCCGATGATCGAGAAGGTGTGTCCACCGGTGCGCTCGGGGGTGATCCGGCCGGTCCACCGGACGCTGACGTCGTCGGACCGGCCGGTGGCGCTCTGCAGCCTCGGCTCCAGGTTGTCGAAGTCGAGGGAGGTGTCGAGGCTGGTCGCCTTGAGCTCGTGGAAGTCGAAGGCCCCCGGGGCGGACTGGAGGTAGTAGTCGCCCCGGAGGCCGTGGACGACCGGATCGTCGGAGGGGGTGTCGGCCGCGGCGGGGAGTAACCCGAGCGCGCCGAGCGTCAGGGCCAGGGGCGCGATCACGGATCTGGCGAGAGCTGAACGGAATCGCACATGTCCTCCTTGCTGGAACAGCTGTTGGGACAAGTGGGGCGCCGCCATTGCGCCATCTTCAACAGAACCTGTCAACAGTGAACGCAAGGCAACAGCACTTTCTTCGCTGAGCGCGCGGCGCAGCCCGTGAACTCGCCGGGCGCCGGACCACAATGAGGGGGTCGAGGAGGAGAGCCGGTGAGCGGCGATGTCGGACTGGGTGTGGGAGTACGAGGGCTACGAGCCCGCCGAGGAGCGGCTGCGCGAGTCGCTGTGCACCCTGGGCAACGGCTATGTCGCCACCCGGGGCGCGGCGCCCGAGACCACCGCCGATGAGGTGCACTACCCGGGTACCTACGCGGCGGGCTGCTACAACCGGCTGGTCTCGACGGTCGCCGGACGGCAGGTCGAGAACGAGGACATGGTCAACCTGCCGAACTGGCTGCCGCTGCGCTACCGGATCCACGATCCGGACCGCGCGCCCGGCGGCTGGCTCTCGCCCGACGGCGGCGAACTGGCCGGCTACCGGCAGACCCTGGACCTCAGGCACGGCACACTGCTCCGGCGGCTGCGGTTCACCGGCCGGGATGCCACGCTCGACGTCGAGCAGCACCGGCTCGTCCACATGGGGATCCGCATCTGGCGGCGATGCGGACCACTTTCCGGGCCGAGGGCAGACCGGGCACGGTCGAGATCGAATCCGCGCTCGACGGCGCGGTGGCCAACACGGGCGTGGCCCGCTACCGCCGGCTGGCTGGCCACCATCTGACCGGCATCCGTACCGGCGCCGCCACCCCCGACACCGTATGGCTGCACTGCCGCACCTCCACCTCGGACGTCCGCGTGGCCATGGCCGCGCGCACCCGGACCGTCGAGGGCGCTCCCGCGGCCACCGGGCAGCGGCTCACCGGCCACGCGGCCGTCCGGACCCTCACGGTGCCACTCGCGCCGGGGGAGCCCGTCACCGTCGAGAAGACGGTGGCGGTGCACACCTCCAGGGACCCGGCGATCGGCGAGCCGCTGAGCGCCGCCCTGGACCGGGTGGGGCACGCATCGGGCTTCCCCGAGCTGCTGGACTCCCACCGGACGGCGTGGGAACACCTGTGCCGCGAGGCGGCGTTGGAGGTGCCCGGCGAGGCGGGTCACATCCTGCGGCTCCATCTCTTCCACGTCCTGCAGACGCTCTCACCGCACTCCGCGGAGCTGGACGCGGGCGTACCGGCCCGGGGGCTGCACGGTGAGGCGTACCGCGGCCATGTCTTCTGGGACGAGCTGTTCGTCCTGCCGTATCTCAATCTGCACCTGCCCGAGGTGTCCCGGGCCCTGCTGTCCTACCGCCACCGGCGGTTGCCCCAGGCGTGCCGCGCCGCCGCGGACGCCGGGCGGGCCGGTGCCATGTACCCGTGGCAGAGCGGCGGCGACGGGCGCGAGGAGACCCAGTTCCTTCATCTGAACCCGCGCTCCGGCCGCTGGCTGCCCGACCACTCCCGGCTCCAGCACCATGTCGGCTCGGCCGTCGCGTACGACGTGTGGCAGTACTGCCAGGCCAGCGGCGACGCCGAGTTCCTGCACACCAAGGGCGCCGAGATGCTGCTCCAGATCGCCCGCTTCTGGGCGGACGCCGCCGTCCTCGACCCGGCGCACGGGCGGTACCGCATCCGCGGTGTGGTCGGCCCCGACGAGTACCACGAGAAGTGTCCCGGCGCCGACCGCCCCGGCCTCGACGACAACGCCTACACCAATGTCACCGCCGCCTGGGTGCTCGCCCGGGCGCTGGAGCTGGCCGGTACCCTGCCCGAGCCGCGCCGCCGGGAGCTGTTCGAGCGCATCGGCCTCGAACCCGCCGAGCCGGACCGCTGGGACGAGGTCTCCCGACGGCTGCGAGTCCCCTTCCACCAGGGCGTCATCAGCCAGTTCGACGGCTATGAGTCGCTCGCCGAACTCGACTGGGACGGCTATCGCGCCCGTTACGGCGACATCCGCTGGCTGGACCGGATCCTGGAGTCCGAGGGCGACACCGTCAACCGCTACCAGGCGTCCAAACAGGCCGATGCGCTGATGCTCGGCTATCTCTTCTCGCCCGCCGAACTGTCGGCCCTTTTCCGGCGACTGGGCTACGTCCTCGACGACGACACCTGGCGCGCGACGGTGGCGTACTACCTGCGCCGCACCAGCCACGGCTCGACCCTCAGCGGGCTGGTCCACGGCTGGGTGCTGGTACGGGCGCGGCGGGCCGAGGCATGGCGGTACTGCCAGGAGGCGCTGATCGGCGATGTCGCCGATGTGCAGGGCGGCACGACGGGCGAAGGCGTCCACCTTGGCGCCATGGGCGGCACCCTCGATCTGGTGCAGCGCGGACTCACCGGGCTGGAGACCCGCGAGGACGCCCTGTGGCTGGATCCGGTGCCGCTCCCCCAGCTGTCGGAGTACGGGTTCTCGGTGCGCTACCGGGGCCATTGGGGCGTCGCCCTGCGCATGCGGTCCGGACGGCTGTGGATCAGTGTGCCGGACTCGGAGGAGCCGCCGATCGAGGTGCGGCTCGCCGACCGTGTCCTGAGGGTCGCCCCGGGCGAGTCCCTCTGGCTTCCGCTGCCGCCCGGCTGACGCGCCGTGCGCCGCTTGATCGACCAGATGGTGGCGATGACGAAGACCACCACCAGCACGAGTATCGAGATGAGTTCATCGGACATCGAGCGCTCCCGTCACTGGGCCCCGGCCGGAGCCCTCCCCAGCGCTCACTCGACCGGCATCAGCGCATTCTGGACGCCATCGCCGAGCGGCGCTCCAAGGCCGCCGCCACGGCCATGCGCCGCCACGGCCATGCGCCGCCATGTCCGTACCGTCGCCCAGGTGCGCCCGCTGAACCGGGACCCGGACGAGACTCCCTGAGTCCATCGCCCCCGCCGCCGGGCCCGTCCGCGCCCTCGGCAAGGACCTCGGTCTCACCGCGGACCAGGCGCGGCCGAGGCCGGTCCGGGAGGCCGCGGCCACGCCATGCTGCTGGAGCCGAAGGCGATGCGCGCCGCGGGGAAGTCCTTCGGCAGCTCCTGGTCGTGCGGAAGGCCGCGAAGAAGGCGGCCCCGGCCGGGTGAGCGGTTGGGACGTCGATCCCAGGATGGGCAGCGTAGTGATCCAGGTCCGCCGGGGGACGGAACACGACGCCGCGGTATGTGCGTTCGTCGACGACGCGAAGCGCTCGGGCCCGGTCACAGCCGAGAAGGCCGCCGCCCAGCGCCGGCCACCTGCCTCCATGCCAAGCCGGGCGGGTGGTGGCCGCACTCCCGCCCGCCGCATCACCGCGCTCGGGGCCCGCGCTGCGCGGTCATATGGTGCGGGTCGTAGCCGGGGATGGTGCCATCGGGCTTGGCGACCAGGAAGAGTCCGGCCATGCCCATGTCGGAGTGGCTCTGGACGTGGCAGTGGTACATCCAGGCCCCCGCGCCGACGTTCTCCCCGGCGATCACCTGGAAGCCGAAGGAGTCGGCCGGTCCGGTGATCTTGTTGTCGATGATCCGGCTCGGGTCGTCCGGCCCTGTGAGCAACCCGGTGCGGTTGTCCGCCCAGCGGTGCCCGTGCATATGGAAGGTGTGGTAGTACTCGCCGTGCGTGATCATGATGATCTCGACCCGGTCGCCCACCGTCGCCCGGAACTCGGGCGCGTCATGCCCGGACTTGTTGTTGATCGTCATGTCGTTGAAGACGATCGTGAACTGCTTCTGCGGCAGGATGTCGCCCGCCCGGCGCACCACCACGGGACCGTACAGCCCCTTGCGGAGGCCGCCGGTGCCGTGCGGGGTGCCGACCGCGTGGTCGTGGTAGTGCCAGTAGCCCGCGCTGCCGGGCCGCCAGGTGCCGTCCGCGCGGGTGTCCGGGGCGTGCGTGCGCCAGGTGTAGGTGCGGGTGCCGCCCGGCTCCACGGCGCTGCGGTTGAGCTGGGTGCCGTCGCTGGCGGTGTCGTAGTCGAGTCCGTGCACATGGAGGCTGACCGTGACGTCCATGGTGTTCTCGAACTCGATGTGCAGGGTGTCGCCCTCGGTCAGCTCGATCAGCGGGCCGGGGATGGATGCCTTGCCCTTCTCCAGGCCGTAGCCCATCTGGCCGTCCGGCAGCTTCTCCGCGTAGAGCTTCAGACGGCGGACGTTGCCGCCCGCCGCTGCCGTACGGACCGTGCCGGACGGCGCCTTCGCTGCGGCGGGGGAGGCGAGGGCCAGGGGGCCGGCGGCCGCGGCTGCCGCACCGCCGGCCAGCAGCCGCCGGCTGAATCCGCGTCTGGGCATGGTGCCGGGTGCGTCGCTCATCGCTCTCCCAACTCGCTGCGTTACCACTGTCGTTACCGCTGCGCACATGCCCCGGGGAATGGATCTCACCGTAGCCGGAGAATGTTCGTTCATCCACGCTCAGGACAAAGTTAGTTGAATGGCGGTCATAGCTATTGGCGGCTTGCGAAAAGACGTCTAGCTTCCTTCAACGGTGTTTCCAGTACGTGAGAGGGATGGGTGACCAATGCGGGACGAACCGTATCAAAAGCCCTCAGAAAGGCGAGCGCTGACGGCGCGTCGGCTGCGGGGAAGACGTGCGGGGATGGCGGCGCTGCTCTTCGGCGCCCTCACCGCGACCATGCTGGGCGGCACCCCGGCCGCCGCCCGGCCCGAGGATCGTGCGCCGCTCGCGCTGCCGTCCCCGCCGGGCGGTGACGACGTACGGGTGCTGGTCTTCCACGCCTCGGCCGGGGACGAGCCGCCGACCGTGGACGCGGGCATCGCGGCCATCGAGAAGATCGGCGCGCAGGGCCCGGCGGCCGAGCGCTTCAGGGTCGACGCCACCGCCCACGCCTCCGTCTTCACCACGGCCAAGCTCGGCACGTACAACGCGGTCGTCTTTCTGACCGGCGCCGGCGATGTGCTCGACCCGGAGCAGGAAGCCGGTCTCGAGGCGTACATGGAGGCAGGCGGCGGCTTCCTCGGCATCCATGACGCGGCCCGCAACGAGCCGTACTCCGACTGGTACACCGGGCTCGTCGGCGCCCGCCCCGCCGCCACCAGCCCCACCGCCGTCCAGCGGGCCGTGGTGGAGGTGGGCGACCACGTCAACCCGGCCACCAAGGACCTGCCGCTGGAGTGGAAGCGCCCGGACAAGTGGCTCAACTGGTCGGCCAACCCCTCCGGCAAGGTGCACACCGTCGCCCGGGTCCGGGAGAGCAGCTACCAGCCGGGCGCGGGTGCCAACGGCTGGGACCACCCCATCTCCTGGTGCCGTGACTACGACGGTGGCCGGTCCTTCTACACCGGTATGGGAGGCACCGCGGCCGGCTTCCAGGAAGCCGACTTCCGCGCCCATCTGCGTGGCGCGCTGCTGTGGACGACCCGGCTCGCCCGGGCCGACTGCCAGGCCACCATCACCGCCAACTACAAGGCCGAGCGCGTCACCAAGCCCAATCAGCCCGGCCAGTCCGATCAGATCGGCGAGCCGCACGGGCTGGTCACCGCCAAGGACGGCCGGGTGCTGTACATCGGGCGCGGCGGTGGCGACAACAGCGCCCCCGTGGTCACCGACTGGAACGACCCCGACATCGGCAAGGGGCAGGGCCAGATCCATGTGTACGACCCGGCCACCGGCAAAGTCACCCTTGCCGGCGCCCTCACCGTCTTCGGCAACAAGGGCGGTGGCGACGAGCTCATCAAGAACGAGGAAGGGCTGCTCGGCATCGAGCTCGATCCCGGCTTCCTCTCCAACGGCTGGGTCTATCTCCACTACACCCCGCACTCCCGGATCAACCGGGACACGCGGATGGCCGAGCGCCGCGTCTCCCGCTTCACCCTGAACCCGAAGACCAACAAGCTGGACCTCGGGTCGGAGAAGGTCCTGCTCTCCTGGCCGGTGCAGATCCACAGCTGCTGCCATGCGGGCGGGGGGATGGCCTGGGACTCCAAGGGCAATCTCTACATCGCCACCGGCGACAACAACTCCTCCCGGTTCAGCGACGGGTACTCCGGCAACAACCCGCAGCCCAACTACAAGGGCGTGTCCTTCGCCGACGCCCGCCGCACCGCCGGAAACACCCACAACCTCAACGGCAAGATCCTGCGGATCCACCCCGAGGACGACGGCACCTACACCCTCCCCGAGGGCAATCTCTTCACCGGCGAGGAGCCCGACGAGGGCGGGGGCAAGACCCGTGGCGAGATCTATGTGATGGGGGTGCGCAACCCGGCCCGTATCTTCGTCGACCAGAAGACCGACATCCTCTACGCCGGCTGGGTCGGCCCCGACGCCGGCGAGCCCAGCACCACCTGGGGCCCGGCCAAGTACGACACCTTCGCCGCCATCACCAAGGCGGGCAATCACGGCTGGCCCTTCTGCATGGGCAACAAGCAGCCGTACCGGGATCGCAATCTGCCCGACCCCAGCAAGCCGCTGGGCTGGTACGACTGCGACCGCCCCAAGAACGAGTCACCCAACAACGACGGGTTGGTGAACCTGCCGCCGATCACCGCGAACACCATCTGGTACTCGCCCCAGGGCGGCGGACCGGACTATCCGCGCGACGCGAACGGCATCCCCAGCTACCGGACGTCGGAACAGAAGTTCCTGCTCCCGTGGCTCAAGGGCGGCGGCCAGGCCACCATGAACGGCCCGGTCTACCGGTACGACGCCACGAGCAACAGCACCACCAAGTGGCCCGCGTACTGGGACGGCAAGTGGTTCGTCGGTGACTTCTACGACGGTGACCAGCCGCGCCACGCCGTGCTGACCGACCCCGGGACCGTCGGCAAGGGCGGACTGCCCGTCCACGCCGAATCGCTCAAGAAGATCATCCCGGTGGGTGGAGACGGCATCCGTAACCTCATGGACTGGAAGTTCGCCCCGGACGGCTCGCTGTACGTCCTCGACTACGGGCGTGGCTTCTTCACCTCCGACGCCAAGTCGGCGCTGTGGCACATCACCTACCAGGGCGGCGAGCCCACTCCGCTCGCCAAGGATCTGGCCAGGAAGGCGGAGTAATGGTGGCACGAACGCGCCCAGAACCCCCCAGACCATGGACGGCGCTGCTCGCCGCGCTGCTCATGATCCTCGGACTGAGCTCGGCGACCGCGGCCGCTGCCTACGGGCAGGACGACACCCGGCAGGCCGTCCAGCAGACGCTCACCTGGACCGCGGGCGACGACATCACGAAGTACACCTCGGCGCCCACCACGGCGGTCGCCGGGAAGACCACCATCGTCTTCGAGAACAGTGTCGCCACCGGTAACACCATGGGGATGCCGCACACTCTGACCTTCGACGTCTCCGATCCGGAGTACAACAACGACGTCCCGCTGAACATCCTCGCCAACCCCTCGGACGACAGCGGCGGCAAGCACACCGCCGAGGTCACCCTTACCCCCGGCCGCTACCGCTACCACTGCACCATCCCCGGCCACGGCGAGATGCAGGGCATTCTCGTCGTCACCGACGGCGGCGGGGGCGAGGACACCACGGCGCCCGAGACCGCGGCGAAGGTCGAGGGCGAGAAGAACGCGGACGGCGCGTACATCGGCATGGCCACGGTCACCGTGTCCGCCACCGACGAGGGCTCGGGCGTGGACAAGATCGAGTACGCGATGGGGGACGGGGCCTTCCAGCCGTACACCGCGCCGGTGATGGTGCACGAGGTCGGCGCGCACACGGTCCGCTACCGGGCCACCGACAAGGCCGGAAACGTGTCGCAGGTGAAGTCGGCCGACTTCACCGTGGTGGCGCCGCCCACGGATGACACCACCGCGCCCGAGACGTCGGCCACCGTGTCCGGTGAGAAGGACCCGTCCGGCGCGTACATCGACATGGCCACCGTCACTGTCACCGCCTCCGACACCGGATCCGGCGTCAACCGGATCGAATTCGCCGTGGATCAGGGCGAGTACCAGCCGTACACCGTGCCGGTGATGGTCCATGCCACAGGGGCGCACACGGTGCGGTACCGGGCGTCGGACAAGGCGGGCAATGTGTCGGCGGTGAAGTCGGTGGACTTCCGCGTCGTCGCCCCGCCCACCCAGGACACCACGCCCCCGGTGACCTCCGCGAAGGTCGAGGGCGCCAAGAACTCCGACGGCAACTACGTGGGCACCGCCAAGGTGACCATCACCGCCACCGACGCCGAGTCCGGTGTGGACAAGACGGAGTACTCGCTGGACGGTGGCCCCTACCTCGCCTACACCGCCCCCGTCGTCATTGACCGCGTGGGCCGGCACACCCTTGCCCACCGCGCCACCGACAAGGCGGGCAACACCTCCCGGGCGGGGCAGGTGGCGTTCACCGTGGCCGAGGGCGGCGGCGTGCCCGCCCCCGCGTGCCCGGAGTGGGACGAGCGGCTCACCGTCATCGTCGGCACGGTCGACACCGGCGTCCCCAACCGCATCACCCGAAGCCGCTGCACCATCAATGAGCTGATCGAGGACGAGAAGGACTGGTCCTCCCACGCCCTCTTCCTCAAGCACATCACCGCGGTCACCGACAAGCTGCTCGCCGACGGCGTCATCGACCAGCGCGAATACGGCCTGATCAACGAGGCCGCCGAGCAGTCCGGGATCGGCAAGCCCGGCCAGAGCGAGGGCTACCGCGATCTCTTCGACGGTACGAAGAAGTCCTTCGACAAGTGGCAGCACGTGGGCGGCGGGGCCTTCGGGCTGAACGACGACTCCACCATCACCAGCAGCTCCACGGTCGAGGGCATGGGCATGCTGTGGTTCCCGCAGCGGACGTACGACGACTTCTCCCTGAAGTTGCAGTTCCGCGATGACGCACCGGGGGCCGGCAACGCCAACAGCGGTGTCTTCGTCCGCTTCCCGAATGTGCATGACCACCCGGAGGAGTCCCGCCCCGAGTGGGTCGCCATCAAATACGGGCACGAGGTGCAGATCCTCGACCGTCCCGACGGCGACATGTACAAGACGGGCTCGATCTACGGCTTCGACCGGGTCGGGCTCGGCGGTGCGGGTGTCACCCCCAAGGGGAGCTGGAACGACTACGAGGTCCGGGTGGTCGGCCAGCACTACTCGGTCTACCGCAACGGTGTGCTGATCAATGAGTTCGAGAACGCGGGCGGCCAGGAGTTCACCCCGCCGCGCGCCGACGACCCCGGCACGGACGGCCGTCGGTATGCCTCCGGATACATCGGTCTGCAGACCCACAGCACCAGCGATGTGGTCTCGTTCCGCAACATCCGCATCAAGGAGCTGTGAGGCTGATGCCGTACGGGCCCAGATCCCGGCCCGTACGGCACACCCCTCGCGCTACTCCGCCGCGAGTGTGTCCAAAATCTGCTGCCCGTACTTCGCGAGCTTGTTCTCGCCGACACCGCTCACCGTGCCGAGCTCGTCCAGCGTCGTGGGGGCCCGGGTGGCGATCTCGCGCAGTGTGGCGTCGTGGAAGATCACATACGCGGGGACGCCCTGCTCCTTCGCGGTGGCACCACGCCACGTCCGCAGCGCCTCGAAGACCGGCACGGCCTCCTCGGGCAGATCCACCGGCGCCTTCCGCTCCTTCCCGGACGATCCCGACGCCCCGGACTTCCCCTTCCCGGCGCGCGCCGCCTTCTCCAGCTCGCGCCGCAGCCTGACCTCGCGCTGCCGGTTCAGCACCTCGGCGCTCGTATCGGTGAGCACCAGCGTGCCGTAGTCGCCCTCGACGCCGATCAGACCCTGGGCCAGCAACTGCCGTACCACACCGCGCCATTCGGCCTCGCGCAGCTCCGTGCCGATGCCGAACACCGACAGCGCGTCATGGTCGAACTGGATGACCTTGGCCGTCTTCTTGCCGAGCAGGATGTCGATGATCTGGCCCGCGCCGAACTTCTGGTTCCGCTCCCGCTTCAGCCGGACGATCGTCGACAGCAGCTTCTGTGCGGGGACCGTGCCGTCCCAGGACTCCGGTGGGGTGAGGCAGGTGTCGCAGTTGCCGCACGCGGTGCTCTGCTGGCCGAAGTAGGCGAGCAGCTGGACCCGGCGGCATTCGACGGTCTCGCACAGCGCCAGCATCGCGTCGAGATGAGCGCCGAGCCGGCGCCGGTGGGCATCGTCGCCCTCCGAGGTGTCGATCATCTTGCGCTGCTGGATCACGTCCTGGAGCCCGTACGCCAGCCATGCGGTGGAGGGCAGACCGTCACGCCCGGCGCGGCCCGTCTCCTGGTAGTAGCCCTCGACGGACTTGGGCAGGTCCATATGCACCACGAACCGCACATCGGGCTTGTCGATGCCCATGCCGAACGCGATCGTGGCCACCACGGTCAGACCGTCCTCCCGCAGGAAGCGCGCCTGGTTCTCGGCGCGGGTCCGGGCCTCGAGGCCCGCGTGATACGGCACCGCCGCGATCCCGTTGCTGACCAGGAACTCGGCGGTCTTCTCCACCGAGGAGCGGGACAGGCAGTAGACGATGCCCGCGTCGCCCGCGTGCTCGGTGCGCAGCAGCTCCAGCAGCTGCCGCTTCGGATCGTTCTTCGGGGCGATCCGGTACTGGATGTTCGGGCGGTCGAAGCTCGCCACGAAGTGGTGGGCGTCCTGCAGCTTCAGCCGGGACGCGATCTCGGCGTGGGTGGCCTCGGTGGCGGTCGCGGTCAGCGCGATCCGGGGCACGTCCGGCCAGCGTTCATGGAGCTCGGACAGGGCCAGATAGTCGGGCCGGAAGTCGTGTCCCCACTGCGCCACGCAGTGCGCCTCGTCGATGGCGAACAGCGAGACCGTGCCCCGCTCCAGCAGCCGCAGCGTCGACTCGACCCGCAGCCGCTCGGGGGCGAGATAGAGCAGGTCGAGCTCGCCCGCGAGGAACTCGGCCTCCACCAGTCGCCGCTCGTCCAGATCCTGGGTGGAGTTGAGGAATCCGGCCCGCACCCCCAGATTCCGCAGCGCGTCGACCTGGTCCTGCATGAGCGCGATCAGCGGCGAGATGACGACCCCGACGCCCTTCCGGACGAGCGCGGGGATCTGGTAGCACAGCGATTTGCCGCCGCCGGTCGGCATCAGGACCAGCGCGTCACCACCGGATATCACATGCTCGATGATCTCCTGCTGGCCTCCCCGGAACGCGTCGTATCCGAAGACGCGGTGCAGGACGCGCAGGGCCTCACTGGAATCGTCACGCGGATCGTTGTCGGGGTGGTCGGGGAGGAGAGCCATCCGGCGATTCTAGAGGTCCGAGCGGGACCGCTGTGACCCGTTCCGGCCGTGGGCGCGCCTGCTGGTTGGATACGGCCGGGTGTGGGCAGAGTGGCCGATGAGGCAAGGTCACGCGTCATGTCCATGCCTACATCCGCAGTGGATCCTTCCCCATGAGGAGGCCGATCGTGACATCCCGCACGCTCGCCCGCGCCTTACCCGCCGCCGTGGCCGCGGTGCTCGCCCTGGCGGGCGGCGGCCAGGCCGTGGCCGCCCCCGCCGCCACGGCGGAGCGCATCGCCGCCACGCGGGTGGTGACATACGACGCCACCGGCGCCGCCGAGTTCAAGGACGCCGTGGCCAAGGGCGCGGCGGTCTGGAACGAGAGCGTGGTGAACGTACAGCTCACACCGGTAGCGTCCGGACAGCGGGCGAACGTCCGCATCGTCGCGGACAACGGCTGGCCCCGCACCGTCTCGACGACCCTGGGCAACGGCACGATCTACTTCGGCCGCCAGGCCGTCGACGACGGTTACGACACCGTACGGATCTCCTCGCACGAGCTCGGCCATATCCTCGGCCTGCCCGACCGGAAGCCGGGGCCGTGCTCCAGTCTGATGTCCGGTTCGACCGCCGGGACCTCATGCACCAACCCCTACCCCAACGCCGCGGAGGAGGCCGAGGTCGAGGACAGCTTCGGCTTCGCCAATGCCGCGGCGGCCGCCCGTACGTGAACGACTGACCCGAGCGGGCCGGAAGTACGCTCCCGGCCCGCTCCGGCCGGGGGCCGGGCCGCGGTCAGCCCGGCGCGGCTTCGGCCCGCAGCGGCATCGCGGCCAGGCCCGTTCCGCGCGGCAGCAGGATCGTGCGGAGCGCTACGGCGGGGGAGAGCAGTCGGGAGGGGCCGGCGGCCAGGTGGGTGATGTCGCGGAAGGCCGCGCCGACCACCGGGTCCATCGCCGCCCGGTCGACCAGGCGGCCGAAGTACCAGGTCTGCATCCGCTCGGCGAGGCCCGGCGGCGTCGCGTTCTCGGCGTATGGGCGGTCCGCGCCGACGGCCGTCAGCCAGGCGGTGTCGCTCGCCCGTGCGACCGCGCGCTGTGCCGTGGCCGCGAAGCCCGGCCGCAGGCCGCCGTCGGCGAGCACCTCGCGCAGGGCCAGGCCGCTCAGCGCGGCGACCGCCATGCCCTGCCCGTAGACGGGGTTGAACGTGCAGGCGGCGTCCGAGACCGCGAGGAATCCCTCGGGGACACCGCCCGGAGCGTCGTAGTGCCGACGGCGGTTGGAGGTGTCGCGGAATCCGTACGGGGGCGACACGGCGTCCGAGGTTCTGAGGTTGTCGACCAGATGCGGTTCGCCGAGGGATTCCACGAAGTCGAGTACGGCTGACTCCTCGGTCGGCGGGTGCTGGCCGCGCGCACCGGACAGGGTCAGCAGCCAGTTGCCATCCTCGACGGGCGCCCATGCGGCGCCGCGCGGGCAGTCGGGGCGCGGCTGGAGGACCACGGCCATGTCCAGGGGCTCGGTGGGCCGTAACATCTGCGTGCAGTAGCCGATTCCGGCATCGACGACCTCCTCGCGCGGCGCCGGGCGGCCGAGTTCGGCCAGCCACTGGGGGGCGCGCGAGGCGCGTCCGGAGGCGTCGACGACCAGGTCGGCGTGGAGGTCGCGCTCGGCGCGGCCCGCATCGCGCGAGCGCACCCGTACGCCGGTCACCCGTTCGGCGCTGCCGAGCAGCCCGAGGGCTTCGCTCGCCTCCAGCACCTCCACCCGGGTCCCGGATCCGGCGGCTTCGGCGAGCACCCGCTTCCGCACGGTGGCGTCGAAGAGTGGACGGGTGCAGCTGATCACGGCGTGTCTGCCCTCGTGGTAGCGGCGCGCCCAGCCGTTCGACCCCTTGGTGATCACATCCCGTGGCGCCTCCATCCGGCGCGCGCCCGCCGCCTCCAGCTCCGCGAGCGTCCCGGGCAGCAGCGTTTCCAGGGCGAGTTGTCCGCCGCTGAGGAAGACATGAAGATGGCGGCTCTGAGGGACGCCCTTGCGGAAGACAGGCCGGTCGGGGTAGCGGTCGCGCTCGACGATGGTGACCGTGTCCACGTGCCCGATCAGGGCACCCACCGCCAGCGTTCCCGCCAGTCCGCCGCCCACCACTACGGCCCTGCCGCTCATCCCCAGCCCCTCCCGGCCCATGATCGGTACGGACCAAGCCTGGGGCTCCGGGCAGAACCCGTCAACCAGGCGCGGTGAGGAGGGTACCGGGGTCCTCCTCACCGCGCTGCCGGATTGACGACTGGTCCGACG